>NZ_AUWR01000014.1 GCF_000455125.1 Mycobacterium sp. UM_WGJ
TCGCTGAACCGCCGGGCCAATGAGCTGCGGTAGCATCGTGGCGACGTCTGGAGGTAACCAAAGTGAACGCTTTAGGACCGTCGCACCTGGCGATCCTCGCCGTCGCCGTGATCATTCTCTTCGGCGCCAAGCGATTGCCCGATGCGGCACGCTCGTTGGGTAAGTCGCTGCGCATCTTCAAGTCCGAGGTCCGCGAGCTGCAGAACGAGAGCAAGCCCGATTCGACTGCCACCTCGACCACCGTCGCGTCCGAGCGGGTCGATCCGCCGGCGGCCGGTGGCCAGTCGGCGTAACCCGGTTCCGCCGTCGCGGCGACCGCGCCCCAATCGACTGTGCGCACGTTCGGAGTTCTGCGGCGGCTCGACCCCCGTCAGCGGCGTAGCCGCACCAATCCCGACGGGACGATGTCGCTCGTCGACCACCTGCGGGAGCTACGTACCCGGCTGCTGATCTCGATGGCCGCGATCGTGCTCACCACGATCATCGGCTTCGTCTGGTACACCCAACCGATCTTCGGGCTGGAAAGCCTCGGCGAGTGGCTGCGTCATCCCTACTGCGAGCTGCCGGAGTCCGCGCGTGCGGCGATCGCGCCCGACGGGAAGTGTCGGCTGCTGGCCACGGCGCCGTTCGACCAGTTCATGCTGCGCCTCAAAGTGGGGTTGGCTGCCGGGGTGGTGCTGGCCTGCCCGGTGTGGTTCTACCAGTTGTGGGCGTTCATCACCCCGGGCCTTTACCGCAAAGAGCGGCGCTTCGCGGTGGTGTTCGTCGTCTCGGCGGCCGTGCTGTTCGTCACCGGCGCCATCCTGGCCTACCTGGTGCTGGCCAAGGCGCTCGGCTTTCTGCTGACCGTCGGCAGCGACGTGCAGGTGACCGCGCTGTCCGGCGACCGCTATTTCGGGTTCTTACTGAACCTGCTGGTGGTGTTCGGAATCAGCTTCGAGTTCCCGCTGCTGATCGTGATGCTCAACATGGTCGGCGTCCTCAGCTACGCCCGGCTCAAGGAGTGGCGGCGCGGGCTGATCTTCGCGATGTTCGTGTTCGCCGCGTTCTTCACCCCGGGTTCGGACCCGTTCTCGATGATCGTGCTCGGTTGCACGCTGACTCTGTTACAGGAGTTCGCCATCCAGATCGCCCGGCTCCATGACCGGCGCAAGGCCCAAGCGGGAAGCAACCACCGTGCTTGACGACGAGCAAGCCTCGCCCATCGAAACGCCCACACCGGTCACCACGCCACATGACTAGTCCACCGGAAACGCCCGGACAGACCGAGCTGCATCGGTTCACCGCGGAACTGCCCTTCGGGCTGGACGGTTTTCAGCGTCGGGCCTGCGAGGCCCTGCAGGACGGTCGGGGAGTGCTGGTGTGCGCACCCACGGGAGCCGGCAAGACCGTCGTCGGCGAGTTCGCGGTCCACCTGGCGCTGGCCGGCGGCGGAAAATGCTTCTACACCACGCCGATCAAGGCGCTGAGCAACCAGAAGCACACCGATCTGGTGGCCCGGTACGGCAAAGACCGCGTGGGACTGCTGACCGGCGATTTGTCGATCAACTCGAATGCGCCGGTGGTGGTGATGACCACCGAGGTGCTGCGAAATATGCTTTACGCGAATTCACCGGCGCTGCAAGGCCTTTCCCACGTTGTCATGGACGAGGTGCACTTCCTGGCGGACCGGATGCGCGGCGCGGTGTGGGAAGAGGTCATCCTGCACCTGCCCGAGGAGGTACGGCTGGTCAGCCTCTCGGCGACGGTCAGCAACGCCGAGGAATTCGGCGGCTGGATCCAGACGGTGCGCGGCGACACCTCCGTGGTGGTCGACGAACATCGCCCGGTGCCGTTGTGGCAGCACATGATGGTCGGCAAGCGGCTTTTCGATCTGTTCGAGTCCCATTCCGACGCCCGCGCCGCGGGTGGCCAACCGCGAGTGGACCCCGAGCTGCTGCGCCACATCGCCCATCGCCGCGAAGCCGACCGGCTCACCGACTGGGGAAGCTCGCGTCGAACACGGCACGGGGGCGCGGGCCGCCCAGACCGGCCGACCTACCGGCCGCCGATGCGCCCGGACGTGATCGCGGTCCTCAACGCCGCGGGCCTTTTACCGGTGATCACCTTCGTGTTCTCCCGGGCCGGCTGCGACGCCGCGGTCAAGCAGTGCCTGCGCTCGCCGTTGCGGCTGACCACCGAATCCGAGCGGGCCCGTATTGCCGAGGTGATCGACCACCGCTGCGGCGATCTGGCCGACGACGACCTGGACGTGCTGGGTTACTACGAATGGCGGGAGGGGCTGCTGCGTGGTCTGGCCGGTCACCACGCCGGACTGCTGCCGGTGTTTCGCCACACCGTCGAAGAGCTGTTCGCCGCGGGGTTGGTCAAAGCCGTGTTCGCCACCGAAACCTTGGCGCTGGGCATCAACATGCCGGCCCGCACGGTGGTGCTCGAGCGGCTGGTGAAGTTCAACGGTGAGCAGCACGCCGCGCTGACGCCGGGGGAGTACACCCAGCTGACCGGCCGGGCCGGCCGGCGCGGCATCGACGTCGAAGGCCACGCGGTGGTGCTGTGGCACCCGGCGGAGAGCACCGCCGACCCCGACCAGGTGGCCGGGCTGGCGTCCACCCGTACCTTTCCACTGCGCAGCTCCTTCGCGCCGTCGTACAACATGACGATCAATCTGGTCCAGCACATGGGCCCCGAGCAGGCCCATCAGCTGCTGGAGCAGTCCTTCGCCCAGTTCCAGGCCGACCGGTCTGTCGTCGGCCTGGTGCGCAGCGCCGATCGCGGCGAGCGCACCCTGGACGAGATCGCCGCCGAGTTCGGCGGGCGCGACTCAGCCGTACTCGACTACGCCAGGCTGCGGGCGAAGATCTCCGAACGCGAACGCGCTCACGCCCGCGCTTCCCGGTTGCAGCGCCGTCGGGCCGCCAGTGACGCCCTGGCGTCGTTGCGCCGCGGCGACATCATCAATCTCAGCAACGGCCGCCGCGGCGGGCTGGCGGTGGTGCTGCAGGCCGATCGGGAGTCAGACGAGCCGCGCCCGCTGGTGCTCACCGAGCATCGCTGGGCCGGCCGCATCTCCTCGGCCGACTATTCGGGTGCCGTCCCGCCGATCGGCACGATGAGCCTGCCCAAGCGGGTGGAGCACCGCCAGCCGCGTGTCCGCCGCGACCTGGCCTCGGCACTGCGATCGGCGGCCGCCGGCCTCGATGTGCCCAGCTCGCGCAAGCGCCGCGGCGACGCAGACGAGTCACCCGTGGATCCAGAACTTGCGGCCCTGCGCCAGCGCATGCGCGACCATCCCGTTCACGATGCGCCGGATCGTGAAGCCAAGGTGCGTATCGCCGAGCGCTACCTGCGGGTGGAGGCCGACAACGCGCAGTTGCGCAGGAAGGTCGAGGCGGCCACCAATTCGCTGGCGCGCACCTTCGACCGCATCGTCGGGCTGCTGTCCGAACGCGGCTTCATTCGCGCCGGCGCCGACACCGAGCGCAGCGACGACGACCAGACGCGCGCTGACGCGGTCGACGCGGGGGATGGCGGTCCCCGCGTCACCGACGATGGCCGGATGCTGGCCCGGATCTACAGCGAGAGCGACCTTTTGGTTGCCGAGTGCCTTCGCACCGGGACATGGCAGGGTCTCAAGCCCGCTGAACTGGCGGCGGTGGTCTCCGCGGTGCTCTACGAGACCCGCGGCGGCCAGGACTCCAGCAGCGCTGGCGGACTCTCAACCCTGCAGGCGCCAACCGAAGCGGTGCGCCGCGCCCTGCACCAGACCCGCAAACTCTCGGCGGCACTGCGGGCCGACGAGCGCCGGCACGGCATCAACCCGACCCGCGAACCCGACGACGGGTTCGTCGCCGCGGTCTACCGGTGGGCCCGCAGCGGCGATCTGGCCTCGGCACTGGCCGCGTCGGATGCGGCCGGCGCGGGAACGCCGCTGTCAGCGGGTGATTTCGTGCGCTGGTGCCGGCAAGTGCTCGACCTGCTGGATCAGCTGCGAAATGCGGCCCCCAGTCCGGAGTTGCGGGCCACCGCAAAACAGGCGATCGACACGGTTTTGCGCGGGGTCGTTGCCGTTGACGCCGGGTAGGCTGGTCCGGGCGCTACGGTGGAGAGCCGGCGGTGATCAGCACCCGCTACGTGAGAGGACTTGAGGAACAACGATGAGCGGACCGCAGGGATACGACCCGACGCAGCCGTGGCAGCCTCAGCAGCCCGGTCAGCCCGAGGACCAGGGCACCGGACAGGGTCCCGCGACCGGAGCTGAGCAGCAATGGCAGCCCCCGGCCTACACGCCGCAGCAGTACCCCCAATACCCGCAGCAGGGCGCGTACCCGTCGGCGCCGCAGCAATATCCCGGCTACCCGCAGCCCGAGCAGTACGGTCAGCCGTCG
This sequence comes from Mycobacterium sp. UM_WGJ, assembly GCF_000455125.1. Taxonomy (GTDB): domain Bacteria; phylum Actinomycetota; class Actinomycetes; order Mycobacteriales; family Mycobacteriaceae; genus Mycobacterium. Next base: position 4,386 of record NZ_AUWR01000014.1, read on the forward strand.
CCGTACGGCCAGCCGGGCCAATACGGTCAGCCGTCGCCCTACGGCCAGCCGGGCCAGTACGGTCAGCCGTCGCCGTACGGCCAGCCAGGCCAGTACGGTCAGTACCCGCAGCAGCCGGGGCAATACCCGGCGCCGGGCACCGCGACCAAGCGCCCGTCCGGGATGGTCAGCTCGGTGCTCGCCGGGTGCGTGGGCGTCGCCGTCCTGGTGCTGCTGGTGCTCGGCTTCTGGAAGCCGGGTTTCTTCGTGACCACCAAGCTCGACATCGACAAGGCCCAGGAAGGCGTGCAGCAGATCCTGGCCGACCAGACCAACGGCTACGGCGCCAAGAACGTCAAGGACGTCCGCTGCAACAACGGGCAGAGCCCGGTGGTCAAGCAGGGCGACACCTTCAACTGCGAGGTCAGCATCGACGGGACCAAGCGTCAGGTCACCGTCACCTTCCAGGACAACTCGGGCACCTATGAGGTCGGCCGGCCCAAATAGGCCGCATTAACCGGCTGGCTTAGTCCGGCAGCGTGTCCAGCGCTCGCTGGAGCCGGGCGATCGAGGAACCGACTCCCAGGCGCTCCGCCAATTCGGCGACCCGCGCCGGGTCGGCTGCCACCCGCGGCAGGGTGTCCGACGGTGTCGACAGCGTGACCGGAGCGTCGGTGGCCACGCGTACCACCGGACCGGCGGCCTCGATGTAGGGCTGTCCCGCCTGCAGTTTGGCCCGAACCCCCTTGGCCATAGGCGATCCCGGGTCAGCGGCGGCGGCCAGCACTGCTTCGAGCGAGCCGTACTGGGTCAGTAGGCCGGCCGCCGTCTTCTCACCGATGCCGGCCACCCCGGGCAACCCATCGGAGGGGTCACCACGCAGCAGGGCCATTTCGGCGTAGGCAGCCCCGGCCCGCTCCGGCGGCAGGCGGTAGCGTTCGGCCACCTCGTCCGGGCCGAACAACGTCGCCTTGGCCAGTCCTTGGCCCAGATAGAGCACCGACACCGCGACCGGCTGGTCGGCGACCACCTGCAGCAGGTCGCGGTCACCGCTGACGACGATCACCGGGTCGCGTTGTTCGGCGGCCGCCAAGGTGCCCAGCACGTCATCGGCCTCGAAGTCGGGTGCGCCACCCGTGGTGATGCCGAACGCGTCGAGCAGCTCGGCGATCATCTCCACCTGCGGGCTCAGCTCGTCGGGCACCTCTTCGATGTCTGAATCATCGGGCACCTCTTCGGCCACCCGGTGCGCCTTATAAGACGGGATGAGGTCCACCCGCCACTGCGGTCGCCAGTCCAGATCCAGACAGACCACCAGCCGGCTGGGGCGCTGGCGGGTGATCAGGGTGGCAACCGAGTCGAAGAAGCCGCGCACCGCGTTCACCGGCCGGCCGTCGGGTGCGGTGATCGAGGACGGCACCCCGAAGTAGGAACGGAACCACATGCTGGCACCGTCGAGCAGCAACACCGGAGCAGTCATGGGTGCCAGCCTATTGGCCGGCGGTTGGCAAGGCTCGACGGAGGAGAGGCGAGCTGGACCGTCATTTAGGTGCGCCCGATAGCCTGATGTGCGTGACTTCCCGCTTCGAAAGCAGTGTCTACGCCCACCGATTGGCTGCCGCGGCCGCCGCGGCCGCGAAAGCCGGCCTGGCCGGCCTGGTGATCACGCCCGGCTACGACCTGCGCTACCTGACCGGGTCGCGGGCGCAGACCTTCGAGCGGCTCACCGCGCTGGTGCTGCCGGCCTCCGGTTCTCCGACCATGGTGGTGCCGCGGCTGGAGCTGGCCGCGCTGCGCGAATCCGCGATGGCAGACCTAGGGGTGGCGGTGCGGGACTGGGTCGACGGCGAAGACCCCTATCGCATGGTGGGCGAGGCGCTGGGCGCAGCATCGTCGTCGGCTGTTGCTGTCACCGACTCGATGCCGGCGCTGCACCTGTTGCCATTGGTCGACGTGCTCGGGTCAACGCCCGTTTTGGCGACGGGCGTCCTTCGTGATCTGCGAATGATCAAAGACCCCAGCGAGATCGATGCCCTGCGCAAGGCCGGCGCGGCGATCGACCGGGTACATGCGCGGGTGCCGGAGTTCTTGGTGGCCGGCCGCACCGAAGCCGACGTGGCCGCCGACATTGCCGCGGCGATCGTGGCCGAAGGTCATTCGGAGGTGGCCTTCATCATCGTGGGTTCGGGCCCGCACGGCGCGGACCCGCACCATGAGTGCTCCGAGCGGGTGCTGCAGGCCGGTGACATCGTGGTCGTCGACATCGGGGGGCCGGTCGAGCCCGGGTACCATTCCGACTCGACCAGGACCTACAGCCTGGGCGAGCCGAATCCCGAGGTAGCGCAACATTATTCGGTGTTGCAGGAGGCGCAGCGTGCCGCGGTCGCCAGCGTTCGCCCGGGCATGACGGCGCAACAGGTCGACGCGGCGGCCCGCGACGTGCTGGCGAAGGCCGGTCTGGCCGAATACTTTGTGCACCGCACCGGCCACGGCATCGGCCTCTCGGTGCACGAAGAGCCCTACATCGTTGCGGGCAATGATGAGACGCTCCGGCCGGGGATGGCGTTTTCGGTCGAACCCGGCATCTACTTTCCCGGCAAGTGGGGCGCCCGCATCGAAGACATCGTGATCGTCACCGCCGACGGCGTGGAATCACTGAACAGTCGGCCGCACGACCTGGTGGTGGTCCCGGTGAACCAGGCGACCGGCTAGCGGTTGCCGCGGTCGAGCAGGTCGGCAGAACCCAACACTCGCTCCACCTGCACTTCGATCACCACTCGCTGGGGATTGACCCGCGGGGTCCGGTAGCGCTGGGCGTAGCGTAGCTCGGCGTCACGAACCGCCGCGGGGGCGTCGTTGACCGTGGCGCTGCCTTCCAGGGACAGCCAGCGCGCGCCGTCGACCTGGCTCAGCACGGCGACCCCGGCGCGTTCGGCGTTGACCGCCTTCTGCGATCCGCCGGTGGTGATCACCCGGGCGATGTGGGTTTTCGGGTCGAAGGTGAACCCCACCGCGACCACGTGCGGCGAGCTGTCGGCACGCAACGTGGTCAGCATCGCCAGGTGGCGTTCGGTGAGAAACGCCAACGCGTCACTGGTGAGTCGAGTCGTTGCGTTCGCCATCACCGCCCACGCTAGCGCAGGCGATAATCTCTGCCGTGAGCGACACGGTTGACGGGCCGGTGGTGATTTTCGGCGGACGCAGTGAGATCGGCCTCGAGTTGGCGCAGCAGCTGGCGCCCGGCGCGACGGTGGTGCTGGCGGCGCGCTCCGCCGAGCGGCTTGAGGCCGAAGTCGCCGCGGTGCGCTCGGCCGGCGCGACCGCGGTACACACCAAAGAGTTCGATGCCGACGACGTGAGCGCCCACGGCCCTCTGGTGGCAGAACTGATCGCCGAGCACGGTCCGATCGGCACCGCCGTGTTGGCGTTCGGCGTGCTGGGCGATCAGGCCCGCGCGGAGTGCGATGCGGCGCACGCGGTGGCCGTCGTGCACACCGACTACGTCGCCCAGATCAGTTTGCTCACCCACCTGGCGGCGGCCATGCGCACCGCCGGCCGGGGCCGCATGGTGGTGTTCTCCTCGGTGGCGGGGGTACGGGTCCGGCGGGCCAACTACGTCTACGGCTCGGCGAAGGCCGGACTCGACGGCTTCGCCAGCGGGCTCGCCGACGCACTACATGGCACGGGCGTGCGCCTGCTGCTGGTGCGACCGGGTTTCGTCGTCGGCCGGATGACCACCGGCATGGATCCCGCTCCACTGGCGAGCACCCCGCAGCAGGTGGCTCTGGCGGCGGCCCGGGCCCTGCGCAAGGGCCGTCGCGCCGTATGGGTGCCGTGGGCCCTGCGCCCACTGTTCGCCGTGCTCAGAACGCTGCCGCAATCTGTGTGGCGCCGGATGCCGCGTTAACAAACGGGGGGTCCGCGCAGGCCCGCAACCGGGGGCTCCGTAGAATGTCTCGGAACCCGACATACCGGGTTGTGGGAATACGCGAAGAGTTTTGGCATAGGTTTCTGATCTCTTCCCGCCTGACAGGACTAGAGTGTACATCCATGGACGATCGTAAAAAGGACCCGTCGGTCGTGCTGCCTTACCTGGTCGGTAGGCCGCTTCCGGCAACCGAGGTATACGAGGCCTTCGGATATCGGAAGTCCGCCTACTACAAGGCCGCACACGAAGGGCGCTTGATCACCGCCGACAATCTGATCCGAGTTGCCACTCACTTCGGATTGAACGCGGTTGATCTGCTGGTGCGCTACGGGCTGATCACCCTTGATGCCGTCGCTGACTTCGTCGATGCGGAGCAGCCGAAGTCCGAGCTGCCCAAGCTCGCCGACTTGCATCCCATCGCCAACCGCCCGCCGCTGTAACTGTTGGGCGTGCGCCGCTGTCGCCGCGGAGCCGGACCCGTACCTAGCCAGGAAAAGGGACCCGGGGCTCTGGGCGGGTAAGTTCGCGGCCATGACCCCGACTTTCGCCCAGATCGCCAAGTCTGACTATTTGCTGCTGACCACGTTCACCAAAGACGGCCGGCCCAAGCCGACCCCGGTGTGGGCCGCGCCCGACGGCGACCGACTGCTGGTGATCACCCAGGAGTCGTCCTGGAAGGTCAAGCGCGTCCGCAACACCCCGCGAGTGACCTTGGCGGTGTGCGATGTGCGGGGACGACCCAAGAGCGAAGCCATCGAGGCGGTCGCCACAATCTTGGACAAAGCCGACAACGGCGCCGTCTATGCAGCAATCGGCAAGCGTTACAAGCTGATCGGCCCGGTGTTCAACTTTTTCAGCAAGCTGCGGGGCGGCATGCGCACCAACGTCGGGCTCGCATTGACCCCGGCAGATCGGGAGTGATCGACTACATCACATATAATGGACTTTGTTCATTTAAATGTGCATGGTTGGATCGCAACCCCGATCTCTAGGAGCCACCATGGCAACCGTCACTTCCGATCAGATTCTCGGTGACATCGTCACCGCCGACCCGTCGTCGACCCGCATCCTGAGCCGGTTCGGGATCGATTTCTGCTGCCATGGTCAGCGCACCCTGGGCGCGGCGTGCGCCGCCGACGGCGTCGACGCCGAGGAACTGCTGGCCGCACTCAACGGCGCATCTCCGGGGCAGCCGGCCGACTGGGCGGACTACGACGACCCCTCGCTGATCGCCCACATCGTCAGCACCCACCACCGGTTCCTGTGGGAGGAGTTCCCGCGGTTGGCGGAGCTGGTGGACAAGGTGGCGCGGGTGCACGGTCCCAACCACGGCGAGCTGCTGCGGGTCAGCGAGGTCTTCCATCGGCTCCGCGGCGGCATGGAGCCGCACCTGCGCACCGAAGAGACGCGGTTGTTTCCGCAGATCAGCCTGCATGCCGGGGGATCGGGTACGCCGCTGCCCGACGAGGTGCGCACCGAACTGGCCGAGAACCAGCAGGAGCATGACAATGCCGGTCACCTGCTGGCCGAACTGCGTGAGCTCACCAACGGCTACCGCGTCCCGGCGGATGCCTGCGCCAGCTACACCGCGATGCTGGCTGGTCTGGCGGACTTGGAGTCCGACATCCACCTGCACGTGCATAAAGAGAACAACGTGCTGTTTCCGCGGGTGCTGGCGGCGGCCGGCGGTCCGGCCTAAGCGGTCAAGGCGAAACGGTCACCCTGTGGGGTGCAGATGTTGGCCGAAGAAGCCGAACACGCGGTCCCAGGCGTCGGTGGCGGCGGCCTCGTTGTAGCCGAAACCGGCGATGCGGATCAGCGGCTGGGCCGGCAGCTCGTTGGCGAAGCTGTGGCCTGCGCCGGAATACACCTTGATGTCGTGGGCGATGCCTTTGCCTTCGACCACCCGACGTAACCGATCGGCGGCGCCGCGGCCCATCGGGTCGCGGCCTCCGAAGCTGGCCACGATAGGACATGCCCCATCGAGGGTCTGTTCGAGGTGGCGCGGCAACGGCACCCCGTAGAACGGGGCGGAGGCCCCGAAACCCTTGGGCGCCAAGATCAATGCGAACTGGCCGCCCATGCAGAAGCCGGCGATGGCGACCGCACCCGAGCACTCGGGCATGCCCAGCAGGTGATCGCGGGCCGCCAAGATGTCGTCGAGGGCGCGGCCGCGCTGGGTGAGCAGTTCCCGGAGCACCCGGGTGATGCAGCGCGCCCGGCCGCCCCGGGAGTACAGATTCGGCGACAGCGCGAGGTAACCCGCGCCCGCGATACGTTCGGAGATGGCCTGCATGTCCCTGCCGTAGCCGATCGCGTCGTGGATCACCACCACACCGGGCCACGGCCCGGGCCCCGCCGGAGCGTCCAGCAGCGCATCGATGGGGCCGGCGGGCGCCTCGAGTTGGATCCTCGTCATCGCATCAGTATTGCCGTCCCGGCACGTCGTCGCGATGGGCTGGAACCACATCACCGGCCCGAACGTTGGGATGGCATGGTGAGCGGTGTGCTGCGGATCTTCGGTCTCTACGCCCTGGTGGAGCTGGCGGCGGTTGCCGCGTTGATCTGGGCGATCGGGTTCGGCTGGACGGCGTTGCTGCTGCTGGGGCTCTTCCTGGCCGGGGTAGTGCTGGCAGGCGGGCAGATCAGGCGGCAGATCCGCCGCCTGCGCACGCCCGCCGGCCCGGGTGTTCTCGCCGACAGCGGGCTGGTCACGGCCGGCAGCGTGCTGGTCCTCGTTCCGGGACCGGTGACCTCGTTGGTGGGTCTGCTGCTGTTGGCGCCCCCGACCCGGGCCGTCGCCCGTCCGCTGCTGGCGGCGGTGGCGGCCACCACGCTGGGCAGGCATACCCCGCTGGTGGCTGCGGCCACGGTCGGTCGGCAGTGGTACACCACGCGGCGGCCACCCGGAAGCCGAACCGACTACATCGACGCCGAATTCGTCGACGTCACCGACACCGGGCCGCGCGGCCTTCCGGTCGCCTGACCGGCAGCCTGCGCCAACCCGTACGTTCTACGTCGTGACCGTTGTGACCGGCAGGCCTGCCACCTTGCTGCTCGGCGGGCGAATCCACAGCCCGAGTCATCCCGACGCCACCGCGATGGCGGTCCGGGACGGGGTGGTGGCCTGGTTGGGCAGCGACGACGTCGGCCGCGATCAGTTCCCGCAGGCCGAGGTGATCGAACTCGACGGCGCGCTGGTGACGCCGGCTTTCGTGGACAGTCACGTCCACCTCACCGAGACCGGACTGTGCCGCATCGGGCTGGACCTTCGGGCGGCGACCTCGGCGCAGCACTGCCTGCAACTGATCGCCGACTACGCCGCAGCCCATCCGGGTGAACCGATCCGCGGACATGGCTGGGACGAATCCGGCTGGCCCGACGGTCGTGCCCCCGACACCGCGGCGATCGACGCCGTGGTGGGGGATCGACCCGCATACCTGTCTCGCGCCGACGTCCACTCCGCGTTGGCCTCGACGGCGTTGCGCAACCTGGTGCCGGAACTGCCGGCCGAGATCGACGCCGCCGTCCCGCTGTCCGGCGATGCCCACCATCGGGTCCGTTCCGTGGCCGGCACCCTGCTCACCGCCGCACAGCGCGCCGAAGCCCGGGTGGCCGGACTGGATGCCGCCGCCGCGGCCGGGATCGTCGCGGTACATGAATGTGCCGGCCCGGACATCGGCGGTCTCGACGACTGGCGCGAACTGCGGGCCCTGGGCGAAGGCGGCCACGGCGTCGAGGTCATCGGCTACTGGGGCGAGGCCGTCACCAGCGCCGCCCGGGCACGCGAGCTGGTCGCCGAGACCGGTGCACGCGGACTCGCCGGCGACCTGTTCGTCGATGGCGCGCTGGGCTCGCACACCGCTTGGCTCCACGCGGACTACGCCGACGCTCCCGGCAGCACCGGCGTGTGCCATCTGGACCTCGACGCCGTCACCGCCCACCTGTGGGCCTGCACCGAGGCGGAGGTGACGGCCGGATTCCACGCGATCGGCGACGCCGCGGTCACCACGGTGGTTGCGGCGCTGGAACGGGTGGTCGGGAAATTCGGGGTGCCCGCGGTGGCCCGTTGCGGACATCGGCTGGAGCACCTGGAGATGGTCAGCGCCGAGCAGGCCGCCAAGCTGGGCTCCTGGGGCGTGATCGCCAGCATGCAGCCGGTGTTCGATGCACAGTGGGGCGGCGAGGACGGCATGTACGCCCAGCGCCTGGGTGCCGAGCGAGCCGCCGGGTTGAACCCTTTCGCGCTGTTAGCATCCCAAGGCGTGCCCCTCGCGTTCGGTTCTGACAGCCCGGTGACCGCACTGGACCCGTGGGCTGCCGTGCGCGCCGCAGCGAACCACCGCACGCCGGGCAGTGCGGTATCGGTGCGGGCGGCGTTCGCCGCGTCGACGCGCGGTGGCTGGCGGGCCGCCGGTATCAACGACGGCCTCACCGGGACCTTGGCGGCCGGTGCGCCCGCCTCCTATGCGGTCTGGGAGACCAGCGCCCTTGCCGTTGAGGCACCTCGCGACTCCGTTCAGCGATGGTCGACCGATCCACGCGCACGGGTGCCCGCGCTGCCGGTGCTCGAGCCCGGCGCCAGTCCCCGATGCCGTCGCACGGTGCACCGTGGTGTGGTCCTGCATGGTTGAGCCCACCGAGGAACCGGCAGCGGAAACCCCGGCGGACCCCGTCGACCCGGCCGCTGACGTTTCCACCGAATCTGACGGCGAGGTTCTCACCCACGCCGAGCCGGCCGGGCCGAACCGGCTCGAACGGCTGGGCATCGCCGCGGCCGATCGCTGGGCGCAGCTGGCCGTATCGGTGACTGCGGGCATGTTGTTGCGTGCCAGTTTCCCCCCGCTGAACTGGTGGTGGGCCGCGATTTTGGCGCTCGCGCTGCTGAGCTGGGTGCTCATTCGCCGAGAGACCACCCTTGCCGGGGGTTTCGGGTATGGCCTGCTGTGTGGCCTGGCGTTCTATCTGCCGCTGCTGCCGTGGGTGGGCGGGCTGGTCGGCGCCGCGCCCTGGTTGATCCTGGCGTTGATGTGCGCACTGTTTCCCGCCCTATTCGGGTCGGCGGCGGTGGCAGTGCGGTCCCTGGCCGGCTGGCCGATCTGGTTCGCGCTGCTGTGGGCCGCCCAGGAATGGGCGAAGTCAGTAGTCCCGTTCGGGGGGTTCCCTTGGGGGGCCGTGGGATACGGCCAGACCGCGGGACCATTGCTGCCCCTGGTCACGCTCGGCGGCGTGCCACTGTTATCGACCGGAGTGGTGCTGATCGGTTGCGCCGGCACCGCTTTGGCCATCGAGATCGTGCGGTGGCTGCGGAACCCGCCGGCACCCGGCTCCACCGACCGCCCGCCGGCGGTGCTGGTGCCCGGACTGTGTATCTGCCTGGTGCTGCTGACCACCGTCGTGGTGTGGCCGGGGGTGCGCCGTTCCGGCGTGGGAGCCGGCGACGAACCCTCGATCACGGTGGCGGCGGTGCAGGGCAACGTGCCACGACTCGGGCTCGACTTCAACGCCCAGCGCCGGGAGGTGCTGGACTATCACGTCCGCGAAACCCTGCGGCTGGCAGAGGATGTCGCGACCGGGCACGCCCCGCAGCCACTGTTCGTGATCTGGCCGGAGAACGCCTCGGACATCGACCCGTTGACGAACATCGATGCCGCGCAGCAGATCACCGTCGCCGCCCAGGCGGTCGACGCCCCGATCCTGGTGGGCACGGTGCGTGCCGCGCCCGGCTGGAGCCGGGACAATCCGGTGGCGTCGAATTCGGTGCTGGTGTGGGATCCGCGCACCGGGCCGGGGGAGAGCCACGACAAGCGGATCGTGCAGCCGTTTGGTGAATACCTGCCGTGGCGCGGCCTGTTCCGCCACCTGTCCGGCTATGCCGATCGGGCAGGGTATTTCGTTCCCGGCCACGGCAACGGGGTGGTGCACGTCGCCGGCGTCCCGGTCGGGGTGACCACCTGTTGGGAAGTCATCTTCGATCGCGCGCCGCGCCAGTCGGTGCTCGCCGGCGCCCAGCTGCTGGCGGTACCGACCAACAACGCCACCTTCGACGAGACGATGAGCGAGCAACAGTTGGCGTTTGCCAAGGTGCGCGCCGTCGAGCACGACCGCTACGTCGTCGTCGCCGGAACCACCGGAATCAGCGCGGTGATCGCCCCCGACGGACGTGAGCTGGCCCGTACCGCCTTCTTTGAGCCCGCCTACCTCGACAGCCACGTGCGGCTCAAGACCACCCTGACGCCGGCGACGCGGTGGGCGCCGGTGCTGCAGTGGGTGCTGCTCGCAGCGGCCGTTGCGTCTCTGCTGGCCGCCATACGGCAAAATGGAAACTTCATGCGCGGTCGGATTACGCGACGACATTTCAAGCGGGGCCGCACCGGCGCCGATGCGGAGAACGGGAGGAACGGCGCCGATGAGTGAGCGTCCCAGCCTGCACACTCTGGTGGTCATCCCCACCTACAACGAGCTCGAGAACCTGCCGATCATCCTGGACCGGCTCCAGCAGGCCCGACCGGACGTGCACGTCCTCGTTGTCGACGACGGCAGCCCCGACGGCACCGGCACGCTGGCCGATGAGCGGGCGGCCGCCGACCCGGAGCGCATTCACGTCATGCACCGGACCTCCAAGGCCGGACTGGGCGCGGCCTACCTGGCCGGGTTCGCCTGGGGGCTGGACCGCAACTACGAGGTGATCGTGGAGATGGATGCCGACGGCAGCCACGCTCCCGAGCAGCTCTACCGATTGCTGGACGCCATCGACGCGGGCGCCGACCTGGCGATCGGCTCGCGTTACGTCGACGGCGGGACGGTACGAAACTGGCCGGTGCGCAGGCTGGTGCTGTCCAAGACCGCCAACACCTATGCGCGGCTGCTGCTCGGCGTCGGAATCCACGACATCACCGCCGGCTACCGGGCCTACCGGCGCGGCGTGCTGGAGAAGATCGGGCTGGACGCGGTCGACTCGAAGGGCTACTGCTTCCAGGTCGACCTCACCTGGCGGGCCGTGAACAGCGGATTCACCATCACCGAGGTGCCGATCACGTTCACCGAACGTGAGCTGGGCGTGTCGAAGATGAGCGGCTCGAACATCCGCGAAGCGATGGTCAAGGTCGCGCGGTGGGGGATCGGCGGCCGGCTCAACCGGCTCCGGGGCGTCGTCCGGAGCTAAAACACCGCGACGTCTCGGGTGAGACGCCGCGGTGCAGCGAAGTCCGCGGTTTTAGCCGCGCCGCTTGGTCTTGATCAGCTCCAGGCGCTCCTTGAGCAGCTCCTCGAGCTCTTCGACCGAGCGGCGCTCCAGCAGCATGTCCCAGTGCGTGCGTGGCGGCTTGACCTTCTTCGGCTCGGGCAGGTCACCCTCGAGCAGGGTGCCTTCCAGGCCGTTCCGGCACATCCAGGTACCGGGGAGCTCAGCGTCGTCGGCGAAGGGGACCTCGAACTCTTCACCGTTGTCGGTGCGGTAACGCGCCATGCGGCGCGGCGCCAGGTCGTGGTTGCGGTCGGTCTCGTAGCTCACGGCTCCCAGCCGACTGCCCCGCAGAACACGATCAGCCATGACCCACTCTCCTTTGCCTATTGGTGAAAAATGCCTCGCGAGTGTCAACGCGGGCGAACCCTCTGAAGTTCCCGGCGCATACGGCGCGACCTCTCATGATACCGGGAACGTCGCGGTCCTCGGACTAAGGTGTTCAGACGTGCCTCGCAGTCCCCGCCCCCAGCCGTGCCGATGGTGTGGCCGCGACGTGGGCGATGCCGGGATCGGCCGTCGGCGCCAGTACTGCCGGCAGTCCTGCCGGCAGCGCGCCTACGAGCAGCGCGCCCTGATCAGCAGCGGGAAGACGACCGCCCTGACGCCCGACTCCGTGGTGCTCTCCGCCGACGAGGCGACCGCCCTGTCCGATCGGGTCTATCAGGTGCGCTGCGCGGCCGAGGACATCGCGACCGCGCTGTCCGAAGACGCCCCCCACGACGAGCTGCGGCAACTGTGCGACGTCCTGCTGCAGGCCGTCGATTCGGCCGATCGCTGGCGCTGAAGCTCAGCTGGCGCAGCTGAACTGCTCACCGGCGTTGGCCGGCGGCGGCACCGGGTGCAGGCAGCCGAAGGTTCCGATGCCGGTCGGGCTGAACAGCACCGCCGACCGGTGGGCGTAGTTCACGCAGATCAGCCCCACTTGATCCGCCCGGCAGCGGTAGTCGCCGAACGACACGCTGGATCCGTCGGGCAGCTGTGCCCCGTCGCCGTGCACAAACCGGCCCGGATCGCCGTGCGCGGAGCCCACCCGCAGCGTGTTGCCGCCGAAGTCGACCCAGCCGCCCTTCCACTCGCCGTAGATGTCGGCGGGTTGCGCCGGCGGGTTGGCCAGATCCACCACACAGGCCAGGGCACTGTCGGAGGAACCGGCATCGCTGATGCAGGTGGTGGCGCGGCGGGGTGCGGCCGCCACCGTGAAGGCGACATCATCGATGAGGTCGGTGACCTCGCCGTCGCGGGTGGCCTTGTGGTAGTCGGCGGCGTCGACGGGGCGACCGGCCTCAATCCAGGCGATCACGTCGGAGATCGCCGCACCGGCAGCGGGGGGAGCCAGCGGACCCGACGGCTTCGCCGAGGTTGACGTCACCGATGTCGACGGCGGTGCCGTGCTGGAGGCAGACGGCCCGGTCGAAGTCGGCGTCGGCTCGTCGACCTTGGCGCCGGAACATCCCGCGACCAACAGCAGTACGGCGACCAGTCCGGTGAGACGCATGCCGATAGGCTAACCGGCTCTGTTAAATCGGCGGTCCAGCCTCACCTCTCCTGCGTCGAGGTTCGCTAACCACCGGGCCCACGCGGCGGTCCAGCCTCACCTCTCCTGCGTCGAGGTTCGCTAACCACCGGGTCCACGCGGCGGTCCAGCCTCACCTCTCCTGCGTCGAGGTTCGCTAACCACCGGGTGATTCGCTACCGTTCGGCTCATGCATAACCACCCTGTGCAGGCCCGCATCGCCACCGGCGTTGTGGAGGGTTTCGTCCGCGACGGGGTGCGCAGATGGCGGTCCATCCCTTATGCCCGTCCGCCGGTCGGTCCGCTGCGGTTTCGGGCGCCCCAGCCGGCGGAGCCGTGGTCTGGGGTGCGCCATTGCCACGGATTCACCAACTGCGCGCCGCAGGAACGGTTCTACACCGTCCTGGGTCCCGGCCGGTTCCAGCCGACCAGCGAAGACTGTCTGACGCTCAACGTGGTAGCCCCGGAGCGCACCGACACCGAGCCGCTGCCGGTCATGGTGTTCATCCACGGTGGCGGCTACATCATGGGCAGTTCGGCTACCCCCATCTATGACGGTGCGGCGCTGGCCCGTCGCGGGTGTGTGTACGTGTCGGTCAACTACCGGCTGGGCGCGCTGGGCTGTCTGGATCTGTCGTCGCTGTCGGCCCCCGGCGTCACCCTGGACAGCAATCTGTACCTGCGCGATCTGGTGCTTGCCCTGCGCTGGGTTCAGGAGAACATCGCGGCGTTCGGCGGCGACCCCGACAACGTCACCATCTTCGGGGAAAGCGCCGGCGCGCACGCGGTGGCCACCCTGCTGGCGGTTCCCGCGGCGCAAGGCCTGTTCGGCCGTGCGATCGCCGAAAGCCCGGCCGCGGGGCTGGTGCGCAACACCGACATTGCTGCCGCCTTCGCCGAACGATTCGCCGCGCTGCTCGGAGTACGCCCGTCCGACGGCGCCCAGGCGCTGCTGCGCGTGACGCCGTCGGAACTGCTCGCCGCCCAGGACCGACTGATCGCCGACGGCAACCGAGACATGCTGGGCGCGTTCCCGATCGGCCCGGTCTGCGGAGACGACGTACTGCCGGTGGACCCGGTTGAGGCGATGCGGCAGGGGTCGGCGCACCAGGTTCCGCTCATCGTGGGCAGCAACGCCGATGAAGGGCGGCTGTTCACCCGGTTCTTGCGGATGCTGCCGGTCGACGAGCCGACAGTCGAGGCGGTGCTGGCCGGCACCGACGCGGGAGTGCGCGATCGCATCATCGCCGCCTATCCGGACTACCCCAAGCGGGCGGCCTGTATCCGGCTCGGCGGTGATTTCGCCTTCAACGCCGCGGTGTGGCAGATCGCCGAAGCCCATGGGGCGCATGCACCCACCTACGTCTACCGCTACGACTATGCGCCGCGGATGCTGCGCTGGTCGGGCATGGGCGCCACGCACGCCACCGAGTTGTTCGCGGTGTTCGATGTGTACCGCACCGGCGGGTTCGGGCGCCTACTCACCGCGGGCGCGGACCGCCGCACGGCGTTGCAGGTCAGCAAGCAGGTGCAGCGCCGGTGGGGGGCGTTCAGCCGAGCGGGGGTGCCGGGCGACAACTGGCCGGCCTACACCGCCGACGAGCGCGCCGTCATGGTGTTCGACCGCAAGACCCGCCTGGAATACGACCCGGCTCCCGAGCGACGCAAGGCCTGGCAGGGCTTTTCGCTAGCCCGCTGACGCCCCGGCAGGGGAATCAGGCCCGGGTCACCCGGGTGCCGCCGGCCAGCTCGTCGTGCTTGCCCTGCTTGGTCGGACTGCCGCTGATCGTCACGGCGATCACGACGTAGGCCACGAAGGCCAGCAGCGCACCGAAGTAGGGGACCACGGCCAGCAGGGTGAACGAATTACGGATGGCCGACTGCGACGCCGTCGGCTTGGACACTCCGTCAGGTCCGTGCACCGAAAGGCCCAGCAGTCGCTTGCCGGGGGTGGCGCCCTGCGTTACCTCGAACAGCACGAAGTAGCCGAACGTCAGCGCCCCGGAGAACAGGCCGGTGACCAGGAACGGGTAATCGTCGGAGAACAAGAACACCGACAAGAAGAACGACACGATTCCGACCAGGAAGCCGTCGAGCACGCGGGCCCAAAAGCGCCTGCCGAGCCCGCCCGGTTGCTGTCCCCATCCGGGCTGGGCCCCCCAGCCCTGCGGCGGCGGATAACCGCCGGGCTGGCCATATCCAGGGCCATATCCGGGGTTTCCGGGGCTTCCTGGGCCGTAGCCAGGACCGTTCGGGCCGAAATCGCCGGTTGTCATCAGATTCACTCCTGACCACGTTGGATGTCCGCCAATGTACCGTGACGGATAGGGACGGAAGCGGTTTCTGCGGAGGGCGAAACGGCGGACCGATGTACCAGATCGCGGTGGTGCTCATCGTCGCATCGCACCTTGCGTTCGTCGGCTACGTCGTGCTCGGCGGCTTTCTCGCCGTGCGATGGCCACGCACCCTTTGGCTGCACATCGCGGCGGCGTTCTGGGCGATGCTGATCGTTGTCGGACACCTGGACTGCCCGCTGACCTGGCTGGAGCGCCGGGCGCGCGCCGCCGCCGGGATGGCCCCGCTGCCGCCGGATGGATTCATCGCCCACTATCTGGCCGGTGTGTTGTATCCGCCCGCGTGGACCACCGCGGTCGAGGTCGCGGTGCTGGGGACGGTGCTCGGATCCTGGGCGCTGTGTGCGCGAGAAGCGCTGCGGCGCCGACGATACTGTGGACGGATGCGGGCGCTGGTCATCGTCGACGTGCAGAACGATTTCTGTGAGGGCGGCGCGATCCCGGTGTCCGGCGCGGCGGCCCTCGCACAGGAGATCAGCCGTTACCTGGACAGCCCGACCGGCAAAGCCCGCTATGCGCATGTGGTGGCCACCCAGGACTGGCACGTCGACCCCGGCGCGCATTTCTCCGAGCATCCGGACTACCAGACGTCCTGGCCGCCGCACTGCGTGGCGGAAAGTCCTGGTGCGCAATTCCATCCGGCGCTGCGCACCGATCGGATCGAGGCGGTCTTCAAAAAGGGCGCCTACAGCGCGGGATACAGCGGCTTCGAGGGTGTCGATGACGAGGGCACCGCACTGCGTGACTGGCTGATCCAGCATGCAGTGCGCAACGTCGACGTGGTCGGAGTCACCACCGAGCACTGCGTGTGCTCTACCGCCAAAGACGCTGTCCACGAAGGATTTACCACCGCCGTACTGTCGAACCTGACCGCGGGCGTGTCGGCCGAGTCGACCGCCGACGCGTTGGCGGCGGTACGCAGCGCCGGTGCGACGGTGATGCAGGCGGCCCGATGACTTAAGGCCGAGGCCGCCGAGCTCACAGCAATCCGGTATTTCCCAGGAGGCTGATTAGGCGCGACAGCGGCGATAAACTCCCTGCGTGCCGAGCTTTCGTATTGCCGAAGTCGCCGAGCTCCTCGGGGTCAGCGATGACACCGTCCGCCGGTGGATCGACTCCGGTCGCCTATCGGTGACGACGGGCAGTGGTCCTCGCATGGTCGACGGTGCCGAGCTGGCACGGTTCGCCCAGGAGCGCGCTGCCGTCGAACCGGTGTCACGCAATCCGGTGGTGGGCCAGTCGGCGCGTAACCGGATGGTCGGGCTGGTCACCAAGGTCACCCGTGACACGGTCATGGCGCAGGTCGAGGTCCAGGCCGGCCCGTTCCGGTTGGTCTCGCTGGTCAGCCGGGAGGCCGCCGACGAGTTGCAGCTGCAGCCCGGCAGCCTGGTCGTCGCCTCGGTCAAGGCCACCAACGTCGTCGTCGAACTGCCGCGACGCGCCGGCGCGGCCAGCCACACCGACCCGGCCGCCGAATTCGGTTAGGTCAGGCCAGCAGGATCGCCAGCGAAGCCGCCGACAGCAGCAGATAGGCGGCGGGGAAACCGATGTTGGACAACACCCCGGCCCGCACATGGGTCACGACCGCCCCGACGAAGTACGCGACCAGGCCGGCCGCGGCCGCGATGCCGAGCTCCGGGAACCCCGCCAGGCCGGCGAGCAGGCCGGCACCGCCGGCCAGTTTCAGCCCGCCCAAGAGCGGCAGCCAGGACCGCGGCACTCCCACCCGCGCCGAATTGGCCAGCACGAACTGTGCGGGAATGAAATCGGGTACCGCGATGGCGACGGTGGCGACCGCGGTCACCACGACGGTCACCAGATAGATCGTCTGTACGCTCATGGTGTTGCTCTTCCTGTCGTCGGTGGATGTGGCTCTATCCCTGTGACGACTCCCGAACGGGAAAGGTGACCCATGGGCAACACCGATGTTTTGGCCCAACGCTTCGAGGACCACCGCCGGCATCTGCATTCGGTGGCGTTTCATCTCCTCGGCTCAACCGCTGACGCCGAAGATGCCGTCCAATCAGCGTGGCTCAAGGCCAGCAGTGCCGATTTCGCCGCGGTGGACAACCTGCCCGGATGGCTCACCACCATCACCGCACGCACCGCGATAGACCAGTTGCGGGCACGTTCGCGTCGCCTCGAGCAACCGCTGTCGGAGCCACCCGAGTTGGACAGCTCCCCGGCTATGGCCGCACCGGCCGCCGACGAACAGGTGCTGCGCTCTGAAGCGGTCAGCCGGGCCCTGCTGGTGGTGCTGGATCGGCTGTCGCCGGCACAGCGCGTCGCGTTCGTGCTGCACGACGTGTTCGACGTGCCGTTCGAGCAGATCGGCCCCGTACTGGACCGCTCGCCGGACGCGGCCAAGAAGTTGGCCAGCCGTGCCCGCGCCAGGCTGCAGGCCGCGCCGGCCGCGCAGCCGCGGCTGCGCGCCGAGCATCTCGAGATCGTGAGCGCGTTTCTGGCCGCTTCGCGCGGCGGCGACATCCCGGCCCTGCTGAAATTGTTGGCGTCCGACGTGGTGCGCCGCGTCGATCCCGTGTTGCTACCGGCCGGCGTGCCCACCGAGATGCGCGGCGCCGGCGATGTCGCCACCGAGACCCGGCACTTCACCCGGCGTGCACGCGCCGGTACCGTGCTGCTCGTCGATGGGGCACCGGGCATCGCGATCGCCCCTGCGGGTCGCCTGCTGGCGCTGTTGCGCATCGGGATCGGCGATGACGGGCGCATCCACAGCATTGAAATCGCGGGTGATCCCGAGCGGTTGCGCGACGCGACGCTACAACTCCCAGCGCCTCTGCTTTGATGGGTCACGCGAACCGATGTGTGAGGGGGCGTCCATGCCAGACGAAACGACAGCCGCAGGGGAGACGTCCGCGGCGGGGGAGAGTACGGCGCCGTCACCGCCCGCGGTGACCGCCCGCGGTATCACCATGACCGGGCCGTGGGGACGCGTCTTCGGGCCGCTCGATCTGGACATCCCGGCCGGCGGTACCACCGTGTTGGTCGGTCCTCCGGGGTCGGGTCGCACCGCCCTGATGATGAACCTGGCCGGCCGGATGAAGCCGTCGTCGGGCACGCTCACCGTGCTCGGGCGCAATAAAGCCCGCGACATCTTCGACGTCGCTGCCCTGGCAGGAATCGAACAGCTCGACGCGATCTTCGAGTCGGTCACGGTCGCAGACCTGATCACCGAACAGATCCGCTGGGATGCACCCTGGTATCAGCTGGTCCGCCGCGCCGGCGAGGCCGAGCGCGACGCGATCTGCGGCCCGGTCTTCGGCGACCTGCCGGTGCCCCGACTGCACGACTACGTCGAGCATCTCGACGAAATGACCGGGCTGTTGCTGCGCATCGCACTGGCCAACACCGCACGCCCACCGCTGCTGGTGGTCGGCAGCATCGATGAGATCAAGAACAGCCGCGATCGCGCCATCCTGCTTACCCGCCTGGTCGCCTTGGGGGAGAAGCAGACCGTGATCACGTCATCAGCCAACCCGATTCCCGACGGGTTCGGGCTCGCCGGGCAGATCACCGTCGACCGTCTGGAGCGCGCCGAGCTCGTTCCCGGCCGACACGAGAAGGGGAACCGCTGACCATGCTCGCCGGAATGTCGCTGGGAACCGACCTCAAACGCTATTCGCGTGGCACCATGCCGCGTCTGGCCCTGATCACCATCATCGTGCTGCCGCTGCTGTACGGCGCCATGTACCTGTGGGCGTTCTGGAATCCGTTCGCCGCCATCGACAAGGTCCCGGTCGCCCTGGTCAACGAGGACACCGGTGCCGTGGTGTCCGGCGAGCAGTTGCACGCCGGTGATGAAGTGACCCGGGCATTGGTCGACTCCGGCCAGCTCGATCTGCATCAGGTGTCGGAAAGCGAAGCCGTCAAGGGTGTTTCCGACGGGACCTATTACTTCTCGATCACCCTGCCCTCGGACTTCAGCACGGCGGTGGTGTCCCCGGCGGGCCCGCACCCGCAGAAGGCGCAGATCCAGTTCCGGTTCAACGACGCCAATAACTACCTGGCCTCGGTCATGGGGCAGAACGCCGCCCGCGAGGTGCTCAACGAAGTGAGCTCCAAGGTCGGCCAGAAGGTGATCGGCACCGCACTGACCCAGGTGACCGACGAGGTCAAGAAGGCGGCGGACGGAGCCGGCCAGCTCTCGGACGGCTCAAAGACGTTGGCCGACAACATGGGTACCGCGCGGGACGGCTCCGCGGCGCTCGCCGACGGAATCCGCCAGCTGAATCACGGTGTGCAACAGGCCACCGATCCACTGCTCAAGGTGACCGATGACCTCGCCAACATGGGCTTCGACCCCAACGCCGCCGGCGCGGCCGCCGCGAGCCTCAGCGGCAACCTCAAGACGGTCAGTGACCGGATCGCGTCGCTCAACGTCAACTACCAACAGGCCGCCGGGATCGTCAACCAGGTGGTCGACGCATTGCGCAACAACCCCGACCCGGCGGTACGCGGGCTCGGTGACACCCTCGCCGGTGCCCAGCGGCTGCTCGATGTCGAGGGACTGGACCCGGCCACCGACGAGGGCCTGAACCAGCTGCGCACCGACACCCAACAGCTGGAGAACGATCTGGCCAATCCCAACAGCGGGTTGCGCACCTTCATGAACCACGTCCTCGACGGCGGCCTCCGATCCGATGTGGTCGCGCTACGCGACGGCGCGACGGCGCTGGTAGCCGGGGCGAACCAGCTCAGCGACGGCCTGGTCCAACTGGCCGACGGCAGCAATCAGCTCAAGGACGGCGCCGCCCAGCTGGCGTCGGGGCTGGGCGAGGCCGACCAGCGCGCGTCGGCCATCACCGACCAGCAACGGGTGGACGTCTCGGCAATCCTGGCCAGCCCGGTCGGGGTGGACATGGACTTCACCCATCACGCCGCCACCTTCGGCACCGGTTTCGCGCCGTTCTTCTTGCCGCTGGCACTGTTCATCGGTTCGCTGATCGTATGGATGTTGTTGACCCCGATGCAGACTCGTGCCATCGCCAACGGCCTGGGCGCGCTGCGGGTGGTACTCGCGTCGTACTGGCCGGCCCTGCTGCTGGGGGTGTGCCAGGTCTTGCTGATGTACACGGTCGTGCACTTCGGGGTGGGGCTGCAGGCCCGCCACGCCGCAGGCATGGTCGCCTTCCTGGCGTTGATCGCCGCGTCGTTCCTGGCGATGATCCAGGCGTTCAACGCCGTGCTCGGTGTGGCCGTCGGCCGGGTCTTCACCCTGGCCTTTTTGATGTTCCAGCTGGTGTCGTCCGGCGGGGTGTATCCCGTGGAGACGACGGCGAAACCGTTCCAGATATTGCATCCCTACGATCCGATGACCTATGCGGTCAACGGGTTACGCCAGCTGACCGTCGGCGGCATCGACGAGCGGCTGTGGACGTCGGTGGCGGTGCTGGCCGGGATCCTGGTGGTGTCACTTGCTGCCAGCTCCTGGGCGGCGCGGCGAGATCGTCAGTTCACCCTCGAGCGCCTCTACCCGCCGATCGAAGTCTGACGGTTCGCAGGTGCTGGCCTCCGGTGCACACTCGCTCACGCGAAGAAGCGTGCTGCGCGGGGCCGGAGCGATCGGCGCAGCTGCGCTGTTGCCCGCGGCGTCGGCCTGCGGCAGTGATGACGACGCACTGACCTTCTTCTTCGCGGCCAACCCGGAAGAGGCCGACGCCCGAATGCGGATCGTCAACGCGTTCCAGCGCGAACACCCCGACATTCGGGTGCGCACCATTCTGGCCGGCGGGGATCCGACCCAGCAGATGTCGACGTTCTGCGCCGGTGGGAAATGCCCGGATGTGCTGATGGCCTGGGAGTTCAACTACGCCGGACTTGCCGACCGCGGTGTGCTGGCAGACCTGAACATCCTGCTGGATCGGGATCGGCAGTTCGCGGCGGCGTTGCACGCCGACAGCATCCCCGCGCTCTACGAGACGTTCGGCTTCAACGGCGGCCAGTACGCGTTCCCGGAGCAGTGGTCGGGGGCTTTCCTGTTCTACAACACCCGGATCTTCGCCGAGGCCGGTGTGCCACCACCACCGGGTCGCTGGGACACGCCTTGGACTTTCGGCGAGTTCCTCGCCACCGCCGCCGCACTCACCCGACGATCCGGTGATGGCCGAGTCACCCAGTGGGGCTTCGTCGACACCTGGTCGCCGCCGTACTCCGCAGCACTGTTCGGCATGAACAACGGGGTGCCGTGGGCGGTGCCGCGAGTCAACCCGACCCACCTGAACTTCGACAACGACGACTTTCTCGCCGGGATCCAGTTCTATGCAGACCTGTCAGTTGTGCACCGCGTAGCGCCCGCCGCCGCGGACACCCAGTCGATCTCCACGATGGGCCTGTTCACCGCTGGCAACGCGGCGATGGCACTCGGCGGACACTGGCGCTACCAGACCTTCGTCCAAGCCGACGATCTGGCATTCGACGTGGCGGTGCTGCCGACCGGACCGGCTGCCGCAGCCAAGGGCATGGCGGCCCGATCCGCGATCGGCAGCACCGGTCTGGCCATCGCCGCGGACAGCCGGCACCGGGAACAGGCCTGGGAATTCCTCAAATTCGCAGCGGGTCCGGTAGGACAGTCGCTGATCGGCAAGTCCGGGCTGTTCGTACCGGTGCTGCGCTCAGCGATCGACACACCCGGATTCACCGCCGCCCACACCGGGATCGGCAACCTTGCGGTGCTGACCGGCGGCCCGGCGCATTCCGAAGGGCTGCCGATCTCCCCGGCCTGGCAGAAGGTCCACGCCCTGATGGACCGCGCAATCGGGCCGGTCCTGCGCGGTAAGCGGCCCGCTGCAACGCTGAAGACCGGCCTGTCGCCGCAGATCGACGAAGTGTTGGCCACCGCATGAATCCCACCCGGCGGCGCGCACGTGCTGGGCGCTGGTTCATCGCCCCGAACCTGGCCGCGGTCGCGGTGTTCATGGCGTTCCCGCTGGCTTTTTCGCTCTACATGAGCTTCCAGCGGTGGGATCTGTTCACCCCGCCGACGTTCGTCGGCGCCACGAACTATTGCGACCTGTTCACCGGCGATCCGTTGTTCGGCATCGCGGTCCGCAACACGACGGTGTTCACCCTGGGAACCGTGATCCCGACGGTACTGATCAGCCTGGCGGTCGCGGGACTGCTGAATCGGAAGGTGAAGGGAATCGGCCTGTTTCGGGCCATTGCCTTCCTGCCGTTGGCGGTGTCCTCGGTGGTGATCGCGGTGGTGTGGCAGTTCGTGTTCAACACCGACAGCGGACTGCTCAACATCATGCTCAGCTGGTTCGGCATCGCACCGGTGCCGTGGCTCACCGAACCGCACTGGGCGATGGCCTCGTTGTGTCTGGTCAGCATCTGGAAGAGCGTGCCGTTCGCGACGGTGATTCTGCTGGCGGCCATGCAGGGCGTGCCCGACTCCCTGTACGAGGCGGCCCGCATCGACGGCGCCGGCGAGGTGCGGCGCTTCGTGTCCATCACCGTGCCGATGATCCGCGGCGCGGTGTGGTTCGTGGTGGTGATCTCGGTGATCAACGCGTTCCAGGCCTTTGATCTGGTGTACGTGCTCACCGGCAGCAGTGGCGGCCCGGAAACCGGCACCTACGTCCTGGCCATCATGCTGTTCCAGCAGGCCTTCGCCTTCTTGGACTTCGGGTATGCGTCCGCGCTGGCCTGGGTGATGTTTGCCGTGCTGCTGGTCCTGACCGTCGTCCAACTGCGCTTGTCACGCAGGAACGCGGTGGACCAGTGACCGGCCCACCGGCACGGCACCGCATTGCCGGGCTGCTGGGCGTCTACGCGGGATTGGGCGCCGTCACCGCCTGCGCACTGTTCCCGATCCTGTGGGCGCTGTCGGGCTCACTGAAGCGCCAAGCCGAGATCAGCCAACCGATGTTGTTGCCGGCCCACCCGCAATGGTCGAACTACCTCGAGGTGTTCGCCCGAATGCCGTTCTGGCGGATGCTGTTGAACACCATTCTCTACGCCGGCTGCGTGACGGCCGGACAGGTGTTCTTCTGTTCGCTGGCCGGCTATGCCTTCGCTCGGCTGCCGTTCACCGGCCGTGACACCCTGTTCGTGCTGTATCTGGCCACCTTGATGGTGCCGTTGACGGTCACGGTGATCCCGCAGTTCATCTTGATGCGGGTGTTCGGGTGGACCGACACCATGTGGGCGATGATCATCCCCGGCCTGTTCGGCAGCGCGTTCGGCACCTATCTGATGCGACAGTTCTTCGCCACCGTGCCCATCGATCTGGAAGAGGCCGCGATCTTGGACGGGTGCTCACCGTGGGCGATCTACTGGCGGATCCTGTTGCCGCACGCCAAACCTGCGGTGATGGTGCTGGCAGTGCTGACCTGGATCAACGTCTGGAATGACTTTCTGTGGCCGCTGCTGATGATTCAGCGCAAGGGCATCGCCACCCTGACCCTCGGTTTGGTGTGGATGCAGGGGGAGTACGTCGCCGAGTGGCCGGTGCTGATGGCCGCGTCCATGCTGATGCTGGCCCCGCTGGTGATCATCTATGCGATCGCCCAACGGGCCTTCGTCAGCGGGATCGCGGCCACGGGCTTCGGTGGACGGTAGTCGGGAGACGGTGGACGAAGTCAGGAGAACGCAGTGGCCTCAGTGACCTTCGCCTCGGTGACCCGGCACTATCCGGGCGCCGAGCGCCCCGCCCTGGACGCGTTGGATCTGGCGGTCACCGACGGCGAGTTCATGGTGCTGGTCGGACCGTCGGGGTGCGGCAAGACGACGACGCTGCGCATGCTGGCCGGCCTGGAACCCGTCGACGCCGGCCGGCTCTACATCGGCGATCGCGACGTCACCGCGACTGACCCCGGCCATCGCGACATCGCCATGGTGTTTCAGAACTACGCCCTGTATCCGCATATGACGGTGGCGCAGAACATGGGCTTCGCACTCAAAGTCGCCAAGACGCCGAAGGCCGAGATCCGCGCCAGGGTGGCCGAAGCCGCCCAGCTGCTGGGTCTGGCCGAACTGTTGGGGCGCAAGCCGAAGGATCTCTCCGGCGGCGAACGCCAACGCGTCGCGATGGGCCGCGCGATCGTGCGCCGTCCGCAGGTCTTCTTGATGGACGAGCCACTGTCGAACCTGGACGCCATGCTGCGAGTGCAGACCCGTAACCAGATCGCCGAACTGCAGCGGCGACTGGGCATCACCACCGTCTATGTCACCCACGATCAGGTGGAGGCCATGACGATGGGCGATCGGGTGGCGGTGTTGCGCGACGGCGTGCTGCAGCAGTGCGCCGCGCCCCGTGAGCTCTACCGCACCCCGGCCAATGTGTTCGTCGCCGGATTCATCGGGTCACCGGCGATGAACCTGTTCACCATTCCCGTCGTCGACGGCACGGTGACGCTGGGTGGCTGTGACATCGGCGTACCGAGGGCAATCGCTTCTGCGACATCGCAACTGATCGTGGGCATTCGGCCCGAGCACCTGCAGATCGCCGATCGCGGGATCGGTGCCGCGGTGGACTTCGTCGAGGAACTGGGCGCCGACACCTACCTGTACGGCACGACGGATGACCCGCGGACCTCGCAGTCAGTGGTCGCCCGGGTTCCCGGTAGCACCGAAGTGCGCCGGGGAACCCGGCTGTCACTGGGCTTCGACGCGACCGATCTGCACTTCTTCGGCGTCGACGGCGCCCGGCTCGGCTGAGCGACCGCGCGTCGCCCGGGCATTTCGCCCGGGCCCGAGGGTGACCGCCAGGTGGTGCAGCATCAGGACGAACACAACGGTCCAGGCGGTCAGCGCGATCCAGCTCTCGACCGAACCGATGTAGTAGACGATCGGCAGCCGGTCGGCCTGCCCCAGATAGTGGCTACCCACCCCGTACATGCCCAGCGGGAAAATCACGCTCCACCAGGGCGCTTCGTAACGAAGTGGGACACGATGCACGATATGGCGCCACACGCCGGCGGCGATCATCGGCGGGATCAGCCAGGTGCCGAACGCCCAGAACACCACCGACGTGCCGGCGATCAGACCGCGGGTGGCGTGCACCATCGGCGCTTCCGCCATCTCGACGATGTGAGCACCGGCCAGCACGGTGATCGCGGTGGCGCCCATCGCCACCCAGTACTGCGGAACGAGATCCTCGGGGAGCAGCGGGTACAGCAACAGCCGCAGCGCGACAAAGATTCCGGCGGCGCCGTAGAGGAACACTCCGATCGACCAGGAGACCACCGCGAGCAGCGCCAGGCTTTGGCGCCACGGCTCGGAAACCTCCACCTCGAGCACCGCCGCCAACACCGCGATGGACTGGCTGGCCACCACCCAGATGAACCAGGTGCCGTTGGCCCGGCGCACCACCGGCCGCTCCGAGGTCCCCAGCACCGCGGTCCATGGGATTAGATAGCCCAGTACCAGCCAGGTCAGCGTGCTGACCACCAGCAGCCCGACCGCCACAGTGCTGTGCCCGTCGATGACCAGTCGCGCTCCCAGCACATTGGTGGCCGAGACGAAGGTGAAGAGCCCGAAGGCGCGCCCGGAATCGTAGAGATCGGCCAGGAACTCGCTCCGGTAAGCGATGACGCGCACCGTCGATACCACGATCAACACCAGGTAGGAGATCACCGTCACCCACAGCAGCAGCACCGAAACCCAGTGAGATTCCTGGTGATGCATCGCGATCGACACCATGCCGCTGGCCATCACCAATGCGAAGTAGCCCGGGTTGAGCGTCCGGATCGCCTCGCGAATCCTAGTGGCCCCTGCCTGGGCGCGCATCAGTCGAGCAGCTGCCGCAGCACGTATTGCATGATGCCGCCGTGCCGGTAGTAGTCGGCTTCGCCGGGGGTGTCGATGCGCACCGTCGCATCGAATTCGATATCGCCCGCCTGTACATGCACGGTGTCGGGGATGCCGTCGGCCAGCGCGGTCACCCCGGTGATGTCGAACGTCTCTTCACCGGTCAGGCCCAGCGAGTCTGCGTCGGCGCCGTCGGGGAACTGCAGGGGAAGCACGCCCATGCCGATCAGGTTGGACCGGTGGATGCGCTCGTAGGACACCGCCAGCACCGCCCGCACACCGAGTAGCACGGTGCCCTTGGCGGCCCAGTCACGCGAGGAGCCGGATCCGTATTCCTTACCGGCCAGGATCACCAGGGGAGTGCCGGCGGCGAGGTAGTTCACCGACGCGTCGTAGATGGTGCTCACCGGACCGTCGGGCTGGGTGAAGTCGCGGGTGAAGCCGCCCTCGGTGTCGGGTGCCAATTGGTTGCGCAGTCGCACGTTGGCGAAGGTGCCGCGGATCATCACCTCATGGTTGCCGCGCCGTGAGCCGTAGGAGTTGAAGTCCTTGCGCTCGATTCCATGCTCGGACAGGTATTTTCCGGCGGGTGAGTCGTATCGGATGGATCCGGCCGGGCTGATGTGGTCGGTGGTGACCGAGTCGCCGAGTTTGGCCAGCACCCGGGCACCGGTGATGTCGGTGAGTGGTGCTGGGTCGCGGGTCATGCCGTCGAAGTACGGCGGCTGGCGCACGTAGGTGGAATCCGGCGCCCAGGAGAAGGTGTCGGTGTCGGGGACGTCCAGCGAACGCCAGCGGTCGTCGCCGGTGAAGACGTCGGCGTAGCTGGCGGTGAACATCTCGGCCTGCAGGTTGTCGTCGACCACGGCGGCGATCTCGTCGGCGGTGGGCCAGATGTCGCGCAGGTACACCGGTTCGCCGTCGCTGCCGGTACCCAGCGGATCGGTGAGCAGGTTGACGCGAAGCGTGCCGGCCAGTGCGTAGGCGACCACCAGCGGCGGGGACGCCAGGAAGTTCATGCGGACTTCGGGGTGGATGCGGCCCTCGAAGTTGCGGTTGCCCGACAGCACCGAGCACACGGTCAGATCGTTGTCGACGACGGCCTTGCTCACCTCAGGGATCAACGGCCCCGAGTTGCCGATGCAGGTGGTGCAGCCGTAGCCGACCAGGTTGAAGCCCAGCTTATCCAGGTAGGGCGTCAGGCCCGCCCGCTCGTAGTAGTCGGTGACCACCCGCGACCCGGGCGCCAGGGTGGTCTTCACCCACGGCTTGCGCGAGAGCCCCTTGTCGACGGCGTTGCGGGCCAGCAATGCCGCGCCGACCATCACCGACGGGTTGGAGGTGTTGGTGCACGAGGTGATCGCGGCGATCACCACGTCGCCGTTGTCGATCTCGGTGCGGGTGCCGTCGGCGAGTTCGATCGGCTTGGCATCGGTCCGCCAGGGCAGCTTGTCGCCGCCGGCCCACTGCGCGCGGGGTTTGCCTTCCGCTTGGGACTGGCCGAACGCGATCGGGTCGCTGGCCGGGAACGAATCCGCCGACGCCTTGTCCAGGTCTGACAGGGCCTGAGCGGTGGTTTCGGCGCCGTCGAGCAGCGCGGCGACGGTGTGCGGGGCCAACCGCAGTGGGATGCGGTCCTGGGGGCGTTTGGGGCCGGCGATCGACGGCTCAACGCTGCTCAGATCCAGTTCCAGCGTTTGCGAATAGACCGGTTCGCGATCGGGGTCATGCCACATGCCCTGCTCTTTGGCGTAGGCCTCCACCAGCGTGATCTGATGCTCAGAACGGCCGGTCAGGCGCAGATAGTCGCAGGTGACGTGATCGATCGGGAAGATCGCGCAGGTCGCCCCGTACTCCGGGCTCATGTTGCCGATCGTGGCCCGGTTCGCCAGCGGGACGTTGGCCACGCCGGGCCCGAAGAATTCGACGAACTTGCCGACCACCCCGGTGGCGCGCAGCAGCTCGGCGACGGTCAGGACCAGGTCGGTGGCAGTGGTGCCGGGCTGCAGTTCGCCGGACAGTTTCAGGCCGACCACCGGGGGGATCAGCATGCTCATGGGTTGACCGAGCATGGCCGCTTCGGCCTCGATCCCACCGACGCCCCAGCCCAGGACGCCGAGTCCGTTGACCATCGGGGTGTGCGAGTCGGTCCCGACGAGGGTGTCGGGGTAGGCCAGCGGCCCGTCGGGACTGTCGATGGTGAACACCACCCGCGCCAGGTACTCCAGGTTCACCTGGTGGCAGATGCCGGTGTCGGGCGGGACCACGGAGAAGTCATCGAATGCCTGCTGGCCCCAGCGCAGCAGCTGATAGCGCTCGGCATTGCGCTCGAACTCCAGCTCGGCGTTGATCGCGAAGGCGTCGGTGCGTCCGAAGACATCGGCGATCACCGAGTGGTCGATCACCAGCTCGGTGGGGCACAGCGGGTTGATGCGGGTGGTCTTGCCACCCAGTTCGGAGATCGCGTCGCGCATCGCGACCAGGTCGACCACACACGGCACTCCGGTGAAGTCCTGCATCAACACCCGCGCCGGCGTATAGGCGATCTCCCTGCCGTGCGCGGCGCCAGGGTCCCAGGCCGCCATTGCCTCAACCTGTTCGGCGGTGACCAGCCGGCCGTCTTCGTTGCGCAGCAGGTTCTCGAGTAGAACCTTGAGACTGTAGGGAAGTCGCTCCGAGCCCTCGATGCGATCGAGCCGTCGAATCTGATACGTGGTGTCGTCGACGCTCAGCTGACCCCGGGTACCGAAGCTGTCGAGGTTACTGTCTGCGGCCATGTGCGAGCCCTCCCACCGGTCGGATCTGTTATCACCGACCCTAGGTCGGCTTTACCGACGGGGCCAGGGGGAGTAGGCCCCCAATCAGCCTTGCTGGGCCGCGCGCTCCAGCACCGGCCGCTTGTCCGGGCAGTAGGTGTTGACCGAGGCGCCGAGGAACTGCCAGGCCTGCGCCTGGTTGGTGCCCTTCTGCAAATTGGGGGTGATGAAGCGAACCGACTTGGCCGCGTCGCCGTCGACACCCTTGTCCAACCGCTCGCACACGATCTTGCCCAGCCAGGCGTTGTAGTCGCGCGGGCCGTAGATGCCGTAGGTGTGCAGTTCCCGGGCGAAATCGGTGTCAGGGTCGGCGTGAGCGGGCGCCGCCAGGCTCACGGCCAAGCCCAAGACCGCTGCGGCGAGGGTCGTCGATTTCATGAGATGCAGTGTAGACCCATCTGCTTAGGTGGTCTTCCTTTGCAGGTGCAGGCGGGGGAGGCCGGCGCGAGGCCGCGCTCACCTGCGCGAATCGCACACAATGTGGCGCCCGTCGCCCATTCGGATGTGACGGGCAAAACAATAAGGAATTTATGAGGTTTATAAATTTGTGACTATTAGCCAAATTTCTCGTATTGTGTCTCCCCGTGGGCCGACACGAGTTAGCCAGCCAGCGCAAACGATCCTCGGTATTGATGGCGGCAGTCCTCGCACCAGCTGCATTGTTCTTTGCTGTGGGAGGTAGCGCCAATCCTGCGGTGCCGAAAGAATCCATTGCGGTGGTTGCTGAAGACAATTCACCAGGCGGTTTGCAGCTGGTAGCCGCACCGATAGTGACCCCGGAGACGGGCCCGCCGGCGCGGTTCGCCGTGGCCTCGCGGACGCGCACCGTGCCACGGTTCCTGCCCGCGGGAGTCGCCCCGGAGCGCGGACTGCAGGTCCGCACGATCCAGGCCGCTCGCAGCATCAGCGACGCCTTTCCCGAGATCATGCAGATCGGCGGGGTGCGGGCCGATGCGCTGCGTTGGCACCCCAACGGGTTGGCGCTCGATGTGATGGTGCCCAACCCGGGCAGCCCCGAGGGCATCGCGCTCGGCGATGCGATCGTGGCCTACGTGATGGAGAACGCCGGCCGGTTCGGCCTGCAGGACGCCATCTGGCGCGGCGTCTACTACACACCCGGCGGCGGAGCCCAGCGCGGCGGTTACGGCCACTACGACCACGTCCATGTCACCACCACCGGCGGCGGGTACCCCAGCGGTGCCGAGGTCTACCTGCGCTGACAGCGCGGCAATGCCAGCTCGGCGTTACCGGTCGAGGAATCGGCGTTACCGGTCGAGGAAGAAGTCCCTCAGCGGCTCCGGGCCACCCCCGTAGCCGGAGAAGTCCGTCACGCCGGCCTCCGCCAACACGTCGGCGTCGATGTAGCACTGGCCGCTGGCCTGGGCTGCCGGACGCCGCAGAATCTCCACGGCGGCGTCGGCCATGATCTGCGGGCTGCGCGCCTTCTCCAGTAGCTCGCCGCCATCGGGGGAGTTGGCCACCGCGGAGGTCGCGATGTAGGTCTGGGGCCACAGGCAGTTGCAGGCGATTCCAGTGTCGGCATACTCAGCGGCCCAGCCCAGCGTCAACAACGTCATGCCGTATTTGGACAGCGTGTAGGACGGGTGCACGCCCAACCAGTACGGGTTCAAGTTGATCGGGGGAGCGATCGTCAGGACGTGTGGCGCCGCGGACCTGCGTAGGTACGGCAGGCACGCCTTGGTCAGCAGGAACGTCCCGCGCACGTTGATGTCGTGCATGAGGTCAAACTTCTTGGCGGACAAATGTTCTGACGGCTCAGTCGCGATGGAGCTGGCGTTGTTGACGCAGATGTCGATGCCACCGAACCTTTCCACCGCGGCGTCGACGGCGCGCTGCACGTCCTCCTCGCTGCGCACGTCGCCCACCACCGCCAGAGCCTTACCGCCGGCTTTCTCGATCTCGGCTGCCGCGGTGTGCACGGTGCCGGGCAGGCGCGGATGCGGCTCGGCTGTCTTGGCCAGCAGCACCACGTTGGCGCCCAGTCGTGCCGCACCCAGTCCCACGGCCAGCCCGATACCGCGGCTTGCGCCGGACACCACCATGGTGCGGCCGGAGAATTCGGTGCCTGCCACCTGCTGACTCCTTGTCGTCGATGCGCGGGGAGTGGCGGACCTTCCGGTTGGATTCGCCCGCCCCACGTCCGGCCGCAAGCGTGACAGTTTGACGCAGAATTGTAAAGTTCCTCAGGCGGCCGCGGGCGCCTTGAGTGCGGCCGCCAGCATGGTCGCCGTCAGCCGCACCATCGCCTCGCGATCCGCGGTCGCGGGCCGCTGCAAGGCGATTCGCAGGCAGGCGCTCGACGTCACCCCCATGGTCACGAACACCAGGTCGTCCAACTCCGCGGGTGAGAGATCGGGACGGGACCGGCTCGGGATCACGCTGCCCAGCGGCAACAGGCTGCGCTCGATCTCGTCCATCGCGGTGTGGTTGAGGTAGGGCGGCAGATCGAAAGATGAGGATGTCAGCGCCGCCAGCAGAATCGGGGCGTGCTGCTCATAGACGGTCGTCAGCGTGTCGACGATCAGCAATGCCGCCGCGTCGACCTCGAGGTCGATCGCCTGTCCAACAGTGCGGACCAGCTGGAACGAGATGTCGCGGGTGGCGGCATCCACCAGCTCGGCGATGATCGCCGCGCGATCCGGAAAATACCGGTAGACAGTGCCGATACTGACGTGTGCCGTGTCCGCGATGCTCTGCGTGGTCAGCGTTTCGACACCACGGCGCGCGATCAGCTGACGGGCGGTCTCGAGCAGGCGGCTGCGCATCTCGCGGGCGCGCTGCTGCTGCGGCCGCGACCGTGTCTGTGCGGGCATGGCACCCCCAAATAAAAGTGAGTAGTAACTGAGCTGTTCTCATGTTTCCATAGCGGTATGGCAAATGTGCCCAATGTCCCCAATGCCGACCTGGCCATCACGCGATACGGCCAGGCCGGCCGGGACTGGATCGCCGGGACACAGCTCGCCGATCCGCTGGCCGATGCCGTGGTCGCCGACTTCGCCACGCTGCCCCGCGGGGCGGGGATGGCCATGTTTCGGGCTGCGCTCCAGCACGGCATCGACGCGGTCGAATCGCCACCGGAGTCGCTGCGGGCATTGTTCGACGAGATCGATCACGAGCCCGACTGGCTCGACCACGACCGCCTGGATCGCGCTGCGGGCCATATCGTGCGCCACACTGCGTCCTACGGCATCGTTTTGGGTGCGGCCTCGTTAACGTCTGGCGCCATGAACGCCGCCGCCGGCATGCCGTTGGTGCTGACCGGTCGCTACACCAGCCAGGCGGCCGTGCGGTCGATCGAAGTCGGCGCATGGCTGGAGGAGATCCTGACGCCCGGCGGGCTGCGGCGCCACGGTGCCGGCGTGGCCACGACATTGCGGGTCCGCATTATTCATGCGTTCGTCCGGCGTCATCTGCTCGCCGAAGGCGACTGGAACAATGCTGCGTGGGGTGCCCCCATTCCACAGAGCTACATGGCGTTCACCATCGTCGAGTTCGGCCGAATCGCTCTGGCGGCAATGCACCAACTGGGTGTTCGTTATAAGCGAGAAGAACTCGACGACATCTACCACTTCTGGCGTTACGTTGGTCGGCTCAACGGCGTTGCGGACGAACTGAATCCGGCAACCGAAGCCGATCAGATCCGGATCGCCGAGCTGTACGCGCTCACCGCGGTGGAACCCGACAAAGAAGATCGCGACTTCGTCCGCGCACTGACGCACGACTACCTGGCGCGTGAGATTGCCGAGCTGCTGCCCTTCGCGGGATCCTGGAAGCATCGGTTGGGTGTCAACATCATCAGCGGTATGACCCGGGCGTTTCTCGGTGATGCCAACGCCAGCCGCCTGGGCGTGGCGGACACGCCGTTCAAATACCTGCCGCGGGTACTCGGACCGGCCGTCGGCGGGGTCAATCAGGTGCTGGCGCGCATTCCCGGGGTCAACGAACTGCGGACCCGACGTGCGCTGGCCAACTACCCGCTGCTGATGGCCCAACAACGGCAGCGCTACGGGGTACACCACGACCTGGTGGATGCCGCGCCCGACAATGGCGGCCATCCCGCCGCGGTGCGCTCCGGGTAGCAGCTCTGCGCCGGCAACGGCGTCCACCACTCGCTAACCTTCTCGGGCATGCCTTGCACCGGTGATTGTGAAACCGCCTGAGTGGGTAGTAGTCCCATGATCACGTCCAGCTTCGAGTGGACGCTTCTGATGGGAGGATTCGATGAATGTGTACGTTCGCCGCATGGCGTTCGCCGTCGCCATAGCGCTAGCACCCATGACCTACGTGGCAGCAGTGTCACCTGGTGTGGCCATCGCCACGCCCCCTGACTGCGGTCCGGGCAACTGGTGGAACCCGGGTGCCAACGCGTGCCAGCCCACCGCACCCCCGAACTGCGGTCCGGGCAACTGGTGGAACCCGGCGGCCAATGCCTGCCAGCCGGTAACGCCGCCACCGCCGCGGTAACTGCAGCGCTCGGCCATGGCGGCCATCTGCCCTTGGAGATGGCCGCCATGGCTCACATCTGAGCCCGCAGGTCTAGCCGGCTTTCGCCTCGAGGTTGCGCGTCCGGGCTAGACGGCGGTCCCGTTGCTCCTCGAACTCAACACATGGCGCTCAAGGCCCTCGAGGTACGTTGCGAGCTGTTCCCGGCGTCGTTCGCCACGCGACGTGAAATCATCACGCTCGAAAGTCCGCCACTTACGCAGGTTCGGCCGCACGACTTCGTCCAGAGGCTCCGAACCCGTCCCTACAGTTGTGCGCGGCCGAACCGCCCGTCATGGGTCAATGGTTGCCGATTGGCCACTGCTGCAACTGGATTCGCCAATGGCCTCCACTGAACCCCATTCCGTCACTGTGACGTACTGCTTCAGCAGTGTGGGGACGAGGGGAGAGCGAGTGGTGGTGCCCGTCATGGGCGAACTCACCGCTGGAAGCGCAGCGCTACTGACTACGATCACAACGAGCCGCCCAACCCGCGGCACTCCAACGCTAGCGCGGAGATGTGTTGCAACCAATGAGCCAATCTCTACCCAGTGCCCGGATTCTTGTTCTCGTGGGCAGTTTGCGATCCGGTTCGCTTAATCGTCAGCTGGCCGCGACGGCCATCAACCTTGCGCCCACTCAGATCGAGCCGGTTCTATTCGATCGTCTGGGCGAGGTGCCGCATTACAACGAAGACCTCGACGTAGCGCCAGCCGACGAAGCTGTCGAGGCTCTTCGCGCAGAGGCGGCCCACTCCGACGCCCTGTTGGTGGTCACCCCCGAGTACAACGGCGGTTTGCCCGGCGTCTTGAAGAACGCGTTCGATTGGCTCTCACGCCCCTACGGCGAGGCTGCATTGCTGGGCAAGCCCGCAGCAGTGATCGGCACCGCACTGGGTCGCTACGGCGCGGCCTGGGCGCACGCGGACGCACGAAAGACGCTCGCTATCGCTGGCGCTAAGGTGCCCGACGACATAGAACTGTCGATCCCGGCCAAGAACTTCAACGGGCTACATCCGCAGGACTCCGAGGAGGTCGTCGAATCGCTGCGCGGCGTGTGGTCACAGCTGATTCGCCACTTGCAGAATTGATTGCGGACCGGCGGCTGGGCGGACGATGCGAACTTTTGGTTGCGGCAACCCGCCTCACGCCTGATTCGCCACTCCGAAAAGTGATTTCGCGTCGATAGGGCGCTCCGGGCCATGCTCAATCATTTCGTCACTGTGACGTATTGGCACGGTGCGACAGGGGTGAGGCAGGGGCGACTCCGGGTCAGTCGTGGCCGGCACCGCGCCGTGAATAGCGGCGAGCACATCCGAGGCGGCGACGCACCTGCGCAGGCTCCGTGGATGCGTAGCAATCGCCGCGACGCTTGTGTGGGTTTGCACATCGGGCAACCGCGCCGGGACGGGCGATGGTTGACCATGGCGGCAATCCAGGGGCGAGTCCACAAACACGGCGAAGGAAACGACGATGCGGATCTGGACTCGGCCCCTTCCCACCCCGTATCGCTAACGCCGATAACGTACATTATGTCAATTAAAGTACGCCATGTTCATCAGATGAATCACTGACTTCGGTCTCCTAGAAATGCCTTGTCTCAATCTATCTGGCGGATTTCTCAATTGATCTGGCGGTTTTCGGCGTGCCGTCCGCGTCTCATAGAAGTTGGCGGTTAGTGTCGGACCACTGCCGTACTGTCAGCGGCGAGGATTGAAGGAGTCGAATGGCAGCTCCACGTCTACGCTCGCTACCGCGGAACGTCACCGATGTGACGCGAGTGTTGGCGTGCGTAGACGGGACTGTTCATAACATCCAGCTGTCGCCGGACGCCGGATCCGTGGCCGCCGAGCGTGCCACCCCCATCCGTGAGTTCTTCTCGTGGCCCGGTAAACGGAACTACGAAGGCCTCTACTGGTCGAGCACGAACCGCCGTCACGTGGACTTCGAGTCGCTCCTGGAGCGCGAGTATCTGCTGGCGGCCGACAATGCACCCGACATTGTCGCCATCGCGGCGCAGCCACTGGCGCTGCTCTGGCCTCGTGCCACCCAGGGAAACCGCGACCACGTACCGGATTTCTTCGTTCGACTTGCCAACGGCGATGGCCGATTGATCGACGTACGTACCCCGAAGGCAGCCGAGAAGCATGCCGAGCAGTCCGCCTTGACACGCAAAGTGTGCGATGAAATCGGTTGGGAGTACGAGGTCTTCACAGGCCTGCCGTCCGAGCTAGCCCACAATCTGCGCTGGCTTGCTGGATATCGGCACGACCGCAACGCTCCCTCGGCAGAGGTCGCACAGTCGATCGAGCACTGCTTCGCAGCACCGGTGTCACTCCAGGTCGGTCTCGGCGAAGCCAGCTCGCGTACGGGCCGAAGCATCGAACTCACCACCGCCAATGTGCTGCACCTGATATGGCGCAGAAAACTGTCGGCCGACTTAACCCGGCCGCTTTCGATGTCCAGTGAGGTGTGGGCATGAAGACGGTCCGCCTCTTCGACATGCTGAGCTACGACGGCCAGGCATGGCAGGTCGTGGCACAGGATGGACCACAACTGGCGCTCAAAGAACTCATTTCGGGGCGGATTCGGAAGATCGGCGTGGCGGAACTCCTCGGCGACGAGAGCTTCCTTCCCGACGTCCCTGACCGCCTACCGCAGCTTGATTCGGCCGCAGTGTTAGAGACGTTGGATCCTGTTGCGCGCGAACGCGTATTGTTCCTCCGTCGCCACGTCGTTGAAGTGCTTACCGGCCAACTTCCCGCGGAGCTCGACGGACGCGATGAAGACTCATCGATAGCGATACGCCGTGAGTACGACTCGAAACTTCCGCTGAAGGATCGCATTGCCGCGAAGGTCTCCGAGTTGGCGGCAGCGAAAACCCCTGTCAGCTATCGGAGTCTGGAACGGTATATCAAGGCATACCGCCAAGATGGTATGGCCGGGTTGGTCGACGGACGGATGCAGCGGCAGTCCTCACCCACCGGACGGATCGACCCGGCAGTCGTTTCCCTTCTCGAAGACGCCGTGAAGGCGCAAACGAACATCTCTACGGGAACCCGATCCCGCGTCATCAAACAGGTCAGCCTGGAAGCCTCCCAGCTGGGCTTGCCGCTGCCCTCGCGGCCCACGCTGTATCGCGCGGTAGAGAGCCTTGAGAAGGCTCGCCATCCGTTCGGTGATGCGACAACCCGGCGCACGCAAGCGAATCGGCCAGACCGAACATGGGGGGGCCAGGCTCCGTCACGGCCAGGTGAACTGACCGAGGTCGACAGCACACCGATGGATCTGATGGTCATTTATCCAGACGGGTCGACTGGGCGCGTGGATCTGACGCTGATGCTCGACGTGGCTACCCGGACCTTGTGCTCGGCGATCCTCAGGCCGGTGGCTACGAAAAGTGTTGACGCGGCCGTGCTTCTCGCGCGAGCGCTGACTCCCCTGCCGATGCAACCCGGCTGGAGCCGATCGGTGGGTTTCTCGCGCTCAATCCTTCCCGTCGGCATGATCGAAGGTGACGAAGACATTCGGGCCGGCGTGGCCGCGAAGCCCGTCATCGTGCCCGAATCGATCACCGTGGATCGAGGCAAGGTATACGTCGGTTCGACGTTTCTCAATGCTTGCGAACGCCTGCAGATTAGCGTCACCAAGGCGGCGCCCCGCACTCCCACCGACAAGCCTCACGTGGAGCGAGTCTTCGCCGCCATAAACAGTGGATTTACTCAGTACCTCGCGGGATATGTCGGGCCGAACGTCGTGAAGCGCGGCGCAGCTCCGCATGCAGAAGCGATGTGGACACTCGCTGAAGTGCAGAATCTTCTCGACCTTTGGATCGTCGCGGTCTGGCAGAACAAGCCACACCCTGGCCTTCGGCATCCGGCGATGCCGAAGAAGGATCTCACGCCGAACGAGGCCTACGCGGCGTTGGCGTCAGTCGCGCCCACGGTAAACGTCGCCCTCGATCGCGACGACTATATCGGCCTGCTTCCGGTGACCTACCGGTCGATCCAGGGCTACGGCATCAACTTCGAAAGCCTGCACTACGACCATCCGGCCCTGCATCCCTACCGTCACGTCAAGAGCGGTTTACCGCTGCCGGCGAACGGTGGATGGGAAGTTCGGTACGACCCGTACCGTCTGCAGTCGATCTTCGTCCGTGACCATTTTCGGGGCGAATGGATCGAGGCTGAGTGGAGCCTCGCGAAAAAAGCGCTGGCGCCGTTCTCCCTCGACGTACTGCGCGCGGCGCGCAAGGCAGTGCAGAAGCGCGACGAGAACCCCAGCGGTGTTGATGTTCTTGCCGAGATCAGCCGTATCCAAACCGGTGGTGCCCGGACGGTCAAAGAACAACGAGCTGCCAAGCGGGACAGCGTGAACAAACCCGTGGTGCCGCCCTTACCCCCTACCACAAAGCGGGCTGAACCGGACGCTGACGAAGAGCGCCTGGCGAGCGTGTCCGCGATCAACGCGGCCTGTGCTACCCCGCGGCGGGCAGCAGCTCGCCGTATCGACGATGAGGACGACGATTAGCCATGGCCGTACCCGATTCGCTGGCCGCATGGCGGGAGTTCGTCAACCGCCGAAATGTTGAGCCGGAACACCTCTGCATGAAGCAGATCAGTGCCCTCTCCCCTGCCGAAAAAGACGTCTATGACCAGCAACGCTTTGCCTGGTTAGGGGCAGATGTCGTGCTGGAGACGCCCGATACAGAGGCCTTGACACACCAGACGCGTGTGTTGATGGCGCGGAACACCGCGGA
Organism: Mycobacterium sp. UM_WGJ; assembly: GCF_000455125.1. Taxonomy (GTDB): domain Bacteria; phylum Actinomycetota; class Actinomycetes; order Mycobacteriales; family Mycobacteriaceae; genus Mycobacterium. The sequence continues at coordinate 42,253 of NZ_AUWR01000014.1, forward strand.
GTCGGCCACTGCGCGGCGTGGGCTTGCGATCTCCGGGTCCGCCGGCCGTGGGAAGTCGACGGCTGCCCTGCTGATCGGTCGTCGGCATGAACGGGTCACGCGTGCCAGGTTGAACCGTTACGACGACGGCTTCGCCCCGGTGGTCTACACCGTCGTCCCGCCCGGCACCACCCCGAAGATGATGATGCTGGCATTCGCGAACTTCCTCGGCCTGCTGGTCCCGAATAAGTCGACCGCGCAAGACCTGACCGAGCAGATCGTCGGGGTGATGCGGAGCCTGTCGGTGTCGTTGGTCCTGGTCGATGAGGTGCACAACCTCAAGACCAATCACCAGGCTGGCAGTGAAGCCGCGTCAGCGTTGAAGGTGTTCTCCGAGAGACTCGATGCAACGTTCGTTTACGCCGGCATCGACCTCCTTCAGGCCGATCTGTTCGCCGGGCACATGGGTCGCCAACTGAAGGGTCGGATGGCCGTCCACCAGATGCGGAAATACGAGTTCGGGACGAAGGCGCAGCGGGATAAGTGGGCGGAACTCGTCCTGGGTGTCGAGGCACTGTTGCCGCTTGGACGGCATGTCGCCGGATCCCTCGAAACCGAGGCGACCTACCTCTACGACCGCACCGGAGGTTCCATCGGTTCACTCCGTGCACTCCTCAACGACGCGGCGATCGCTGCGATCTTGAATGGTGAAGAGCTGATCAGCAGGAAGCTCCTCGACCTGACCGCCACCGATTTCGCAGCGGAAGAGGCCGCGGCGCGGACAGTAGAGGGCAACGCTCCGGCTCCTATGCCGTTAAAGAGGGCTGAATGACGATCACTCCCCTACCAGTTCGCACCCGCGCATTTCACGGCGAGAGCCTGGACTCGTACACGCGACGCCACTCAGCCCGAAACTTCTGTAGTCCTTCCGATATTGACCGCGCCTTGCGTGAGCGCGGCGTCATACGGTCGGGCAATCGGCGCGACCCCGATCGTCTACGGGCATGGCGAGAGCTCGGCGGACTGCGGACGAATTCCTTCACCTCACCCGACTATGTCCTCGACCAGGAGGTGACCGAGCGGGCGCTGTGCCTCCGCTGCACCCGGGGCGAACCCGCCCGAGGGAAACTGACCGGCATCGGGCTGGTGTGTGTTCGGCACAGGCGGTGGCTGGGCTCTCCGCAGATAGATCTGCACGGCTACTTCCCCGCTCTCGCTGCGGAGCGGCACTTCCGGCGACACCTTGCCGCTCGGGACGTCCTGCACGATTCCCTTCCCATGCTGATTGGTCGAGAATGCGCCAGTGCAGCGATCATCGGCGCTAGCGAGATCGACCGCCGTAGAGATGAATTCGGAATCGAGGCGATTGATGCACTGACGTATCCCGAGCAAGTCAAGATCGCTCGACTGCTCTGCTCACCCGGGTTTCTTTGCGCTGCAACCGATCCTGATGCTGACTCGGCTCTGCGCAGCTCGCTGGTCGCCAGAGAAGTGGAGAAGATCATCCCCGCTCGCAACGATGCAGACCCGTGGCGAGCAACCAACCGGGTGTGGACTGCGATCACGCATCTGACTGCACGTCGCCGAGATGCCCGTATCTATGGAGTGCCGATGCGCGACACCTACTACAAGATCCTGCGGTTTATTCAGGAACCCGTGGTGGTCCGATCGTGAGTGCGTTGTCTGAGGCACCGAACTTGCGGAGCATGACGCGAATCCAGGCTACTGTGCCCAATCCCCTGTTTCGGGGCTTGCTGACGATCGCTGGGACCAAGGGGCATCGATGACGTTCCAGCTCACCGACTATCAAGCCAAGTATTACGCGCACGAGTTGCAGCGCAGCTACGCGAACGACCACGTCGGCAAGCTGGCCGGCCTGCTATTCGATGCGCAGGTGGAGCCCAAGCCGCACCAGATCGATGCCGCGCTGTTCGCGTTGCAGACACCGTTCCTGCCAGGCGTCATCTTGGCTGATGAGGTGGGCCTCGGGAAGACGATCGAGGCGGGCATCGTCATCTCGCAGTATTGGGCGGAGCGTCGTCGCAGCATCCTTGTGGTCGCTCCGTCGAGCTTGCGGCAGCAGTGGCAGCAGGAGCTGTACGAGAAGTTCTTGATCCCGTCTGCCATCCTCGATCCGAAGTCGAAGGACTCCCTTCTTGCTCAGGCCGGCTCACGCTCGTCGCAGGTGTTGATCTGCTCCTACGAGTTCGCACTCCGACATGAGGTCTCCCTGCTCAAGGCGTGGGATCTGGTGGTCGCGGACGAGGCGCACCGGCTGCGGAACTACTGGACGGGCAAGACCAAGGCCGCTGAAGCGGTGGCGCATGTCCTGCAGGGTGCCCACAAAACCGTGCTGCTCACGGCGACACCGCTGCAGAACAAGCTTGAGGAACTGTACGGGTTGGTCTCGATCTTCGACCCCGCCTACTTCTACTCGCTCGATGCCTTTCGGGAGCGGTATATCAAGAACCGCGACCTCGGTGGCGATGACGACCTGGTCGAACGTGTCGCGACGGTATCGAAGCGCACGCTGCGGCGCGACGCGGACAAGTACATCCACTTCACCAAGCGGCTGCCGCTGACAGTCGAGTTCACCCCGTCCGCCGACGAAGTACGTCTGTATGACCTGGTGAACGACTACTTGCAGCGCGACGAGCTGTTCGCCTTCGCGGGGTCACAGCGTCACCTCTCCGCCCTGATCATCCGTAAGCGCCTCGGATCGTCGACCTATGCCGTCGCCAGCACCCTGGAAAACATCGCCAAGCGTCTGGCAGACGAGGTCGCCGCCGGGCAGCGACGCGACGGCCGTGGCGGTCTGGTCACCGCTGACTTCGCAGTCGATGACGAGATCACCAGCGAGGAACTGGAGGATGCCGAGGAGATCGAGACAGCTGGGCCTGGCCGTGGCGCACCGTCAACATCTGCGCCGCTGGACGAGACTCTCCTGCAGGCCATGAGGGCCGAGGTTGCCGAGCTGCACGAGTACGCGGCCTTGGCGCGGTCGATCACGGTGAACCAGAAGGCCGTCAAGCTCATCGAGGCGCTCGACCTCGGATTCGAGCGGCTTCGCGAGCTGGGCGCTCCTGAGAAGGCCATCATCTTCACGGATTCGACCAAAACGCAGGACTACATCGCGCGTTCCCTTCGAGGGGCTGGTCGCGGTGACGGGCTGGTGCTATTCAATGGCTCGAACAACTTGGCCGAGCAGACGGCGATCTACCAGGGCTGGCTCAAGGCTAACCAGGACGGTGACCTGATCACCGGCATAGCTGCCGTGGATCGACGCAAGGCGCTTGTGGACTACTTCCGCAACGAGGGGACGATCATGATCGCCACCGAGGCAGCGGCCGAAGGTATTAACCTGCAATTCTGTTCGATGCTCGTCAACTACGACCTGCCATGGAACCCGCAGCGTGTCGAGCAGCGCATTGGTCGCGTACACCGCTTCGGGCAGAAGCACAACGTCGTCGTCGTGAATTTCTCAAACAAGGGCAACATCGCCGAGCAGCGCATCTTAGAGTTGCTGACGAACAAGTTCCAGCTGTTCTCCAGCGTGTTTGGCGCCAGCGACGAAGTGCTCGGCGCGATCGAGGATGGCCTGGACTTCGAGAAGACGATCAGCGACATTCTCACCCGTTGCAAGTCTGCCGGCGAGCTGGATGCCGCGTTCAAAGATCTTGAGACCCAGTACGCCAGCGAGATCTCACGCGAGATGGCCAGCGCCAAGGCCAAGGTCTTCGACAATCTCGACCCACACGTACAGGATCGCCTGAAGGCGTATGACGCACAGTCCGGCGAGGTGCTGAACAAGTTCGAGCGCCTTCTGCTCGCGGTGACACGTCACGAGCTGAATCGGTTCGCCACCTTCGACGGAGATGGGCGCACCTTCGTACTGAACGAGTCCCCGGTGGCAGGAGCGCCGACCGGACGCTACTTCTTCAAGTCGCAGCCGCTCGACAACGCCCACCAGTACCGCTATGCGAGCCCGCTTGCCCAGCACGTGGTCAATAGCTCAAAGACTCACGAGACCCCGGCACGGGAGCTGACGTTCTCACTTGGGCAGTCAGACCGTGTCAGCAGCACGATCCGAGCGCTTGAGGGCACCAGCGGCGAGCTGACCGTCAGCCTTACGACCTTTCGTATGAAGGCACGCGACGAGGATGTCTCCGAGTCCTACGTGCTCGCCGGCGCACTGAGCGACGATGGGCGCTGGCTCGACGAGGAGTACGTCGCGGACCTCCTCGGCCTGACTTGCATCGCGGTCGGTGAGCAGCCCGTGGTGATCGACGAGAGCCGCTTCGCGCCGCATCTGAGCGCACGCCGGGCCGAACTGGAGAAGGAAGTCCAGGGCCGCAACGCCCGCTACTACGACCAGCAGGAAGAGCTGCTTTACCGCAACCAGCAAGACCGCAAGGCCGAGCACGAGGGCGCAATCCGTGACTACCGGGCTAAGGAGAAGGAAGCCCGCCGGCTGGCACGTCAGGCCGACGATCCGATGGAGCAGCTGCGGCTCAAGAAGGAAGCTCGCAAGTGGGAGCAGCGCGCCGAGGAAGCCGACGAGGACTTCCGCGACGCGCGTAAGAAGCTCCGCACCGAGGCAGACAAGTACCTCGAACTCATCGAGCAGTCGCTCCAGGGAACCCAGGACACGGAGCACCTGTTCACGATCCGTTGGCGGATAGCCAAATAGACCAGAGGCATTCGCGCACCCGAGCAAATTGCTGCAAACATGAAAGAGAATTGCCTGAATGACTGACGAGATCTACGAAACACTGTCCGCCACTCCAAACTTTCAGACCGAGCTGGCAGCGCAGCTTGCCGATCTGATTCCCGAGGCCATCGCCGACGGCAAGGTGGATGTCGAGAAACTCAAGGAACTGCTCAACGGTGACGCGGCCGACAGCAGCGAGCGCTTCGGCCTGTTCTGGCCGGGCAAGAAGCGTGCGCTCCGTGCCGCGCAAGAGCCGACGACGGCGACGCTGAAGCCCGACCTCGACAACTCAAAAGACTGGGATACCACCAAGAACGTCTTCATTGAAGGCGACAACCTTGAGGTGCTCAAGATCCTGCAGAAGCACTACCACGCCAAGATCAAGCTGATCTACATCGATCCTCCGTACAACACCGGCAAGGACTTCGTCTACCCGGACAACTACAAGGAGGGGCTCGATACCTACCTCGAGTGGACGCGCCAGGTCAACGAGGAGGGCAAGAAGGTCACCTCCAACGCTGAGACGGATGGTCGCTACCACTCCAATTGGCTCAACATGATGTATCCGCGCCTCAAGCTCGCTCGGAACCTGCTCACGGATGACGGAACTATCTTCGTCAGCATCAGCGACCATGAGGTCGACAACCTCCGGAAGCTCCTGAACGAGGTGTTCGGCGAGTCCAACTACATCGGTCAGATTGCGGTGTCGAAAGGCACAACCACTGGACAAGACGCCAACGACATAGGTAGCAGCATCGACTTCCTGCTCGTGTACGCCAGAAGCAAGGTGAACTACATCCCGAATGGCCTTCCGCTCGACGAAGCCGACATGGCGCGCTTCAACATGGAAGATAGTCGCGGCCGGTACAGCGTCTTGCAGTTCCGCAAGACTGGCACGAACGACCGCCGCGAGGATCGTCCGAACCTGTACTACCCACTTACTGCTCCGGACGGCTCAGAAATCCTTCCGATAGGCCCGGGCGGATACGAGAGCTGTTGGCGCACTGCACGCGAGCAGTTCGAGAAGTGGGACGCGGAGGACATGGTCGTCTGGAAACAGGACCCCGAGGGGCTGTACAAGCCCTACATCAAGTACTACCTCGAAGGGCGCACCAAGCAAGTTTCCAACTATTGGGACGACATAGAGGGCAACAAGAAGGCCAGTATTACAGTCAAAGAGCTGCTTGGTAAAAACGTCTTCACAAATCCGAAGCCGGTTGGGCTCATCAAGAAGATCCTGCACATCGCAACTGATCGCGACTCGCTGGTTCTCGATTTCTTTTCCGGTTCAGCCACCACTGCACACGCTGTGATGCAACTCAATGCCGAGGACGGCGGCACTCGCCAACACATCCAAGTCCAGCTTCCTGAGCCCACACCCGATGACTCAGCAGCTCGTAAAGCGGGCTACGAGACGATCGCGGCCGTCGGGCGTGCGCGTATAAACCTCGCAGGCAACAACATCGCATCCAGCGCCGCAGGCCAGCTTGAGAACGGGTCCGCGCCGCTGGATATCGGCTACCGCTCCTACGGGCTCGCCGACACCAACTTCTCCAAGTGGCGACTGTCGAGCGATGTCGAGGAGGGCGCCCTCCAACAGCACCTGCTGAGCCTTCGCGACAGTGCGACTGACGAGGCGACGGCCGATGAGTTGGTAACCGAGATCCTGCTCAAGCAGGGCTACTCTTTGACCGAGGCTGTCTCGCCGGCTGAGGTGGGAGGACTCGACGTCCGACTCGTTCGTGACCGCGACGGAGACATCGCCGTGCTCGCCTACTTAGACGAACACACCAAGCCAACTCTCAATCAGCTCCGCATCCTAGTTGATGAGGCTCCTACGCGGATCATCATCCTCGAAGACGCCTTCCAGGGCGACGACGAACTCAAGACCAACCTTGCCCAGCTCGCAAAGAGCAAGGGCATTGAACTCTGGACGGCGTAATGAGCGGATCGGGATTTCAGTTCGACGCCAGCCAGCCATATCAGATGGCTGCGATCGCATCCGTGATCGACCTGTTCGACGGGCAACCGAAAGATGCGGAGAAGCTCGTCACGGCGCTGCGTAGTGCAACAGTGCTGCCAGACTCGGAGGAGGGGGCGCTTGATATCGACCTCACGCAGGAGGTCGGTGCCGTTGGCAACAGCCTCGTGCTCGACCGCGACCTGATCCTCGCGAATCTTCAGCGGGTGCAGGATCGGAGTGGCCTTGAGGTCGCACCGAAGCTCTACGACGATGCGCTCGACTTCGACATCGAGATGGAGACGGGCACCGGCAAGACCTATGTCTACCTGCGCACTATCTTCGATCTGGCGGTCAGGTACAACTTCACCAAGTTCGTCATTCTCGTGCCCAGTGTTGCAATCCGGGAGGGCGTCAGCACGAGCATCCGGCTCATGCGAGAGCACTTCGAGAACCTCTACAAGCCGCAGGGCATCACGTTCGATGCCTCGATCTACAGCGGCAAGAGCGCCGAGGAAGTGCAGTCGTTCGCAACGTCGACGAACGTGCAGATCTTGATCATGACGATCGACTCGATCCGTGGCAACGCGAATACCCGCATCATCCATCAGACCCGTGACAAGTTGAACGGCCTGCGGCCCATTGACTACCTGAAGGCGACTCATCCGGTCGTCATCATGGACGAGCCGCAGAACATGGAGTCGCAGCTCTCACAGTCGGCAGTTGGCGAACTCGACCCCCTCTTCACGCTGCGCTACAGCGCGACCCACAAGAAGCAACGCAATGTCGTCTACCGGCTTGACCCAGTCGATGCCCACGATCTCGGGCTGGTGAAGCAGATCGTCGTTGCCGAAGTGCAGCAGCAGGGCGCGGACGCAGCGCCGTACATCAAGCTCGTCCAGGTGCGGCGTGAACCGTCCTGGTCGGCCCGGCTGGAACTCTCCTGCCGCAAGGCCGACGGTTCGCTCGAACGGCGCGTGGTGAGCGTGAAGCAGCATCAGGAACTCTCAGACCCGCGCATCACCGACAACCCGATCTACGAGGGTTGGCGCATCAACGAAATGAGCATCGAACCCGCCTACGTCGACCTCACCACACACGGCTTCCTGGACGAAGGAGAGAGTATTGGCGCATCCGCCGGCGCAATCTACAAGGAGATGATCCGCGAGACCATCCGCGAACATCTGCGCAAGGAGTCGATGCTGCGCGCGAAGAAGATCAAGGTGCTCAGCCTCTTCTTCGTCGACAAGGTCGCCAGTTACCTAGGCGATGGCACCAACAACGATGACGCGAACGGCGACTTCGTGACCTGGTTCGACGAGGTCTTCATTGAGGAGCGTGCCAAGTCCGCGCGCTACCAAGCGTTGCTCCCGCAGACGCCGATCGAGCTTCGCCGGGCCTACTTCTCCCAGATCAAGCGCGGCAAGACGACCACCTTCCAGGACTCCTCCGGCACGACCAAAGCCGATGACGACGCCTACGAACTGATCATGCAGGACAAGGAGCGACTGCTCGACGAGAACGAGCCGGTACGGTTCATCTTCAGCCACTCCGCCCTGCGCGAGGGCTGGGACAACCCCAACGTCTTCCAGATATGCACTCTGCGCGAGATGGGCGCCGAGACCGAACGCCGCCAGACTCTCGGGCGCGGCCTGCGTCTGCCCGTTGCGAAGACCGAGGACGGCTATGCCCGGGTGGCCGACCGTGGAGTCGCGACACTGACGGTGGTGGCGAACGAGTCGTACACGAAGTTCGCGGATGCCCTGCAGAAGGAGTACAAGGAGGCCGGCGTCGAGATCGGCCGGGTGCGCAAAGCCGAGTTCTCGAAGATCCCGCTACAGGACGAGAACGGCGCCCCCACCGACGACCAGTTCGGGTACCAGCGTTCCCTTCTCGTATGGGAACACCTCAAGGACAAGGGCTTCATCGACAAGGAAGGCACCGTCACCTCGAAGTTCCAGCCGAACCAGCTCGGTTTCAGCCTCGACCTGCCGACCGACTTCGCCTGGGCGGAGGGCGCCATCATCGAGCTGGTCGAGCGCGCGCACATCGGCAAGTACGTCAAGCCGGTCAGCAAGCGCAAGCCGCGCAGACCCAACAAGCAGCTCTACTCAACGCCAGAATTCGAAGAGTTCTGGGAGACGATCAGCCGTAAAACGACCTACCGCGTCACGGTTGTTCGTGACGACCTGATTAAGAATGCGGTCAAGGCTGTTCGCGAGGCTCCGAAAATCGACCCACTACGCATCCAGATCACTCGCGCCGGAGTGCGGCTACTTCGAGGTGGAGCCAAAGGCGAAGAACTCGGCACCCGCTCGGCAGATCTTAAGGGCAGTTACGACCTACCGGACATCATCACGGAGCTGCAGGAGACGACGTCCCTGACCCGCAAGACCATCGTCGACATCCTGATCGGCAGCGGCCGGTTGGGCGAGTTCATCGGCAACCCGAACGACTTCATCGCGATGGTCAAGCGTGCGCTCCAGGCCGAGTTGGCAAAGATCGTGGTCGAGGGGATCCAGTACGAGAAGATCGCGGGGTCGGTCTACGAGCTTCGTGAGCTACAGAAGGATGGCGAGGAGGAGAAGGAACACTTCCTCGACCAGATGTACAAGGTGCAGCACACCCAAAAGACGGACTTCGATTACGTCGTCTTCGATTCCGAGGTTGAGCGTCAGTTCGCCGAGCTACTCGACTCACGCGAGGACATCAAGCTGTTCATGAAACTCCCTTCAAAGTTTAAGATCGACACTCCGGTCGGCCCGTACAACCCCGATTGGGCGATCATCAAGCACGAAGAAGGCGAAGACCGGATCTACATGATCCGTGAAACCAAGAGCACCCTCGATGATTCAAAGCTTCGTCCCTCCGAGTCGGCCAAGATCAAGGCCGCCAAGCAACACTTCGAGGCCATCGGCGTCGAGGACTATGCGCGTGCAGTACCGGGAGCGTGGAAACTGTGAGGCTCATTTCCGCTCACGTTCGAGGCTATGGGCGTATCGCTGACTCCAAGATCAATCTGGACGCGAAGGTCATCGCGATCGTCGGGCCGAACGAAGCTGGAAAAACCACCCTGCTAAAGGCTCTCGCACACGTCGATGCTGGGACAGCCATCCCGACTCTCCAACGTTCTCGTGCCGTCGAAGTAGCGGACAACACCTACGTAACAACGTTCGATTACGTCATCGAGGAGAAGGACCACGCTGAGCTTGTTGACCTCGGCTTACAGGAACTGCCCACCCGCGCTCGTATCGCGCGATCTGCTTCCGGGGACAAGCTCACGATCGAACTGACCCCCAAGCCACTCAAGTCGGTCCAGCCGCTCCATGCCCCGCTCGAAAAGCTGCAGGCGGCATCGAAGAACGACAATTTGAGCACCTGGATCGATCCGAATACGTCATATGGAGATGCCGACTCGGACGATCCGCGTGACTACGGCAAGGAGCTTCTATCCGTCATTGAGGCGCTCGATGCCGCGATCGGAGAACCTGGTAGCCCCCTCTCCAGCGAAGCGGTAGAGACCGTCCGCTCCTTGCTTAGGGTGACGCTGGACGCAGATGTCGATGCGGAACAGCTTTGCGCGGCGTACAGCGCCGTAATTGCTTGGTCGGAGCTGGATGCCCCCGGCTCGGCCGCCCGCACTCGAATATGGAACCGCACACCAGATTTCATCTTGTTCGACGAAGCTGATCGATCGATTCAGTCTGCATACACGTTTGATGACGCCCTTGTCAGCAGCCCGCCAGTTGCGCTGGCGAATCTGGCGGGTACAGCATCGCTCGACCTCACAGAGCTCCTTCATCTCGTTCGCACTGGAGACATCGCGCGCCGACGAACGGCAATAGTTCAGGCAAACAGACGGATGGATGCGATTTTCGGTGACGCATGGAAACAATCGAGACTCGCAGTTCATTTCGAGCTTGACGGCGAGCAGTTGCGGATCGAGCTCATGGAAGATGGGGATAACGTCACCGTCTTCGATGAGCGCAGTGCGGGCCTGCGCATGTTCGTGGCACTGATCGCATTCCTGAAGGTGCATGGTTCCGACCGCTCACCCATCCTGCTCATTGACGAGGCAGAGAACCATCTTCATATTGATGCCCAGGCAGACCTGGTGAATATGTTCGTCACACAGCAACATGCGGTCAAAGTCATTTACACCACGCACAGTCCCGCCTGCCTCCCACCGGATCTCGGCACGGGTATTCGCGTGGTCGTGCCCCGTCAAGACAACTTGCAGGTAAGCGACGTGAAGAACAGCTTCTGGCAAGGTGCGGCCGGCTATTCACCTCTAATGCTCGCGATGGGTGCAGCGGCTGCAGCGTTCACCCCAGCCCGGTACGTGGTTCTGGCAGAAGGAGCGACTGAAATGATCCTCTTGCCGACATTGATGCGCGCGGCAACCGACCAAACGGATCTGCCCTACCAAGTGGCGCCCGGTCTGTCCGAAGTCCCGAATGACTTCCTACCGAAGCTTGACCTCGAAGCAGCCCGGGTGGCCTACCTAGTCGACGGTGACGATGGCGGAGCCAGGCTAAAGGCAAATCTCACGGATGCCGGTGTCCCCGACCACCTGATAGCGGACCTGGGCACCGCTGGCATCGAGAACCTCCTAACAGAGGACTCGTATAGGGCAGCCATCTCAGCGTTGCTGCCTGAATGCAATCCGGAAGTCTCCGCGAGCGAATTGCCGGAAGTTCCTCCGGTAGATGCTGGGGAAGGTAACTCGGTTGCGCGGTGGATGTCCAACTGGCTCAAGGGCAAGGGGTTAAAGCCACCGTCCAAAGTGGCGGTCGCCAACTGGCTCGTCGAAAACAACCGGGCTACGGCAAACGCCGAGGGAACAGAAGTGCTCAAGTTCGTCCATGCGAATCTACTCGCGGCGCTTGGAATTATCGATAGGGCAACGTCGGAACCGGAATCGGAACACCAATAGCCATGACCAGCGAGTCAACCAGAGCCTTCGAGCTGGCAGACCAGGGCGGACACTTCTACCGTGCCGACTTCCAAGTCCGCACACTCCGCTTGGCGGACTACATTTTGGGACGGAAATGAAAGATAGAGAAATCGAAGCGAGTGATCCAGTCGCAACGTGTTTCATCAGCTACAACCATGCGGACAAGCCGCTTGCCGAAGCCTTGGCTGAAGGCCTTAGAAAAGCTGGCTACCGGGTCTGGATTGACAGCGGCGAGCTCCGGGTGGGAGACAGCCTCGTGGCTGTGATCAGCAGTGCTATAGAACAAGTCGACTTCCTTGTGGCCCTGGTGAGCTCAGCGTCGGTCGAAAGCAACTGGTGCCAAAAAGAAATCTCGCTGGCTATGACGGGTGAGATTGCACAGAAGGGCATCACGGTCCTGCCTTGCCAAGTCGGTGGTGTGGCGATGCCGGCAACTCTCGCGGACAAGCTCTACCTGCAAATCAACCCGGATATGATCGCTGAGGCCGTCGCAACGCTGGATCGTGACATGAAGCGTCATTTGGTGCCCTCGGCTCCATTGCCTTTACGAAAGCGTGGGCAGGCGGGACCACGGCGGTCCGCGACTCAGGCCGCTGTTCCCCCGAAACGAACTGCGTCGACGTTCAACCCACACATTCCGGTCACAATTGCGGGTGTCGATGCTCAACGCGTTGGAAAGCCACGTAACGACGGAACTCGCGGAAGCGCCCTCTACACAGTGCCTTTCACTCTGTCGACCGCACCCGACGGCGCATGGTGCGAGCTATTCGTTCAACACTGGAACCAGCCACCGCGCTTCACGACCATGCACCGACCGGGAAACGCCTCGGTCTCCGGTGACCGGATCATCCTCACCGGAACGACGATGGACGAGGTAGAGAAATATCACGTCGAGACACTTCGGTTGGTTATCGAGACAACCAACCGGGACCGCCTGGCGCTCGCACAACGTCAGGAGCGCGAACGCCAGGCTGAGATCGCGCGTTCAGACGAGCATCAAAAGTCGGTCGACGAGATCGCCCAGCGACTCAAATTCGACCAATAGATCTGATCAGTGATCGCCTGAGCCAGGTGGGCATTGTCCCTCGCTGAACCTCGTCCTGTGCACCGCCGTGCGTTTGGAACCGCCAATTAGATTGAGACATAACAGCCTTTAGCGGTGTCAAAATTACTGACGGTTACCAGCACCTGGCCGCCAACTACATTGAGACCGGACAAGAAAAATGCTGCCTGCCGCTGCTAAACCGCTGTGCTACAGCATGTTTCATTGACACCGTTTCGCAGCCGGCGTGCGTGGTTTGCGGCCAAGCGGCTACGGCGCTGCCAAGTCCCACGGATTGATGAGTTCGACGCCGGTGTCAACGAAGTCACTGACGTTGCGCGTCGCAAGTCCGGCGTTCCAGTTGCGGCAAATTGCGGCGATCTGCCCATCGGCCATACTGATCTGGAACCCGCTACGCTCCCGGTCAGCAACGATTTCCGCATAGTGGGTTGCAGCCAGCGCGTCGAATGGCAAAATCCTGTCCCGGAAATCCTCCGCCAGCAGTCCGTCGACCTTTACGCGAAGCTCCCGTCTGCGTCGCCCGTTCGGCAATCGGGCGACGCCGTACATCAGTTCGGCCGCCGTCACGGCAGTCAGCAATATGTCGGACGCATCCAAACTGTCGACCCAACTAGCGACACCAGGTTCCGGTGCCGCGCGCATGAGCTCCGAGACGACGTTGGTGTCCAAGACGATCATTCGTCAAGGACCGCAGCACGTGGACGCTCGGTCCGGCTGGGCAGGTCAAGCTCCACACCCCCAGTACCCGAGAAACGCTGCCGAATCCGCGTTGCCATCCCAGGACCGCCCACAGGGCGTTCCAATGCCGTGCGCAAGATCTCGCGCACCTCTGATTCCATCGACCGGCCGTGCTCTGCTGCGCGAACACGCAGTGCCGCTTTGAGCTCGTCGTCGAAATCACGAATCGTCAAGGTCGCCATCAGTCACCCCTCGCCCATTGCTTGCATTGCTGTCAATGCTAGCAGATTGTCGGCACCTGGCGCGTTTTCAACTAGCAGGTGCTTCTCGATCTCCGTTCGGTCAGCCTGAAGGATTGCCGCGAGTCGGGCTGTGACCTCCGGCAGCACGGCCATGTCGGTGTGTGCCTGGAACGCGCTAATCACCCCATCGAAGATGCCCTTCAACAATCCACCCCACACCGGTTGTCGCCCGTCGGCTGGCCGGATCTTGACTCTGACGGCGAATGGCGTCGCGACCCCACTTCCAAAGCCGTTCGGCTCAATCTGTTCGCGAGCTCGTGCCAGAGCCAGCCACACGCGTGCCAGCTTGGTGTGATCCTGCGTTTCTTCCACGGTCCCCCGCGGGGGTTCTGACCACTGATCGTTCGACAACCGGCGTGATGCAGGCGCGCTTGGGTCGGACTGTGACCGCGCGAGATATTGATTACGTAGCCATCGCGGTGGGCAGCGAGCCACGCGAGATAGCCGACGTCATCGTCTCGGAACTCAATGACCCGTGGTATATGGCCACACTATGCCTCCACCCACCGACAGAAGGTTCACTACGGAAACGAGCAGGCTGCCCGTCCAATCCCCGCCGATCGCCTGCTCAAGACGGCTGGTGCCAACCACTTGGTGGCGCCGCCAGCAAATAGCAGAGCCAGCGCTTCGCTTTCGCAGACCCCGGACCGCCAAGAGATCGCTTCTAGACCCGCCCCTCGCCTATCGCCCGCCGTCGATGAACCGGCCCGAACCGCGGAGGAATGACGAATACAGTGCAATCCAATAGCAATCGGCTATGCGCACCAAGTGCGGCCTCGCGACTCAGGGTCCCCCGGCTGGGTGGACACTAGGGCGTGGCCCTTTCTGCGACGGTATTCAAAGTCGAACTTGGCGTCTCCGATGTCGATCACGGTTACTACGCCGATCACACGCTGACCGTGGCCCGTCATCCCAGTGAGACCGATGAGCGGATGGTAGTGCGGTTGTTGGCGTTTGGGCTGCGCGCACACCGACTCGGCGACGTCGACGGTGAGTTGGCGTTCGGGGCGGGCTTGTCCACCCCTGGCGTACCCGACTTGCGGCTCACCGACTACACCGGCCGGATCCTGGAGTGGATCAACGTCGGCCAGCCCGACGAACGTGCCTTGGCCAAAGCAGCCAACCAGGCCGAACAGGTGCTGCTGTTCCCGTTCGCCGCCGGCGTGGCCACCTGGTGGCGCACCGTCGGCCCCAAGGTGGCGGGCCTGCCGAACTTGTCGGTGGTGCAGATACCGCACGCGCCGGTGCAGCAACTGGCTCAGACGGTCGATAGACGGGTCTCGGCGCAGGTAATGGTGATGGAAAGCCAGGTGACGATGACCGTGTGCGGTGTCGACGTCACCTTCACGCCCGAACCGTTGGAGTGAACGAGCCGCAGGCACGTAGACGGCCTGCCGTCTCTCGGGCTGTGATCCTGCCCCCCGTAGGCTCGCTGCATGCACGAAGTGACTCTGGCCGGCGCCGCAGAAGCCGCGACGCTGACAGTGGGACTGTCGGTCTATGCGGCGTTGATGCTCGTCAGCATCGCGGTGGCGATCGACAGCGCCCGCCGACACCGACGACGCCGCACGATCTACTCCGCGGTGACGGTTGGGATACTCATCCTGGGCGGGCTGGTTGCGGCGATTTTCAGCAGCATCGCGTGAACCTGGCGGCCGTGGCGCACGCGTCTCGGCTCCGCCGGTCCCGCCCTGATCCCCGGCTACTCATCCTCAGCATCGTCACGGTGCGCGGCCTCGATCACCTCTGGCGGTACCGGCCTCTGCAGCCACACCCGCATCCGTAGCAACCCGCCGGTGATCGTCCCTACGGCAAGGAGGGCAACGATGATCCACAGCGCCAGCGACATGCAGCAATTCTCCCCCTGGCCCAGGCGATATGAGGCGATATCTTCAGCTCTACTCTTTCGCGATGAGGTGTTGGCGCGCCCACTCCTCAGTGGTCGTGGTCGGGATACCGCGGGTGGCGTTGAACGTACCGTCCTTCGGCCACGCGACGCCTTTGCCCTGAGCGAACACCGCACGATACTTCCGTAGGCCGTCGTCGGGGTTTCGGTCGCGGTCGTGCAGTAGCTGCGCGACGGTCCATTCATTGCCGGTCACGGGGGCTCCCGTAGTCCGTCCGACGATCTCGGCGAGTTCGCGGTAGGTGATCGTGTCGCCGGCGACGTAGACGACCTGGTTCGCGATACGCGGGCGGGCCTGGATGATCTCCGCGGTGAGTACGCCGATGTCCTCCGGAGTGGTGACGGTGACTTCGGTGTCCCAATTGCCCAGCGCGTTAACGGTATTGGTGGTGAGGTCGACGACTCCGAAATCGGGTTCGAACAGGAAGCTGGTGAACATGCCGGTCGACACGATCACCCATTCGGTGGCGCTCTGGGCGCGCAGCATGTCGCGAACGTCGAGTTGCTCGTCGAACAGGTCTTGGGGGCTGCCGCGTCCGATGGCGTCGTAGTCGGCGCCGAACTGCCACGGGAAGTATCGCGGAACCCGCGCCGCCAACGCGGCCTCGGTGATCTTGCGCTGGGTCCCCGCTCCCGCCGCGAAACCGATGCAGCTCACCACCGTGTGGAACTGTCCCAGCACCGTGGACAGCTCAGCCGCCGACGCCGTCGCAACGTCGGCCTCAACGATTCCGACCCCGCGGGCCGAGAACTCGTCGCGTAGCTGGGCATGCCGGGCTGTGTCCGACGGCCGAAGCAGTACCGTCACCGCCGGCGCGTCGGTCCGGTCGGTCAGTGCGGTGACAACGTTGCCGCCGAGTTCGCCGGCCCCGATGACGAGAATCCTCCCCCGATGTGATGACTGCTCAAAGGCCATAACCCCTCCGCGGCGCAGATCCGTTCGCGAATGCGAACGCCTCGCCATAACAACCCGCTACAGCGCAGCATTCCCGGCTAACCGCTGGCCGGCTCCGGCGCGTCGCCACGAGTAGCGCGCCGGTGCACACTGATCCCCATGGGCAGACTCATCTACGGCTTCACCGTGTCGGTGGACGGCTACATCGCTGACGCACACGGCAGCATCGACTGGAGCGAACCGAGCGACGAACTGCACCAGTACTGGAACGACTTCGAGCGAGAAACCGCGCTGTCGTTCTACGGACGGCGGCTCTACGAACTGATGTCCGCCTACTGGCCGACCGCCGACGAGGACCCGGACGCTCCACCGTTGATCGTCGACTTCGCCCACATCTGGCGCGCCATGCCCAAGGTCGTGTTCTCACGGACCCTGGAGTCAGTCGACTGGAATTCCCGACTGGAGCGCGGCGACCCGGTCGAGGTGGTGACGAAGCTGAAGGCCCAAACCGACGGCAACTTGGAAGTGGCCGGCGCGACGCTGGCCGCACCGATCGTGCAGGCCGGACTGGTGGACGAGTACCGGATCGTGATCGCCCCCACCGCCGTGGGCGGCGGGACGCCGTTCTTCCCGGGCCTGCCATCGTGGGTCTCGCTGCGGCTGCTGGAAAACCGCACCTTCCCCGGTGGCACGGTCCTGCTGCGCTACGAGGCGAAGCACGACTGAACGGATCGAAGAATCGCCGCTAGGCCCACCGCCACCGGCATTACCCACTGCCGTTGTCTCCGGAGACTTGTCAAACCCCCACCAACCACCAACAACTAGACCGGCCGCGAGTGCGTCCACAGTCCGCTACGTGCAGCGAAACTGCCTGTTGAGCATGCAATTCACCGGTGGTGAGTACGTCCCGGACAGCACGCCTCGGAAACCACCGGTAGCGGATCCGCCCGGCGCGATGATCCGATTCCAATTCACCGGAGCCAGCACATAGTGCGTGCCGGATCGGCCAACGGTGCTGCTCCACGCGTGCGAGATGGATTCATTGGCCGGCAGATCGAATTCAAGGCGCCAATCGGTCATCGGCACCGCACTCCAGTTGGTGATGGTGAAGCGGGCGATGAAGCCGGTCTGCCATGTCGAAGTCACCGACAACGTCGCGGTGGCCGCAGCCGCATGAGCCACGGCGGTGGTAGCGAATCCGAGGATCACCACCATCGCTGCCGCCACAGCAAGGTGAAGCGCTGTGCACCAGCGCTTCACGTGACTGCGGAATACGGCCATAGCAGCCAACACTAAAGCCGAACGGGCATCGTCGTCCCTGTCGCCGCCGGTAGCCTGCAGGACCTTTGCTCAACTGAAACCGTCACGTGACGTCGCTCGACGTCGTCACAGATTCCGTCCCCGGTCCCCACCGGACCTCCAAGAGGGCTACCGTTGCGCAGGGGCGAGATCGCCGTCCGCGACAAGGAGCACCGACATGTTGAAGTACGAGATCCATGGAACCGGTGAGCCCTTGGTGCTGGTCCACGGGATCACGCACCGCAGGCAGGCCTGGTATCCGGTGCTGGAGCACCTGACCGATCACCGCACCGTCGTGCTCTTCGATCTGCCCGGCCACGGCGAATCGCATGACTTTGTGGTGCGCAACGACGACGTACAGGGAACCCTGCGCGAAGAACTGGTCGGGCTCTTGGACCAGCTGGGGCTCGAGCGTCCGCACATCGCCGGCAACTCTCTGGGCGGCCGGATCGCGATGGAGGCCGCCGCAGACAACCTGGTCTCGAGTGCGACGGTGTTGTCCCCCGCGGCTTACTGGCACAACGCCCTCGACTTCGCCTACATCCGGCTGGTCTTCACCTGCCTGACGACCAGCGCCCGCCTGCTGGCACCCGTGGTGCCGAGGCTCGCGCGTTCGCCGCGCGCGAGGCACATGATGGGTGGGGTGGTCTCCGCCCACCCCGAGCGGATCCCGGCCGACGAATTCGTGGGCGACCTCAACGGCATGCGGCGGGCCATTCCCGCCATGAAGAAGATCTTCCCGGCAGCCAAAGTGTTCGACCGGGCGATCCCGGCCGACATTCCGGTCACCGTCGCATGGGCCGCACGTGACCGGATCCTGCTGCCCTACCAAGCGCGCATCGCCGAGAAGCGGCTGCCCCAGGCCCGCCACATTCGACTGCCCGGGTGCGGTCACGTGCCCATGGCCGACGACCCCGAGCTCGTCGCACGGGTCCTGCTGGAGGGCAGCGCTCCCAACGCGCGGGCCGAGGCCTCATAGCACGCTCCTGGTGATCCACGGTGCGGGCGGCGCGGGTGCTTGAATAGGCCGTGGCCAACCGCATCCAATCCCTGCTCGGGGTTGCCTACCCCGTCGTCCAGGCCCCGATGACCTACATCGCGCGCGCCGAACTCGCCGCGGCGGTTTCCGAGGCGGGCGGGCTCGGTGTGATCGAGACCCTCACCCCCGAAGGCCGTGCCGACCTACAGCGGGTGCGTGAGCTGACCGACAAACCGGTGGCGGCCAACCTCATGATCCAGGGCTGGAAGAGCGACCTGTCGATTGTCGAGACCCTGACCGAAGCCGGCGTGCGCCACGTCTTCACCTCCGCCGGCGACCCGGCCTTGTTCACCAAACCGCTGCACGACGCCGGCATGACGGTGGTCCACGTGGTCGGCTCTCTCAAGGGCGCTCTCAAGGCCGCCGACGCCGGTGTCGACGCGCTGGTGGTCGAGGGCGTCGAAGGCGGCGGCTTCAAGTCACTGCTGGGCGCCTCGACCATGGTGCTGCTCCCCCTGGTCGCCGAAAACGTTGACCTGCCGATCATCGCCGCCGGCGGCATCTGCGATGCGCGCTCGGCTGCGGCGGCGCTGGTGCTGGGCGCCGAGGGCGTGCAGATGGGCACCCGGATGCTGGCCAGCCACGAATCCGCGGTGCACGCGAACTTCAAGGACGCGATCGTGGCCGCCAACGATTCGGGCACTGTGCTGCTCGACGTTCCCGGAAATCCGACCATGCGGGTGCTGCGTACCGGGCTGGCCGCCAGAGTCGCTGCACACGAACCGGATTCACGGCTGCTGGGAAAGATCACCGAACTGTACTTCGACGGCGACATGGAGGCCAGCGTCGCCAACACCGGCCAGGTGTCGTCCCGGATCATCGATCTTCTGCCGGTGGCCGAGATCATCCGTGGCACCTGGGACGAGATCGAAGCGGTGCTGGACGGCGCACGAGCACGAGCCGAAAGTTTGTGAACCTCGCCCGCAGATGAGCTCGAAGCGACCATGATCATGCAATGGTTCGCCAGCGTCGGTCGGTCGAGGCGTGACCCTGCCTGAGTCGGGCCCTGAATCGGGGCAGCATTCACGGCGGCGCTCTAAATTCTCGGCCTTGCATCTGTTCGCCGTCCTCGGCGTCATCGCGGTCCCGGCGTTCGGCTGGTTCGGCCAACATTGGTCGGGCGCAACGACCGTGGTCGTGTACTGGTTCGAGAACGTCACAATGTGTCTGCTGGTGATAGCCCGCATCGCTGTGCACCAACGCCTGAACCCCAAGTACGGGCACTTCCGCTACCGCGGCCCTGGAACCGGCGGCCCGTCCAATTCGTCGTTCTTGAGCGGCTTCGCCCTGATCAGCCTGGTGTTCTGCGCAGCCCATGGCGTGTTCCTGGCGGCCATCCTCGCGCTGCTGATTCACAACCGTGCGCCCGAGCTCGCGATGATCGATCTGGATTGGCGCAGCGTCGGCTGGGGATGCCTGGGGGTGTTGCTGTTCCTGACGATGGAATTCCTCACCGATCTGGTCGATCTGCGCCGTTGGTCCTTCCGGGATATCGAGACCGCTGCCAACGCCGGCCTGGGCCGCGTCATGGTCGTGCATATGACGCTGCTGCTCGGATTCGCCGGGATCGCCGCGACGAACGCCCCGGGGACATTGTTCACGGTATTCGTCGTGCTGAAGAGCCTTGCTGCGCTCAGTGTGGTGGTTCCCCAATGGGAGCCGGCGAGACCCCCACGCGGCCTGTCCAACCTGATGAATCGACTGCCGAACGTGCACCCCGGAGAACGTTTCGAGGACTTCTGGGTGAAGGACCAAGCCAACGAGCGAGAGCGGCAGCGGCGCAACGAGCAGCCCTGGAAGACCGCCAGGCCGTGACGGCGTTCGGCCGGATTGGTCGCCTCCCCATGGGCGGCCGCACCGAATATGGCGACGGCCACCGCACCTGCGACCGCGGTGCAGAACCCCAACGCCACCAGCCAGCCCAGCCCGGCTCGTGCGGTATCCCCGAGCAGTAGCACGCCGACGACGCCGGGCATCACCGTCTCGCCGACGACCAGAGCGGCAACGGCGCCGTTCACCGAACCCAGCTGCAAAGCAACGGTAAACAGGTAGAAGCCCCCGGCTCCGGCAATGGCGATCGCCCAGAACGCCGGGTCCTTCAGCAGCACTGGCAAGTTCAGCGGATCGACGCCGTCGACCACCCGCACCGCGATGGCCATCACGCCATAGAGGACACCGGCGACCAATCCGGCGGCGATGGCGACGCGGGCTCCCAGCAGGCGCATGAGACCAACCCCGAGCACGGCGATCAGCATCGCCAGCAACATCAGCGCCCAGTGCAGCCCGGATCCCGACGTGTCTGTACCGGCCTGACCAGCGCTTAACCCCAAGACGCACAGTGACACAATCACCGTCGCGATCGCCACCCAATCGCGGCGGCGGAGGCGAACGCCGAGCACGGCTATGCCGAGCACCGCGGTGACGACCAGATTGGCGCTGATGATGGTCTGCGACAGAAACAGCGGTATCAGCCGCGCCGCGACGATGTTGCCGACGAAACCGATGACGTCGAGGACCATCCCGGCGATGAACGCCGTGGTCAGCACCGCGTTGGCGGTCGAGCGCAGCGTCGGCCGACCGTCTGGGGTGGCGACGGCGCCCTCCCCTGCAGCAGAACTACGTGCACCATAGGCCTGCAGGACCGAGGCAACCCCATAGCCGAAACAGGCCAACAGCGCTGCGGCCAACCCGATCAGCACGGCACTACCTCTCAACGCTCCTGAAGGGTGTGCGGCCCGGCCGAAATCCGCTGGGCGATCTCGCCGTATCGCTCGAAACGCCCCGGATCGCCGAGCGCGTTGTACAGGACCAGGCGCGTCGCGACTCCCCCGTACTTGCCGATCAGCTTGTCTGCCAACTCATCCCACGTCGACTCGGTGGCGAACGCGGCAAGGTGCTCGTCGCTGATCTGCGCGGCCATCCCGGCGAAGTCGCCGGCCTTCTGCTTCTCACGGATCCGGGCGGTGGTGCCGTCGAACCCTGCCTCATCCCAGATGAAGGCGTAATTCGGGGTGCTCCCGTAGAAGCTCAGACTGGCCCGCACCAGTTCCCGCTCCTTGTGCCGCTCTTCATCGCTGTCGCCGACGATCGTCATCGCGGGCACGATCACGGCGACCTCCGACGGGGAGCGGCCGGCCTTCGCGGCGCCTTCGGCCAGCTTCGGCACCACGTGACGCGCCAGGTAGCCGGGCTCGCTGAGCGGGTGAACGTGCACGCCGTCAGCCACTTCGCCGGCCATCCGCAGCATCCACGGATTCACCGCCGCGACGTCAACCTTGGGGTCGGGTGCGTCGATCGGCCCCGCACTCCACTGCGGGGTGATGAAGTCCAGCTCGTAGAAGTCTCCGTGATGATCCAGCTTTCCGGTTCGGAAGGCGGCGAAGCACGCCTTGACCGCCAGCACGTAGTCGCGCAGCCGTGGGCCGGGATGGTCGAACGCCGCGCCGTAACGCCGCACCACATGGGTACGCACCTGGGTGCCGAGGCCCAGCCGGAAGTTGCCGCCGGTCGCCTCCTGCAGCTCCCACGCGGTGGCCGCCGTGACGAACGGACTGCGGGGAAAGGCCACCGCGACACCGGTCGACAGCTCAAGACCAGGAGCGGACTGAGATGCGATCGCGGCATTCAGATACGCCGTGCGACCGGCTTCGGTGAACAGCAGACCGGAAAAACCCGCCTTTTGGGTGTTGCGGGCCAGGTCGCCGGCCTTGGCCAACGGCTGGGGCAGGGCCATGACGTCAATGTGCACCTGGGTGAGACTACGTGCCGAGTCCCTGCTGACGGGACTACTTTGCGCCTGTCATCGGATCGCAGGTCGTGCCCGACGCGGCCTGTAACGTGGCGGGCGTGAAACCCACTCGGATGCACTCATTCGTTGCTGTTGCGGCCAGTCTCGCGGCCATCGCCCTGCCCGTCGCGGCGGCAGGGACGGCCTCCGCCGCCGACACCTGCCCCACCGCCGCACCGGCCGGCGGCGCGCCGGAGTGGACGCTGACCGGGGCCACCGGCAGCGTCGCAGTCACCGGGTCGACCGAAACGGCCGCGCCCCGGGTGGACGTCTCGGCGCCGTTCAGCGTGACGTCAACCCAAGTGCACACCTTGCAGGCCGGCAGCGGCCCGGTGGTCCCGGCCACGGCCAAGGTGTCCGTCTGCTACATGGGCGTCAACGGACGAGACGGGTCGGTGTTCGATAGCAGCTACAAGCGCGGCGCTCCGGTGGACTTCCCGCTCGACGGCGTCATCCCCGGATTCCAGAAGGCGATCGCCGGTCAAACAGTCGGATCCACCGTCGCGGTGGCCATGACCTCTGCCGACGGCTACCCCGACGGCCAGCCCAGCGCCGGGATCCGGCAGGGCGACACCCTCGTGTTCGCGATCAAGATCCTGGGCGCCTCAGGCTGATCGGCGGTGGCGCTCGCCGAGGACATCGAGGCGGAACGGGCGGCACTCACGAACTCGTTGAGTGCCGCCGGGGCCTCGGCGCCCGCCGGGTGCGGGTCGTGGACCGCGCGAGACCTTGCGGCCCACCTGGCCGCCGAGGAACGCCTGGGGGGCTTCTCGACGTTCATCGCGCGATCGCTGGTGACGCGCGGAATCGCGGTTCCGGCGCCACCGCGGTTGGTGGAGTTCGCAATTCGCCGTGAGCACCGCTACGGCTTCACCGAGCTGATCGACCGGCTGCGACGCCCACTGCCGCGCCTGCTGCTGGGATCACGGGTAGCGCCGCTCACGCTGTTCGAGTACTGGACCCATCACGATGACCTGGCCGCCGCCAACGGCGCCGACCATCCGGCGCCGGAAACACTGCGACAGGCCATTGCCCCACTGCTGCGCTATCAGCACGCAAAGCTGCCCGGCGGCACGGCGATCAGAGCCAGCACCGACGCTGGCGACGTTCTGGCCTACGTAGGCCCCCGGACGCACCAGGCGGTGCTGGTGCAGGGGACGCCGGCAAACCTGGTTCGCTGGTTGGCGGGGCGCCAGGCGCGAGCCGACGTCGAGCTGACCGGTCCCGCCGCCCACGTGCAGGGACTGCGAACGTTCACAGGCAACATATGAATCTGTCTTGCATTGTCCCCCAACTGATTTAGCAATCATTGCCAGGGTCGTCCGCATCCGGTAGCGTGCGCTCATGACCGATCGCAACCGCCGCTTCCTTCTCCGCGAACGCCCAACCGGCCGCATCGGCCCGGACACCTTCGAACTCAGCGAGCAGGCGGTGCCGGAGATCGGCGACGGCGAGGCGCTGGTGCGGGTCAACTGGATCTCGCTGGACCCGACCAACCGGATGTGGATCAACGACACTCCGTCGTACCTGCCGCCGGTCGGCATCGGCGAGGTCATGCGCGCCGCCGGCCTCGGCGTCGTCATCGCGTCGAACAACCCGAATTATCCGGTCGGCCAGACCGTTCAGGGCCTGACCGGCTGGCAGGAGTACGTGGTCGTCTCCGACACCATGCCGTTGTTCCCGGTCGAGGTTGCCGACGGCGTCTCCCCCAGCGCCTACCTGGGCGCACTCGGCATGACCGGGCTCACCGCGTGGATCGGGATCCGCGACATCGGCAAGCCGAAGCCCGGTGAGACCGTCGTCGTCTCAGCGGCAGCCGGCGCGGTCGGTTCGGTGGCCGGTCAGCTCGCCAAAGCCGGCGGCGCCCGGGTCGTCGGAATCGCCGGCGGACCGGAGAAATGCGCGCTGCTCACCGATCAACTCGGTTTTGACGCGGCGGTGGACTACCGCGCCGACGACTGGGCCCGCCAGCTTGCCGCCGCGACGCCCGACGGCATCGACGTCGACTTCGAGAACGTCGGCGGCGACATCATGGATGCGATCTTCGCCCGGGTGAACGTCGGCGCGCGGATCGCGCTCTGCGGGCTGATCTCGGGTTACAACGAGACCGATCCGCCGCCCGGACCGCGCGCGTTCGGCAACCTGCTGATCCAGCGCGCCACCCTCAAGGGCTTCATCGTCCTCGATCACTTCCTTCAGGCACCGGAGGCCAACGCCGAGATCTCCGAGCTGATCGCCGCCGGCAAGCTCACCCCGCTGGAGACCGTCGTCGAGGGCTTCGAGCAGCTGCCGACCGCGATCAACATGCTGTTCGACGGCAAGAACGTCGGCAAGCTCGTGGTGAAGATCGCCGGATAACGCCGCCGGGCCCACGCCACCAGGCCGGGCTGTAGCGTGGCCAAGGTGAATTCGCGTATGCCTCGATTCGTCGTACTCGCCGCCGGTATCGCCTCGGTGGCGGCGGCGCTCGCCGGTTGCGGCGGCTCGGACAGCACCTCGTCGTCGAAGACGTCGTCGGTCACCGACCTGTTCCTGCCCCCGAACGGCGAAACCGTCACCGCCTGCCCCTCCACGCCACCGGCTGAAGACGTGGCCGCGGACTGGACGTTGAAAGGTGTCACCGGCAGCGTCGCGGTGACCGGCTCCACGAACTCGGCCGCGCCGAGCGTCGTCGTGAAGGGGCCGTTCAAGGTGGCCCAGACCGAGGTGCACACGCTGCACGCTGGCGACGGTCGCGTCGTCGGTGACCACGCGACGGTCTCGGTCTGCTACATGGGCGTCAACGGACGTGACGGGTCGGTGTTCGACAGCAGCTACGAACGAGGCAAACCGGTCGACTTCGGATTGGACCGCGTGGTCCCGGGATTCCAGAAGGCCATTGCGGGCCAGAAGATCGGCTCGACCGTGGCGGTCGCGATGGTGCCCGCCGACGGCTACCCCGAGGGCCAGCCTGCCGCCGGCATCCTTCCCGGCGACACGCTCGTCTTCGCGATCAAGATCCTCAACGCCTCACGCTGAGCCCGGGACGCCATGGAATCGAGCCGGGTGGATCGGTGGCTGTGGGCGGTGCGGATCACCAAGACCCGGCCGGATGCCGCGGCCGCATGCCGCGGCGGACATGTGCGGGTGAACAACCGCCCGGCCAAGCCGGCGACCACGGTCTCACCCGGCGACGTGGTCAGTGCTCTGGTGGGCGATCGCACCCGAATCGTCGAGGTGCTGCGGGTGATTCAGAAGCGGGTCGGTGCGGCCGACGCGGTGACCTGCTACCTGGATCGGACTCCGCCGCCCCCACCGGCCTCCGCCACCGCGATGGCCACCCGGGACCGCGGCGCCGGGCGGCCGACCAAACGGGATCGCCGGGTACTGGACAAGTGGCGGGCCCAACAGCGCTGAGCGATCACTGCGGGTGCGCAGCCAGATACTCCGCCACCGGAATCCGCGACGTCGAGACATAGCCGATCGGCAGCAGCAGATCACCGGCGGTGGTCCGGTAGTAGGTGTCCCAGCGGTAGTAGCTGGCGAACCCGGCCGGATCACCGCCGATGACCGCGGCGTAGTCGTTGACCGCCCGCACGTAGTGGTCGGAATGGTTGTAATTCCAGATCGCCTTGTCCCGATTGGTGGCAAAACCGTTGGCGGCCAACAGACGACCGGCCGCCATGATGGCATCGCGCGGAGAGTGGATGTCTCCCCCGTTGCCGTAGGCCGCGAACGTCGACGGCAGGAACTGCATCGGCCCCTGGGCGGCGTCATCGCTGACCCCGTTGATGCGGCCGAAGCCGGTCTCGACGAAGTTGATCGCCGCCAGGTAGTTCCACGGCACCCCGGATGCGGCCTCGGCCGCCCGGTAGCTGGCCAGCAATTCGTTCGCCGGGACCGGAGGGACCACCCGCCAGGGCGGCATGGTGGGCTTCGGGTCGGTGAGCGCCATGAGTTGCCGGCGGGCATCGATGTTGCGGTCGTAGACGTCGAGCAGCGCCGGCGGGATCTGCGGCCGGGCGATCGCATCCCACTCCGGGTGCGCGCCGAGGGTGCGGTAGGCGACCTGTTGGCGGCGGGCCGCGGCCGCCAGCACCTGCTCGGGCGACGAGGTATTCCGCAACGCCTGATCGGCCGCGACCAGGTCGGCGGCCAACGCCGCCGGATCCACCCCCGGTGCCGCGCCGGCGGGTAGCGCCGCCGTCATCGCGCAGCCGAACGTGACAACCAGGGAGGCGGCCAGGCGCCGCAACCGAACAGCCATGCCGTTCATCTTCTCCCGTGCGCCGCCGCGAACCGTGCAGGGCGGCCGATCGGAGCGTCCCCGGACACCTAGAACACGTTTCGCTTTGGCACGTGGGCAGACTGATCACCGCTGGTCACCTCCGCAAGCCGGGGACTAGCGACTGTTAGATTGAGGGCCGTTCAGCTCACGTCATCAAGGGAGAGCGCATGACCAGCACCAGCGTGACGACCGACGTCGTCATCGTCGGGTACGGCGCGGCCGGTACCGCTGCCGCGATCACTGCCCGCGAACTGGGCGCCGAGGTCATCGCCGTCGACCGTGCCAACGGCGGCGGTGCCACCGCGATCTCCGGCGGGATCATCTACGCCGGCGGCGGCACGTCGGTCCAGAAGGACGCCGGGGTGCACGACACCGCCGAACAGATGCTGGACTACCTGCGTCTGGAGGTCGGCGACGCGGTCCGGCCGGAGACGCTGAAGCGCTTCGTCGACGGCAGCCCGGAGATGATCGACTGGCTGCGGGCTCGCGGGGTGCCGTTCAACTCCGGCCTGTGTCCCTACAAGACGTCCTTTCCGAACAACCGCTACTACCTGTACCACTCGGGCAGTGAGAACGCCGGGGCCTTCCGCGCTCACACCCCGCCGGTGCAGCGCGGTCACCGCGCCTACGGAAAAGGCACGTCCGGCAAGAAGATCTATGCGCCACTGGCCGAGGCGGCCCGCAAGCTCGGTGTGGACTTCCGCCCGCACACAGAAGTCACCGAACTGCTGCAAGATCCGTCCGGCCGGGTGACCGGCGTGCGGGCCACCACCATGGGTCAGGCGCCCCGCCGGATCCAGCGCCGCTACGCCCGCCTGGCGGCGCTCTCGTCGAAACCGGGTGTCTACTACCCGCCGCTGCGCGCGGCGATGGACCGGCGACTGGCCAAGCTGGCACAGCGCTACGGCCAGACCGTCGAGATCATCGCGCGCCGCGGGGTGATCCTCTGCGCCGGCGGTTTCATCGCCAACACCGAGTGGCGCAAGCGCTACGCGCCGGAGTTCGACGGCGGCCTGCCCCTGGGCACCAGCGGCGATGACGGCAGCGGTATCGCGCTGGCCCAGAGCGTCGGCGCGGTGACCGACCGGATGGACAACGTCTCGGTGTGGAAATTCATCACACCCCCGAGCGCCTTCATCTCCGCGATCATCGTCGACGCCGACGGCCGGCGGGTGATCGACGAGTCCCGCTACGGCGCCGCGGTCGGACAGGCGATGGTGAAGAACCACGGCGGTCAGGGCTGGATCCTGGCCGACGCCCGCCTGATGTCGGAGGCCCGCCGCCAACTGTTGACCCAGACGCTGTGGTTCCAGCGGGCGCAGGGCGCCGCGCTGATCTTCGGTGCGGCGGTGCGGGGCGCCACGCTGGCCGAGGTGGCTCGCGCCGCCGGCATCGACGCCGAGGGCCTGCAGGCCACCGTCACGGCGCACAACGAGGCGATCGACTCCGGCTCCGAAGACCCGGCCGGCAAACCCGCCGATTTTTGCCGGCGCATCGATCAGGGGCCCTTCACTCTGATGGATATCTCGGTGCGGACCAACGTCTTACGCCCCACCCCGATGCTCACCCTCGGTGGCGTCCGGGTCTCAGAGGACACCGGCGAGGTGGTCGATGCCGTGGGCAATCCGATCCCGGGGCTCTACAGCGCCGGCCGCACCGCGATCGGCATTGCCTCGCAGTCCTACGTCAGCGGGTTGTCCATCGCGGACTGTGTGTTCGCCGGACGCCGCGCGGGGGCCAGCGCGGCCGGCTAGCGCTGCGCTTCCACGAAGTAGCCGCGCGGCGCGTCCGGCCCAGCCCCTGCGGTGACCGACGGAAACCAGCGGTTCCACATATTGCCGGGCTCGGCCACATCGGTCACCACCGCCGACCAACCGTGTCGTTCGGCGAGCTCTCCGGGAGCGTCGGTGCCGAACAGCCACGGTGAGCCCTGCTGCGCCATGGACTGCAGCAACGGCGCCATCGACGGCGCTTCCTGCAGCGACTTGCCGACCACGTCGTACAACAGCACCGAGCCGGGTGCCGACAACGCGTCGACGCGGGCGAACAGGTCCCGTACCGCGGCCTCGTCGAGGTATTGCAGCAGCCCCTCGATGAGCCAGACGCTGGGAGCGGTCGCGTCGAAGCCCGCGGCCTCCAGGGCGGCAGGCCAGTCCTCGGCAAGATCGATACCGAGCGGCACCCGGCGGCACCGCGGTGCATCGTCGGCCAGCAGCTCGGCTTTGCTCGCTATCACCGCTGGCTGATCCACTTCGTAGACGGTGGTGTGTGCTGGCCAGGCCAGCCGGTATGCCCGGGCGTCCATGCCGGCCGCCAGGATGACCACCTGAGTGAGTCCGGAACGAAGTAAGGCCTCATCCCAGAAGCGGGTACGGACCACAATCTGCCAGGTCGACTGGTCACCGGAGTTGGCGATGGCCGCCTCCAGCATCCGACGGCCGGCCTCCCCCGCCAGCTTGTCCGCAAACGGATCGGCGAACAGCGCGTCATCGCGCGCGGATTCTTTGGCCCGGATCGCGGCGACCAGGATTCCGGTGCTGGCCACGGCTTCTCCGGTGCGGTGCATCACCGCTCCTCGATGAGCCTGCGGAAACGTGCCGCCGGGAAGGTGGCCGCGCCCGCCGAAGTGACTCGCTCCACCAGGGCGAGATCGGAGGTCGCCACGGTGATGTCCTGCGGTCGGTCGTCGGCCCGGACCAGCCGCACGATCTCATCGTCGGCGGAGTTGACCCCGGGTCGCGGCGCCGCTGCGATCGTGATGACGTCCGATTCGATGGGCGGCGACGGCGGCTTTTCGAAGACCACCGTGACCTGCCCGTCTTGCGCCGGCGCCCAAGATTCCAGCTGTCGGGTCAGACGGGCCATGGCGGCGTGGCGGTCTTTCCACCAGCCGTCCGGACGCGCACCGATCACGTTCATCGCGTCGACAATCCATCGCACCCCTCCGACGGTACGGTGCAGAAATGCGCGCCACGCCCCTGGTCACCTATGAGTGCCACGATCACATCGCGACCATCACCCTGAACCGGCCCGAGGCCCGCAATGCCATCAATGGGGCGATGCGCACCGATCTCAACGCCGCCTGGGACCGGTTTCGCGCCGACGAGGACGCCTGGGTCGGGATTCTCACCGCCGAAGGCGACGTGTTCTGCGCCGGCGCCGATCTCAAGGACTCGGCGGGCGCGGTCGGCACCTTTCCCGGCACGTTCTGGGAGAAGCCCACGATCAACTCGTTCGAATCCGGTATGGAACTCTTCAAGCCGACCATCGCCGCCGTGCACGGCCCGTGCGTGGGATACGGCCTCACCGGACTGTTGTTCTGCGACTTCATCATCGCCGGCACCGATGCGGTCTTCCGGTTCCCGGAGGTGACCCTCGGCGTGCCGACCATCGTCGGGGCGATCCGGCTGCCGCAGCGGGTGGGCTGGGCCAACGCGATGGAGCTGCTGTTGACCGGGGAGCCGATGAGCGCGCAACGCGCCAAGGACATCGGCCTGGTGTGGAAACTCGTCGAGCCCGGCGCTGTGCAGGAGACGGCCCGAGCTTGGGCACGCACCCTCACCAAGGCCGCTCCCCTGGCCCAGCGAGCCACCAAGGAAGTGGCGTGGCGCAGCACCGACATGAGCTGGATCGACGCCGTGCGGTTCGGCGAAACGATGCGCAAGGTCGCCGCAGCGACCGACGACGTGGCCGAGGGACTACAGGCCTGGCGGGAGCAGCGGCCGCCGCAGTGGCGGGGCCGCTGACCTCCCGAGCGGCTGGGTCCATGCGGCGGTCCCAGCTTCGCCTCTTCTCCGTCGAGGCTCGCTGAACCGCCGGGCGGGGCTCAGGCCCCGGTCAGCGCGGCCAGCGCCGCGTCGTAGTTCGGCTCCTGGCCGATCTCCGGCACCAGTTCGGTGTAGGCGACGTTGCCGTCTGCGCCGATCACCACGATCGCCCGGCCCAGCAGGCCGGCCAGTGGGCCATCGGCGATGGTGATCCCGTAGTCGGCACCGAAGCTGTCCCGGAAGCCCGAGGCACTGGTGACGTTCTCGATGCCCTCGGCACCGCAGAACCGCTTCAGGGCGAACGGCAGGTCGTTGGAGACGCACAGTACGGCCCCACCGGCGGCCGCCCGCTCGTTGAAGGTCCGCACGCTGGTCGCACAGACCGGGGTGTCGACCGACGGGAAGATGTTCAGCAGGACCGGCTTGCCGGCGAACTGCCCGCTGTCCACCACGCTCAGGTCGGTTCCGGTCAAGCTGAACGCCGGTGCTGCCGAACCGACGGCCGGCAACTCGCCTACGGTGTTGATCTGGTTTCCCTTTAACGTGATCTGCGCCATGGCAACAGTCTGCCAAGCGCGTCAATCAGCGTCCACGGCGGGCCGCAGTCGCCGAGCTCAGCGCCCGGCGGCCACCGGCTCGGGCTCCTGGTGCGGCTCCAGGACCGGCGGGACGGTCGCTGCGGCCACCACGCTCAAGGAGGCCACCACGAAACACAGCACCACGTACCACAGGCATCCCACCGGGTCGCCGTTAGCGGTCACCCCGCCCGAGGCATCCAGGTAGGCCGGCAGGGCCGTCAACCACAGCACCGTCATGACGGACAGATACGCCGCGGCGTAGCGGACCATCAGCGGGTTGTCGTAGCGGCCGGCGGCAGAAGAATTCAGCCGCAAGCGCCGCCACTGAATGATCAACACCGGAATGGCCACCGCGGCGATGACGAGAAGCTCTACGGCGTAAGCGATCCCGATCAGCCTGCCGCCGGTAGCGGCACCAAGCAGGGTCGCCGGCAGCGGCAGGATGCCGGTACCGAGCGAGGCCAGGACGCCGATGACGATCGTTCGCCACAACACCTGCAGGCAGGCGAATCTCCGGCCGTGATCGACCTGGCGACCGACCAGCAGTTGGACACAGAAGGCCAGCGAGGCCGGCCAGAGCGCCGCGAACACCACGACGCTGCCCATCGGCACCGAGGTGAACATGGGTTGGTTCAGCGGGTTGTCCACCGACCATTCCCACCAGCGCAGCTGCGGGCCGAGGTGGTCGAAGATCTCGTAGAACGCGTGGTGGACGAAGCCCACGCAGATGGCCCCGACGATCGTTCCGTAGCGGCGGAACACGCCCAGGATCCGGACGATCTCGAAAGAGATGGTGGCCATCATCGGATAGATCGCGACGATGTACAGCGGGAGCCGGCCCCACATGAACTCGACGGTGAACAGGTTGTGCGCGAACATCGTGTCGACATGATCGGCGATGCCGAACGCGCCCGGGAAATACAGCGGCGGTTCGATGATCAGCAGGTAGGCGATCGCCCCGAACCACAGCGCCAAGTTGGTGGCATCGCCGCGGCGGTACCGGATGATGGCGTAGATCAGCGCCAGCACGGCCCCGGTGATCACGGTGATCTCCAGAACCGGCAGCGTCCAATTCTCCAGCTGCAAGGGGTTGCGGAATTCCAGCAATCCGCCGGCCTCACCGCAGGAGAAGCCCAGCGACTCGGCGAGGCGCTCGAATGTCGGGGTACACAAGTCGGGCATCAGGCGCTCTTCTCCTCAGCGGTGTACCACTTGGTCACGTCGTAGCCGTCGTCATAACGGGCGAACCACTCGTTGGCCAGGACCGGGATCTTTTCGTGAGCCGGTTTGTGATTGGGCAGCTGGCTGCGGATGATACCGGTTACGGCGGTGACCATTTCGCGCTTCGGCAGATGTTTGAAGGCATCGGCGACCGGGCCCTCCTTCGCGGGCCAGCCGAACGGAACCCGCCGCCGCCAGGCCTGCTTGGCGCGGTAGGTGCTGAACAGTGACAGCGCGTCAACCTTGCGGTCTTCCAAGGGAACGTGGCGATTGAAGCCCTCGCACGCCACCTTGATCACACTCATCACGTGTTTGAAGATCGACGGCGCCATCCGCATCCGGTACCAGGGGTCGTTGATGACGTGGTCGTAGATGATCAGCGCGGAGCTGCGGTGCTCGACCTCCTCCACGAAGTGCCACAAGAACAGTGACGCCACCCGGTCGTCGCCCGGAGCGAAGAGGGTGTTGTCGTGGTCGAGCATCAGCTTGAAGACCGGCGTGAAGGTGGCCTCGAGGTCGGCGGTGTAGGCCAGCCGGTAGTCCAGTGATTTCTCGGCGGCCATCTTGTCGAACATGGCGTTGCATTCGTCGACGGTTTCCTTGAGTCCCGGGTAGGCCCTGACCAGCGCCTTGGCATGGCCGCGGTGGGCCATCGAGTGCTGACCCTCCTGGCGCACGAACGCGTCGGCCTCTTCGGCGACAACGGGGTCGGTGATCAGTGGCATCGCCTCGGCGATCATGCCGCCGATCATCTTCTCGAAGCCGATCGCCAGCAGCGAGACAGCGTTGGCCATCGACGAGAACGCCGGGTTCGCTTCGTTCCACAAGAACGGGACGGGGTACTCGGCGAACGCGAACCGCAGTTTGCGCACGATCAGGTCGGTCATCGCCACCTCAACTCAAAACATACAACTGGACGTCTTCGCGTATGATTGTTCGATGCCCCAAGCTTGTCAAGCAGGTCACTGATGGCACGCCGCCGCGGCTGGGGCGGCAACCCGCCGCACACCGACGAGGAAGCCGGACGACGGATCATCGCCGCGGCCGTTGAGCTGGTCGCCGAGACCGGTTCGGCGGTGTCGCTGGCCGACGTCGCCGCCTCACTCGGGGTGATCCGCCAGACGGTGTATCGCTACTTCCCCACCGCCGATGCACTGATGCGCGCGGTGGCCATCGCCTCCGTCGATGACTTCCTCGACCGGCTCACCGACCACGTGCACGGCATCGGCGACCCCGCCGACGCGCTGACCGAAGGCGCCGTCTACACCCTGGATGCGGTGGCCCGCTCCCCGCACCTGGGCGCCATGTTGTCGTCGTCTTCGGCACACAACCGGGAGATGGCCTCCGAGGAGGCCCGCGTCTTCGGGATGCGAATGATCGAGCGGTTCGACGTCGACTGGAAGCAGTACGGCTACGACCAAGCCGCGCTGCGCGAACTCGTGGAGTTCACCCTGCGGATCATGCTCTCGTTCGTCGTGGCGCCCAACGACCCAGATCGATCCCCCGACGAGCTGCGCCGTTTCCTGCGTCGGTGGCTCGGCGAAGCCGTCGCCGCGCAGGCGCGGCACGCCGTGAACTGACCACCTTCCCCATACCCCCTCGGGTACTTCAGGAATATTCGTATACCCTACGGGGTATAGTATTCACGAAGAGTTGCCAGTGCAGGGAATCGAGAGGTGATGGGCATGCGCGCGTTTGTCAGCCGAGCCTGGGTGCCGGCCGTGGTCGCGTCGGCGGCGATCGTCGGAGCGCTTGCGGTCGTGAACCTGCGCAGCGTCTTCGGCGCCGACGAGATCTTCCGCTGGGACGGCAGCGGCTCGCAGGTGATCAACTCGATCAACGAAAAGCAAGTCCGTTATGAGGTTTTCGGCGCCGGCACCGTCGCGGGTTCGGTGAGTTACCTGGACCGGGAAGTCCAGCCCGCGCAGGCGACGTTCAGCGGCCTGCCCTGGAGCCACACCATCACCACCACGAGTCCGTCGGTCATCGGCAACCTGGTCGCTCAAGGCGACGGCGAGGCGATCGGCTGCCGGATCACGGTCAACGGCGCCGTCAAAGACGAGCAGGTGGCCACCGGGCATCACGCCCAGGTGTTCTGTCTGGTCAAAGGCGCATGAGCGGCCACGGCACCCTTCGCCCGGGGTATATGCGGGCGGTTCGCCGGCTGGCCTGGCCGTTGGTGATCTTCTGGCTGCTGTTGACCGTGGGGCTCAACGTGCTGGTTCCGCCGATCGAGTCGGTGGCCCGCGAGAACGCGGTGACCATGTCGCCGCAGGACGCGCCGTCGATGATCGCCGCCAAGCACATCGGCGCCACGTTCGACGAATTCGACGCCGACGCCATGGTCATGCTGGTGCTCGAGGGCGAGACCGAGCTGGGCCCCGAGGCGCACCACTACTACGACACCGTGATCGCCAAACTGGCCGCCGATCACGAGCATGTCCAGCACATCGCGGACCTGTGGGGCGACCCGATCACCGCCGCGGGCGTGCAAAGCACCGACGGCAAAGCCGCCTACGCGCAGATCAACACCGCGGGCGATCAGGGCAGCACGTTGGGCAACCAATCGGTGGCCGCGGTCCGCGCGATCGTCGCCTCGGTGCCCGCACCGGCCGGGGTCAAGGCCTACGTCACGGGACAAGCGGCACTGACCACTGATATGACCGAAGCAGCCGACAAGAGCATGCTCAAGATGATGGCCGTGACCGGTGTGGTCATCATCGTCATGCTGGCCATCGTCTACCGTTCCGCCGCCACCGTGGCACTCGCACTGGTGATGGTGGGCTTCGAAATGGGCAGCGCACGCGGCCTGGTCGCGTTGCTCGGACACCATGGCCTACTAGGCTTTTCGACGTTCGTGGTTGCGATGCTGTCGTCGCTGGCGATCGCGGCCGGCACCGATTATGCGATCTTCCTGATCGGGCGCTACCACGAAGCCCGCAATGCCGGCGAAGACCCCGAGACCGCCTGGTACACGATGTTTCGCGGTACCTGGCATGTCATCTTGGGCTCGGGACTGACGATCGCCGGCGCGTCACTGTGTCTGCATTTCGCCCGGCTGTCCTACTTCAAAGCCCTGGGCGTCCCCTCGGCGCTGGGCCTGCTGGTGGTCATCGCCGGTGCGCTCACCGTGGCCCCGGCCATTGTCGCGATCGCCACCCGACATGGCCTGCTCGAGCCCAGGCGGGCCGAGGGCCGCGGCTGGCGACGGATCGGAACCGCCAATGTTCGTTGGCCCGGTGCGGTTTTCGTGGCGGCGCTGTTGGTCACCCTGGCCGGCATGCTGGCGGTCCCCGGCATGAAGATCAGCTTCAACGACCGCTACTACATCCCCGCGAGCCTGCCCGCGAATGTCGGCTACGACGCGGCCGAACGTCATTTCAGCGCCGCCCGGATGAACCCCGATGTCCTGATGGTCGAAAGCGACCACGACCTGCGCAATCCTGCTGACATGATCATCTTGGACCGGATCGCCAAGAACATCTTTGCGACCCGCGGAGTGGAACGCGTGCAAAGCATCACGCGGCCATTGGGCAGCCCGATCGACCACACCTCGATACCGTTCCAGATCAGCATGCAGGCCGTCCCGATCCAGGAGAACCTGCAGTTCATGAACGACCGGCTGTCCGACATGCTCAGGATGAGCGACGACCTGGGCGCCACCGTCGACTCCATGGTGCGGCTGCGCGACCTGGTCAACCAGATGAGCAGCGCCACCGACAAGATGAGCGTCGACATGGCGACGGTGACCGCGACGGTCGACGAGATCCGGGACCACATCGCAGATTTCGACGATGTCGTGCGTCCGATCCGCAACTACTTCTATTGGGAGCAGCACTGCCTGAACATTCCCGCGTGCGACGCGATCCGCTCGGTCTTCGACGCCTACGACGGCATGGACAAGTTCAGCGAGGACATGCGGCCGCTGCTGGCCGACATGGCCGAGGTGAACACGGTGATGCCGCAGATGGTCGGGCAGTTCGAGCCGATGATCGCGGTGGCGAAATCCATGCAGGGCAGCCTGCTCACCATGCATTCGAGCTTCGCCGGCCTGGTGAACCAGATGTCGCGGATGACCGACACGGCCACCGAGATGGGCCGGGCCTTCGACGCCTCCAAGTCCGACGACTACTTCTATCTGCCGCCGGAGGCCTTCGACAATGCCGATTTCCAGAAGGGCCTCAAGCTGTTCCTGTCCCCCGACGGTAAGGCGGCGCGGTTCATCGTCACCTACGACGCCGACCCGGCCACGCCGAAGGGCATCGCCTTCGTCGAACCGATGCTGGCCGCCGCGCACGACGCGGTGAAGGGCACGCCGCTGACCGGCGCCAAGTTCTACCTCACCGGAACCGCGGCGGTGTACAAGGACATCCAGGTCGGCTCGACCTACGACATCCTGATCGTCGGCGCGGCGGCGGTGACGCTGATCTTCATCGTGATGCTGCTGATCACCCGGGCACTGGTGGCCTCCGCGGTGATCGTCGGGACGGTGCTGCTGTCGCTGAGCGCGGCATTCGGCCTGACCGTGGTGGTCTGGCAGCACATCCTGGGACTCCCGTTGAACTGGATCGCCCCGGTGTTCGGGGTGATCATCCTGCTGGCGGTCGGCTCGGACTACAACTTGTTGCTGGTCTCCCGGTTCCAGGAGGAGATCGGCGCGGGGATCAAGACCGGGATCATTCGCTCGATCGGCGGCACCGGCTCGGTGGTCACCGCCGCGGGCCTGGTGTTCGCCTTCACGATGATGTCGATGGCGGCCAGCGACCTGTATTCGATCGGTCAGGCCGGCAGTACGATCGGGCTCGGCCTACTGTTCGACACCTTGATCGTGCGCTCGTTCTTGACGCCCTCGATCGCGGCGCTGCTGGGCCCATGGTTCTGGTGGCCGCAAAACATCCGGCGGGCGCGGTCGGCGCCGACCCGGCCCGCGCCCGTCGAAACCGATTCGGCTACTACCCCGCTGCCGGTGACCGTGGGATCACCGTAGGCCGAAAGTCGTACTGGGTGGCCGAGCCGCCGGCACACAACCAAGACGCCGGTCCCCACACTGCGGTTTCAGTGCACACCGAGCGTGCCCGCCACATACTGTTCGCGGCACGCGGTGCGGCCAAGCTTGCCGCTGGTGGTGCGTGGGATGGCCCCGGCAGGGACGAAACGAACATCGGCGGCGCTCACCCCATGCACGCGCTGCACCTCCGCGCGGATGGCCGCGATCGCCGGCGCGGGATCCTTGCGGCCGGTGCCGGTCGCGCGCTCGGCGACGATCACCAACTGGTCGGCGGTCTCGGCCGGCACCGCGAACGCGACCGCATAACCGTCACGAACCATCGGGGAGGCCGCCGCCACCGTGGCCTCGATGTCCTGCGGATAGTGACCGCGACCTGCAAAAGTCATCAGATCCACCGTGCGGCCGGTCACGTAGAGCTCACCGTCGCAATAGAAGCCCAGGTCACCGGTGCGCAGCCACCTGCCGTCGGCCGGGGTCGCCCCGGCGTGGCTGCCGCGGTCCAGCCGAGACCGCAGGCGGGCGCCGAATGTGTGCCGGGTCTCCTCGGGCCGGCCCCAGTAGCCGGCGGTCACGTTGTCGCCATGCAGCCAGATCTCGCCGATCTGGGCGTCCGGCAATTCGGCACCGGCCTCGGCGTCGACGATCACCGCCGACAGACTGCGGGCCACCTGCCCGCACGACACCTGGGCCACCGCGCCCGGGGCATCGGCGGCCACCGGCACCGCGCGGCCGGCACCGAGGTGATCGCGGTCCAGGTACAGCACGCTCGGCTCCGCATCGGGAGCGATGGTGGCCACGAACA
This sequence comes from Mycobacterium sp. UM_WGJ, assembly GCF_000455125.1. Classification (GTDB taxonomy): domain Bacteria; phylum Actinomycetota; class Actinomycetes; order Mycobacteriales; family Mycobacteriaceae; genus Mycobacterium. The sequence continues at coordinate 80,472 of NZ_AUWR01000014.1, forward strand.
GGGTGGCCTCGGCGATCCCGTAGGACGGCTTGATGGCCGTGGCCGGCAACCCGTAGGGCGCGAACGCCTCGTTGAACGTGGTGATCGCCGCCATGTTCACCGGTTCGGATCCGATGATCATCACGACGTTCGACAGGTCGATGTCGGCGCCCGGCGCCGGCAGGCCCCGCGCCGCGGTCAGCTCATAGGCGAAGTTCGGTGCAGCGGTGACCACCCGGCCGCGCCGCGAAGCGTCCGACAGCGCCTGGATCCAGCGCTGCGGCCGGCGGATGAATGCCGTCGGCGAGATCAGCGTGGAGTGTCCCCCGTAGACCGCCGGAAATCCGATCATCGACAGCCCCATGTCGTGATAGAGCGGTAACCAGCTGAGGCCGTGCGTGTTTCGGTCCAGCATGTCGATCGACAAGATCATCTGCAGCAGGTTGGTGCCCACCGAGCGGTGCGTTACCTGCACACCGATCGGTGGCCGCGTGGTGCCCGAGGTGTACTGCAGGTGTGACACCCCGTCGACGTCGATGTCGACGTCTAGGAAAGCCTCCCCGGCCGAGTTGGGGATCTCGTCGATCACCACGACGCCGGGCCGCAACGACCGTGGCAACCGGCCCAGGAACTCCTCGACCACCGCGCGCACCGCGGTCGTGGTCAGCACCACCGTCGGAGCGGAGTCGCGCAAGGCGGTGTCGAGCCGCTCGGCGTGCCCGGGAAGTTCGGGAGCGAACAGCGGCACCGCGACGGTTCCGCATTTGACGGCCGCATAGAACCCGGTGACGTAATCGAGTCCCTGCGGCGCCAGGATCGCCACCCGGTCGCCGGGAACCGTGCGATCTTGCAGGCGGGCACCGATGGCGCGCAGTCGCTCGCCGAGTTGCGTCCAGGTCAGCTCCAGCTCCTGGCCCTCCACCGGACCCGCGTAGTCGAGGTAGCGGAACGCCACCGCGTCGCCCACGTTGGCGATATTGCGGTCGATCAGCGAGATCAAAGTGTCGCCCGGAGGGAGCACGATGCCGCCATCGGAGTCCAGGCACTCCTCGATCTGAACCAGTCCCTTAGGGGCCGTCGAGCGCTGCGACCGCGTCATGCCCGCAGTCTAAGTCTCCGAGTCGTTCGGCGAAGCGCTTGGACGTCAAAGGAACTCCACCACAATGGAGTTGGTGCGGTGATGGGTCACATAGCGGGTTCGCGCAGCGCCAGGCTGATGAACAGGTAGCCCATGCAGATCAGCAGATTCAGTGAAGCGATCATCAGGCCGGCCACGATGAGCGCGTTCATCAGGCGTCGCCGGTTGCGCCGCGCCCGGGCCAGTCGCAGCTCGTGCTTGATCTCGGTGGCAGCGAGCGCGAACGCGTAGTCGACCGATTCCGCGGACGCCAGCGGCGCGCCGACCGCCATCTGACGAAGCCGAGCGGGCGGAATGCGGACGCCCACCCCGGCGAAGCGCCGGCTCATCCGACGGGCCGCCCAGCGGCCGACCACCGCGGGCCGCGGCGCCTGCTCCCAGTGTTCTGCCCACCGGTCCGACCGGTACGTCATGAACCCTGAGTTTAGCCACTTCGGCCGTCTGATCCGCTGCCTTCGGGCGAGTTCAGCGGCATCAGCGGCGCAGTGCTGAAGATGTAGACAAAACCGAACTATCGCTCAGCGTGCGGCGGCACAATACGAGGAGGAAGCACGCGCATCAACCCGGTGGTTCAGCAAGCCTCGACGAAGGAAAGGCGAAGCTGGGACCGCCGCGTCTAATCGGGTGAAAGGGAGCGAATTTCCATGACGACGATCGAGACGAACCCGACGGCGAGCACACCGGTCGAACGCGATGTCGACGCCGACGTCGCAGCGGTGCAGAAATACTTCGACAGCCCCCGATTCGAAGGCATCACCCGTCTCTACAGCGCCCGACAAGTCGTCGAACAACGCGGCACCATCCCCTCCGACTACATAGTGGCGCGCGAAGCAGCGACCGCGTTCTACGCGCGGTTACGTGAGCTGTTCGCCGCGAAGAAGAGCATCACCACCTTCGGCCCCTACTCGCCCGGCCAGGCCGTGGTGATGAAGCGAGTCGGCATCGAGGGCATCTACCTCGGCGGCTGGGCCACCTCGGCGAAGGGCTCCATCACCGAAGACCCGGGTCCAGACCTGGCCAGCTACCCCCTCAGTCAGGTTCCCGACGAGGCGGCCGGACTGGTACGTGCCCTGCTCACCGCCGACCGCAACCAGCAGTACCTGCGCCTGAAAATGACCGACGAGCAGCGCGCCGCCACTCCGGCCGTGGACTACCGGCCGTTCATCATTGCCGACGCCGACACCGGGCACGGCGGTGATCCGCACGTGCGCAACCTGATCCGGCGCTTCGTCGAGGCCGGTGTCCCGGGTTACCACATCGAGGATCAGCGTCCCGGCACCAAGAAGTGCGGCCACCAGGGCGGCAAAGTGCTGGTGCCGTCTGACGAGCAGATCAAGCGGCTGAACACCGCCCGATTCCAGTTGGACCTGATGGGCGTGCCCGGCATCATCGTCGCGCGCACCGACGCGGAGGCGGCGAACCTGGTCGAGAGCCGGGGCGACGAACGTGATCAGCCGTTCATCCTGGGCACCACGAACCTGACGATCCCGTCCTACAAGTCCTGTTTCCTGGCGATGACGCGGCAGTTCTACAACTCCGGCATCACCGAGATCAACGGTCACCTGCTCTACGCCCTGCCCGAGGGCGAGTACGCCGCCGCGGACGCCTGGCTGGAACGCAACGGCATCACGGCGTTGATCACCACGGCCGCCGAAGGGTGGCGCGGTGATGGGCGCACCTCGGTGGACGGCCTCTTCGACGACATCGAATCGAAGTTCGTCGAAGCGTGGCAGAACGACGCCGGGTTGATGACGTTCGGCGACGCCGTCGCCGAGATGCTCGAGTTCGCTGAGCGTGAAGGCGAGCCCAAAGAGATGAGCGCCGCGCAGTGGCGGGAATTCGCCGCCCGGGCACCGCTTTACACCGCCCGGCAGCGGGCCGCGGAGCTCAACGCCGACCCCGGCTGGGACTGCGAACGGGCCAAGACTCCCGAAGGTTACTTCCAGGTGCGCGGCGGCATTCCCTACGCGATCGCCAAGTCGCTGGCCGCCGCCCCCTTCGCCGACCTGTTGTGGATGGAGACCAAGACCGCCGACCTCGCCGACGCCCGCGAATTCGCCGAGGCGATCCACGCCCAATACCCCGACCAGATGCTGGCCTACAACCTGTCCCCCTCGTTCAACTGGGACACCACCGGCATGACGGACGAGCAGATGCGGGCCTTCCCCGCCGAGCTCGGCAAGATGGGCTTCGTCTTTAACTTCATCACCTACGGCGGCCACCAGGTCGACGGGGTGGCCTCCGAGGAGTTCGCGGCCACCCTGTTGCAGGACGGCATGCTGGCGCTGGCCCGCCTGCAGCGCAAGATGCGACTGGTGGAGTCGCCCTACCGCACACCGCAGACCCTGGTCGGCGGGCCGCGCAGCGATGCCGCGCTGGCCGCGTCGTCGGGCCGCACCGCCACCACCAAGGCGATGGGCGCCGGATCCACCCAACATCAGCATTTGGTGCAGACCGAGGTGCCCAAGAAGCTGCTGGAGGATTGGCTGGCGCTGTGGGCCGAGCACTATCAGCTCGGCGAGAAGCTGCGTGTGCACCTGCGCCCCACCCGTCCCGGATCCGATGTGCTGGAACTCGGTATCTACGGCGAGGGCGAAGAGAAGCTCGCCAACGTGATCGTCGACCCGATCAAGGATCGGCACGGTCGTAGCATCTTGACGGTCCGCGACCAGAACACCTTCTCCGAGAAGCTGCGCCAGAAGCGGTTGATGGATCTGACGCACGTGTGGCTGATTCACCGGTTCAAGGCTGCGGCGGTGCACTACGTCACGCCCACTCAGGACAACCTGTATCAGACCGAGAAGATGAAGGAGCACGGCATCTTCAGCAGCGTCAATCAGGAGGTCGGCGAGATCATCGTCGCGGATGTGAACCAGCCACGCATCGACGAGCTGCTGGCATCCGACCGGGCGGCACTGGGCAAGTTGATCAGCAAAAAGGGCTAGCGCCCACCCCTCGGTAATGCGGTTGCCCGCACTACTCCGGCCAACCGTTGCCCAGGATGGTCTCCACGAAATCGCCGCGGACGAAAGACGGGTCGAAGTGCGCGAGCACGTCGGCGTTCACCGTGCCGAAAGTGCTGTCCGGGCGGTGCCGGACACCTTCGGTGAAGGCCTGCAGGATCCGGCGTTTGAAGTCCGGCCGCGGGTGCGCATCGGTCACCGCGTCGCGCAGATGCGCCGGCAGCTCGGCGCGGCCGATGCCGAGCACATCGGTTTCGACACCGGCAGTGACCAGTGCGATCTCCGGATCCAAAAACTCGGGCACACCCGGGGTGGTGTGCAACGCGATACCCAACCAGACTTTGCGAGCATCGGACTCGTCGATGCCGCGCTCCAGCAGGAAGCCGCGGGCGGCGTTGGCGCTGTCCACCTCGAAGCGCAGTTGCGAATCGCGATAGCGCTCGGTCAAGCCCAAATCGTGAAACATCGCCCCCACGTACAGCAGTTCCAAGTCGGGCGTCAGACCGCGTAGGCGGCCGTGCAGCGCCCCAAAGAGGAAAACCCGGCGGGAATGATGAAACAGCAGGTCGCTTTCGACGTCGCGAATGTACTCGGTGGTCTCCCGCACCAGCGCAGTGTCGGGAATCGCAACGCCGGCGATGGTGTCAACTGCTCTGGTCATTGATCTGGTTCCTTTCATTTCACGACAGGTGCTTATCCGGCGAGACTTCCGCCGCCGTCTACTCCGATGGTCTGCCCGGTGATGTATCCGGCGTCTTCGTCCAACAAAAAGCAGATCGCATGGGCGATCTCGGCCGGCTTTCCGACGCGACGCATCGGAATGTTCTGCAGGAGTGCACTTTCCCGCTCTGACCCGACCGGGCTGCGCTCGCGGTACATCTCGGTCTCCGTGGGGCCGGGCGCCACCGCGTTCACCGTGATTCCGGTCTGGGCGAGTTCCCGCGCCCATATCCGCGTACAGGTTTCCAGCGCCGCCTTGGCCGCCGCATACGGCGTACGTTCCGGAGTGCCCCGCGTGGTCAGGCTGGTGACATTGACGATGCGGCCCCAGCCGCGGTCGAGCATGCCGGGCAACACCGCCTGAACCACCTGTACGGCACTGCGAACATTCAGGTCGTAGGTCTCAAACAGGTGATCGAGGTCCACCGAGCCGATCCGGCCGAAGCGCGCGAAGCCCACGTTGTTCACGACCGCATCGACCGTGCCGTCGGCGAGGATCGTCTCCAGGGCGCTCGCGGTGGCCGAGCGGTCAGCCAGGTCTACCGAATAGAACGCTCCCGAGAAGTCGCGGGGTGCCGTGCGGGCGATACCGATCGGTTCGACGCCGGTGGCCGCCAGGCGGTCGGCCACTGCCCGCCCGATGCCCCGGGATGCACCGGTGATCAACATTCGCCGTCTGGTCTCAGGCATCGGGGTTCCTCTCCGCTCGCCACTCGCCATCCATTCTGGGTGGTGAGCAGGTGAACCAGCCGTGGCTGATCTGCCGCAGATCCCACAGATTCAGACAAACGTCAGCTCGGAACACGTGGCTGAATCTGTGGGATTCACGGCGGATTTGGCCGTCGCGACAGCTTGGCGACCGCACCAGACTGGCGGCAGTTCGCCCAGGTGGTTCCCCGCCGCGTTGGGGCCGGGCGATCGAGTGGGAGGAGGACAGCGATGCGCCTAGTAGTCGCTCTGACCGGAGCAACCGGCGCCGCCTTGGGCATCCGACTTCTGGAAACGCTGGGCGAGTTGGGGGTGGAGACGCACCTGATCCTCAGCGAGTGGGCACGCGCGACGATCAAAATCGAGACCGATGCCACCGTGGCCGAGGTCCGCGCACTGGCGACCCACAGCTACAGCGCCAGGGATCTGGCGGCAGCCATTTCCAGCGGGTCCTTCCGCACCGACGGCATGGTCGTGTGCCCGTGCAGCATGAAGACATTGAGCGCCATCCGAATCGGCTTCAGCGACAACCTGATCACCCGTGCCGCCGATGTCACGCTCAAGGAGCGACGCAAGCTGGTTCTGGTCGCGCGGGAAGCGCCACTGAGCGAGATTCACCTGGAGAACATGCATTACCTGGCGCGTGCGGGCGCGGTGATCTTCCCGCCGACCGTCGCCTATTACAGCCGGCCCAGCTCCGTCGACGAGGTGACCGACTACGTGGTCGGTCGCGTCATCGATCAGCTCGGAATAGAACACTCGCTGATAAACCGCTGGAAGGACGGACCGCACCCGACCGCGAACGGCGACGCTGCGAGCGGTGAATCCGACGAGGCGGCAGCTCGGCTGACGATAGTGAAGAGAGCGAAATGACATCCGCCACAGGGCTTCCCAGTCGCACCGACATCGCTGCACCGGGCGATAGCGGTCCGGATATGCGCAGCTGGCTCGCCACCCTGGAGGCTGCGGACCAATTACGTCGCATCACCGCTCCGGTCGACTGGAACGAGGAGATCGGAGCGATCACCCGTGCCAACCTCTCCCTGGGCGGGCCCGCGTTGCTGTTCGAAAACATCATCGGACACAACAACACCCGATGCACCAAGCTCGTGACGTCGGAGCTCGGCAGCCGGCGCCAGATCCTGCTGATGTTGGGGCTGCCCGAGGGCACCAGTGATTCGCAGATCGTGGCGCATCTTCGAGATGCCTTCAAGAACCCCATTCCACCGCGCGTGGTTCAGACGGGTCCAGTCAAGGAGAACATCGTTGAGGGCGCCGCCATAGATCTGAATGAGCTCCCGGTACCGAAGTGGCATGGCGAAGACGGTGGCCGCTACATCGACACCTACTGCGGTGTGGTCACCCAAGACAAAGTCACGGGCCGCGACAACATCGGTCTGTACCGGGGCATGATCATCGACCGCGACAAGATCGCCAAACTCCTGGTGCCGAGCCAGGGTTGGGGCGGCCATATGGCGGAGTACAAGCCCGAGCCGATGCCGGTTGCCGTCGTCTACGGTTGGCATGACGTGCTGCCGTTCTGCGCCGGCAGCCCGTTCCCGAAGAGCATCTGCGAATGGGACATGATGGGCGCCTTACTCGGTCGCCCGGTCGATCTGGTCGCCTGCGAGTCGGTTCCCCTGCACGTACCGGCATCGGCGGAGATCGTGGTCGAAGGGTATATCGATCCCGACCCGGCGAGCTTCGCCATGGAGGGACCGTTCGCCGAGTACCCGGGCTTCATCGGCGATGCCGCACCCGCACCGGTCTTGCGGGTCACCCGCATCACTCACCGCAACGATCCGCTGCTACGCGGAACCCTCGAGGGCATCCGGCCCGGAATGCTGAACGAGGACAGCATTCTCAACTTCGCACGATCGGCAATCACCTGGAACGCGCTCGACGACCTCGGGATCGGCGGCATCACCGACCTATGGATGACAGAGGTCACCAACGGTCAGAACACCCTGGTGCAGATCCAAAAGCGCTACCGGGGCCATCCGCAACAGATCGCCGCCGCGTTGTGGGGAACCGGCGGTGCGGTGTGGTTCCACAAGAACGTCGTGGTCGTCGAGGAGGACATCGATCTGCATGACCCGGTGGCGCTGGACTGGGCCATGTCATACCGGGTCAATGCCGGTCTGGGCGATATCGCGTTCTTCGGACCAGGATTCGGGTCCTCCTTGGATCCGTCGACTCCACCGGAACGCAACGACGCCAACAAGTACGGCGCGGGCGAATGGACCCGGGTGCTCGTCGACGCCACCCGCAGCTGGGAGATCGAGCCCCGGGAAGTGTGGGGTGGGCGCCGGTTCCCGCCGACCGACCGGCTTGCTCCCGAACTGGAGGCCCGAATCGCAGCCCGGTGGGCAGAGTATGGGATCGGTATCCCCTACCTGGACGACAAGGGTCGCGAAATGCTGACCCTGGCGAAGCTGAGCAGGCGGTTTCCGGCGGTGTAGAACCGTGGCAACGGCCTCAACGGACCGTCGTGCGGAACCGATCCCGGTAGGCCTTCGGCGACACACCTAAGTGGTCGGTGAATACCCGACGCAGAGTTTCGGGACTGCCGAAACCTGCTCGATGCGCGGACTCGGTGACGCTGTGGCCGGCATCGAGCGCGGCACGGGCGGCATCGATACGTACCGTTTCGACGTAACGTGCCGGGGTGGTCCCGAGCTCGGCCTGAAACAGCCTCGTCAGTTGACGGCTGCTCAAGGCGGCGCGCCGGGCGAGAGCGGTCACGCTGTGGTCGGCGGCCGGGTCAGCCGCGATCGCATCGGTGACCTTGCGCAGCGCAGACTCCGGAGGCGGATCGGCCTCGACCAGCGCCGAGAATTGCGACTGTCCGCCTGCGCGTTTCAGATAGACCACCAGCCATCGCGCGACCTCGCGAACCAGCTTGCTGCCGTGATCCATTTCGACCAGCGCCAGCGCAAGATCGATACCGGCTGACACGCCGGCCGAGGTGTAGACGTCGCCGTCCCGGATGAAGATGGCGTCCGGCTCGACCGAGATGTCGGGGAATGCCCGCGCGAGCAACCGGGCGTCGTGCCAGTGCGTGGTGGCACGACGGCCGCTGAGCATGCCGGCCTGCGCCAGGATGAACGACCCGGTGCAGATGGACGCCAGCCGCCGTGTGCGGCCGGCCAGCGACCTGACGGCCTCAACAAGTGCGGGATCGATGGGCTGCCGGGGCAGATAGTCGCCGCCGGCGACCAAGACGGTGTCGGCGGACTCGATGGCGGCAAGGCTGTCGGTGACACCCAGCCGTGCACCGATCGAGCTCGTCACGTCACGGCCGTCCACCGAGGCGATCTTGACCACGTAGTTCGCGCCGAACCGCGTGGCTTCGACGAATACTTCGGCTGCCCCTGCGACATCGAGCATCGTCACCTCGTCGAAGACGACGATCACCACCAACCGTGCCCCGGCGCCGGCGTCAGTCACGCTGCCATTATGTCGCGACTGCTGCACCGATCCTCAACAAACTCCTGGCCGGAGCGGGCCGGGTGGGCGGCTAGCCGCGGATGCCGGCAATGGTGTCGGCCAGCGTTTCCCGGGGGGTCCGGAACACGATGCCGAGGTCGCGCTCGGCGGGAGTGTCATCGGATTCGGGCATCTGGGTGTAGTACTGCATCCCGGCCTCGGTGAACGGAGTCGAGATCGGAAGCGCGCGCTCGACCTGATCCAGGACGCGGCCCGCCCACCGCAGGGCGATATCCGGTACCGGCAGCGCGAGCATGGGCGAACCCGACAGCTCTTGCAGCAGGCTCGCCAACTCTCCCGGTGGTACCCGCCGACCACCGGCCATGTAGCGGCGCGGGCCACGGCCCGGCTCCAGCAGCGCCAGGTGCATTGCCGCGAGGTCGCGAACGTCGATCACCAGCCACGCACTGCCACGCCCGGGAATGACATGCATTTGCAGCGCCGTCCGTACTCCTTCGCCGGCCTCCCCGAGCCGGTCTCCGACCGGAGGACCGAGCACCATGCCCGGATAGGTGATGTTGACGGGGGCGCCGGCGTCCTGCAGCCCGCGCGCGTAGAGGTCTTCCCGGGCTTTCGACCGGCCGTAGCCGTCGGCGCCGCCGGCCACCGGCAGGTCCGCACGCAACGTCGTCAGGCCCGGATGAAACAGCGCGGTGAAGCTGGAGACGTGAATGATCGGGTCCAGGCCCAGTTCAACCGCTGTCCCGAGCACGTTATGGGCGCCGGCCGAGTTGGTGGCCAGCATCTGCTCCGTCTGGCGTGGATCGGTGGCCACCACCGCGGCGGCGTGCACAACCGCGTCGCAGCCGCGCAGAGCCTCGCGCACCGACTCCGCGTCGGTGATGTCACCGACGACGTAGTCGGACACATCGACACCCAGCCGCTCCACGCTGCTGTGCAGGCCCGCCGGGTTGCGGACCAGAAACCGCGGCCGGTGCCCGGCATCGGCGATCGCTTTGGCGGTCCAGCCGCCAACGAATCCGGTTCCACCGGTGATCAGTACGCGCATGGTGTCCATGCGCCAATACTGCTGAGGCTAGCCCGGTTTCGTCCGGTTTTGCGCTAAGTCCGTTTGGGAAGCTGTCCCGCGATCAGCGGTGCGATCTTGTCTGCCATGTAGGCGTGACCGGCGTCGGTGGGGTGTACCCCGTCCGGTCCGATGAGGTCGGGCAGGCCGACGAACCACCGCTCCGCGAGCGGGTCGACGAACTCGGCGCCGACGACGCGCGCCTGGATGCTGAGGACATCGCGGATCCGCCACACGCTGCCCGGGACATCGGCGGTGGGCCATGGCGGGCCGACCACCAGCATCCGCGCCCCCGGCGCGGTACGGCGGGCCAAGCCCAGGGTGTCGGCGATCAGTCGGCCCAGTTCGCCCGGCTCGACGTCCTGGTCGTTGCGCGAACCGAAGAACACCACCAGGGCGTCATCGGGCTGCACCACGCGGCGGGTCAGGTCGCCGAACAGGCCGCCACGGTTGCCTCGCACCCCGTAACCCGCACCGCCCTCGGCCGCCACGTCGGCGCTGACGTAGACACCGCGTCCGGCCAGGTTCTGCCAGGCCCGCTCGGTCCAGTTCGCCGCGCCGCGGCCGGTGTCCTCGTAGCCGGCGGTGTAGGAGTCACCGATCACCGCGATCCGATTAGGCGAGGAACTCAGCGGCACCGTCTCGTAGTGGCGCGGCGATTCGTGCTCGCGCGCCAAGTAACCGGTTCCCGCGACCACCGCGACGACCCCGGCCACCATCACGACGGCGAACGTCATCACCCGACTCACGGCTACCTCCCCCCAATCAACTTCAGCGAAGACTAGCCGGAACCGCGACCTTGGGTTCGTTGAGGACACCGTCGTCCGAGGCGGTCGAATGGTTGGCAGGATCCGAGTTGTCCGGCTCTGCCGGTTCGACCGCCAAAGGATCTTCGGTCGGCGTCACCTGGGCCGAGTCGGGCCGGGCGCCGATCATCTTGCGCATCCAGTGCCGCCCGGGCTCTTCAACAGCGTGGAACAGCAACATTGACAGCAGGGTCGCCGCCACCACGAGGCCGCACACCGTCCACTTGGCCGCGGTCGCCCCCTCCTCGAGCACGATCTCGAACTGCTTGGCCGCCCAATTCCAGGACGTGTGCACCAGTTCGTGGACCATGTACAGGCAGAACGAGATCTGCCCGCCATAGACCATCACGCGGGTGGACAGCAGCGCGGGAAGGCTGCCGATACCGATCGCCAGGGCCATCACCAACGGCACGAACAGCACATCGACCAGGCCGCCGCTGTCGTAGAGCCCCGAGATCGGATGGCTGTCGAAGTAGTAGAGGACACCGATCATCGCGGCGATGAGCAGCGCGGCGCAATACCCTGCGGCGCGACGGGCCGAGTCGGCGGGACTGATCTTGCGGACCGCGGCGCAGGCCAGTGCGCCCGCGGTGAACTGCATGACGATGCGCGGCAGCCAGCTCCATGGGCTGTAGAACTGACCGGTCGCCAGCAACAGCAGCAGCGGCGGGAGTGAGGCGATGATCGCCAGCACCGCCAGCCCGCGCGCCGAGGTCACCCGCATGATCCGATAGACCGCCAGCACCAGCACCCCGAACAACAGGTAGGCCAGCCACTCGGCACTGATCGACCAGGCCGGCCCGTCCCAACTCGACCCGTCGAAGAACGGCTCGAACCACAACTGCACCAGCAGGACCTGCCGCACATAGCTGATCGCGGTGATCCGGCTCAGGTCCTCGGTCGGGACGTGCCCGACATGCAACGTGAAGATCACCCACAGCAGCGCCAGGTGCATGGTGACCAGGTAGATCGGCCAGACCCGGGCCAGACGCAACCACAGAAAGTGCACCGTGGCACGCAGGGAGAACGTCTCCCCCATGCGCTCCAGGTAGTTCCAGGTCAGCACAAAACCGCTGAGGATGAAGAACAGATCGACACCCTGGGCGCCTCGGTCGAGCACCGGGGCGAGCGCATCGCTGAGCTCCGGGGACGCCAGTCGCAACAGGGGCCGGAAATGAAACAGCACCACCCATACCGCGGCGATGATGCGAAGCCCGGTCAGGGCCTTGATCTCTCCGCTGCGCACAACACTCTTTCGCCGGTGGGCATCGCATGTCACGGCTGCCTCGGGTGCGGGCCCGCCGCGACGCCACGGCGATCGACAGCCGCAACCCGGTTGCCGGCAGCCATCGAAGACTAGCAGCGGGCCTGTCCCCGGTGAAGTAACCAGCCGGGCACGTCGGCGGCGATACCGACGGGGCCGTTGTGAATACTGTAGCGATGCCAGACGACTATCAGGTTGGGCGCGGAATCGCCGACATCACCGGCGAGCCGGCCGAGTGCGGGATGCTCGGCTACGGCGTGGCCAAACAGCAGACCGATGGACTGCACAACCGGCTGCGCGCACGGGCATTCGTCATCGCCGATCCGGCCGCCGGAACCCGGCTGCTGCTGGTGGTCTGCGAGATACCGCTGCTGCTGGAAAGCGTGCACCATGAGGTGCTCGGACGCCTGGCCGCTACCTACGGCGAGCTGTACACGTTCCACAACGTGATGTTGACGGCGACGCACACCCATTGCGGCCCCGGTGGCTACTCCGACCACCGGCTCTACAACTCCAACACCAACGGGTTCCGGCACCAGACGTTCAACGCGATCGTCGACGGGATCTGCGAAGCCGTCGATAGAGCGCATGCCGACCTGGCTCCCGCCAGCCTGAGCCTTGCCGTGGGCCGGTTGCACGACGCCAGCAGCAACCGTTCCCCGTCGTCGTTCGCCCGCAACCCCGAAGCCGAGCGCGCCCACTTCCCCGACAAGATCGACCCGCAGACCACCTTGCTGCGCATCGAACGCGACGGCCGGCTGGTCGGCGCGGTGAACTGGTTCGCCACCCACGGCACGTCCATGACCAACCGCAACACGTTGATCAGCGGGGATAACAAGGGTTACGCCGCCTATCAGTGCGAGCGCCTGGACCACGGTGTCGACTACCTGGCCGCCACGCCACCGGACTTCATCGCGGCCTTCGCCCAGACCAACTCCGGGGACATGTCACCCAATATCGGGCAGCGGCCCGGCAGCGGACCCACCGACGACGAATTCGAGAACACCCGGATCATCGGATCCCGCCAAGCCGTTGCGGCCACCGAACTGACCCTGGGACACGGCACCGAGGTCACCGGGGGTCTCGACGCCCGCGCCACCTACGTCGACCTGACCGATTTCGAGGTGCGGCCCGAGTTCACCGGCGACGGCCGGGCCCATCGCACCGGCCCCGCAATCGCGGGTGCCTCCTGCCTGGCCGGCACCGACGAAGGTTTCGGTCCGGCATACCCGGTGTTCAAGCAGGGCCGCAACCGGTTATTCGACAGTTTGATCGCCAATACGGTGTACCGGCTCTCCCCGCGCCTGCGTGACGCGCAGGCGCCCAAGGGAACGGTGGGTCCCGGCATCCGGCTGAACAAGGCGCTGTCGATGCTGATGCCCGAGGGCGGCCCGGTGCAGCTGCTGCGCATCGGGCAGCTGTACCTGATCGGCATTCCGGCCGAAGTGACCATCGTGGCGGGCCTGCGGTTGCGCCGCACGGTGGCGCAGATCGTCGGGGCCGAACTGCGCGATGTGCTGGTGGCCGGCTACAGCAACGGCTACCTGCACTACGTGACGACGCCGGAGGAATACGACGAACAGCGCTACGAGGGTGGCAGCACCCTGTTCGGCCGCTGGGAGCTGCCGGCACTGCAGCAGGTGGTGGCTGAGCTGGCCTCCGCGATGCGCGATCGACGGCCGGCGCCCCCGGGCACGCGTCCCGCTGAGCCGTCCCGTCGGCGACGCTCGCGGCGCCGGGCGAAGCCGGATGCGCCGGTCGGCGGCCAGCAGTTCGGCGATGTCTTACAAGCCCCCCTGCCGGCGTACCAGCCGGGCGCCACGGTGTCGGCGGTGTTCGCCGGCGCGTACCCGAACAATGACCTGCACCGCGGCGGCACCTATGTGCGGGTGGAGCACCAAACCGGTGGCCAGTGGCGCACCGTGGCCGACGACAGCGACTGGTCGACGATGTTCCGCTGGCGACGCGCCGGCCGGCGCGGATCGACCATCACCGTGACCTGGGCGATTCCGGAAAACACCGCTGCCGGGCGATACCGGCTTCGCTATGACGGCGATGCCCGCGACCGCGACGGCCGGATCAGCGCGTTCACCGGAGCGACCGAGCCGTTCGATATCTCACCAAAGCGTTAATCGGACGCCCAAGAGGCCTTAACTTCGCCGCATAACGTCGGGAAACATCGAGGTTGGCACAGCTGCCGACAGCGATCGACATGGAAGGCGGGGGCTGGCATGGCAATCGAGATCACCACACGAGGCACTGCTCGGATCAACCCGGTCATCGAGTGCGGCGGGGCGCAGATTCGGGCGCACTACCGTCACCTCGCGACGGTGGTCGCCATCCGGGGCCGGATCGATGCCACCAACGTGGACCAGCTCAGCGAACATGCCCGGCGCTTCGTCCTTGCCAAGGAACCGCTGCTGCTCGACCTGAGCGGGGTCACGTCGTTCGCCGCCGCCGGAATCTGGTTGCTGTGCGTCCTCGACGGTGACTGCCGTGCCGCAGGCGTGGAGTGGACCCTTATCGAGAGCTCGTCGGTGCACGAACTTCTCGGCGACTTCGACGAGGACGCTATGTTCCCCACGTCGCGCTCGGTGGACCAGGCCCTGCACGCTCTCGCCGACGGCAACGACCAGCGCCGCCAGATGCTGCTGCCGTTGTTCAAGAAGTCGGCCTGAGATAGGTCGAGGCCTCGCCACCTTCCTGCGCTGGTGGCCGCTGGTCGGTGTGCTGGCGACATTGGTTCTTGGTTGGGCGGTGGGCCGCGGCTCGACACCGATCGACAACTGGTTCGGTGACGCCGCCCGCACCCTGATCGGCGCGCAACCCCGGTGGCTGTTGATCTTCACCAGCGGCTGGCTGGTGCTGGCGGTCACCGTGGCCTGCCTGCTGGTGGCCGTATCTCGCAGGCAGTGGGCGCTGGCAGCCGCGGTGCTGGCCTGCCCGT
Source organism: Mycobacterium sp. UM_WGJ (assembly GCF_000455125.1). Taxonomy (GTDB): domain Bacteria; phylum Actinomycetota; class Actinomycetes; order Mycobacteriales; family Mycobacteriaceae; genus Mycobacterium. The sequence goes on from NZ_AUWR01000014.1 coordinate 95,513, forward strand.
TCGCCGTCACCGCCATCACCATGGCGCTCAAGCACCTCTTCGACCGGCGTAACGGGCCCTACCTGGAGTACCCCAGCGGCCATACCGCGCTGCTGGTCGCGGTGCTGGGAATGATGGTCGTGGTAGCCGGTTCGAAACTGGCTCGGGGCTGGGCCCTGACCGCAGCCACGCTGGTAAGCCTGCTGGGCATGCTCGGGTTGGTGGCCTGCGGCTACCACTACGCCACCGACACCGTCGGTGCGGCGATGCTCGCCACCGCGCTGGTGTGTGGAACGGCTCGGTTAACGTCTGCGCTGTGATCGTGCTGCTGCCCCCGTCGGAGACCAAACGCGCCGGCGGCGACGGACCACCACTGCGCCTGGATGCATTGTCGTGCCCACAACTGACCGGTCTGAGGACGGAGCTGGTCGACGATCTGGTGGCTTTGGCGGCTGATCGGGAGGCCAGCCGCGGCGCACTGGGGCTGTCGGCGTCGCAGGATGCTGAGATCGAGCGCAACGCCGCACTGCGTACCGCTCCCACCGCGCCGGCGATCAACCGCTACACCGGTGTGTTGTACGAGGCGCTGGACGTCGACTCGCTGCGCGGTGCCGCGGCCGCCCGGGCCGGCGCCCGCCTCGCCGTCGGCTCCGCCTTGTTCGGGCTGCTGCGGGCAACGGATCCGGTGCCGGCATACCGCCTCTCGGCCTCCTCCAAGCTGCCGGGACAACCGGGATTGGCAAAACGCTGGCGGCCGGTGCTGGAACCGGTGCTGGCCGAGATCGCCGCAGCCGAGCTGGTCGTCGACCTGAGATCCGGCTCCTATGCGGCGCTGGCCGCCGTTCCGGGATCGGTTCGCGTCGATGTGGTCGCCGAGCACCCCGATGGCCGGCGAGTCTCGGTGAGCCACTTCAACAAAGCGCACAAAGGGCAGCTGGCGCGGGCCCTGGCCACCACCAGGGCCGAACCTGACGATGCCGCCGCGGTGGCCGCCGTCGCTCGGCGGGCCGGTATGCGGCTGGAACGCGACGGCAGCCGGCTGACGATCGTGGTTGCCGCCTGACAGGCGACAATGGGCAGATGCCGAGTCTGCGGATCGTATTTGTTGTTGCGCTGCTGCTCGCCGGAACGTCCGGTACCGCGGCCGCCGCGCCGGGATCGGATGTGCCGGCGCTGTCGGAGCCGGCGCGCGCGGCCGGGTTCGTCGACGTGCGCAGCGCGGTGCCGGACGCGATCATCGACCTGCGATATGCCACCCCGAACAACTTCGTGGGCGAACAGCTCTACCCATCGAACGCTCGGTGCCTCGTGCACGAGTCGCTGGCACCGGGTTTGGCGACCGCGGCCGCCACACTGCGCGGCCGAGGCCGGACTCTGGTGTTCTGGGACTGCTACCGGCCACACAACGTGCAGGTGCGGATGTTCCAGGTGGTGCCGAACCCGAACTGGGTGGCCCGGCCGGGTTCGCTGGCCCGCAGCCACGAGACCGGGCGGTCGGTCGACGTCACGACCGCCGACGCGAATGGGCGACTATCGGAGATGGGCACCGGATTCGATGACTTCTCGCCGACCGCAACGGCATTCGCCGACGGAATCAGCGCCCGTGCCGCAGCCGAGCGTGCCGCCCTGCGCGACGCGATGAGCGCCGGTGGCCTGGCCTACTACGCCGGGGAATGGTGGCATTTCAACGGCCCCGGCGCCGACGTGGGACGCCCGATCCTCGACGTGCCGGTCAATTAGCCGGCGGTGCTGCCAGGTGCCGTTCGACCGATTCGACCTTGGTGTGCATGGCGTCGGTCGCGCCGTCTCGCCAGTCAGCTTTGATCACCGTGCTGACCCGGGGTGAGCGGGCCGCCACCGCTTCCACCGCCCGTTGCACCACGGCCATCGCTTCGGCCCAGCTGTCGCTCTCGATCACGGTGAACATGGAATCGGTGCGATTGGGCAGACCCGACTCCCGGACGACCCGGACCGCCTCGGCGACGATCTCGCCAACCCCCTCCCCCACGCCGAGCGGCGTAACCGAGAACGCAACCAAGACCGACACGCGACTCACCCCTCCCGGAAGGCACCACGGCAAGCCTACTTAGCATCGAGTCCGTGCGAGTCCTGGTCCAGCGTGTCTCATCGGCCTGCGTCAAAGTGGACGGTCAGACCGTCGGCGCGATCGAGCCGGACGGCCAGGGCCTGCTCGCCCTGGTCGGCGTGACCCACGCCGACGATTCCGCCAAGGCCCAGCGGCTGGCCGAAAAGCTGTGGCAGTTGCGGATTCTCGACAACCAGAAGTCGGCTGCGGATGTGGGTGCGCCGATTCTGGTGGTCAGCCAGTTCACGCTCTATGCCGACACCGCCAAGGGGCGGCGGCCATCGTGGAATGCTGCAGCACCGGGTCCGGTCGCCGAACCCCTGGTCGCCGAGTTCGCCGAGGCGCTGCGAGGGTTGGGCGCCCAGGTGGCGACCGGACAGTTCGGGGCGCATATGCAGGTGGAACTGGTCAATGACGGCCCGGTGACGGTGCTGCTCGAGCTTTGAGGCGAAACCCCGCCTATGCCAGGATCGTGGACGCTAACGTGGCCGGATGAATACAGCTGCCAAGGTCCGCTGCGGGGTGTACGCCGCGATCGCCGTCGCTGCGCTCATCGCCACCTGGAGTCAGAATCTGGCCTACGACGGATCAGCCTTTCTTTCCCGGTTCCTGCCGGACACCGCGGTGACACCCGCGTCGCGCTCGATCACCGCAGACATCCTGATGCTGTTCCTGTCGGCGGCGGTCTTGATGATCACCGAAGCCCGCAAGCACAACGTGCGGTTCGTCTGGGCCTATATCTTCGGCGGATTCCTCACGGCGATCAGTTTCACGTTTCCGTTGTTCCTGATCGCCCGCGAACGACGACTGGCCGCCGAGGGATCGGAGGCACCGCGGCTGGGTGGCCTCGATGTGGCACTGCTGGCCGTGGTCGCACTGGTGCTGGCGGGCTTCACCCTGTGGGTCGATACCCGGTAGCCCCGCCCCGGCCCAATCGTTCCGGTCGGCACCGTCCAGGGCGTTTCACCGGTGACTACTCGGGTATCGGGGGTGACCCGCCGGCCGCTACCGGCGACAGGTAGACGCCGACCAGGCTGCGATGCCACCAAGCCCCCTCGCGTCGCCGCTCGGCCCGGGTGGTGAAGCGGTACTCGTAGAGCAGGATCCGCACAAAGCGCGGCGGGGTGTCCGGAAACGGGTTGTAGCGCAACAGACGTAGCGTGTCCCGGTCGTTGCGCAGTAGCCGCTGCAGCAGCGCGTCACGCCACGGCAGCCCGTACCGCGGCGAGAGCGCGGCGAACCACATCAGCCAGTCCAGCCGCAGATGATATGGCGCCCATTGACTTGGAAGTCGGCCCACCGCGCCGGGTTTACCTTTGAACTGGTATTCGCGCCAGGGCGTTCGCTCGGTGAGCTCCGCCGCCGCAGTACCTTCGATCACCAGCTCCCGACGGGAACGCCCAACAGTCCCGAACGCCCCGTAGCTGTTCACCAGGTGAAGCGGATTGAAGCTGGCATTCATGCGCTGATTACGTGACGCCAAGTTGCGCACCGGCCAGTAGCTCAGTGCCACGACCGCCGCCGCGTACCCCATCACCAGCACGGCGAACCACATCGGCGCCTGCGGCATGTCCGGCGGTTGCAGGCCCGAAATCGTTCCGGTCAGCCAGGATTGGTCGAGTGCGCCGGCAGCCAACACAATGGTGATCCAGTTCAGCCAGGCGAAATTGCCGGAGGCGACCAGCCACAACTGGGTGATGATGATGATCCCGGCGGCCACACCGGCGACGGGCTGCGGGGCGAACAACCCGAACGGGACCACCAGTTGGGCGACATGGTTTCCCGCTGCCTCTATTCGGTGCAACGGTCTGGGCAGGTGGTGGAAGAACCAGCTCAGCGGCCCCGGCATCGGCTGGGTCTCGTGGTGGTAGTACAGGCAGGTCAGGTCACGCCAGCAAGAGTCGCCGCGCAACTTGATCAGCCCGGCGCCGAACTCGATGCGGAACAGCAGCCAACGAGCAAGCCACATGACCAGCACCGGCGGCGCGACGCGGTCGTTGCCCAAGAAGACGGCCAGCAGCCCGGCTTCCAACAGAATCGATTCCCAGCCGAACGCATACCAGGTCTGGCCGACGTTGACGGTCGACAGATACAACGCCCACAGCAGCAGCCAGATCGCCATCACCGCCCATAACGGCACCAACTCACCGGCGCCCACCACCAGCGCCGCGGCCAGACCCGCACCCAGCCAGCACACGAACGCGAAGAAGCGATCCGAATAGTGCAGATGAAAGATGCTGGGCGTCAGCCGAAACGGGCGGCGCCGCACGTACTGCGGCACCGGCGTCATGCCGTGTTCGCCGATCAGGGCGCGGAACTGCCGGGCGGCCGCGACAAAGGCGATCAGGTAGACGGCCGCGATCCCGCGTTCGAGGACCAGCCGCCCCAGCCAATATCCGGAACCGCTCAGCCACGCCCACTGTGTGTTCACACCTGCAACTCCTCGGTGTGATGTTCATACCACCGGCGGGGGCAGGAGTCAGCCGGTTGACAGTGCTCGGTACAGCAGATGCATGGCCACCGTCGTCGAGCGTTCCCGGACATCGGCCCGCTCCCCCGGCAGTCGGATGGTCCGCGTGGTTTTCCGGCCATCACCAAGCGCCACACAGAAACACACCGTGCCCACCGGTTTGTCCGGAGTTCCGCCGCCAGGTCCGGCAATGCCGGTGATCGCCACGGCGGTGTCGGCGCCGAAGCGGCGCAGTGCACCCGCGGCCATCGCCTCGGCCACCGGCTCGGACACCGCGCCGTGCTCGGCGATCAATTCCGGATCGACACCGAGTAGTTCGATCTTCGCCTCGTTGGAGTAGGACACCACCCCGCCGGCCAGGTAGTTCGAGGCGCCGGGCGGGTCGGCCAACCGACCCGCCAGCAGGCCCGCGGTGCAGGATTCGGCGGTCGCGATCTGTCGGCCGGCCAACAGCGCCGCCACCAGATCATCGATCTGCGAACCGTCCTCGGAAAAGATCGCCCGGGAATGCCGTTCGCGAAGCAATGCCAGCAGTTCCTGGTAGGCGCCGGCGGCGTCCGGTTCGTAGCGGGTGACGATCTCCAGTTCGCCGCGGCGCAGGCAGGTGGTGATCTCCAGCCGGTGGAAATCGCCGATGACGTCTTGCGCATGCCGCAGCGTGTCGGCCAGGCCGGATTCAGGCAAGCCGTACATCCGGATCATCTGCTGCTCGTAGTGCGTCCGGCCTACCAAGGCCTCCTGCACCGCAGTGGTCTGCATTGCCTTGTGCCACATCGGTTGCAGCTCACGAGGCGGCCCCGGCAGCACCACGACCGTCGGGTTGCCGGGCACCACGACGCCGGGCGCGGTGCCCACCGGGTCCAGGATCGTCGCTCCGGCCGGAACCATCGCCTGTTTGCGGTTGGCCGCCCGGACCGTCGTGAAATCCGGTGCGCCCGGACCGGTGTAGCGGGCCATCATCGGTTTGATGATCTCGGCGATCCGGGCTTCCAGCGCGTCGTCGAGCACCACGTCACGGCCGCAGAACCTGGCGACGGTCTCGACGGTCAGGTCGTCAGCCGTCGGCCCCAGGCCGCCGCTGGTGATGATCAAATCCACACCCTCGGCGGCCAGGAACCGCAGCTGACTCTCGATGTCCCTGGGCCGGTCGCCACAGATCGTGATGTGCGCCAATTCGACTCCCAGTTCGAGGAGCCGGTCAGCCAACCACGGTCCGTTCCGGTCGGTCACACGTCCGGTGAGTACCTCGGTACCGGTGACGACAATTCCTGCGCGTGCGCTCACCGGTCCGAGATTACGCAGTCAGTATCAGGGCAAGCCCGGAATCAGCATGACCTCCATCGGCGTCACCGGAGCGACCGGAGCGGTCGGCAGATATCCGGTGGGAGCGAACGCCGTGGGTGCCGCGGCCACCGGGGCCGGACCACCGAAGTTCGGCAGCGGGAACGGCAGCACCGAGCTCAGGCTGGCCGGGAGGTTTCCCAATCCGGGCAGGCCGGTCGCCGCGGCCTGCTGCTGCGGCATCGCGCTCGGCGAGGGCGGCACGTTGAACGTCGCGGTGGCCAGCGGTGCCTGTCCGGGTGCCGCGGGCGGCCCGAAGGTGGTGCCGCTCAGCGCCGACGTGGTGGTCTGCAGTAACTGCTGCGGAATGCTCGTCGACGACGCGACCATCTGCTCGACCACGCCGGACAGCCCCGGGTTGATCGGCACGGTGTCGGCGTTCGCGGTGGCGCTGGACGCCAGCGCAGTGAGGAACAGACCGGCGGCGGCGCCGGCCGCGACGGTCAGGTACTTACGGATTCGTGACATGGCTTCTCCCCAATCCCAACAACTACAAGGTCGGGACCGAAGTTAGCCGTGTGAAAACTGATGCCTGTGTGACACGAGGGGCGTTTATGCAACCGTTGCGAACCGGAGCCGCGGCAGTTACCGAGCCGGTTTCAGCGAGCCAACCAACTCTGAATCTTCGCGAGCTCGGTGGTGTAGGCCAGCAGCACGCCGTCCTCGTAATGGGCCCCGCCGTTGAGGATGGTGCTGTCGCGCCAGATCGCGTGAACTTGGTAGATCCCGCGGCTGTAGACGTCGACACGCTCACGCTGAGTGCGTTGCCACCCCTGCTGCTCTGCCTTTTCCGACAAAGGTTCCCTCGTGTCGGTCGCGGTTGTCTCACTGGTCATGAAGCCGACCCTCTTTTCGCATAGGCCAAACACGCTATCAGCTGCCCAGATACGTTCTCCTGTGGCGCGGCGCGCGGTCACCCCGGCCCGCCGGCGCCCGACGTAACATCGACGGCGATGACCGCAGTACCGAGTGATCCGATCGCCGACGTCGCCGGCACCGAATCGGGCGCGCGGATCGGAGCGTTCTTTGACCTGGACGGCACGTTGGTCTCCGGTTTCACCGCCACCGCACATGCCGGCGACCGGATCCGCCGGCGCCAGGCTCGCGCCGGTGAGGTGTTCGGCGTCGTCGAGGCCGCTCTGCGGTATCGCCTGGGGCGTATGCAATTCGAACGGTTGCTGGTGCGGGCGGCGGGCTACCTGCGCGGCGAGTCGATCAGCGAACTCGACGACGTCGGCGCACGACTGTTCGCCGACCACATCGCCAGCCGGATCTACCCGCACATGCACGAGATCGTGCGGGCGCATCAGCAGCGCGGCCACACCGTGGTCCTGAGCTCCTCGGCATTGACCATCCACGCCGAACCGGTGGCGCGGTTCCTGGGCATCGCGCAGGTGCTGTGCAACCGCTTCGAGATCGACGAGCGGGGCATCCTTACCGGTGACATCGTCAAACCCGTGGTGTGGGGCGCGCAGAAGGCGGCGACCGTGCAAAACTTCTGCACGGCCAACGGGGTCGACCTCACGCAGAGCTTCTTCTATGCCGACGGCGACGAGGATGCCGCGCTGATGGCGCTGGTAGGCCGACCACGGCCGGTCAATCCCCGGCCCCGGCTGGCCGCGCTGGCCGCCGAACACGGATGGCCGGTGCTGCGCATCACCGGTCCCGACCGCACCGACGGGCGATCGTTACGACGCGCCGCCGGCTTCGGGGTGGCGGTGCTGCGCGCTTTCTCCACTCGCTGAGCCACCCGATGCCCACGGACACGATTGCCGGTAGTGTTAGGTTTCACCAGCGCACCTAGGCCCGACTGGCCTCATGATGCCGCGTCTGGTACTTAATTAGAACACGTTTCATTTCGATCCCAGGCCCCGTGAAGGAGTCCGTCATGCACACTCCCCTCTGCGACGAACTCGGCATCGAGTTCCCGATCTTCGCTTTTACCCACTGTCGCGACGTGGTCGTCGCGGTGAGTAAAGCCGGCGGTTTCGGGGTGCTGGGCGCGGTGGGATTCACCCCCGAGCAGCTCGAGATCGAGCTCAAGTGGATCGACGAGAACATCGGCGACCACCCGTACGGCGTGGACATCGTCATCCCGAACAAATACGAGGGCATGGACTCCGGGCAGTCCGCCGAGGAACTCGCCGAATCGCTGCGCAAGCTGGTCCCCCAGCAGCACCTCGACTTCGGCAAGAAACTGCTCGCCGACCATGGCGTGCCCGTTGAGGGCGCCGACGCCGACAGCCTGCAGCTGCTCGGCTGGACCGAGGCGACCGCCACCCCGCAGGTCGAGGTCGCGCTGCAGCACCCGAAGGTGACGATGATCGCCAACGCGCTCGGGACTCCCCCGGCGGACATGATCAAGCACATCCACGAGGCGGGCCGCAAGGTTGCCGCGCTGTGCGGCTCCGCGCGCCAGGCGCAGAAGCACGCCGCGGCCGGCGTGGACATCATCATCGCCCAGGGCGGCGAAGCCGGCGGACACTGCGGCGAGGTGGGCTCGATCGTGCTGTGGCCCGAGGTCGTCAAGGCGGTCGCACCCGTACCGGTGCTCGCCGCGGGCGGCATCGGCAGCGGCCAGCAGATCGCCGCCGCCCTCGCGCTGGGGGCGCAGGGCGCGTGGACCGGTTCGCAGTGGCTGATGGTCGAGGAGTCGTCGAACACCGAGGCTCAGCACGCGGCATACATCAAGGCGGGCAGCCGCGACACCGTGCGCAGCCGCTCCTTCACCGGCAAGCCGGCCCGGATGCTGCGCAACGACTGGACCGAGGCCTGGGAAGCTCCGGAGAACCCGAAGCCGCTGGGCATGCCGCTGCAGTACATGGTCTCCGGCATGGCCGTGCGGGCCACGAACAAGTACCCGAACGAGAGCGTCGACGTCGCGTTCAACCCGGTCGGCCAGGTCGTCGGCCAGTTCACCAAGGTGGAGAAGACCGCGACCGTCATCGAGCGGTGGATTCAGGAGTACCTGGAGGCCACCGGCACCCTGGAGGCACTCAACGAGGCATCGGGCGTCTGATCGGCTAGCGCTCGGCGCCCAAGGACGTGCGCAGGAACGGTTGTACGGCAACGACATAAAGGCCGAACACCGCGAACGGCGCCAATAGCGGTAGCCATGGCAGCTGCCACGGGAACACCGTCGCGACCAACCCCGCGACGGTGAACCCGAGGGCAAAGATCGCCGTCGGTGGACTCACCGTCCCGATGTGCCGCAGCGCAAGGTAGCCGACCGCGGCCAGACCGGCCACCGCCGCCGCCACGTTGGATGGATCGGCCAGGCCGATCACGACGACCGCGAGCACCACCGCCATCGTCGCCGCCACGCGCCACCGCAGCCCGAGTAGCACCGCACCGGCGGACAACAGCGCCACGATCCTCGTTGTCCCCGCGGCGCCTGAGCCGGCGACCGCGGCCATCGACAGGCCGGCCAGACCGCACCCGCCGGACAGCGCCGGCGACAGGCGCGTGTCGAGTCCGGGTGCAAGCGTCATCGCGGCGCCGCAGGTCTGCGCCGCTGCGTCACCACGCGCATCGCCTGTTCCAGCGGCTGTTCGTACGGCCAAGGGGCGACATCGACGCCGATGGTGGCCATGTCGCCATACATGGCACTGCGCTGCAGCGTCCACAGCCGGGCCACCAACGGGTCCAGGTCGTCCTCGAACGGCGAGCCGCCCAGCACGTCCACCGCGAGCACCACGTGGCCCCGTTTCCGCAGATCGGTCAGCGCCAGCGCGAATTCGGTGTCCAGCAGCGTGGAGAACGCGAAGATCAAGGCGCCGGCCGGGACCGCGGCCCGGGGCGCCAGCGTTCCCGTGGTCGACTCGACTCCCTGTCCGGCACCCAGGACCGCGTCGACGATGCGGTAGAACTGGCGCTGCCCGATCTCCGCACCGACCCACCGCGGCTGGCGACCCCCAAGGACGACGACCCCGGCTCGATCGCCATTGCGCAGCGCGGTCTGCACCACCTGCGCCGCGCCGAGTACGGACCGCTCGGTCGCCTCGGTCGCCGGGCCGGCCGGCTGCGGATAGGCATCGATCAGCACCACCACGTCGGCGCCACGATCGGTGAGGCGCTGGGTGACATGCAGGCTGCCGCGTCGTGCGCTGACCGGCCAGTTCACGCTGCGCAGTGGATCGCCGGGAACGTAGGCGCGGATGTCGGCGTACTCCACTCCACGGCCCGGATGCCGGGTCAGATGGGTCCCGACCCGGTCGAGCAGGTCGCTGTGCGGGATCGGCGTGGGCTGCGGCGGCGCCAGTGGGAACACGGTGAGTTCGGCGACATCGACGGTTCCGGTCCCGGCCAGTAGACCGCCGCGGGCCACGGCGTGCACGGTGGCACGGATCGGATACCGGCCCCAGCGCCCGGTGACGGCGGTGACCGCTTTACGGCTCCCGGCCGCGGCGCTGGACTCGGTGATCTCCAGGCTCAGCGCCGGATTCGCCGACACCGCCAGACCCACGCGAACCATGTCGGCATCCGATGCCGTTGCGCCGACAGTCAATTCGACCGACTCGGTCTCGAAGCAGCGTTGTATCGACGGCGTGGCATGTACCCGCAAGCCCGGAACCGGCCGCTGACTGCCCAACGAGCACAAGACGGCCAGCAACGGTGCGGCAAACGCGATCAGTTGCCAGCGTGACGCACCCACTGCCAGCACCAGGGCCAGCGCGGCACCGGTGGCCACCGCCTTGGCGAACGGGGATGCCCGCCAATGCATCACAACATCCGCCTCGTAGAGATCGGGGTCGTGCGTCACGTCGGTGTCGCCTCCGGGGCTCGCGGCACCGGCAGCCGCCGCAGCAGCTCCTCCACCACGTCGGCCCCCTGAACTCGGCGCACCCACATCTCGGGTCGCAGTGTGATCCGGTGCGCGATCGCCGACGTGGCCAAGGCCTTGACGTCCTCGGGGATCACGTAGTCGCGGCCGAGCAGCAGGGCGCGGGCCCGGGCGAGCTGGACCAGGTCGAGTTCCGACCGCGGACTGGCCCCCACCGCCACCTGCGGATGGCGCCGGGTTCCGGTGGCCAGCGACACGACGTAGCGCAGCACGTCGTCGTGCACACTGACCTGTTCCACCGCCTCCCGCATCGCCACCAGGTCGTCGGCGTCAACCACCTTGCGCACCGTCGGCAGCGCGGCGCCGCGATCCAGGCGGCGGCGCAACATGGCCGCCTCCCCCTGCTCGGAGAGATAGCCCAGGCGCAGCCTGATCGCGAACCGGTCGAGTTGCGCCTCCGGCAGCGGATAGGTGCCCTCGTACTCGATCGGGTTGTCGGTGGCGAGCACGATGAACGGCGACGGCAACCGATGCGTGTATCCGTCGATGCTGACCTGACCTTCGGCCATCGCCTCCAGCAGGGCCGCCTGGGTCTTGGGCGGCGTCCGGTTGATCTCGTCGGCCAGCACCAGGTTGGTGAAGATCGGCCCGCGCCGGAACTCGAAACGACCCGAGGACATGTCGTAGACAGTCGTGCCGAGCAGGTCGGCGGGCAGCAGGTCGGGGGTGAACTGCACCCGGATGAAATCCAGTCCGAGCGCGGCCGCGAACGACCGCGCGATCAAGGTCTTGCCCAGGCCCGGCAAGTCCTCGATGAGCACGTGCCCACCGGCGAGCACCGTGGTCAGAATCAGGGTGAGCGCGGAACGCTTGCCCACGACGACCCGTTCGATCTCGTCGAGCACCGCGGTGCAGCGTTCCCCGGTGGTGGCCGCCGCACCCGGGAGTCCGGCGCTCACCGCTGCTCCAGGCGACACAGAATCTCTTCCAGCACAGCACGTCCGGGGCCGGACCCGCTGTCGCCGGTGGGCGCGACGTTGCCGGGATCGACCCACGGCCATAACACGTCCCCGAACAACAGCGCCCCGGTGGCGGCGAACGCAGCGGGATCCTTCGCCCTCCCCTGCCCGGTGGAGACCTCGAACCGCCGCGCCAGGATCGGCCGCCAGCGCCGATCCCAGTCAGCTCTGGTCGATTCCGACCAACGGATTCGGGCTTCAGTGCCCGAGCGCCACCGGCGTAGCGCCTCACCGGGCTCGTCGGTAGCCGCCGGGCCTGCGGATGGTACGGAACCTTGAGTGGTCAGCAGGCGCCGGATGCCGAATACCGGCAGCGCGAGCGCGAGGCCCGCCGCCGCGAACAACAGCTGACGCTGATGGGTCATCAAAGCGACCAGCTCGGCCGCAACTATCAGCAGGACACCCTGCAGCGCAATCGTTTTCATCGTCGATTCCGCAATTCCTGCAGAACCTGCTGCAGCGCCGCGATCGCATCGGCACGATCATGCTCGGACATCAGGTGGGGGCTGAAGCGCGCCTCGGTGAACAGTTCCACCAACCGGGTCGCGTTGGCGGCGGGCAGGGCGTGGTGTTCGACTGCTCGTGCCAGCACTTCGGTGGGCGTGTCGAAGGCGCGGGGTGCGATATCGGGAACGGCGCCCAGGTGGCGTTCCATGACTGCGTAACAGGCGATGATCGCCGCTCGTGGCTCACGACTGGGATCGACGATGCGGGCCAGGCCGAGTTCGGCCGCACGAACCAGGTTTTCACCGGCATCGGGTTCGTCCGGCGCCACCGGAATCACGCTGGCCTCGGTAGCTGTGTACTGAGGGCGCCGGGCGCGCGCGGCAACGACCGCGGTCGCCAGCAGAGCCAGCAGCAGGGTGGCAACGGTCAGCAGATAGACGGGTCCGCCACCGGCCAGTCCGCCCGGTGCGCCCGGCGGCGGCGCGGCCGGTACTCCCGTCGTGCCCGGCGGCGTCTCCCCCGTCCCGGGCACCTCTGTCGCGAGCTCGACGCGAAGCCCGCCACCGAGCTTCGCCAGCATCAGGACCGTCAGCAGCCACAACACCAGCGCCGCCGCGACGATCAGCACCGCGCGCCAGACCGGTCCTCCTCGTGCTCCAGCGGTCAGGGACAACTTGCCGACACTTCCGGGCCCTACGCGTTGATGCCGTGCCCGATGCACGACAGCGACGGCGATGATCGTGCCCGACACCGCCAACAGCGCCGCCAACACAATCGGCTCCAGCGTGCTTGCGGCGCTCATGCGGCGCTGCTCGGGCGGGGCACCGGGAAGGTACCCGCGGGTCGTGGCGCCGGCCGCGAGCAGCAGCACGCCCAGGGCGATCACTCGCACGGTCGCCCGGTCGCTACCGGCCATCACCGGAGCACCAGCTACCCGGGTTTCCCGCCGTCGCCGCGGCATTCCCCATCCTGGCACGCCAAGACTGGAAGCGGGCCAGGATCGCGCGGACGGCCGGCGTCGTTCAGGCCGGGCCGGTCACCCGGACTTCTCGTCGTGGCCGCCGAACTGCTTGCGCATGGCCGAGAGCACCTTCGCACCGAACTCGAACAGCTGGCGCGAGGCGAATCGCGCGTACAGCGCGGTGGTGAGCACCGGAGCGGGCACGCCCTCATCGATGGCCGCGATAACGGTCCACCGGCCCTCGCCCGAATCGGAGACCCGGCCGGCGAATTCCTCCAACGCCGGCGACTTCTGCAACGCACCGGCGGTCAGATCCAGCAACCAGGAGCCGATTACGCTGCCCCGCCGCCAAACCTCGGTGACCTGCTCGATGTCGATGTCGTACCGATAGAACTCGGGATTGCTCAACGGTGCGGTCTCGGCATCACCCTGCTGGTCCTGCTTGCCGATGTTGGCGTGGTGCAGGATGTTCAGCCCCTCGGCGATCGAGGCCATCATCCCGTACTCGATACCGTTGTGCACCATCTTCACGAAGTGCCCGGCCCCCGACGGACCGCAGTACAGATAGCCGTTCTCGGCCTGCGAGATCTCACCCTCGCGGCCCGGGGTGCGAGGCGCCGCGTCCACCCCCGGAGCCACGGTCGCAAAGATCGGCTCGGCTTGGTCGAACGCCGCCCGATCCCCACCGACCATGAGGCAGTAGCCCCGTTCGCGGCCCCACACCCCACCGCTGGTACCGCAGTCGAGAAGATGAATACCCTTGTCGGCCAATAACTTTGCGTGCGCAATATCGTCACGGTAGTAAGAGTTTCCGCCATCGATCACGATGTCGCCGGATTCCAGTGTGCCGGCCAGCTCTTCGATCACCCCCGTGGTGATGACACCGGCCGGCACCATCACCCACACCACCCGCGGCGCGGACAACTGGGCCGCGAGCTCGGCCAGCGACGACACCCCGGTGGTGTTGGCCTCGGTGGCCAAAGCGCTGACCGCGTCGGCGTTGTGGTCATAGACAACGCATTCGTGACCGCCGTCGACGATGCGGCGAACGAGATTGGCGCCCATTCGGCCCAGGCCGATCATCCCCAGTTGCATAACTGTCCTCTCCTACCCTGGCGGGCCGCCGTCGGGCAGCCATGGCTCCTGCCAACTCCGATGGCCGCGCACCAGCGCCTGCGCGGCCTCAGGACCCCACGAACCGCGCTCGTAGGGGTGGACCTTTCCTGGATGTTCGAGCAGCGGCGCGACGATGCGCCAGGTCTCCTCGATGCTGTCCTCCCGGGCGAACAGCCGGCGATCGCCGATCATCGCGGCATGCAACAACCGCTCATAGGGCCGGATCGGTTCGCCCAGGTCACGGGCGAAGGAAGAATCGAGGTGCACGTCGCGCCACGAGTGCGCGTTCTGATCGTCCGGGGCCACCAGGTGCAACCGCAGTCCCGGATCGGGGTCGATGCGCAAAACGATCTGATTGCGTTGGGCGCGTTCGCGTTGCGGCATGAAGCCCAGCGCCGGGACCCGGCGGGTGAACAACCGGACCTCGGTAACCCGTTGCGGCAGTGCCTTTCCGGCCCGCAGGAAGATCGGGACCCCGGCCCAGCGCCAATTCTCGATCTGCAGACGCAGCGCGACGAACGTCTCGGTTCGCGACCCGTCGGCCACCCCGGAGACGTCGGCGTAACCCCGGTATTGGCCCCGCACGTAATACGCCGGGTCGGCCGGCGGCATCGCCCGGAAGACCTCGACCTTCTTGTCGTTGAGGTCATCCTCGCCGGGACCGACCGGTGGCTCCATCGCGAACAGCGCCAGCACCTGCAACAGGTGGTTCTGCACCACGTCGCGCAACGCACCGACGGCGTCATAAAAGCTGCCGCGCTCCTCGACGCCGAAGTTCTCGGCCATGGTGATGTGGATTTCGGCGATGCTCTTCCGATCCCACAACTCGGCGAGCGTGGTGTTGGCGAATCGCAGATACTCGAGGTCGGCGACCGGCTGCTTGCCCAGAAAGTGGTCCACCCGCAGGATCTGGTCCTCGCGCAGCACGGCACGCAGCCGGGCATTGAGCTCGCGCGCGGAGGCCAGATCGTGGCCGAACGGCTTCTCCACCGCCACTCGGGACCGCTCCAACAGGCCCGCCCGGCCCAGGTTCTCCACAATGGGAGCGAACAGTGACGGTGGCATCTCCAGGTAGTACAGGCACTGCCGTTCGGCGCCGACCCGTTCGGCGAGCTGCTCGTAGAGAGCGGTATCGGTGACATCACCATGCAGGTAGGACAACCGATTCGCCAGCCGGCGAAACACCGCGTCATCGAACTGCTCGCCGGACTCCCGGATGGCCTCACCGGCCCGGTCGATCAGTTCCTCGACCGTGATGTCGTCGGCGGCCACTCCCAGGATCGCGCAGTCCAGCAGCTTGCGACGCTCCAACCGGTACAGCGCCCGGAACGTCATCTTGCGGGCCAGGTCTCCGGTTATCCCGAAGATCACCACCGAATCCGTCGCCGCCGCCTCCTGTCCGGCCAACTCCGGCACCTCCCCCACGTAGCTTCCCGATCGAAGCTAGTGGACCTGCCTGAACGAACGCTGGTTGCCGGATGGGGCGGGCGGCTCACGCCGCGACGATCACCCGACCTGGGCGATCCCCGGCGGGAAGTAGGGACCGATACCTCCGGTGTAGATACCGGGCTGCCAGCCTCGGGCGCCCAGGCACAGCAGCGGCAGGCCGTCGGGCGACTGCGCGGCCGACTGCGGGTTCGGGCACGGCGAACCGATTTCCTGCACCCCGTAGAGCGGGTAGGAGATCTGCCAGAACCCGGTGTCCTTGGGCGGCCACTGATTGGCGATGAAGTGGCAAGCCAGCGCCTGGCCGTTGGGGCCGTGGCCGTAGATGAAGCGCTCCCAGCTGAAGCAGGCGTCGCCCTGACGCTGGCCATCAACCATGCCCGGCACGTCCCCGGGGTAGGCACCGGCGTCCGGTGCGGCGCTGACAGCGACTGCACCCGCGGCTCCCGCGACGAAAACAGCTGCAGCTAGTTCACGAATCATTCTTCGCCCTCAGTCTGTCGATCCAGGCCACCCATCGGCGACGGGTCAGAGCCTAACGGGTGGTAGTCGCACGTCAGCGCGAATCCGTGGAAACCCCGCGCGCCCGGCCCGCTAGAGTGCCGCGGATGACCGGAACGCAGTGGCAGCTCGACGCATCGCACGGCCAGCTGCTGGTCCGCACCGATGTGGCGGGGCGCGCGGCAAAGATGGGCCATCGGCTCACCATCGTGATGGAACGCTGGGAGGCAACCGTCTCGTGGTCCGGTGACCGACCGACCGCGGTGGAGCTGGTTGTCGAGGTCGATTCACTGCGCGTGTTGCAGGGCGACGGCGGGATGACTCCGCTGACCGCACCGGAGAAGACGCTGATCCGCAGTAACGCGCTCAAATGCCTCGACAGCAAGAAGCATCGACTGATCCGTTTCGGGTCCAGCAGCATCGAACCCACCGGCGACGGCTATCGGCTCACCGGCGAGCTGGAGGTCCACGGCCGAAGCAGGCCGCATGTCGTCGAGCTTGAGGTGACGGACGCCGGCGGTGGCACGCGGCAGCTGAGCGGCGACAGCACGGTGCTCCACAGCGACTTCGGTGTGCGGCGCTATTCGATGCTCATGGGGGCTATGCAGGTCGCCGACGAAGTGACGGTGTCCTTCGCGGCGACCGTCGCGGCCGACCGGACCTGACTCAGCGGCCGGGCAGGCCGTAAAGATGGTGCCGCACGCGTTCCAGCCGCGAGGGGACGCCGTCCGGAGATGATTCCTGCAGGTCCGGGCCGGCCAGCGGCGCATCCCACAGCGAACCGAGGTCGGCGGGCGCCTCTTCCGGGGTCTCGTTCGGGAGCGCGGGGGCCGCAGGTGGGGGCGGCAGGGCCGGGGCGGCCGCCGGGGGCGGCGCGACGGGCACGGCGACGCGCGCGACCGTCGCATGCTGCGGTGGCGTCGCATCCGGCTCCACCCTGCTCGGGCCGAGTTGCAGGCTCAACGCGGCGGCCACCGCGGCCACCAACGTCACCGCTCCGACCGCCAGCATCAGCAGCGCTCCGGCGTAGGACAGTGACCGCATCCGACGGCGGCCGACGTTGCCGATCGCCACGCCGGCCGCGGGCGCCTCGAGCGGCGCCGACGTCAACTCGGCCTGCGGGGCCAGGGCCTGGGCCGCGCCGCGTGCCAACGCCTGAAACGCCCCGCCCTGGACGAAGACCGGCAGCGACAGGGTGGATTCCAATCGGCGCCCGAGGCGGTCCATACCCCGCACCGATCCGGCCACCATGATCAGTTCCGGTCGCTGACCTGTTGAGGTCACCGTGTCAGCCAGCCAGCCGGTCACCTCGTCGAGGCCGCTGATCGGGCAGGAGATGACGATCGCTTCGGCGGAATCCGGCTGGTCGGGCAGGACCAGGGTGGCCACCCCGGTTTCGACGACACATACCGCCGCCCGTTCGTCTCGTCCTGCGATTCCGGTGGCCAGCGACATCGCGGCCTGGCTGTAGCGCACCGGAACCACGTGCTCGAAGCCGGCGTCCCCCAGCGACTCGAGCAGCAGCGCGGCGCCGACGGCGGCTTCATCGCTCCAGGTCACGGCCACGCCGTGGAGTCGTTCGCCACGCGCCGCCAGCATGACGCGTACCCGGTCGGCCACCGCTGCGGCTTGGGCCGCCAGATCTGCTGCATCGGATCCGCCGTCGCCGACTGCGACACTCACCTCTTCACCGATAACCGTCGGGCAGCCCGAGCCCGCTGCCTCGGCCATGGTCCAGCCGATTGTCGAGGGCGTGATCGCCAGCCCCAGTACGGTGTCCAAAATCGCGCGCCCCAATCGTCCTGATCTGCGATGTCAACGCGTCTGCTCAGGGCCTTCGCCGGGCCCGTGAACGGGATCGGCGGGGCGCCGGAACGAACCGGGGACAGCTCAGGACTGTGTGGTCTTGTCGTGGTCTTGTCGGCTTTCCGGAGGGGAGCCTACGCGTGTCGTCCTACTTGTCCTAACCGGGTCCAGGGCGAGAATCGGGTATGCTATATGCGAGTCGGATCCCTAGACGGCCGCTTAACTTGCACATTGCGGCCGTTGCTGCATGTAAGGGCCGATGCCGAAGTGGTGGCGCAAGTGGCGTCGCGATCGAGAGATTGAACGGTCCACAGCACGACGACAAGGGGCAGGAATGACAGACGTGAGCAAGGGATTGCGCTGGGCACGCCGACTTTTGGTCGGCGCGGTAGCTGCCGCAGCGCTGCCGGGCCTGATCGGCCTGACAGGTAGCGAGGCGACCGCATCGGCGTTCTCCCGGCCGGGTCTGCCGGTCGAGTACCTGCAGGTGCCTTCGGCAGGTATGGGCCGTGACATCAAGGTTCAGTTTCAGCCCGGTGGCTCCGGCAGTCCGGGCCTGTACCTGCTCGACGGCATGCGGGCCCAGGACGACTACAACGGCTGGGACATCAACACCCCGGCATTCGAGTGGTACTACCAGTCGGGCATCTCGGTGATCATGCCGGTC
>NZ_AUWR01000015.1 GCF_000455125.1 Mycobacterium sp. UM_WGJ
GCTAGGCGGCCGCGACAACCGTTCGAACATACGTTCGACTATAGCGTTGGGGGCTGACAACGGCCACCGCCGAAGGATCAGTGCGCGGCGGCGTCCCAGGATCGCCCGTAGCCGACCGCGACCTCCAGCGGGACGCTGAGCGGATAGGCGCTGCCCATCTTGTCGCGCACCAGTGCCTCCAGCGGCTCGCGTTCGCCGTCGGCCACTTCGAACAGCAATTCGTCGTGCACCTGCAGCAGCATCCGTGACTGCAGTCCCGAGGCCTTCAACGCCTGGTCGACGTTGATCATCGCGACCTTGATGATGTCGGCCGCACTGCCCTGGATCGGGGCGTTGAGCGCAGCCCGCTCGGCGGACTCGCGGACCTGACGGTTGCTGCTGTCCAACTCCGGCAGGTAACGCCGCCGGCCCAGCACCGTGGAGGTGTAGCCGTCCTTGCGGGCCTGCTCGACAACCTCGTGCAGGTACTCGCGGACCCGGCCGAACCGGTCGAAGTAGGCGTCCATCTGCTCTTTGGCCTCTTCGGTAGAGATCTTGAGCTGGGAGGCCAGCCCGTAGGCGCTCAGCCCGTAGGCCAGGCCGTACGACATCGCCTTGACGCGACGGCGCATATCCGGGGTGACCTCGTCGATGGGCACCGAGAACGCCCGCGACCCGACGAACGAGTGCAGGTCTTCGCCGGTGTTGAACGCCTCGATAAGACCCTCGTCGGCCGACAGGTGCGCCATGATGCGCATCTCGATCTGGCTGTAGTCGACCGTCATCAGCTCGGGGTAGCCCTGCCCGACCACGAAGCCGTCGCGGATCTGGCGGCCGGCGTCGGTGCGGATCGGGATGTTCTGCAGGTTGGGATCGGTGGACGACAAGCGGCCGGTCGCCGCGATGGTCTGATTCAGCGTGGTGTGGATCCGGCCATCGGAGGCAACCGATTTCAGCAATCCGTCGACGGTCACCTTCAGCCGGGTGACGTCGCGGTGGGCCAGCAGGTGCTCCAGGAACGGATGGCCGGTCTTATCGAACAGGGTCTGCAGCGCGTCAGCGTCGGTGGTGTAGCCGGTCTTGGTCTTCTTGGTCTTGGGCATGCCCAGTTCGTCGAAGAGCACCACCTGCAGCTGTTTGGGCGAACCGAGGTTGATCTGCTTGCCGATCACCGCATAGGCCGCCTCGGCGGCGTCGCGGATCTGGTCTCCGAACCGGCTCTGCAGCTGGCTCAGGTGATCGAGGTCCACACCGATCCCGGTGGTCTCCAGCTCGGCCAGCACCCGCTGCAGGGGCAGTTCGATGTCGGCGAGCAGACCCGAAGAGTCGATGCGAGCCAGTTCGAGATCCAGCGCGTCGGCCAGGTCGGTGACGGCCCGGGCCCGCAGGATCGCGGTCTGCACCGCCTGATCGTCGATGCCCTCGGTGTCGTCCAGCAGCGAAAGCTGTTGCTGCTCATCGGATTCAGCACGCAGCTCCCGGCGCAGGTAGCGCACCGACAGATCGTCGAGGCTGAAGCTGCGCTGCCCGGGACGCACCAGGTAGGCGGCCAGAGCGGTGTCGCAGGTGACGCCATCCAGGGTCCAGCCGCGCCCGGCCAGGTCGTGGATGGCCAGCTTGGCCTCGTGCAGCGCCTTGGGCTTGGCCGGATCGGCCAGCCAGGCGCCCAGCGCGGCGTCGTCCTCGGCAGTCAGCGCCGCGGTGTCGATGTAGCCGCCTTCGCCGTCCGCCGAGGCCAGGGCCAGCGCGGTGGCGTCGCTGTCGAAGCTGCGGTGGGTGCCGATCACGGCCAGCCCGGTGCGCCGGCCGTCGGCGGCGTGTGCCCCCAGCCACGAGGCGACGGTGCCCGGCGCCAGCGCGCCGCCGCGCACCTCGAAGCCCTCCTCGGCCTCGGGGACTGTGCCGCCGGCGGTGGACAGCGTGTCGAACAACCGGTCGCGCAGCACCCGGAACTCGAGGTCGTCGAAGAGCTGATGGATCTGCTCACGATCCCAGGGCACCAGCCGCAGGGTGTCCGGCGTCTGGGCCAGCGGCACGTTGCGCACCAGGTCGGTCAGTTCGCGATTGAGGATCACGGTGGACAGGTTGGCGCGCAACGCATCTCCGACCTTGCCCTTGACGGTGTCGACCTGGTCCACCAGCCCCTGCAGCGAACCGTATTCACTGATCCACTTCGACGCGGTCTTCTCCCCCACCCCGGGGATGCCCGGCAGGTTGTCGCTGGGGTCGCCGCGCAGCGCGGCGAAGTCCGGGTACTGCGCCGGGGTCAGGCCGTACTTCTCGACGACCGCGTCCGGGGTGAAGCGGGTCAGGTCGCTGACACCCTTGCGGGGGTAGAGCACGGTCACGTTCTCGTTCACCAATTGCAGGGCATCGCGGTCGCCGGTGACCACCAGCACCCGGTAACCCTCGGCGTCGGCCTGGGTGGCCAGCGTGGCGATCAGGTCATCGGCCTCGAAACCGGCCTCGGACAGCGTGGTGATGCCCAGCGCGTTGAGGACTTCCTTGGTGATGTCGATCTGGCCGCGGAACTCATCGGGGGTGCTCGAACGGGTGGCCTTGTACTCCGGGAAGCGTTCGGAGCGGAAGGTTTGGCGCGACACGTCGAACGCGGCGGCGACGTGGGTCGGGGCCTCGTCGCGCAGCAGGTTGATCAGCATTGCGGTGAACCCGTAGACGGCGTTGGTGGTCAGGCCGCTGCGGGTCTTGAAGTTCTCCGCGGGCAGGGCATAGAACGCGCGGTACGCCAGCGAGTTTCCGTCGAGGAGCAGCAGCGTCGGTTTGGTCTGACTCACGGGGACAACTCTATGCACTGCCGCGGACATCAGGTCAGCGGTCGCTCCTCAGTGACGTCGTACTCGGCGATCGCGGCCGACAGGATCGCGGCGGCCTGCTCATCGCTGGGCCCGCTGCCGCGAAACGCGTCCAACGCGGCCCGCGATTCCCAACGCTCGAAGATGTCGACCCGGCTCGGGTCGAGAAGGTCGGCGGTGATCGCAAAGCCCAGGCACCCCGATGCGCGGCGCGCCTGGCGCACGACGTCGCGGCACTGTTGCAGGTAGTCGTCCCGCTGACCGGGATCCACCGTCAGATGTCCTGCGACGATCACCACTGCCGAATCCCTCCGTTTCCGTGTCTGACCTCGCCACCATAGGTCGCAGCACCCGTCAGCCCGGTGACTGGAACACGTTTCAATTTCACCGCCGTCGTTCGGTACGCTGACCGGGTGCCAGATGTAGCCTCGCAGCCCGCGATCGACGGGTGGTACGCCACCGACGACGCCGGCCTCCCCCACCTGATCGGCGCGAAGTGTCCGCAGTGCGGCACCTATGTGTTCCCGCCGCGTGAGAACAACTGCCCCAACCCCGCCTGCGACGGCGACGTGCTGGAGCCGGTCGCGCTGTCACGGCGCGGCACGATCTGGAGCTACACCGAGAACCGGTACCTTCCGCCGGCCCCCTACCCACCGAGCGACCCGTTCGAGCCGTTCGCGATCGCCGCGGTGGAGCTGGCCGACGAGGGCCTGATCGTGCTGGGCAAGGTGGTCGAGGGCACCCTGGCCGCGGACCTGAAGGTCGGCATGGAGATGGAACTGACCACCATGCCGCTCTACACCGACGGCGACGGAGTGACGCGCACCGTCTACGCGTGGAAGAAGGTGGACTCCAATGCCTGAGCCGCTGTACATCCTGGGTGCGGGCATGCACCCGTGGGGCAAGTGGGGCCGCGACTTCACCGAGTACGGGGTGGTCGCCGCCCGTGCCGCGCTGGCCGACGCCGGCCTGAACGCGCAGCAGATCCAGTTCATCGCCGGGGCGGACACCATCCGCAACGGCTACCCGGGCTTCATCGCCGGTTCGACGTTCGCCCAGAAGCTGGGCTGGAACGGGGTTCCGGTGTCCTCGTCGTATGCCGCCTGCGCCTCCGGGTCGCAGGCGCTGCAGAGCGCCCGGGCCCAGATCTTGGCCGGCTTCTGCGATGTGGCGCTGGTGATCGGCGCCGACACCACCCCCAAGGGCGCGTTCGCCCCCGTCGGCGGTGAGCGCAAGAACGACCCCGACTGGCAGCGCTTCCACCTGATCGGCGCGATGAACCCGGTGTACTTCGCGCTGCTGGCGCGCCGCCGGATGGACCTCTACGGCGCCACCTCCGAAGACTTCGCCCAGGTCAAGGTGAAGAACTCCCGGCACGGGTTGAACAACCCGAACGCGCGCTACCGCAAGGAATCGGCGGTCGCCGACGTGCTGGCCAGCCCGGTGGTCTCCGACCCGCTGCGCCAGCTCGACATCTGCGCCACCTCCGACGGTGCGGCCGCGCTGATCGTGGCCAGCGCGGAATTCGCCAAGAAGCACCTAGGTTCGCTCGACGGCGTGCCGTCGGTGCGCGCGGTGTCCACCGTGACCCCCCGTTACCCGCAGCATCTGCCCGAATTGCCGGACATCGCAACCGATTCCACCGCCGTCGTGGCGGCCCCGGAACGGGTGTTCAAGGACCAGATCCTGGACGCCGCCTACGCCGAGGCCGGAATCGGCCCCGAGGACGTCAGCCTCGCCGAGGTCTATGACCTGTCCACCGCGCTGGAGATCGACTGGTACGAGCACCTGGGCCTGTGCGCCAAGGGTGAAGGCGAGCAGCTGCTGCGCAGCGGCGCCACCACCATCGGTGGCCGGGTGCCAGTGAACCCGTCCGGTGGGCTTGCCTGCTTCGGCGAGGCGATCCCGGCGCAGGCCATCGCCCAGGTGTGCGAGCTGACCTGGCAGCTGCGTGGTCAGGCCACCGGCCGTCAGGTTGAGGGCGCCACGGTGGGCGTCACCGCCAACCAGGGTCTGTTCGGGCACGGCTCGTCGGTGATCGTCGCCCGGTAGTTACTCCGCGATGGCAGAATCCGTCGTCGTCAAGGTCAAGCCGGGCAGCCGCAAAGGCCCCCTGGTCGAGACCGACGACGACGGGCAGCTGACCGTCTACGTGCGCGAGCCCGCGGTGGACGGCAAGGCGAACGCCGCCGTCATCCGGGTGCTGGCAGAGCATTTCGACGTTCCGCGCAGCCGGGTCGAGCTGGTGTCCGGTGCGGGCGCGCGCGTCAAGCGTTTCCGGATCGATCGGTAGGCGGCACGTCGAGAATTCGCACGGTCCCCTGCGAGCCGTCGATGTCCACCCACGCGCCGTCGGGGATGACGTGGGTGCCGTTGCCTGTCCCGATGACGCACGGTATGCCGAGTTCGCGCGCGATGATCGCGGCGTGCGACAACGTGCCGCCCACATCGATGGCCATCCCGGCCACTGCCATGAACCGCACCACCCACGACGGGTCGGTGGTTCGTGCGATCAGTACATCGCCAGCGCCGAGGTCGACGGACGCGCTGGGATCGGTCACCACCCGTGCCCGTCCCCGGGCACGGCCCGGGCTCGCAGCGGCACCGGTGATGAGTGACTGTCCCCCGACCGCGACCGGCGGGTTGCCCGGATCGCCGGCAAACGACAGCGGGGGTTCCTGTGTGGCGAATCGTGACCGAATCCGTTGGCGAGCGAGGATATCCGCCGAAAACAGCGCGACGTTCCCCCGGAGTTCGTCGAGTGTGCACCAGACCGCATCTGCGTCCATGAAGGACACCGCATGGCGGGCAACGTCAAGATCTTGTAGGAAGGCGGTCTTCCCGATCTCCCGACCGACCAGGGCTCGACGCGCCATCGCGATCAGGCCGGTGACGGCACCGCGCCGCGAGCGCGGCAGCAGTGCACGCAGCTCCGACTCTGCCTGACGGCGTTCATCGCGGCGGCGGTCCAACACGATACCGGGATCGCGCACCCCGCCGCCATCGGCCCACGCGCGTGCTGCCTGCAGCACCGGTTCCGGGTTCTGCCGCCACGACGCGGATGCGATCTCGCCCTCGTCGGGTCCGTGGAATCCGTGCTCGCGAAGGAACTGGTCGAGCGCGATCGCGCCGCCGGCAAGCAGACCAAGATCCCTGGCCAGCTGCGCTTCAGGAAGGTCACCATCGCCGGAGAGCAGGTCGATCGCCCGGTCGCCGGCCACGCGCTCGACTGCCTGGTACAGGCTCTGACACAGGTAAGTCTGCATGGTGTGAATGGTCAAGGTCTCCGCGAAGCGCGTGGCGGCCCCGACCAGCAGTGCCAGAGGATCCTCTGCGGGTCGCCATGCATCCCGCTGCCACGCTTGCCGTGAAGTCGCACTGACGGCTCGCAGGCGGCGGCTCAGCAGCGCAAGGGTGACCGGGGCGCGGAAGGCCATCCGGCATGCCGTCGCGGCGCGCGCATAGACCGGCGCCACGTCGGTCTCTACCACCTCGCCGAAAAGCTGCTGGCTGAAGGCGCCGGGGTCCACGCCAGGGATCCGAGCGACTTGACTCAACAGCAAGTCGACCGACAGCACCGGCCAGCCCCGCGCGAGGGTCATGAGCGGTCCCTGCCGACTCTCACGCTGTGACACGACACCGAGGCGCGTTTGCGTCTGTCGTTGCGCCTCGGTGAGCCCAACACTCCACATCGACCAGGAAAGCGGCGTCGGCACGCCAGGCACGGCTTCACCGATGTTGACTCGGGTCCAACGACTTTCGGGTGCTCGCGGCGGGTCATACAGCTCCATGCTTCTCGCCTGGGCCGCCACCACGTCGGCTCCCGTGACCGGGCGCGCCTGCAGAACCCAGATCTGACCCTGTTCATCGACGACCCACTCGATGTCCTGCGGGCTGCCGTACCACCGTTCGATCCGCACTGCACAGTCGGCAACGTCTCGAATCTGATTGTCGGACAACGGATAACTCTGCGCCGACATTCCGGTATCGACGACGTGCAAGCTGCTCTTGTCCACCACCGTGCGCGCGGGCGTCACCAAGCCATCGGTCACGTTCCCGCCATGTCCGTGCGCAAACTCGATGACCACCCGGTCCGTACGGCCGCTCAGTGGGTCCGCGGTGAAGGCAACGCCTCCACAGGCCGGATCGATCTGCTGCTGAACGACGACAGCCATTGCGACGTTGGACTCCAGCCCCCGCGCCTCACGGTATCGGCGGGCCCGCGAGGACGAGACCGACGTCCAGCAATGGTCTACGGCGGCAAGTAATTGCGCGCTTCCCCGGACGTTGAGAACCGTCTCGTAGATTCCCGCATGCGACGCACTGTCGCCGTCCTCGGACACAGCCGAAGATCGCACCGCTACGGCGACGTCATCGCCCATGGCTTGGTAGTTCGCGACGATCGCCTCGCGCACGGCACCCGAGGAGCCCACGCGTGCCGGGACACCGATGACGAATCCGTCGGGTACGGGCAGCCCGGCCGCCAGTAGTTCACCGAGGTTGGCGCCCTTGCCGCCACTGAACGCGATATCGGTTGCGCGGATGTCACGCAGTCGCTTGATGACCGCGCTCATGCACCCGGACAGGTGTTGCGGTCCACGAGCGCCATGAAACGCAAATCTATCTGCCGCGAGGCGGTCTTGGAAGATTTCGCGCCCCGCACGCCTGAGCCGGGAGTCCGAGTTCATAGAAACCCGTCTAAAGGCTGAGACAGGAGTACGGCACGGTCGAACCTTTCTTGGCGCGCAACGCTCGTGAGGGGCATCCTGCCGTTACTTACATTCATATTTTGGCGCGAGAAGCCTCGGCCGGACAAGAAGCGCTCCCGCCATGTGACGAAGCTCCCGACGAGCGCAACGAAAGCTGTAACACCTGCAGATTTACCGGTCTCTAGCCCAGGAGGCCAGGACCCCGAAGGTCATGCCGCAACCCCGTTACCAGCGATAACTTCGCGCCGGTGAAACCTGTTCTGATTTTTTGTATACAAATCATCCAACTCTCAGCTACTGTCGTCCCGTTCCATGTCGCGCTGTGCCCCAGATACCTGAAGGAGACCCCCTTGCACGCCACAGTTCGCCCCTACGCCACCGCAGGTGTGGCTCTGGTGGGGGCCAGTCTTGTCGCGGTGACACCGGCGGCCGCCCCCCTGCCCGCTCTGCTCAAGACCGAGTCCTCCTCGGTGCAACTGGCCAGCGCGTGGCAGGACATTTTCAATGCGACGTCGGCCAATCTGACTGCGATGCTGAACAACTACTACCTGGCCCCTGGGGTTGGGATGCAGCAATTCGTGGCCAACCAGCTGGACTACGCCGACCGGCTGCTCAACGACCCGGCCGGCTCCACGAATTGGGTAAACGAGCAGATTCAGCTGCACTTGAATGCGGTGATCTCCGGCTGGGCGCTGCAGAACGCCACCGACGAAACCCGGGCCACGGTGCTCAACCACACCATGGACAGCACCCACCAACTGATGTTCGGCCAGATCGCCGGCTACATCCCACCGGATGTGGACAAAGACTCGATCATGCCGATCATCGACTACC
Source organism: Mycobacterium sp. UM_WGJ (assembly GCF_000455125.1). Classification (GTDB taxonomy): domain Bacteria; phylum Actinomycetota; class Actinomycetes; order Mycobacteriales; family Mycobacteriaceae; genus Mycobacterium. The sequence continues at coordinate 8,336 of NZ_AUWR01000015.1, forward strand.
TGGGTTCCCCGGCCAGTGCACTGCTCATGGCGTCGATCGGGCCGATGATCAGCCCGTGGATCGCGTTGCTCAACGGCATCACCGATGGGGACAACCCGTTCGACATTCTGGTCAATATGGGCGGCGCGTTCTTCAACGGCGCCACCTTGAACCTGGATGCACTGCTGCCGATGATCAACGCCTCCGGCTACTTCCCGGCCGGCATGAACATGGACCATCTGGACTTTGCCTTCGCTGGGTTGCTGTCCACGGGTGCGGCCGCGGTGAGCTATCAGGTGCTGGGCCCCGGGGGCGAAGTCGCCGTCGAGGTACCGGCGATCGGTGGCTCGCTGTTCCAAAGTGTTGGTCTCGAATTCAGCGGGGTGCCGGTGCTGGGCACCCTGGACCTCAACAGTGCCGCCATCGGGCCGATCGCGGCCTGGCAGGCCTGGGGGCAGACCGTTGGCGCCCTGCTGGGGTCGGGCTGGGACGGCAAGGGCCCGGTGGTGGTCACTCCGCCGCTTGCCGGCGCTGAACTGCCGCTGCTGCCCACCGACACTCTCGATGACGGCGGCTCCAGTGCGGCCACCGACGCATTCGGCTGGCTCGGCGACCTGCTCGGACTCTGATCTCCGAAAACCTTTACCCCCATTCTTTTAGAGAGGTATCCCTGCACATGAGTCACCACATCAATGCACGCCGCGCCTCCCGGGCGCTCGGCGCCGCCAGTGCGGTCGGCGCGTTCCTGGCATTCGGTATGACCCCGCTGACCGTGGCACCCCCGGCACAGGCCGACGAATTCGATTGGATCACCGATCTTTTCGACACCTCGGCATGGCTGGCAGCCGGACCCGCCGAGGTGGGCGCCTTCGACTGGACCAGCATGATCGATCAGTGGTTCTACGACCCGATTCATGACGGTCTGCAGGCCTGGATCACCAGCGACTTCGGTGAGCTGGTCAACGGCTGGATCAACACCGCCGCCGGGCAATACCTGATCGGCAACGGCATCGACGGCACCGAAGCCAACCCCGACGGCGGCAACGGCGGCCTGTGGTTCGGCGACGGCGGAGACGGCTGGGACAGCACCGAGGCCGGTGTGGCCGGTGGCAACGGCGGCAACGCGGCCGGCTGGCTCGGCGACGGCGGGACCGGTGGTGATGGCGGTGCCGGCGCCAACGGTGGTGACGGCGGAGCCGGCGGCAACTGGATGGGCAACGGCGGAAACGGCGGGGCTGGCGGAGCAGCACTGGATGCCGACAGCATCGGTGGCAACGGCGGACTCGGCGGCAACGCCTCAGCCTGGTTCTTCGGCAATGGCGGTAACGGCGGCATGGGCGGCGCAGGCGTTGACGGTGTGGCAGGCACCTGGACCAACGGTGGTGACGGAAATGGTGGCGCAGGCGGACTCGGCGGCAGCGGTGGCAACGGCGGGCGCAGCAGCTTCATGTTCGGCAACGGTGGCAACGGCGGTAACGGCGGGGCCAACGGCAACGGTGGAAACGGAGCCACCGGCACCGCGGAACACGTCAACGGCGGCAACGGCGGGAACGCGGGAGTCAATTGGAGCGTCGGCCACGGTGGGACTGCCGGTGAACGAGGCTCGACCATCTTCACCAGCCCGATGTACGGCCAGGTCGGTCAACTCGGCCACTCCTCCAATGGCGGCAATGGCGGCAACGGCGGCGACGCCTACCAAGACGGCAGCGGCGACTACCTGGGTAATGGCGGCAACGGCGGCAACGGCGGCTACGGCGGGGGTTACACGGGCCCGACCGGCATCGGCGCGGACGGCGGCAACGGCGGCAATGGCGGCGCCGGGATCAACGGCGGCAACGGCGGCAACGGCAACACCGCCAGCAACAGCCTCCCCGGGAACCCCGAACTCGGCGGCAGAGGCGGCGATGGCGGCAACGGTGGTTTCGCCAGCGCCGGCACCGGCGGAAACGGCGGCAACGGCGGCTCGGGCCGCGGTAGCGGCGGTGGCGACGGCGGCAGCGGCGGCAACGGCGCCACCGACGACCCCACGGTCAAAACTATCGGCGGTAAGGGCGGCAACGGCTCTAACGCCTTTGGGGCCGGCCCAGGAGGTACCGGCGGCAACGGCGGCACCGGTACCTATGCCGGAGGCAACGGAGGCAACGGCGGCAGCGGCGGCAGCGGCGGCGGCTACGAAGGCGCCAAGGGCGGTGCCGGCGGTACAAGCACTGGCTGGCAGCACGACGGCGTCACCTACAGCATCGGCGGCAACGGAGGTAACGGCGGCGCCGGTGGTGCCGGCACCGCCACCACCGACGGCGGGACAGGCGGTGCCGGAGGTGCCGGAGGCAACGGTGCCACCGGCCCCGGTGTGATTAGCATCGGCGGCAAAGGCGGCAACGGAGGCAACGGAGGGAGTATGACCGCCGGACTTGCCGCGGGCGACGGTGGTGCAGGCGGGGCCGGAGGCTCTGGCACCGCTTCCGGCGGTAACGGCGGCAACGGAGGCAACGGAGGCACCGCGTCTATCCCCGTGACCGGCGGCGCGGGCGGCACCGCCGGCAACGGTGGAGCAGGCGGTGTCGGCGGCGCCAGCGGCGGCATCGAGACCCCCGCCAACGACCTGGGCATCGGACCCAGCCATGCCGGCAACGGCGGAAACGGCGGCAACGGCGGCAGCGGCACCATCGGTACCGGCGGCGACGGCGGAGCCGGTGGTACCGGTGGTAGTGCTCAAGGCGCCGTCGATGGCGGCAACGGCGGCAACGGCGGGACCGGCGGCACTGGGTTCGTAGGAGGACCCGCAACCAACCCCGCGCACGGCCCCGGCGGCAACGGCGGCAACGGTGGCGACGCCGGCAACGGCGGCAAGGGCGGTTCCGGGGGTAGCGCGGTCTCCGGCGACGGGGGCAACGGTGGTACCGGCGGTGCAGGAGGCACCGGCGGCGCCGGGAGGGCTGGCGGCAACGGCGGCACCGACTCCGACGGCAACACCTTGCCCGGCGGCAACGGCGGCAATGGCGGCAACGGCGGCGATGGCGCGGCCGGAGGCGCGGGCGGCACCAGCACCGGCGGTAGCAATGGCACCGTCGGAGCAGGCGGTGCGGCCGGTGCCGGTGGCGCCGCCGGCAACGGCGGCAACGGAACCCCCGCTGGACAACCCGGCACCGCCGGCAACGACGGGCAGCCCGGCTGATACATCAGCGAGATCGGTCACGGCCGTCGGGCCCAGAGGGCTCGGCGGCCGTGACCTCCGGGGAGCGTAGCGGGGTGTAGCATCTCTCGCTACGATTGCAGTCATGACAAGGACCATCGCTCAGCGGGAGCTGCGCAATGACAATGCGAAGGTGATCGATGCGGTAGTGGCCGGCGAGACGTTCGTGGTGACACGCAACGGCGAGCCGGTGGCCGAACTGCGCCCGGTGCGTGCCGTTCGCCGCACCTTCATCCCTCGTAGCGAAGTCGCCGCACTGGCCGCCACAGCCGTCCGCATTGATCATCGTCAGTTCCGCGCCGAACTCGACCGGTTGATCGACCAGGGCCTGTGAAGTGACGGCCGGCCTGGTGGATACGTCCGTCGTCATCGACTGGCACGACCCGGCGGTCGTCGCCGCCCTGCCCGACGAGGTGGCGATCTCGGCTATCACCGCGGCCGAGTTGGCCGCCGGCCCCCTGTTGGCCGCGACGCCCATCGAGGCGGCCAAGCGTCAGGCCCGATTGCAGGAGGTGGAATCGCGACTGGAGCCGATCCCGTTCGACGAAGCCGCCGTACGCAGTTACGGACTCGTCGTGGCCGCGGTGGTACGCCAAGGACGACAGCCCCGGAGCAGGTTTGCCGACCTGTTGATCGCGGCGACGGCGCACGCCAATCGTCTGGATCTCTACAGTCGAAACCCTCAGGACTTTCCCGGCCTGGAAACCCTGATCCGCGTCGTCGCAGTGTGAGCACTAACGTTGCCGACTCCGCCTTTCGATCTCACCCGACAGGACATCGGGTAAAGGCGAACGTCACGCGTCAGCCGGCCGACGCGTCGTCCAGCACACCTCGAGAGGTCAACTCCGCGATCACCACCTTCGCCCGCAAGTCCGCGCGCTCCATATTCGCGGCTCGCGCGGCCTCGGGATCCTGTGCGCGGATTGCCGCGGTCTCGGCTTCGTAGGTGTGCACGAACTCCTCGTTGCCCCGGGGATAGCTGCCCCAGAATCCGCGTGGCGCGAACACGCGTGCCGCGACGATCGCCGCCTGCAGCCGGGGACCCGCGTACTCCTCGACGATGATGCGCCGGTAGGCGTAAGCCGCCTCTTGAAACGCCGTGGGTTCCTTACTGGCTCGCAACGTCCGCAACGCCGCATCGAGTTCGGCGAGCACCCGCGGCGTCGGATTCGTCGCCGCACGCGCTGACGCGATCCCATTGAGCACACCGTGCAACTCATGCTGTTCGAGAACGGCCGCCTCATCGAACCGCTCAACAAAGACGCCGCGGTGATAACGGCTGGCCAACAGTCCGTCATGCTCGAGTTGGTCGATGCCCTGCTGCACCGGAAGCCGGCTGACCCCCAATGCGGCCGCGATCGCGTCACGGTTGATGCGGTCGCCCGTGCGCAGCTCCCCCGCCAGCACCAGGTCGACAATGTGATTGACGACCAGGTCCTTCTCTTTGACCCCGTATTTCTTGGGCATAGGCGGGCCTAGCCAGAAGCCTCGTCTGACGCCTCCCCCGACGAGCCAGCTTGCGGCAGTAATGATTCCAGCGCGGCACGGTTAATCCGCCGAAACGCACGCTTGGGCCGGTTGGCGTCCAAAATGGCCACTTCCAGGGTGCCCGGCCCCAGCTCGCGCGGCTCGCCACCGTTGCCGGTGTCGGTCTGTTTGAGCGCGTTGACCGCGATGTGCAGCGCGTCGGCCAACTCGGCGTTCTCGGCGTAGGACTCCTTGAGCGCGTTGGTGACCGGCTCGGTGGTGCCACCCATCACCACGAAGTGCGGCTCATCGGTGATCGACCCGTCATAGGTGACCCGGTACAGCTCAGGCGCTTTCGTCTGGCCCTGGTAGGCGACGCCGGCCACACACAACTCCACCTCATAAGGCTTGGCCTGCTCGGTGAAGATGGTGCCCAGGGTCTGGGCGTAGACATTGGCCAGCTGGCGGGCGGTGACGTCACGCCGGTCATAGGCGTAGCCGCGAGTATCGGCGAACTGAATGCCGCCGCGGCGCAGGTTCTCGAACTCGTTGATCCGGCCCGCCGCCGCGAAACCCACCCGGTCATAGAGTTCGCTGATCTTCTGCAATGAGCGAGAAGGGTTCTCGGCGACGAACAACACGCCGTCGGCGTAGGCCAGCGCCACCACGCTGCGACCGCGGGCGATGCCCTTGCGCGCGAGCTCGCCGCGCTCGCGCATCGCCTGCTCGGGCGAGATGAAGTACGGGAAGCTCATTTCTTACCCCGCTTGGTCGCTGGCCCCGAATCCCCGCCACGCGTCCGGCTCTCGACGACCACACGGGCCAGCTCGGCGATCCGCTCCTCGGCGATGTCGACGGCGCCGTCGGCATCGATGGTGACCGCGGTCGGATAGATACCCCGCACCAGATCCGGCCCGCCGGTGGCGGAGTCGTCATCGGCGGCGTCGTAGAGCGCCTCGATGGCCACCCGCAGCGCGGTGTCAGCGTCGCTGATCTGGTTGTAGAGCTTCTTGATCGACGACTTGGCGAACAGCGAACCCGAGCCCACCGCCTGGTAGCCCTCGCTCTCCACGTTCCAGCCGCCGGCGGCGTCGAAGGACACGATGCGCCCCGCGGTCTGCGGGTCCTCAGCATCGATGTCGTAACCGGCCAGCAGCGGCAACGCCACCAAGCCCTGCATCGCGGCTCCCAGGTTGCCGCGCACCATGGTCGACAACCGGTTGACCTTGCCGGCGAACGTCAGCGGGACACCTTCGAGCTTCTCGTAGTGTTCCAGTTCCACCGCGTAGAGCCGGGCGAACTCGACCGCGATGGCCGCGGTGCCGGCGATGCCGGTCGCGGTGTACTCGTCGGTGACGTACACCTTCTGCACGTCGCGGCCCGCGATCATATTGCCCTGCGTAGAACGGCGGTCACCGGCGATGAGGACCCCGCCGGGGTACTTCAGCGCGACGATGGTGGTGCCGTGCGGCAGTTGCTCACCCACCCCACCGGTGTATGCGGCACCCGCGCCGGTCGGCAACAGCTCCGGAGCCTGCAGCCGCAGGAACTCCGAAAACGACGACAGACCTACGCCGGTGAGCGCGATTCCTGGGGTTGCTGAGTTGAGGGGCAGACGATCACGCGACAACCAGGTCACTGGCCGCCCTTTTGGACGTACGCGCGCACGAAGTCCTCGGCGTTCTCTTCCAGCACGTCGTCGATCTCGTCGAGCAGGTCATCGGTGTCCTCGGTGAGCTTCTCTCGGCGTTCCTGGCCCGCCGCAGTGCTGCCGGTGAGATCGTCGTCGTCTCCGCCGCCCCCGCCGCGCTTGGTCTGCTCCTGAGCCATTGCTGCCTCCTGAATCTCATCGGCCGCGCATTACCGCGGCCGGTTTCTCCACCCTACCGGTCGGCGCCGATGTTGCTCGGGGTCTAGGTGGTGAGTTGTTGCACCAGTTCGGCGGCACTGTCCACCGAATCCAGCAAAGCTCCGACGTGCGCCTTGCTGCCACGCAGCGGCTCCAGGGTGGGGATTCGCACCAGCGAGTCCCCACCCAGGTCGAAGATGACCGAGTCCCAGCTCGCGGCGGCGATGTCGGCCCCGAAGCGGCGCAGGCACTCACCGCGGAAGTAGGCCCGGGTGTCGGTCGGCGGGTTGTCCACCGCGGCCAGCACCTGCTGTTCGGTGATCAGGCGGCGCATCGAGCCACGGGCGACCAGCCGGTTGTACAGGCCCTTGTCCAGCCGCACGTCGGAGTACTGCAGGTCGATCAGGTGCAGGCGGGGCGCCGACCAGCTCAGGTTCTCCCGCTGCCGGAAGCCCTCCAGCAGCCGCAGCTTGGCCGGCCAGTCCAGCACGTCGGCGCACTCCATCGGGTCACGCTCAAGCTGGTCGAGCACCCGGGCCCAGGTCTCGATGATGTCGGTGGCGCGCGGATCGGGATCACGGCTCTCCACCAGCTTGGTGACCCGGTCGAGGTAGATCCGTTGCAGCGCAAGGCCGGTCATCTCGCGGCCGTCGGCCAGTGCGACGGTGGCCCGCAGCGTCGGGTCGCGGCTGATGACGTGCACCGCGCGCACCGGTCGGGCCAGCACCAGATCGCTCAGGTCGATCCCGTGCTCGGGGCCCTCCTCGATCAGATCCAAGACCAGCGCGGTGGTGCCCACCTTCAGATACGTCGACGTCTCGGCGAGGTTGGCGTCGCCGATGATCACGTGCAGCCGGCGGTACTTGTCGGCGTCGGCGTGCGGCTCGTCGCGGGTGTTGATGATGCCGCGCTTGAGGGTGGTCTCCAGGCCGACTTCGACCTCGATGTAGTCGGCGCGCTGGGAGAGCTGAAAGCCCGGTTCATCGCCCGCGGCACCCAACCCGACGCGCCCGGACCCGGTGACCACCTGCCGGGACACCAGAAACGGGGTCAGACCGGCAATGATCGCCGAGAACGGCGTCTGCCGGCTCATCAGGTAGTTCTCGTGGGTGCCGTAGGAGGCGCCCTTGTTGTCGATGTTGTTCTTGTACAGCTGCAGCTTGGCCGCGCCCGGGACGCTGGCCACATAGCGCGCCGCGGCCTCCATCACCCGCTCGCCGGCCTTGTCCCAGATGACCGCGTCCAGCGGGTCGGTGACCTCGGGCGCGGAGTACTCCGGGTGGGCGTGGTCGACGTAGAGCCGTGCCCCGTTGGTGAGAATCATGTTCGCCGCGCCGACCTCGTCGGCGTCGATGATCGGCGGCGGGCCGCTTGAGCGGCTCAGGTCGAAGCCGCGGGCGTCGCGCAGCGGCGACTCCACCTCGTAGTCCCAGCGGGTGCGCTTGGCGCGCGGGATTCCCGCGGCGGCGGCGTAGGCCAGCACGGCCTGGGTGGAGGTGAGGATCGGGTTCGCGGTGGGATCGGACGGCGAAGCGATGCCGTATTCGACTTCGGTTCCGATGATCCGCTGCATGACGTTCAGCCTAGAGGGGACGAGGAATCACACCGCCAGAGGCGTTGACGTCGCCGAGGTCAGTGGCTAATTTCACCGAAATGTCCACCGAGCAAGCCCGCCGGCACACCACCGACGTATCCGGGAAACGCTACGGCGAAGTGCTGCTGGTCGAGATCGGCGACTCGGGTCCGCAGGCGGTCGTCTACAACACCTTCGGCCTCAACGACTGCCCCGCGCAGCTGTGGTCCGCCCTCGACGCGCAGGCCATCGCCACCGAGAACGGCGCGGCCGCCGCCCTACTCAACGGCCCGCGCTACTGGCTGATGAACACCATCGAAAAGGCGCCGCAGGGCCCACGCGAGACCAAGACCTTCGGCGGCCTCGAGATGATCAAGCAGGCCCAAGTCGCGCTGTCCTCGATGAACCCCGGCCCCTACACCGTCAACGAGGTGAGCCGCCACGCCGTCTTCGTCTTCGATGCCGGCGAGCAGATCTACGAGCTGATCGACCCCGACGGCCGACGGTGGGTCATGCAGACCTGGAGCCAGGTCGTCGATGCGAACCTGTCCCGGGCCGACCTCGCCGGGCTCGCCGACCGGCTCACGCTGCCACCGGGTTGGACCTACCAGGCGCGCGTGCTGACCAGCCCCCTGCGGGTGGACACCACCGTCGAGATGGCCCGCGTGCTGCAGGACGACCTGACCAACAGCTACTCGCTGTACAGCAGCTAGCGCTACAGGTACTGGCCCAGGTTGGACTCGGTGTCGATGGCACGACTGGCGCTGGAGCTCTTGCCGGTGACCAGGGTGCGGATGTAGACGATCCGCTCGCCCTTCTTGCCCGAGATCCGCGCCCAGTCATCGGGGTTGGTGGTGTTGGGCAGGTCCTCGTTCTCGGCGAACTCATCGACGATCGAATCCAGCAGGTGCTGGATGCGCAGACCGGGCTGACCGGTCTCCAGCACCGACTTGATGGCGTTCTTCTTCGCCCGGTCGACCACGTTCTGGATCATCGCCCCGGAGTTGAAGTCCTTGAAGTACATGACTTCCTTGTCACCGTTGGCGTAGGTGACCTCCAGGAACCGGTTGTCGTCGATCTCGGCGTACATCCGGTCGACGACCTTCTCGATCATCGCCTTGATGCAGGCCGCGCGGTCCCCGCCGAACTCGGCGAGGTCGTCGGCGTGCACCGGCAGGGTCTCGACCAGGTACTTCGAGAAGATGTCTTGTGCGGCTTCGGCATCGGGGCGCTCGATCTTGATCTTGACGTCCAGGCGGCCGGGCCGCAGGATCGCCGGGTCGATCATGTCCTCGCGGTTGGAGGCGCCGATCACGATGACGTTCTCCAGCCCCTCCACGCCGTCGATCTCGCTCAGCAGCTGCGGCACGACGGTGGTTTCCACGTCCGAGGAGACACCGGTGCCGCGGGTGCGGAAGATCGAGTCCATCTCGTCGAAGAACACGATCACCGGGGTGCCTTCGGAGGCCTTCTCGCGCGCCCGCTGGAAGATCAGCCGGATGTGGCGTTCGGTCTCGCCGACGAACTTGTTCAGCAGCTCGGGGCCCTTGATGTTGAGGAAGTACGACTTGGCCTCGTGGGCGTCGTCGCCGCGGACCTCGGCCATCTTCTTGGCCAGCGAGTTGGCGACCGCCTTGGCGATCAGCGTCTTACCGCAGCCGGGCGGGCCGTAAAGCAGCACGCCTTTGGGCGGACGCAACGCGTACTCGCGGTAGAGGTCCTTGTGCAGGAAGGGCAGTTCGACGGCGTCGCGGATCTGCTCGATCTGGCGTGTCAGGCCGCCGATGTCGCCGTAGCTGACGTCGGGCACCTCCTCGAGCACCAGGTCTTCGACCTCGGCCTTGGGGATGCGCTCGAAGGCGTAGCCGGCCTTGGTGTCGACCAGCAGCGAGTCGCCGGGGCGCAGCTTGCGGGGACGGCGGTCATCCGAGAGCGCGTCCGGGTGACTGTCGGGAAGGTCCGCGGCGACCAGCGGCTCGGCCAGCCAGACGATGCGCTCCTCGTCGGCGTGGCCCACAACCAGCGCGCGGTGCCCGTCGGACAGGATTTCGCGCAACGTGGATATTTCGCCGACCGACTCGAAATTGCCGGCCTCGACGACCGTCAGCGCCTCGTTGAGGCGGACCGTCTGGCCCTTCCTGAGGGTTGCTACGTCGATGTTGGGCGAGATGTTCAGCCGCATCCGACGGCCCGAGGTGAACACGTCGACGGTGTCGTCTTCGTGACTGTCCAACAGGACGCCGTAACCGCTCGGCGGCTGACCGAGTCGATCGACCTCCTCACGCAACGCCAACAGCTGCTGACGCGCCTCTTTGAGGGTGTCCATCAGCTTGGAGTTTCGCGCGGTCAGCGAGTCAATGTGCGCTTCGAGCTGGCGCACGTCGCGGCCCACGCGCGCGGTGTCCTGCGGGGTGTTCTCGAGCTGTGCGCGCAGCACCGCGGCTTCGCGGCGCAGTTCTTCCAACTCGGCGAAGTCATCACCGGGCGTGCCCGGCCCCCCGGACGCGTCGAATGTCTCAGGACGCGGCGAATCTTCCATGTTGCTCATGGTGCGCTCCTTTCCCGAACTGGAAGTTGAAGCGGCGGATACCTCAACGCTACCGGCCATTGTGCATTCGCGTGCTCTGTGGCAATCCGACACACCGGCTCCGCTGCTAGCCTCGCTCTCAAATCGGGTGATCAAAACGGCCCAGAAAGGATCCGAATGAACGTGAAATCCCTCGCCACGGGGATGGCGGCGATTGCGGCCGCCGCAGCTGTGAGCTACCTGGCAACACCGGCGCCTGCTGCCGCCGAGGCGCCGACGACGGTGTTCTTCGCCCCGCTGCCGCTGGACCCGGCCGCCGCCGTACCGGCCCCGGAGCAGCTGGCCAGCGTGCTCAACACGCTGGCCGACCCCGGTGTTCCCGCCGCCGGCAAGTCCGACCTCGTGGAGGGCGGCCTGGGCCCGGTCGAGACCGGTGCCATCGACCACCGGCTGCAGAAGGCGCTCAAGAAGGGTGCCCTTCCGCTGTCGATCAGCGTGGCCAACGTGGTACCGGCCGGCCCCGGATCGGCCAGCGCCGACGTCACCGCGTCCAGCCCCAAGCTGGAGCCGCACACGGTGAATCTCACATTCGTCGACCAGGGTGGCTGGAAGCTCTCCCGGGCCTCGCTGATGTCGCTGTCGCAGCTGACGTCGAACTGATCGCAGATCTGATGTACCGGCATCGCAGCACCGTTGCCGCCG
>NZ_AUWR01000016.1 GCF_000455125.1 Mycobacterium sp. UM_WGJ
TCGGCCCCCGGGCCGGCGCGCAAGCCCAGCATCGCCGCCGCCACCCATGGCAGGCAGCCGTACCCGACCAGCAGGCTCCAATGGCCCTGCAGCAGCCGCTCGGCCACATACGGGTTCCAGATCACCACCGTGATCGCCACCAGTTGACCGGGCAGTCCGGACTCCGGCAGTACGGTCGCCACCAGCCGTGCCGCCCCGCATCCAGCAAGCCACAGGCCCATGAAGAGTAGCGCCTTGACCACGGTCCCGCCGTCGATCAGCCGCGACGCCAGCGCCACCGCGAAGTCTTGGGGTACCGCCCGCGGGGATGCCTCACCCAGCCCGAGGGCGGCGCCGGTCAGATATGACCGCGGTGTCGAAACTGCGTCGCGCAACAGCAGATAACCCGGGCGCAGCAATGGCGCCAGGATGAGCAGTGTCAGCCCGAGTGCATAGCACGGCGCGATCCAGGCTCTGGCGCGCACCACCGCGCAACTACGGCTGGTCGGGAGCCGAATCCGGGGTGCCCCGTTCCGGGGGGCTCGACTCCGGTGGCGTCGCCGGGCGGTCCAGCTGGGGACGTTGCGCCGGGATCTTCTCGGTCTCGGCTTCGGCACCGGACGGGCGATCGGCCGTCGGCGCCTTGGGCGCGAAACCGCCGAAGAATCCACCGTCGGAGCCGTGCCGGTCGCTGCGGCCCAGCGCGGCCTCGGCCGGCAGGCTGAACCAGCCGACCAGGACTCCGCCGATCAAGCAGATCAGCCCCGCCGCGGTGAAGGTGATCGGCAGGACCCGGGACCACAGTGCCACCCGGTCACGTTCGTTGCGCGCCGCGTTGACCTGCTGCTCGATGGTCTCCTCGGAGCTGGTGACCGTGTAGTCGGCCAGTGCGATCTCCGGCTTGAGCGCGTCCCGGGCGTAGTAGTGGTTGGCGTGCAGCTTCGACTTGACGATGGTGCCCGAGACGGGGTCGACCCACATGGTGCGCTGCGCGGCGTAGTACCGCGTCATCGTGACGTCCTCGTCGGGGTCGGCGCCTTCGATGTTCCAGAGTCGGGCGGGCGCGGTGATCTCACCGTCTTCGTCGTGGCCGTAGAGCGACGGGTAGCGGACCGGCTCGGTCAGGCTGCCGTCGTTGTCGTAGCCGACGTTCTGGACGAACCGGTAGGTAGTCAGCCCGTTGACGTCGTCCTCACCCTCGTAGTTGGCCTCGTAGGCCTTCTGCGCGATCGGGTCGAAGTACTGGTAGGACTGCTTCTTGGTGTCGAAGGGGAACCGGTACGACAGTCCCTCGTGCGGCAGGGCGATGTTGGTGGGCGGGCTCTCGTCCTCAAAGTTGCGCGGTCGCTGCACCGAGCCACCCGGGTGTGTGTCGTCCGAAACCGCCTCGGCGGTCGTGCGGTTCAGCGTCACGGTGTCGACGATGGCCAACAGCAGCCCGGTGTCCTTCTGCCGGTCCGCGCGCCGCAGCGACGAGCCGACCTGCAGGGTCACCACGTCGGCATTGGCGGGCGACTCGACCCCGATCTGTTGCTGGGACACCAGCGGCACGTCCTGGTCGACGACGGCGTGCTCGCTGCCGAGAGACTCCGGGTCCAACGCGGCGCCGCTGCCGTTGCCGATCAGCGTGACGTCGATGTCGAGCGGGATCTTGGCGATTTTGCCCACCGTGTAGGTGGACAGCAGCAGTGCCGCAACCATCAGGGCGGCGCCGAGGCCCATGACTGCGCATGCCGCGATACGCATCATGATTGCTCGGTTCACGTCGCCGCATCCTCCTTTTGTCCCGGTACCCAAATTTGTTTGACCCTAACAGCAGCAGCCGCAACAGCTACTGTGTGTCCATCGATGCCTCGGTCGGAAATCAGATGAGTCAGCAGGTGGGTGGCGTACGTAGCTTCCTGCCCGCAGTCGAGGGTATGCGCGCCTGCGCGGCTATCGGGGTCGTGATCACACACGTCGCGTTTCAGACCGGACACTCGTCGGGGATCAGCGGCCGGATGTGGGGTCGTTTCGACATGGCGGTCGCGGTGTTCTTCGCGCTGAGCGGATTTTTGCTGTGGCGTGGGCACGCGGCGGCCGCGCGCGGACTGCGTCCGGCGCCGCGCACCGGGCATTACCTGCGTTCACGGGTGGTGCGGATCATGCCGGCCTACCTGGTGTCGGTGGTGGTGATCCTGGCGCTGCTGCCCGATGCCGGCGGCGCCAGCCTGGTGGTGTGGCTGGCCAATCTCACGATGACCCAGATCTATGTGCCGCTGACTCTGACCCCGGGCCTTACCCAGATGTGGAGCCTGGCCGTGGAGGTCAGCTTCTACGTGGCCCTGCCGCTGCTGGCATTGGCGGCGCGGCGGTTGCCGGTGCGCGCCCGAGTACCGGCGATCGCCGGCGTGGCGTTGCTCAGCCTGGGGTGGGGGTTCTTGCCCATCCACACCCCCTACGGGGTGAATCCGTTGAACTGGGCGCCGGCCTACGGCTGCTGGTTCGGGGCGGGCATGCTGCTGGCCGAGTGGGCGTACAGCCCGGTAGGGCGGGTGCACCGGCTGGCCCGTCGGCGGCTGCCCATGGCAGGGGTGACTCTGGTGGCGTTCGCAGTGGCGGCCTCGCCACTGGCTGGGCCGGAGGGGCTGACTTCGGCCACCGTCGGTCAGTTCATCGTGCGCACCGCGATGGGCGGGGTGCTGGCGTGGGCGTTGTTGGCGCCGCTGGTGCTGGATCGGCCCGACACACCGCACCGGTTCCTGGCCAGCGCGCCGATGGTGACGTTGGGCCGCTGGTCCTACGGAATCTTCATCTGGCACCTGGCGGCTCTCGACATGGTGTTCCCCGTCATCGGCCGATTCGCCTTCACCGGTGATATGGCGGTGGTGCTGGCGCTGACGCTGGTGTTCACCGTCGCCATCGCCGCGGTGAGCTATGCCCTGGTGGAGCAACCGTGCCGCGAGAAGCTACGAGGTTGGGAGACCCGGCATCTGCGGGAGCGCTCCGATGCCGATCAGGCGGCCTTGCCCGACGGGGTGTACTCGGCGGAGTCGCTGGTGAATTCGGGCGTGCCGTAGGCGGCCAGTCGTCGCTTGAGCAGCCTGAGTATGTAGGCGTTGGTCAGCCGGCGCAGGCCCGGGGTGCGCACAGCGCGCTGCACCACCAGCAGGCGACCCGTCACGAACGGAGCCGTCAGGGCGATCCGCGCGTAGTCGCCGGCGCTGAGCGTGACGCTCATCTTCTTGGCCACGTCTCGCCTGCCGCCGCAGAACGTCTTGACGAAAAAGGCCTTGCTGTAGCTCTTCTCCACCGCATCGGCGATGCGCTCACGCAGCGTCTGCTCCTGGCGCAGGTAGGCGGCCATGGTCGAGCGGACCAGTTCCCCGCAGGTGGCGTCGTCGAAGTCGTCGCGCAGTAGCGCAGCGCGGGCGCTGAACACCCGGATGATCTCATCGGGCGTGGTCGGCAGCAGTTCTTCCGGCAGGCCGAGGAGCACGCAGCGATAGCGGGTGAACTCGACCTGGGCGCGCTCGCTCGGGGTGAATTCGGTGCGTCCTTTCCGGCGGGCGTCCATCGCCAGCACGAAGAGGTTGATCATCCCGGCCGGCATCTGGTCGATCTGCGGAATCGGCAGCCCGTAGATGTCGATGTCCCATTTCGGCGATCGCTTGAGCGCGTTGAAGCGGACCATCGAGTGCATCAGCCGCACCATGGCCGCGGCCTCGAAGCCCGGGCCGTGCCGGTCCAGCGCGCCGGGCAGCGTGGTGACGGCGAAGAAACTGGTGGTTTCGTTGACCCGCCCGGCGGCACGCTTGCCCGACAGTGCGCCGGTCAGCGCCATCGGCAGCGCGGCATAGGTGTTGAGGAAGGTCGCGATGAACGCACCGCGGACGACGAAGGGTGCCAACAGCGCCATCGGGAGACGGGAATGCTCTGCTCCCTTACGCACCAGATCCATGTCCAGCCAGTCCGGGGTGGCCTCCATGTCGGCGATGAACGCAGCCAGCTCCGGCGGGGCGTCGGGCACCGCGTCGACACCGTGGCGGCAGGCCTGCTTGAGCATGCCGATCAGGGTGCTGACGCTGTGCTGGCCCATCAATGCGGCGTAGGAGTCCGACACCACGTCGCCCAGCCAGGTGGCCGTCGTGATCAGCTCGACGGCGGCATCGTCGGCCAGCAACTTGGCCCGGGTGGCGGGGTTGCCCGGCAGGGACGCGACGTCGTCGGGGGAGGCGGCCGTGCGGTAGGGCTGCACGTCGAAGTCCAGGTCGCCGTAGAGCTCCGGCAGCAGCTCGGCCTGCCGGCGAACGCGCTGGTACAGGTCGGGGTAGTGCGTGGGCATCCAAGACCTCCGGTGAACGAATTTCGGCCGCACTATGGCACAAATTCATGTAATTGTGTCACGATAACAGGTGCGAAGACCCGCCGACGGACCCGCTGGCCTACCTCGCGTCGGCCCAGCTCACCGCGCAGCATGACAGGATGAACGCCATGGGAAGTCCGGCAACGGTCAAGGTCGCCGATCCCATGACTGGCACGGCGGGCGCCATCGTCGCGGCCGCCCGCGTGGAGTTCGCCCGGCATGCCTTTCGTCGCGCCAACATCGATGCGGTCGCCCAGCGCGCCGGGGTGAGTCGCCGCACGCTGTACCGGCACTTCCCCACCAAGGAAGCACTGTTCGAGCAGCTGGTGGAAACCGACACGCAAGCGCTGTTCGTCGAACTCGGCAACGCCGCCCGCGCGCAGGACGCCCGCGGCGCCATCGTGGAATGCTTCACCCTGGCCATGCGCCGCATCACCGAGAGTCCGCTGGCGACCGCGGTCATCGAAAGTGAGCCGGAACTGCTCATCGGAGTCAATACCCCCAGCGGTGAGAAGGCGCTGGTGCGTGCCAGCCATCTGGTCGCCGCGACGCTGCGTCTCTGTGGAGTCGGCATGCCCGACGATGAGGTCCTCACCACCGCCGAAATCCTGGTGCGGCTGGTCGCCTCACTGCTCACCAACAGGGCAGGGGTCCTCGACATCAACGACACCGCCGCCGTTCGCAAATTCGCCCAGACCTACCTCGCCCGACTGGTCTGGTAGCCGGCGGGCACCCGGACCCGTTACGCCAGCTGTCCAGCTGGCGTGTAATCCTTTGCATCGCTGGTGAATTCGGGCTTGCCATAGGTCTTGAGCCGACGCTTGACGAGCCGCACCAGGTAGTCATCGGTGATCTGGCGGAGTGCCGGGATCCGATTGGCGCGCCGAACCACCAGTAGGCGCCCGATGATGAACGGCGCCGTCACGGCGATCCGCAGGTAGTCGGCCAGGCCGATCGGCACTCCCTTGTCCTTGGCCACGGCGCGGTCGCCGTTGCAGAAGGCCTTCGTGAAAGCTGCCTTGCTGTAACTCTTCTCGACGGCATCGGCCATGCGTTCCCATCGGGTGTCGACGGGTCGCAGATAGGCGGCCATAGTCGAGCGCACCATCTCGCCACAGGTGGCGTCGTCGAAGTCCTCACGCAGTAGCGCCGCGCGGGTGTGGATGAGGTGGATGATCTCGGTGGGCGTGGTCGGCAGGAGCTCCTCGGGCAGCCCCAGCAAAAACGCGCGGTAGCGAGTGAATTCGACCTGGGCGCGCTCGCTCGGCGTGAATTCGGTGCGCCCTTTCCGGTGGGCGGCCGTAGCCAGCAGGTAGAGGTTGATCATTCCGGCCGGCATCTGGTCGACCTGGGGGACGGGGACGCCGTAGACGTCGACGTCCCACTTGTCCGAGCGCTTGAGCGCGTTGTAGCGGACCATCGAGTGCATCAGCCGCACCATGGCGGCCGCTTCGAATCCGGGGCCGTAGCGGTCCAGAGCGCCGGGCAGCGTGGTGACGGCGAAGAAGCTGGTGGTCTCGTTGACCCGGCGCGCGGCGCGGCGGCCGGACAACGCGCCGGTCAGCGCCATCGGCAATGCGGCGTAGGTGTTGACGAAGGTCGCGATGAAGGCGCCTCGGGTGACGAACGGCGCCACCAGGGCCGCCGGGATGCGGGCGTGCCGTGCACCCTCACGCACCAGATCCATGTCCAGCCAGGAGGGCGCGGCTTCCATGTCGGCGATGAACGCCGCCAACTCCGGCGGCGCGCCGGGCACGGCGTCGATGCCTTCGCGGCAGGCCACCTGGAGCATGTCGATCAGAGCGGAAACGCTGTACTCGGACATCAGTGCCGCATAGGGATCGGCCACCACGTCGCCCAGCAGGGTTGTCGTGCAGATCAGTTCGACGGCTTGTTCGTCGGCCAGATAGGGAGCGCGGTCGGCGACCCACTGCGGCAGCGCCGAGAGGTCGCCCGGGTCGGTGGTGGTGCGGTAGGGCTGCGCGTCGAAGTCGATGCCGCCGTAAAGGCCCGGCTGCAGCTCGCGCTGACTGTGAACACGGCGCGCAAGCTCGGGGTAGTGCGTGGGCATCCGACCTCCGGTAACTAACATATTGTTAGTTACAGGTAACAGGCCGTTATTTATGCTGTCAACTATGACTTTGGCGCAGTCGCGGCGGCGGATGACGGCCGAGGCTCGGCGTAGCCAGATCCTCGACGTCACCCACGCGATCGTGGATGCGGAAGGCTTCCACGCCGCCACGCCGAATCGAATAGCCCGCGAGGCCGGGATCAACCGCTCGCTGCTCTACCAGCAGTTCGGTGACCCCGCCGGCCTGTTCGTCGCGCTGATCGATCGCGAAGCCGCCCGCGCGGGCGCCCAGTTCGCAGAGGTGATCGCCGAAGCGGCGGAACCCGGTGGCGACGGCGACCTGGCCGGCAGATTCGACAGCGTGGTCAAGGCCGCCGACGCCCATCCCGCGACCTGGCGGCTGTTCCTGTTCCCCCCGCAGGGCGCGCCGCCGGAACTGCATGAACGCCTTGCGCAGGCGCAAGAAGTGGTGCGCGGCTATCTGGCGGGTGAGTTGCTGCGTGTCTACCCGGACCTGCCGGATCCCGACTACACCGCCCGCGTGCTACACGCAGTCGCCCGTGAACTCCTGCAGTTGCGCCTCAGCGATCCCGACGCCGCCACCCACGAGCGGTTGCACGCGCTGGTCCGATCATTGGCGCTACGTGCTGCGACACCGGCACGGTGAAAGTCACGGTGCGGCCTCAGTAGCCGCCGGAGTGCTCGAAGATCTTGCGCGGGTTGTCGACCAGCATGGTGCGCAGCTGCTCTTCGGTGACGCCGCGCTGCCGTAGCGCCGGAATCACGTCATTGTGGATGTGCAGGTAGTGCCAGTTCGGTGCGGCCACTGAGCTCAGATCGCCGGGCAGCGCGTCGAAATAGCAGTTGGCGTCGTGGGAGAGCACCATCTTGTCGGCATGGCCGCGCTCGCACATGGCCGCCACGGTGTTCACGCGCTCCTCGAACGGCAGGATCAGGTCGATGCCGAAGCGGTCCATGCCCAGATACGATCCCGCCGCGATCAGCTCCTCCAGGTAGCCCAGATCGGTGCTGTCCCCGGAGTGCCCGATCACCACCCGGGACAGGTCGACGCCTTCTTCTTCGAAGATGCGCTGCTGCTCCAGGCCGCGGCGAGTGCCGGCGTGGGTGTGCGTGGAGATGGGCGCGCCGGTGCGGCGGTGGGCGTTGGCCACCGCGCGCAGCACCCGCTCGACGCCGGGAGTCACGCCCGGTTCGTCGGTGGCGCACTTGAGGATTCCCGCCTTGATCCCGGTGTCGGCGATGCCGGACTCGATGTCGCGGACAAACATGTCGGCCATGATCTCGGGTCCGTCCAGCATGGTTCCGGGTCCGCGATAGTGGTAGAAGAACGGCACGTCGTTGTAGGTGTAGATACCGGTGGCCACCACGATGTTCAGGTCGGTGCCGGCGGCCACGCGGGCGATCCGTGGGATGTAGCGGCCCAGTCCGATCACGGTCAGGTCGACGATGGTGTCGACTCCGGCGGCCTTCAACGCGCCCAGTCGGGCGATCGCGTCGGCCACCCGGGCGTCCTCGTCGCCCCAGGCGTCCGGATAGTTCTGGGCGATCTCGGTGGTCATGATGAACACGTGCTCGTGCATCAGGGTGACGCCGAGGTCAGCGGTGTCGATGGGCCCGCGCGCGGTGTGGCATTGCGACATGGCTCGATCGTATGGAGATTGGCGCGGCGGGCGGTTGCCTTCGCCGAGAATGCCTAGTGGTGCTCCAGCAGATT
Source organism: Mycobacterium sp. UM_WGJ (assembly GCF_000455125.1). Taxonomy (GTDB): domain Bacteria; phylum Actinomycetota; class Actinomycetes; order Mycobacteriales; family Mycobacteriaceae; genus Mycobacterium. Next base: position 8,131 of record NZ_AUWR01000016.1, read on the forward strand.
GTCGCGGATCCGCGCGTAGGAGTGGGTGAACAGTTCCACCTCGCGCGGACTGAGCGAGTCGAACAGACCGGCCCGCACCGCGTGCACATGGCCCGGCGCCGCCGCACGCAACTTGTCCATGCCCGACTCGGTGAGCTCGGCGTACTGGCCGCGCTTGTCTTCTTCACACTTGACCTGGTGGACCCAACCGGCGTCGGTCAGCCGTTTGACCGCTCGGGTGACCCCGCTGCGGGTCGTCACGGTGATGTCGGCCAACGCATTCATCCGCAGCCGGCGGTCGGGCGCTTCGGACAGCAGCGCCAGGATCTCGAAGTCGGACAGGCTCAGTCCTGAGTCGCTGACCAGTTGTCGGTCCAGGCTGCGCAGCAGCAGGCGCGTGCTGTCGAGGTAGCCCCGCCACATCTGCTGCTCCTCCTCGGTGAGCCACCGTGTCTCCATAAGACCTAAATATAGTTGACTAAATCACAATCGTCCAGGTGAATATCGGGTTCAGATGGCTAGGAAATGCGGGAATTGACCACAAAATAGTTGCGTTGACAACTATCAGCTAGAGTAGCGAGCAACGCACAAGGAGGGCCGCAATGGCGAGCACCGGTATGCAGTTCGGCATTTTCACCGTCGGCGACGTGACCGTCGACCCGACCACCGGTCGTGCGCCGACCGAAGCCGAGCGGATCCGGGCGACCGTGGCGATCGCCAAGAAGGCCGAGGAAGTCGGCCTGGACGTCTTCGCCACCGGCGAGCACCACAACCCGCCGTTCGTGCCGTCGTCGCCGACAACCCTGCTGGGTTACATCGCGGCACAGACTGAGCGTATTCAGCTGACCACCGCCACCACCCTGATCACCACGAACGACCCGGTGAAGATCGCCGAGGACTACAGCGTGCTGCAGCACCTCGCCGACGGCCGGGTTGACCTGATGCTGGGGCGTGGCAACACCGGACCGGTGTACCCCTGGTTCGGCAAAGACATCCGGACCGCGCTGCCGCTGACGGTGGAGAACTATCAGTTGCTGCGCCGGCTGTGGCGCGCGGACGTCGTCGACTTCAGCGGTGAATACCGCACTCCGCTACACGGATTCACCCTGGCGCCGCGGCCGCTCGACGGAGTTCCCCCGTTCGTCTGGCACGGCTCTATTCGCACCCCCGAAATCGCCGAGCTGGCCGCGCACTTCGGTGATGGCTTCTTCGCCAACCACATCTTCTGGCCGGCGTCGCATACCAAGCGGATGGTGCAGCTCTACCGGCAGCGCTTCGAGCACTACGGTCACGGCGGTGCCGATCAGGCGATCGTGGGCCTGGGCGGTCAGGTGTTCCTGCGACCCAACAGCCAGGATGCGATCAACGAGTTCCGGCCGTACTTCGACAACGCCCCGGTTTACGGGCACGGCCCGAGTCTGGAGGAGTTCAGTGAGCAGACCCCGCTGACAGTCGGCTCGCCGCAACAGGTGATCGACAAGACCCTGAGCTTTCGGGAATACGTCGGCGACTACCAACGCCAGCTGTTCCTGGTCGATCACGCGGGCCTGCCGTTGAAAACGGTGCTCGAACAGCTCGACCTGCTGGGTGAGCAGGTAATCCCGGTGCTGCGCAAGGAGTTCGCCATCGGACGGCCCGCGCACGTGCCCGGCGCGCCGACGCACGAGTCTCTGGTCGAGGCTGCGCGGCTATCCGAGATCCAGGAGGCGTCATGAAGTTGATCGTGGTCAGCGGCGGTCTGCGTGAGCCGTCGTCCACTCGGCTGTTGGCCGACCGGCTCGGTGCGGCGGTTCGCGCCGAGCTCGGCCGGGACGATGTTGCGGTGCTCACGCAGGTAGTCGAGCTGCGTCATCTGGCTCGGGCGATCACCGACGCGATGTTGACCGGTTTCGCCGCACCGGAACTGGAGGCGGTGTTCGACGCGATCGCGGACGGTGACGGGGTGATCGCGGTGACGCCGACGTTCAACGCGACGTTCAGCGGGCTGTTCAAGTCCTTCTTCGACGTGCTGCCCGAGCAGACCCTGGCGGAGAAGCCGGTACTGATCGCGGCGACCGGCGGTACCGAGCGCCACTCGCTGATGCTGGACCACGCCCTGCGTCCGATGTTCTGCTATCTGCATGCGCTGGTATCACCTACCGGGGTGTTCGCCGCCACCGCAGACTTCGGCGCGGACGGATCCGGCTCAGGCCTGTCCGAACGGATCGCCAAGGCGGCCAAGGATTTCGCCCGGCTGTTGCGGGCGAGCGGCGCACGGCCGCACCAAGACCAGTTCAACGACGAGCTGACCGAAATTCAGGGCCTGCTGACCGGCACGCGCTGACCGACACGACCCAACAATCAAAGGAGTGATGGCAATGACGAAGTTGGCGGTTATCTACTACTCGGCCACCGGCCACGGCACCAAGATGGCCGAACGGGTGGCCCGGGCGGGCGAGGCGGCGGGCGCCGAGGTCCGCGTGCGTCATATCGAGGAGACACGCGACCCAGAGACCTTCGCTCACAACCCGGCGTGGAGCGCCAACTACGAGGCGACCAAGGATCTGCCCGCGGCCAGCGGTGAGGACATCGTCTGGGCGGACGCCGTCATCTTCGGGTCCCCGACCCGATTCGGTTCCCCCGCTGCGCAATTCCGGAACTTTCTGGACGGGCTGGGCGGGCTGTGGGCCAAGGGCCAACTCGCCGACAAGGTCTACGCCGGCTTCACCTCGAGTCAGACCGCCCACGGTGGGCAGGAGGCCACGCTGCTGAATCTGTACGTGTCCCTGATGCATTTCGGCGGCATCCTGGTACCGCCGGGCTACACCGACCCGATCAAGTTCGCCGACGGCAACCCCTACGGTGTCGGGCACATCACCGGACCGAACAACCAGAACGAGCTGGACGAGCCCACGCTGGCCGCACTCGACCACCTGGCCACTCGGGTGGTGGGCGTCGCCGCCAAGGTCGCGGCGGGGTGATGACCGGCGTCAGGCCACCCACACCGTCTTGAGGTTGCAGAACTCCCGGATGCCGTGTCCAGAGAGTTCCCGGCCGTAGCCGGACCGCTTGATCCCACCGAACGGCAACTCCGGGTAGGACACTGTCATGCCGTTGATGAAGACCTGGCCGGCCTCGATCTCGTCGGCGAACCGGCTGATCTCCGCCTCATCGCGGGTCCAGGCATTGGACCCCAGCCCGAACGGGCTGGCGTTGGCGATTTCAATGGCCTCGTCGATGTCGGCGGCGCGGTACACCGATGCCACCGGGCCGAACACCTCCTCGGTGAAGATCGCCATGTCGCGACTGATGTCGGTGATCACGGTGGGGGGATAGAACCAGCCCGGGCGGTTGAGTCGCTTACCGCCGCAACGGATCACCGCTCCGGCAGCGGCGGCGGCATCGACCTGCTGCGCGACCTCGTCACGGCCCGATTCGGTGGCCAGCGGTCCGACATCGGTGTCCGGGTCGGTCGGATCGCCGACCCGCAGTGTCGACATCTGGCTGACGAACTGGGTGACAAACTCGTCGTAGATGTCGGTGTGGACGATGAATCGCTTTGCCGCGATGCATGATTGGCCGTTGTTCTGAACCCGCGCGGTGACCGCGGTGCGGACCGCGGCCTCCAGGTCGGCCGAGGGCATGACAATGAACGGGTCGCTGCCGCCCAGTTCCAGCACGGTGTGTTTGACCTCGTCGCCGGCTATAGCGGCGACCGAACGCCCGGCTGGTTCGCTGCCGGTCAGGGTGGCCGCCGCCACCCGCGGGTCGCGCAGCACCCGCTCGACGGCACCCGAGGAGATCAGCAGGGTCTGGAAGCAACCGTCCGGGAAACCGGCGCGGCCCAGCAGGTCGGCGAGGTACAGCGCGGTCTGCGGCACGTTCGAGGCGTGCTTGAGCAGGCCCACATTGCCGGCCATCAGGGCTGGGGCGGCGAATCGGACCGCTTGCCACAGTGGGAAGTTCCACGGCATCACCGCCAGCACCACCCCGAGCGGTTGATAGCGGGCGAACGCCTTGGATGCGTTGACCTTCGACGCGTCGGCGACCTCGTCGGCCAGCAACTCCGCACTGTGGTCGGCGTAGTAGCGGAAGCCCTTGACGCACTTGAGCGCTTCGGCTTTGGCCGAGGTCAACGTCTTGCCCATCTCAAGGGTCATCATGGCGGCGACTTCGTCGGCTTCGGACTCCAGCAGATCAGCGGCGGCGTGCATCCATCTGGCTCGCTGAGCGAAATCGGTGCGACGGTATTCGACGAAGCGATTCGCCGCGCGGGTGATCGCGGCATCGACTTCGGTGTCGCTGGCGGCGGTGAACGTCTTGACCGTTTCGCCGGTGGCCGGGTTGGTCGTGGCTATCGGTGTTGCAGGCACGCGGGCCTCCTTCTCAGGCGCTGCGGTGTGAGAGTGCATGTCCAGCCTGCCACCATCGAACCGCGTAGGCTCGCCACGAGCCAGCGTCAGTACATCGATACGGGAGTCGCCCGATGCGTTTCAACCCACCGCCCAACTGGCCGCCCGCGCCACCTGGCTGGGCACCGGATGCCAACTGGGCGCCGGATCCGACGTGGCCGCCCCCGCCCCCGGGCTGGCCGCTGTGGGTGGAGGACGACGCTGTCGGCATGGCTCCCGGGGGCTATCCGCCGTATGGTGCGCCGTGGCCGGTCCCGGGTGCTCAGCCCAGGTCACGCAGGGTGTTGTGGCTGTCGCTGGCCGCGGCCGCAGTGGTGGTCGCGGTCGTTGCCGGGCTGGTTCTGAGCCTGGGTGGCCGACTCACGGCAGCGGACAATCCGTCACGCAAACCCGACATCAAGGAGTTGACGTCGGAGATGTTGGTGGAGCGGTCCTCGTTTCCCGACCCGTCCGGTGGCAAGTGGATCAGCGGGGTGAACAGCGCCGGCGACGCGCCCTCGGACATGCCGAATCTGTCGGTCGACCCGCCCGAATGCGCCGACTTCTACTCCAGTCCGGCCTCCGCCACGCAGACCGCGACGGCGACGCTGGCCAAGCTGCAGCCCGGCGGCCTGCACACGATGCGCGTGCGACTGGCCCTGACGCCGGACCGCCCGAACCTCAAGCGGTTCGTGGAGAAGTGCCAGACATTCACGCAGACCTTTGAGCAGGGTGGGCGTTCGGTGACCACCGACATCCAGATGAACCCGCTGGATGCGGATGGAGTGCCGCCGTGGGCGGTCGCGACCGTGATCACCAGCGCCAGCAAGGCCGCCATCCGGTTGCCGATCTCGATCACCGCTTCCACCATCTCCGGCTATTACCGCGGGGTGCTCGTCGTGGCGACCAGCAACGACATCGGATTACGTGTGGAGAGCGACGGATCCGACGACGCCACGCACGCCGAGGATCTGGTGAAGCTGTTCAACACGCAGATCGAGAAGCTCGAAGCCGCGCAGTAGCGGCACTCTTCGCCGCAGATGCCACAGGGGCGCCACCGGCCCCTGGCGCCCGCTGCCCTCGACTCCGTCGGCTGGGCTTATTGCGGTGGCCCGCTGCCCTTGACTCCGTCGAGCTTGCGACCACCGCGCGCGACCACCGCGGGCGACCACCGCCGTACCTATGGGCGCTGGCCCGCTTCGCCCGACTCCGTCGGCTCGGCCCATTGCGGTGGCCCGCTGCCCTCGACTCCGTCGAGCTTGCGACCACCGCGCGCGACCACCGCCGTCGCCGCCAGGACCGCCACCGAGACCAGGGCCGCCAGCTGCACCCCTGCGGAATGGCCGGCATAGCCGTCCACCGACCGCCAGGGGTGCCGGCACAGCACCGCGCCCGCCGTGATCAGACCGCCGGCGCTCAACCCGAGCCGGGCCACCTCAAAGGAGCGCTGCCGGTGCTGCAACGCGAGCAGCAACACCATCGCGGCGCCGAGCACCGCCGCCCCGGCAGTCCCGGCGATCAGGAAGCCGACCGTCAGCGCACCGGCCGCCGCCACGCGCCGGCTCGGCCCCCACGGCGCTGCCGGCGGGCCGGGGTCGCGGACCCGCCGCACTGGCCACCAGGCCAACAACGCAAGCAGCGGAAGCAGAGCCAGGCCGCCGGCCATCCCGAGCCGGTACATCCGATTGGGCCCGAACGTCAGCGTGATCGCGCCGTCGGTGCCTGCGGGCAGCACAAAGCCCTGCTGCCATCCGTTGACCGCCACCGGAGCCAAGCGTGTGCCGTCCGACGTGCGCGCCACCCACCCGCCGTTGATGCTCTCCGGAACAACCAGCACCCGAGCGGCCGCCGCGGCGGGCACTGTCACTTCACGCCGGTCCGCGCTCCACGTGCCGATCTGCGCGGGCCTGGTCGCGGCGGCCCTCGTAGACGCTGACGGCGCGGACAGCGTCGCGCCGTCGACGACGAACGCCGGTCCCGGGCTGACCATCAATTCCTGCGCGCCGGGCGGCAACGCGATCGGACGCAGGTCGCATGCCTGCGCTGCCACCGGTTTGTCATCGAGCAGCGCGCCGACCGTGGTCGTGATCGAGGTGTGTACGAACCGGCCGGCGATCGCGATGATCGGCCCGTGGTCGCAGTCGACGTGAACCGCACGCGACCGGTTTCGGACGGGATCGGCGGGGGCCACGGGACGTCCGTCGGAGCCGAGCACACTGACCTCGGCCAGCCCCGGCGGCTTGAGCTGATCGAAGCCGATCGCGGTCCGATCGATCACGTCCTCCCACCCCAGCAGGCTGATCGTGACGGTGTCGGTGACCCGCGGCAGCAAGCCCACCTGCTGATCGTCGGATCCCCCTAGCTCCCGCACTTGGGGGCCGGAGCCCAGGTCGACGGCCACCAGTGTGGGGTGCGCCGGCAGCGGGGACTGACTGGGGGTGAACCGCACTCCGGTCACCTTGACCGGACGCGGCAACGTGATGGTCAGGGTCGGCGGGGATCGGTGTGCGACCACTCGCTGTGACGCCGTCCAGGCGGTGCCTGGGTCACCGTCGGCCGCGGCATACGCCGCCCCCTGCACGTCGAGCACGTCGGCGTCACCGCGGGCCCGCAAGGCGCCCGGCTCGGCGATCAGGTCGACCAGGTTCGGGCCCTGGCGCGGTCGCACCCACACTGTCGGGGTCACCGACATGGCTCGCGGCACGTTCAGGGTGCGGCTGAAGGTGGCGGGCTCCTCGGGCTCCAGCATCATCGATGCCGCGCAGCGCACCGCGCCGTCGGCCTTCGCGCAACCGGTCCGGCCCGGCAAGCCCGCACCCAAGTCCCACTGCGCCACTTGAGCTCCCGCGGGTGGAGCGGGAACCAGCGCCGTGTGGCGCAGGTCGACCGGATGCGCGAAGCCCGACGCGTCGTATTGGGTGATCGCCAGATCGGTGATTCCGAATTGCACGCCGGGGGAGCCGTCGTCGGTGCCCGACGCGGTGATCCGCACCCAGGGTGTTTCGCCGTAGGGCAGTGCGGCGATCAGGGGCTCGCCGGCGCGGTCGAACCGTAAGGTGGTGGTGCCGTTCACCGTGGAGATCTGTATCCGCCGCACCTGGGCGCCGACGGCCGTCGCACTGGGCGTCAAGGTGATGGTGCCGTTGGTCAGCGGGTGGTCGAAATCCACCTGCAACCACTGGCCGACCGCCGACTGCAGGGCGTTGGACACCCAGGCGGTTCCCGAGTCGCCGTCGATGGCGGCTGCCGGTGAGGTCGACGGTGCGACGTCGGGCAGCGTGGTGGCGTCCGAGGACGAGCTGGACGCCGTGAGACGGCCGCCGAGCCAGCCGCCGAACACCGTGCTGGCGCCCGGTGTCGGATAGTCCGGTACCCGACTGTGGGTGTGCCGGGCGTCGCCGGCTGCCCGGATCGTCGACGAATGGTCATCGACCCGGCCGTAGTCGGTCTCGCGCGCCAGCGGGGTGTCGGTGACGGTGACCACCGGCGTGCCCAAGTCCGCGCGCCGGGCGTCGGCGGTCAGCAGCACCGGGCCCAGGGCGGGCTCACCGCGCAACCGGCGGTGTTCGTCGAGTCGCAGCAGCACCTCCGGGCCGCCGTCGACCCGCGGCATCGCGTGGAGGTCGGCCAGGTACGGCGCGCCCGGGTTGGCATCGGTCGCGGGGTCGCCGACCCGGTAGATCTCGATCGCGGGATAGGCCGGCCGCAGGCCGCTGTCGGCGACGAATCCCGGGACGGTGCCGGACCCGACGGGCTCGCCGAACTGGGCCACGCGCTGTAGTCCCGGTGAGCCGTCGACGGCGCGGTGCACCAGCAGCGGTCGGGCCGACCGGGAGGTGTCGGGGTCCAGGTCGTTGCGCACCACCAGGTAGGAGATGCCCTGTCGGAGCAGGGTGTCGGCCAAGCCTGCAGACGGGCGGCCGGCGGCGAACAGGCGCTGCACGGAGTCGAGCGCCCGAATGGTCTGCGGTGGGGTCAGCGGGATCGAGTCGCGCACCCCCCACGGGCCGACATCGAGGACCTGCAGCGGTTCGTCGTGGCTGGTGCCCCAGGTCTGAGTGGCAAACGGGGCTCCCGGTGCCACCAGCACCCGGCCGGGGGTGGGGCCCCCGCTGTTGTGTTCGGCGATCCACGCCGCGGCGTCGCGCCAATACTGCGGCAACGCGCTGAATGTCCCCGGCGGGGTGAGCCGGCCGGTCCAGGCCAGTGACGTCGAGACCATCAGCGCCGTCAGGACCACCAGACCGACCGCGGCCGACTTGTGATGTTCGGGGTGAACGAACGCGCGCCGCCACACCACTGCCGGCGCGCTGCCCGGCAGCGGGATACGCCCCAGCAGATGGGTAAGCCCCAGGACCAGCGGGATACGGAGCACGGACTCGAGTTTGTGCAGGTTGCGCAGCGGCGCCCCGGCGCCGTCCAGGAAGGCCTGCACCGAGTGGGCCAGCGGCGAGCCCAGTCCCCCGGCATAGCCGATGGCCAACAGCGTCACCCCGATCAGCAGCATGGTGACCAGCCGTCCGGCGCCGGGCGACCGCCGAGACAGCATGCCGGTCAGTCCGGCCAGACCGGCGGCCGCCACCAGGCAGGTGCCCAGGATCATCACCGGGCGGGTGACCAGCGGCGCCCCGGCCGTGGCATTCGGCGCGACGAACGGCGTCCAACTATGGGTGCCGCGCAGCATTTCGGTCAGCGACGTCCACCGGGTGGTGACCCCGGCCGATTCGATGAAGTCCAGGAACGGTGGGCTGACCCGGCCAAGCAGCAGCAGGGCCACCACCCACCACGTCACCGCCAACCCCAGCGCCAGCAGCCACCAGCCGGTGAAGCGCCACCAGCGCCGGTTCGGGCGATGACACAGCCACCAGATGATCGCCGGCAGGCACCCCGCGAGCGTCGCGACCGCGTTCACGGCGCCCATCAACGCGACCGCGACCCCAGCCTGGCCGGCCAGCACCCGGGTGGGCCGCTCCGGGATGTCCTGGCCCGGGTCACGTGGCGCCCCCAACGCTCGGATCACCGGCAGCAGCACCCAGGGCGCCAGCATCATCGGCAGTGTCTCGGAAGAGATAGAACCCAGGGTGCTGAGCACTCGCGGCGACAGTGCGAACGCGGCGGCGCCGATCAACCGTGCCGTCGGGGTTCCGATCCGCAACGTCTCGGCGACCCGCAGCAGGCCCCAGAAGCCCACCGTGAGCAGCACCGCCCACCACAGCCGCTGAACGATCCAGCCGGGCAGCCCCAGCAGATCACCGGCCAAGAAGAACGTGCCGTGCGGGAACAGGTAGCCGTACGCCTGGTTCTGCACCTGGCCGAACGGCAGTTCGCTGCTCCACAGGTTGGCGGCACGAGCCAGGAAGCGCAGCGGAGCGATGGTCAGATCGAGTTTGGTGTCCGGAGAGATCCGGCCGGGTGCCTGCAAGAGGCTAAAAATCAGCGTGACGAGGCCAACCAACCACAACCAGCGCCGGGACAACGGTGTTACAGCCTGCGGCTTTGCCGGCGGACAGTCAGGCATTGCCGGCGTCCGCAGGTCAGCCGCGGTTGCCGTACTCCACCCTGTTCAGCACCGAGGACTGCGGGTCGCCACCGGCGATCTGCGGCTTGGTGTCTTGTTGCACCATCAGCGTGACGCCGAAGACGGCCGCCGCACCCAGCAAGACCCCCACGACCATGCTTATGGCGGCCGGTACCACGAACCGAGGCATGGTCAGGCTCCTTCTGCACTCTCGTGACGTCGATCAGGGGCGCCATCAACATCAGCCCCCGCTTGGGCCCCGACCGCCAACGTAGCACGTGGGCTTCGCGAGCCCGGCGGTTCAGGGAGGCTCGACGTAGGAGAGGCGATGCTGGGGCCGCCGCATGAGCCCGGCGGTTCAGGGAGGCTCGACGTAGGAGAGGCGATGCTGGGGCCGCCGTATGGGCCGGGCGGTTCAGGGAGGCTCGACGTAGGAGAGGCGATGCTGGGGCCGCCGCATGAGCCCGGCGGTTCAGGCCGTGACAGCATGGTGCGATGCCTGGATCGCTGACTCGACAACTGCCCGGTCTGCTGCTGGCCGCCGCGGTACTGCCGGCGCTCGTCACGTCGTGCTCGCACCGTGACGAGACGCCCGCACCGTCGTCTGACGCCGCGGCGTCGCCTACCGCGACAGTCTCCGCGCCGCCGGGCGATCCGGTGTGTGAGCAGGTGTCGGCTTTGTCGGTCCGCGACAAGTTGGCGCAGCTGGTGATGGTGGGGGTCCGCGATGCGGCCGACGCCCGCGCCGTGGTGACCGATCACCACGTCGGCGGCATCTTCATCGGCAGCTGGACTGACCTGTCCATGCTCACCGATGGCTCGCTGAAGGAGATCAAGGACAGCCAAGCACCCACCGGCCCGCTGCCGCTGGCGGTCAGCGTGGACGAGGAGGGCGGCCGGGTGTCTCGGCTGTCGTCGCTGATCGGGAAGTCGCCGTCGGCCAAGGAACTGGCGCAGACCAGTAGCGCCGCGCAGGTGCGTGAGCTGGCCGCCGAGCGGGGCCGCAAGATGGCTGACCTGGGCATCACTGTCGATTTCGCGCCGGTTGTCGATGTGGTGGACGCCGATACCGACGAAGACACCGTGATCGGGGACCGTTCGTTCGGTTCGGACCCGGCCAAGGTCACCGAGTACGCCGGCGCGTACGCGCAGGGTCTGCGCGACGCCGGGCTGCTGCCGGTGCTCAAGCACTTCCCCGGCCACGGCCACGGTTCCGGTGACTCGCACACTGCCGGAGCGGTGGTCACGCCGTCTCTGGCGCAGTTGCAGGACAACGACCTGGTGCCCTACCGCACCCTGGTCACCGAGGCGCCGGTGGCGGTGATGATGGGCCACCTGGAGGTTCCCGGGCTGACCGAGGATCCAGCCAGCCTGAGCCCGGCGGCGGTCACGCTGCTGCGCACCGGCACCGACTATCACGGACCGGCGTTCGACGGCCCGGTGTTCAGTGACGACCTGTCGTCGATGGCGGCGATCACCGAGCACTACGGAGTCGCCGAGGCGGTGCTGCGCAGCCTTCAGGCCGGTGTCGACATCGCACTGTGGGTCACCACCGACGAGGTGCCCGCGGTGTTGGACCGGCTGGAGCAAGCGGTGTCCGCCGGCGAGCTGAAGCAGGAAGCCGTCGACGCCTCGCTGGCGCGCGTCGCCGCGGCCAAGTTGCCCGGTACGCACTGCCACGGGTGATTCCGGCGGCGCGGACAGCGCACAAGTTACTCTTCGGTAAGATCGGGCCGAGGGGGATCGCGGAAGGACCTCGAGGCGATGGCAGCTGGTAACAAGCGGTTACCGCGGGCCGTGCGCGAACAGCAGATGCTCGACGCCGCGGTGCAGATGTTCTCGGTCAACGGCTACCACGAGACCTCGATGGATTCGATCGCCGCGGCCGCACAGATCTCCAAGCCGATGCTCTACCTGTACTACGGCTCCAAAGAGGAGTTGTTCGGGGCGTGTCTGGACCGCGAACTGCGCCGCTTCGTCGAGTCGGTGCGCACCGAAATCGACTTTCAACAGCCCCCGAAAGACATGCTGCGCAACACGATTCGGGCCTTCTTGCGGTACATCGACGCCAACCGGGCGTCCTGGATCGTGATGTACACCCAGGCCACCAGTTCGCAGGCGTTCGCCCACACCGTGCGCGAGGGACGCGAGCGAATCATCGAGCTGGTCGGCCGGCTGTTGCGGGCCGGCACGCGTAAGCCCGAGCCGGGCGTGGACTTCGAGTTGATGGCGGTCGCGCTGGTGGGTGCCGGCGAGGCGATCGCGAGCCGGGTCAGCACCGGTGATACCGGCGTCGACGAAGCCGGCGAGCTGATGATCGACCTGTTCTGGCGTGGACTCAAGGAAGCCCCGGGCGGCCGCGACGGCGCCGACGCCGCCGCGGCCGGGTAGTGGGGCGCGGCCTCAGGCCGTGAAGAGATCCTGGATGGTCGCGGTGATGTCGCGGACCGCACCGTTGAGTGCCAGGAATTCGAAACCGGCTGCCAGCGTGCCCAATCCGACGACGCCGGCAATCGGCAGGCCGATGGCGTCGATGACGTCACCTTGGGTGAGTTCCTGGGCGAACACTTCGAACGCATAGGCCGGTGCGGTGGTGAGCAAGGCGTTGAGGATGTCGGCAGTCGGAAGCAGCGTCGCGTACGCCGAGGCAACGATGCTGCTGAACGCGTTGGCGAGTTCGCTGAGGCTGGGCAGCGTGAACGACGTGACATCGCCCGCCGAGGCGCCCAGGAAATCGGCTGCGCTGGGGATTTGGCGCGAATTCACTACCCCGGAAGCACTTTCGGTAACCCACCTATGGGCTGCGTGTTGGACGGATGCACAGGTCGCCAAGACGGTGAAGTCGTTGGAGCAGCACATCTATCGACTGGCAGTGGCCTCCGCTGAGGCGTTGCCCGAGGCTGCTCCGGGGTTCTCCGCGCCCGCCTATATGGCGGCCGTGATGGTGGTGGTCCGCGGCCTGGTGATGTCGATCCCGGTTTGGGGTATCGACGTCGTCAGCACCCGTTGGGAGGCCAGCAAGGCGACCCTGCTGAAGGCGGCCGGCTTCGCCGTCGACAACGCCTAAGGGGCAACAGCGGTATCGGCTATAGGCCCCGCACCGCCCCCGTCAGGTAGGGGTAGCCCTTGGCTACGTTGCGCAGCGCCAGATCCCAGCCGCCGTCAACCCTGTCGATGTAGAGGCCGGGGCTGGCCGGCAGGAGCATCGGCTTGCCGAACCGCACCGCATAGTCGACAGCGTCCGGAAGCGCGCCTTCGATATTGGCCAGAACGGTTGCCGCGGAGAACATCCCGTGCGCAATCGCGGTGGGGAATCCGAACAGCTTGGCGCCGATCGAGCTGGTGTGGATCGGGTTGTGATCGCCGCCCGCGGATGCGTACCGCCTAATCTGGCCCGGCGTCACACGCAGCACCGCGTTGGGAGGGCCCAGCTTGGGCTGCTTGGCCGGCGGCGGCTTCGGCTCGTCGGACAGGCTGGTGCGCTGCTGGTGCAGGAATGTCGTCACCTGGTGCCAGGCCGGGTCGTTGCCCACGGTGATGTCGGTGACGATGTCGACCAGCAGGCCCTTGCGATGTTCCCGCAGGTTCTCTGCCCGCACCGTCACTCCGACGGTGTCGGTGACGGTGATCGGGCGGTGGCGCGTGATCCGGTTTTCGGTGTGCACCGAACCCATCGCGGCGAATGGGAAGTCAAACCCGGTCGCCAGCTCCATCACGGTCGGGAAGGTCAGCGCGAACGGGTAGGTCAGCGGGACCTGATCGGCGAATCGCAGCCCGGTGACGGCCGCGTAGGCGGCGACGTGGTTGGGGTCGATCACCAGCTCGTCGACCCGCAGCGTCCGGTTCGGCAGCGTTGGTGTGCGCGGAATGAAGGGCAGCGCCCCGGCTACCGCACGCACCATGTTTCTCATGCCACTGGGTTGGGACATCCGTCTCACGCTCCCAGCATGGCTTGGCCACAGACCCGGATGGTGTTGCCGGTGACCGCATTCGACGCCGGACTGGCGAAGTAGCCGATCAACTCGGCGACGTCGACGGGTTGACCGCCCTGGAACAGCGAGTTGAGCCGGCGTCCGACCTCGCGGGTGGCCAGCGGGATCGCCGCCGTCATCTCGGTTTCGATGAACCCTGGGGCGACGGCATTGATCGTGATGCCCTTCTTGGCCAGTGTCGGAGCCAGCGCTTCGGTCAGGCCGATCATGCCGGCCTTGGTGGCCGCGTAGTTGGTCTGGCCGCGGTTACCCGCGATCCCGGCCATCGACGACAGGCCGATCACCCGGCCGCCGTCACCGATGCTGCCGTTGGCGACCAGCCCTTCGGTAAGGCGCTGCGGTGCAAGCAGGTTGACCGCCAAAACTGCGTTCCATCGGGCGTCGTCCATGTTGGCCAGCAATTTGTCGCGAGTGATACCGGCGTTGTTGACCAACACATCGGCCTTGCCGCCATGGTGTTCGGCGAGGTGCGCGGTGATCTGGTCCACTGCGTCGTCGGCGGTGACGTCCAGGGCCAGCGCGGTCCCTCCCACCCGGGAAGCCGTCTTCTGCAGCGCCTCGGCGGCCTGCGGCACGTCGATCGCCACCACCTTGGCGCCGTCGCGGGCGAACACCTCGGCAATGGTGGCGCCGATGCCGCGCGCCGCCCCGGTGATGATCGCGACCTTGCCCTCCAGCGGCCGGTCCCAGTCGGCGGGAGCGGTCGCGTCGTCGGCGCCCACGTAGAACACCTGGCCGTCGACGTAGGCCGAGCGGGCCGAGAGGACGAATCGCAGCGTCGATTCCAGGCCGGTGGCCCCAGGCTTGGCGTCGGGCGACAGGTACACCAGCTGCACGGTGGCACCGCGCTGCAGTTCCTTGCCCAGCGAGCGGGTGAAGCCCTCCAGCGCGCGCTGGGCGATCTGCTCGTCGGCGCTGCCGGCGGCCGCGGGGGTGGTGCCGACGACGACCAACCGGCCGCAGCGCCCCACGTTGCGCAGCAGCGGGGTGAAGAACTCATGCAGTGCGGTCAGCCCGGCGGGTGAGGTGATGCCGGTGGCGTCGAAGACCAGTCCGCCGAAGGAGTCGGCCCACCGGCCGCCCAGGTTGTCGCCGACCAGCTCGTAGTCGTCGGCCAGCGCGGCCCGCAGCGGCTCGACCACCCGGCCCGACCCGCCGATCAGCAGCGGGCCGGCCAGCGCCGGCTCGCCGACCCGGTAACGACGCAGCGTCTCGGCCTGCGGAACGCCGAGCTGCTTGGCCAGGAACGATCCGGGGGCGGAGCCCAGGATCTGGGACAACAGGTCCGAGGGAACTTTGGGGGCCATCGTGCTGCCTTCCATGTGGGGACGTGCCTGGTGCGGGCCACGGTGTCGACAACGAACTTACTCCAGAGTAAGAATACTGGGTAGTATCAGGACGACCGTCCCCGGCAATGCGGGGGACCCACCATCAGAGACGAGAGATCGTGGCATCTGCATCTGCTGCTAAACCTGCCGAGGCAACCGCCGGCACGCGCCGCCGCGTCGCCGTCCTCGGGGGCAATCGCATTCCGTTCGCACGCTCCGACGGCGCCTACGCGAACGCGTCCAACCAGGACATGTTCACCGCAGCGCTAGGCGGTCTCATCGATCGGTTCGGCCTCGCCGGCGAGAAGCTGGACGCGGTGATCGGCGGGGCGGTGCTCAAGCACAGCCGTGACTTCAACCTGATCCGCGAATCGGTGTTGGGCTCGGCGCTGTCGCCCTACACGCAGGCCTTCGACCTGCAGCAGGCCTGCGGTACCGGGTTGCAGGCGGCGATCTGCGCCGCCGACGGAATCGCCGCTGGCCGTTACGAGGTGGCTGCCGCCGGTGGCGTGGACACCACCTCGGACGCGCCCTTGGCGATCGGCAACGAACTGCGTCGCACGCTGCTTGCGCTGCGCCGGTCGAAGTCGAACCTGCAGCGCCTCAAGCTGGCAGGCAAACTGCCCGCCGCGCTGGGCGTGGAAATCCCGGCCAACAAAGAGGCGCGGACCGGCCTTTCCATGGGCGAGCACCAGGCCATCACCACCAAGCAGATGGGCATCAAGCGGGTCGACCAGGACGAGCTGGCCGCAGCCAGCCACCGCAACATGGCCGCCGCCTATGACGGGGGCTTCTTCGACGACCTGGTGACGCCGTTCCAGGGGCTCTACCGCGACGACAACCTGCGGCCCCAGTCCAGCCCGGAGAAGCTGGCCACGCTCAAGCCGGTGTTCGGCGCGAAGGCCGGTGACGCCACCATGACCGCGGGCAACTCCACCCCGCTTACCGACGGTGCGTCGGTGGCACTGCTGGCCAGCGAGGAGTGGGCGGCCGCACGCAACCTGACCCCGCTGGCGTATTTCGTCGACGCCGAGACGGCCGCGGTGGACTACGTCAACGGCGCCGACGGCCTGCTGATGGCGCCGACCTACGCGGTGCCGCGACTGTTGGCGCGCAATGGTCTGACCTTGCAGGACTTCGACTTCTACGAGATTCACGAGGCGTTCGCCGCCACGGTGCTGTGTCACCTGGCGGCGTGGGAGTCGCAGGAGTACTGCACGCAGCGGCTGGGACTGGATTCGGCGCTGGGCGCCATCGACCGGTCCAAGCTCAATGTCAACGGCTCGTCGCTGGCGTCGGGTCACCCGTTCGCGGCCACCGGCGGGCGGATCGTGGCGCAGGCGGCCAAGCAGATCGCCGAGGCCAAGGCCGCCAAGAAGGGCGCCGCGAAGAACAAGCCGGTGCGTGCGCTGATCTCGATCTGCGCAGCCGGGGGCCAGGGCGTGGCCGCCATCCTCGAGGGCTGACAGGCGCGACGATCGACGTTTGATTCGCGCCGTTGCCGGGTAGTCGAGACATCGGTTCGCTTCGCGTGGCCGCGGGCCCCCGGTGGCAGCGCGAAGCAACCTGCCCGGTCCGCCGCTGAACTGAGGGGATTCAGCGGCGGACCGTTTGGATCCGCCGCCGGTTGCGAACCGCGCCGATCGCCTGATCCCACAGCAACAGCGCGCTGGCCTTCAACTGGGCCGGCTTCGCCAGGTCCCTGGCCATCAGCGCGGTGGCCGCCGCTTTGGTCTGCACCGATGCCTTCGACGTGTGGCCGGAGTCGAATGGCGGCTGCGGGTCGTATTCCATCGACAACTGGATGGCCTTGGCGCGGCCCTCGCCGCCGATCTGGCCGGCCAGCCACAGCCCGAGATCGATCCCGGCCGACACCCCCGCACAGGTGACGATGTCTCCCTCGTGCACGATCCGCTCGTCGCCGACCGCGGTAGCGCCGAACGTCTTCAGCGCCGGCAGCGCCATCCAGTGCGAGGTGGCGCGCTTGCCGGTGAGCAGTCCGGCGGCGCCCAGCACGACCGAACCCGAGCACACCGATGCCGTCCACGTCGCCGTCGGGTGGGCGGACCGGACCCAGTCCAGCAGTTTCTCGTCGCGGGCATGTGCCATGGTCGTCATCCCGCCGGGGATCAGAATCACGTCGGGGGAGGGCGTCTCGTCGAACGAGTGGGTTGCCCCGACCACCAGAACCCCGGAGTCCGCGGTAATCGGCCCCGGCTCGTGCCACACGAAGCGCACCTGCGCATCCGGGAGCCAGCGCAACACCTCGTAGGGGCCGATGAAGTCCAGCGAGGTGAATCCGGGGTAGAGCACAATTGCGATCTGCATGGGTATTTCCTTTCAGGCGAAGGTCTTGCGGTAGTGATCGGGCGAGATGCCGAGTCGGCGAATGAAGGTGCGCCGCAGGGTTTCCGCGGTGCCGAATCCACAGCGCCCGGCGATCGCGACGACGGTGTCGTCGGTCTCCTCGAGTTGTCGGCGGGCGGCCTCGGTGCGCACCCGCTCCACGTACGCGCCCGGTGCCATGCCCACTTCGTCGGTGAAGACCCGGGTGAAGTGCCGGGGGCTCATCGAGGCCCGCGATGCCAGCTCGGTTATCCGGTGCGGGCCGCCGGGTTCGGACTCGATCAGCTCCTGGACGTCACGGATCGGCGCGCGCCGGGAGCGCGGCAGCCATGCGGGGACCGCAAACTGGGACTGGCCGCCGGGTCGCCGCAGATACAGCACCAGCCAACGGGCCGCGGTCTGTGCCACCTCGGTTCCGTAGTCCTCTTCCACCAACGCCAGGGCCAGATCGATGCCGGCGGTGACCCCCGCCGCGGTCCACACCGCCGCCGAACTGCGCACGAAGATGGGCTCCGGGTCGACGCGGACTGCGGGGAACTCGCGGGCCAGCGCGTCGGCGAACGCCCAATGTGTGGTGGCCCGGCTTCCGTCGAGCAGACCCGCCTGCGCGGCCAGGAACGCGCCGGTACACACGCTGACCACCCGTCGGGTTTGAGCCGACGCGCGCCGGACCCAGTCGACGGTTTCCGGGTCGGCTTGCGCCGCCTGGACGCCGACGCCGCCGGGCAGGACCAGGGTGTCGATGGGCTCGTTCGGTTCTGGTAGCGGACTCGGCGCGAGCGCCAGCCCGCTGCTGGTGGCGATCGGTGCGCCGCCAACACTGGCCACGGTGACCTGGTAGCCGTCCTCGCCACGGCCCTGACCGAGCAGCACCAGCGTCGCGGTGGCGAAGACCTCCGCGGGCCCGAAAACATCCAGTGCCTGGATGCCGGGGTAACCGAGGATGACGACATTGCGGGCCATGCCATCAGTGTCAGCTGCCCGGGCAGCTGGCGTCTACGACATACATCCCACATATCAGGACACAGCCGCGTTCGCCGAGCAGACGTGGAGGCCCTCATTTCGAGCCAGCATGAGGGCTTTCGGGTCTGCCCGCCGGGTGATCCCGGAAATGCAACAGGCCCCCAAGGGGTCTCCCCGGGGGCCTGCGCGGTCTGTGCGTGGCGTTTAGAACGCCGCTTCGTCGAGCTCCATGATGTCGTTGTCGATGTTCTCGATCACCGAGCGGGTGCTGGTCAGCAGCGGCAGGAAGTTCTTGGTGAAGAACGACGCCACCGCGATCTTGCCTTCGTAGAAGGAGCGGTCGGCACCTTCGGCACCGGCGTCGAGCTTCGCCACCGCGACAGCCGCCTGCCGGGCCAGCAGCCAGCCGATCATCAGGTCGCCGACGCTCATCAGGAAGCGCACCGAACCCAGGCCGACTTTGTAGATGCTGGTGATGTCCTCCTGCGCGGCCATCAGGTAGCCGGTCAGCGTTGCCGCCATGCCCTGCACGTCGGCCAGCGCGGTGGCCAGCAGTTCCCGCTCCGCTTTCAGCCGCCCGTTGCCGGTCTCGTTCTTGATGAACGTCTCGATCTCGCCCGCGACGTGGCCCAGCGCGGCGCCCTTGTCGCGGATGATCTTGCGGAAGAAGAAGTCCTGCGCCTGAATTGCCGTGGTGCCCTCGTAGAGCGAGTCGATCTTGGCGTCACGGATGTACTGCTCGATCGGGTAGTCCTGCAGGAAGCCCGAGCCACCCAGGGTCTGGAGGCTCTCGGTGAGCTTGGCGTAGGCCTGCTCGGAGCCCACCCCCTTGACGATCGGCAGCATCAAGTCGTTGATCTTGACCGCCAGGTCGGCGTCGACGTCGTGCAGCGCCTTGGCGACCACTTCGTCCTGGAAGGTGGCGGTGTACATGTACAACGCGCGCAGACCCTCGGCGTAGGCCTTCTGGGTCATCAGCGAACGGCGGACGTCCGGGTGGTGGGTGATGGTCACCCGCGGCGCGGCCTTGTCGGTCATCTGGGTGAGGTCGGCGCCCTGCACCCGCTCCTTGGCGTACTCGAGCGCGTTGAGGTAGCCGGTGGACAGCGTCGCGATGGCCTTGGTGCCGACCATCATCCGGGCCTGCTCGATCACGTCGAACATCTGCGCGATGCCGTTGTGCACCTCGCCGACGAGCCAGCCCTTGGCCGGTACGCCGTGCTGACCGAAGGTCAGCTCACAGGTGGCCGAGACCTTCAGGCCCATCTTGTGCTCGACGTTGGTGACGAAGACACCGTTGCGCTCGCCGAGCTCACCGGTTTCGAAGTCGAACAGGAACTTCGGCACGAAGAACAGCGACAGACCCTTGGTGCCGGGCTTTGCGCCCTCCGGGCGGGCCAGCACCAGGTGGAAGATGTTCTCGAACAGGTCATCGGAGTCAGCCGAGGTGATGAATCGCTTCACACCGTCGATGTGCCACGAGCCGTCCTCTTGCTGGACGGCCTTGGTGCGGCCGGCGCCCACGTCCGAGCCGGCGTCCGGCTCGGTCAGCACCATGGTCGAACCCCAACCGCGCTCGGCGGCGAGGACGGCCCACTTCTTCTGCTCTTCGGTGGCGATGTTGTAGAAGATGTTGGCGAAGCCGGCGCCACCGCCGTACATCCACACCGCGGGGTTGGCACCCAAGATGTGCTCCTGCAGGGCCCACATCAGGACTTTGGGCATCGGAATGCCGCCGAGCTCCTCGATCACCCCGACCCGGTCCCAGCCGGCTTCCAGGTGGGCGCGCACCGACTTCTTGAAGGACTCGGGCAGCGTCACCGAGTGGGTGGCCGGGTCGAACACCGGGGGGTTGCGGTCGCCGTCGACGAAGGACTCCGCGATCGGGCCCTCGGCCAGGCGGACCATCTCGCCGAGCATCTCTTGAGCGGTGTCGACGTCCAGGTCGGCGTAGTCGCCTTCGCCGAAGACCTGGTCCAAGCCCAGCACCTCGAACAGGTTGAACACCTGGTCACGGACATTGCTCTTGTAGTGGCTCACTACTTCCTCCTCATGGAATGCCACCTGTGGTTGGGTACTCAGGCTTAAGTTACCCACCAGTAACGTAACCTGAAATATACTCGCCAGTAGCCATAGTGCAAGCTGATGTGAGCTATGTCCTTCATGCGGGTGACCAACCGGTTGGTCCCTGGCCCAGAATGCGGTCGCCAGCGGCCGATCTGCCGAGGTGACAGGGCGGCGAGTAGGGTTCTGGGCGACCAGACCAGACGAGGCGAATGAGTCCCCGGTGAATCCCCACGTGAGTTCCGAGAGCAAGTTGACCCCGTTGACCCAGTCGTCGTTGCGGGAGGCCTTCGGGCATTTCCCGTCCGGAGTGGTGGCGGTGGCAGCCGAGATCGACGGCGTTAGGGTCGGCCTGGCCGCCAGCACCTTCGTGCCGGTCTCGTTGGAGCCGCCGTTGGTGTCCTTCTGCGTGCAGAACACCTCGAGCACCTGGCCCAAGCTCAAGGACTCGCCCCGGCTGGGCATCAGCGTGCTCGGCGAGGCGCACGATGTCGCGGCGCGCACCCTGGCTGCCAAGACCGGTGATCGCTTCGCCGGGCTGGAGACGGTGACCAACGACGGCGCGGTGTTCATCAAGGGCACCGGAGTATGGCTGGGCAGCTCGATCGAGCAGTTGGTGCCCGCCGGGGACCACACCATCGTGGTGCTGCGGGTCTGTGATTTGACCGTCGATCCAGAGATCGCCCCGATCGTTTTCCACCGCAGCGGTTTTCGCCGCCTCGGGGGCTAAGGCCCGAGTCGCTGTGCGGGTGCCGGGGGTGCGATAGCCCCCGCCGATGTGTTGCTATGGGCAGATGGCGCCCCTGCGTAGCGACCCCGTGCAGTTGAGGACCACCGCCGAGACGCTGGTGGCCGAGGCCGCCGCATTCGTCCGGCGTCGGCGTGCCGAGGTGTTCGGCGCCGAAGTGGCCGAGCCGTCCTCAGGCCTGGTCCAGACGAAGAGCACTCCGACCGATCCGGTGACCGTGGTCGACACCGAGACCGAGAGCTTCATCCGGGATCGGCTGACCGGGCTGCGGCCCGGTGATGCGGTGCTGGGCGAGGAAGGCGGAGGTTCCGGGGACGTCTCTGGCCGCGAACCGGGTGTCGTCACCTGGGTGGTCGACCCGATCGACGGCACGGTGAACTTCATGTACGACGTCCCGGCATACGCGGTTTCGGTGGCAGCGCAGATCGGCGGGGTCTCGGTGGCCGGCGCGGTCGCCGACGTAGTGGGTGACCGGATCTATTCTGCCGGTGCCGGATTGGGCGCCCGAGTGACCGATCAGCAGGGAACTGTCGCGCTGCGCTGCGCCGATGTGAGCGAGCTGGCACTGGCACTGCTGGGCACCGGGTTCGGCTATTCGCCACGGCGCCGGGCCGCCCAGGCCGCGTTGCTTGCCCGGTTGCTGCCGGAAGTGCGCGATGTGCGCCGGATCGGATCGGCCGCGCTGGACCTGTGCATGGTCGCTGCCGGGCGGCTCGACGCCTACTACGAGCATGGGATCAAGCCGTGGGACTACGCCGCCGGAGCACTGATCGCGGTCGAGGCCGGGGCGCGGGTGGTGCTGCCCGGTCCAGAGGTCGACGGCGGCGACGTGTGTGTCGCCGCCGCACCCGGTGTCGCCGATGCCCTGATCGCCTTGCTGCAACGCGAAGGTGGCTGGGCCGCTATTCCGGCGTAGCCTCCGATCGCCGCGGCCTGCGGCCAGTCACGGGGTCGAGGGTCAGTCCGCCTTGCGGCGGAAAATCTTTCGACCGAGCCAGACGACGGGGTCATAACGGTTCCCGACCACCCGCTCCTTCATCGGGATGATGGCGTTGTCGGTGATCGTGATGTGTTCCGGGCAGACCTCGGTGCAGCACTTGGTGATGTTGCACAGTCCCAGACCCGCGTCGTCCTGGGCGAAGTCACGCCGGTCGGCGGCGTCGAGCGGGTGCATGTCCAACTCCGCAAGCCGGATGAACATCCGCGGCCCGGAGAACCGCGGCTTGTTCTCCTCATGGTCCCGGATGACGTGGCAGACGTTCTGGCACAGGAAGCATTCGATGCACTTGCGGAACTCCTGGGAGCGCTCCACATCCACCTGCTGCATCCGGTACTCGCCGGGCTTGAGATCCGCCGGCGGCTTGAAGGCCGGCATCTCTCGGGCCTTCTCGTAGTTGAACGAGACATCGGTGACCAGGTCACGAACCACCGGGAATGTCCGCACCGGGGTCACGGTGATCGTTTCAGCCGGGTCGAACATCGACATCCGCGTCATACACAGCAGTCGCGGGAAACCGTTGATCTCCGCCGAACACGATCCGCACTTGCCGGCCTTGCAGTTCCAGCGCACCGCCAGATCCGGGGTCTGGGTGGCCTGCAGGCGGTGGATGACGTCGAGCACCACCTCGCCCTCGTTGACCTCGACCTCGAAATCTTCAAGTCCACCGCCGTCAACGTCACCGCGCCAGACTCGCAGGTGGGCGTTGTGTGTCATTACGCTCTCCGTCCCGGATGTTGCGCCAGCTCTTGGTCGGTGTAGTACTTCTCCAGTTCGGAGATCTCGAACAGCTCCAGCAAGTCCTCACGCATCCCGGTCTGAGATTCCGGCGTGACCGTGATGTCAAAAATCGCCTGGGGGCTCTGCTTCTCCGCGACCCGGCAGACCAGCAGGGTCTTGCGCCAGTTGGCGTCCATCCCCGGGTGGTCGTCGCGGGTGTGCCCACCGCGGCTCTCGGTGCGTTGCAGCGCGGCTTTGGCCACGCATTCGCTGACCAGCAGCATGTTGCGCAGGTCGACGGCCAGATGCCAGCCCGGGTTGTAGTGCCGTCCGCCGTCGACGGTGACCGCCGCGAAGCGGGCCTTGAATTCCTCGAGTCGGACCAGGGCCTGCTCCAGCTCGCCGGCATTGCGGATGATGCCGACCAGGTCGTTCATCGACTGCTGCAACTCGGAGTGCAAGGTGTACGGGTTCTCCGGTGTGGCGCCGCCGGCCGGACCGTGGAACGGCGCCAGCGCCAGCTCTGCTGCGGCTTCCAGCGCTGCCGGTGTCACCGACGGGCGGGTGTTCAGCCCCTGCACGTACTGTGCCGCGCCCAACCCGGCGCGACGGCCGAACACCAGCAGATCCGACAGGGAGTTGCCGCCCAGCCGGTTGGAACCGTGCATCCCACCGGAGCATTCGCCTGCGGCAAACAGTCCGGGCACCGCCGCCGCGCCGGTGTCCGGGTCGACCTCGATACCACCCATCACGTAGTGGCAGGTGGGGCCGACTTCCATTGCTTCCTTGGTGATGTCCACCTCGGCGAGCTGCATGAACTGGTGGTACATCGAGGGCAGTCGCCGCTTGATCTCCTCGGGCGTCAGCCGAGAGGCGATGTCGAGGAACACCCCGCCATGCGGCGAACCGCGGCCGGCTTTGACCTCGGAGTTGATGGCGCGGGCCACCTCGTCACGGGGCAGCAGGTCCGGGGTGCGGCGGGCCGAGTCGTTGTCCTTGAGCCACTGATCGGCCTCTTGCTCGGTCTCGGCGTACTGGCCCTTGAACACCGGCGGGATGTAGTCGAACATGAACCGGGTTCCGTCGGAGTTCTTGAGCACCCCGCCGTCGCCGCGGACGCCCTCGGTGACCAGGATCCCCTTCACGCTGGGCGGCCACACCATCCCGGTCGGGTGGAATTGGACGAACTCCATGTTGATCAGCGTCGCGCCGGCTCGCAGCGCCAGCGCGTGGCCGTCGCCGGTGTACTCCCACGAGTTGGACGTCACCTTGAACGACTTGCCGATGCCGCCGGTGGCCAGCACCACGGCCGGCGCTTCGAACAGCACGAAGTTGCCGCTCTCACGCCAGTAGCCGAAGGCGCCCGAAATAGCGCCGCTGGCTTCGTCTTTGAGCAGTTCAGTGATGGTGCACTCGTGGAAGATTTTTATCCGGGCCTCGTAGTCACCGAACTCGGCATAATCGTCCTGCTGCAGCGAGACCACTTTCTGCTGCATGGTGCGGATCAATTCCAGGCCGGTGCGGTCACCGACGTGGGCCAGCCGCGGATAGGTGTGGCCGCCGAAGTTGCGCTGGTTGATCTTTCCGTCGGGGGTGCGGTCGAACAGTGCGCCGTAGGTCTCCAGCTCCCAGACCCGCTCGGGTGCTTCCCGGGCGTGCAACTCGGCCATCCGCCAGTTGTTGAGGAACTTCCCGCCGCGCATGGTGTCGCGGAAGTGCACCTGCCAGTTGTCCTTGGAGTTGACGTTGCCCATCGACGCCGCGCAACCACCCTCGGCCATCACGGTGTGCGCCTTGCCGAACAGCGACTTGCACACCACCGCAACGCTGAGGCCCTGTTCGCGTGCTTCGATCACCGCGCGCAGGCCAGCGCCCCCGGCACCGATCACGACCACGTCGTAGGAGTGCCGTTCGACTTCAACCATGAATTCTCGCTAACCCTTCGTGTGATCGCGGCACTTAGCCGACGAACCGGAAATCGGTGATGACGCCGCTGGAGACCAGGGCGACGTAGAGGTCGGTGAACGCCAGCGTGCCGAGGGTGATCCAGGCGAACTGCTGGTGGCGGCCGTTGAACCAGCTGATCTTCGTCCAAAACCAGTAGCGGACCGGGTGTTTGGAGAAGTGGTTGAGGCGACCGCCGAATATGTGCCGGCAGGAGTGGCAGCCGCCGGTATAGGCCCAGAGCATCGCCACGTTCGCGAGCAGCACGATGTTGCCCACCCCGAACCCGAACCCGCCGGGCCCGTCGTCGGAGTGCAGTGCGGCGATTGCGTCATAGGTGTTGAGCGCCGCGAGCGCGAACGCCGCATAGAAGAAGTAGCGGTGGCTGTTCTGCATGATCAACGGCAAACGAGTCTCGCCGGTGTAGTGGGCACGGGGCTCGGGCACCGCGCAGGCCGTCGGCGACTGCCAGACGGAGCGATAGTAGGCCTTGCGGTAGTAGTAGCAGGTCAGCCGGAAGCAGAGCAGGAAGGGCAATACCAATGCCCCCAACGGAATCCACCGAGGGAATTCCGGCAGCCAGACGCCCAAGTGGCTTGAGCCGGGCACACACGACGCGCTGATGCACGGCGAGTAGAACGGTGTCAGGTAGTGGTACTTGTCAACCCAGTAGGCGCTGCCCCAGAACGATCGGATGGTCGCGTAGATGATGAACGCGAGCAGTCCCAGGTTCACCCGCAGCGGCGAGAGCCACCAGCGGTCGGTACGCAGGGTGCGATTCGCGATTCGTGCGCGAGTCGCCGAGTAGACGCCGGGACGGTTCACGGCGGGTGCGCTCATCTAATGGGGTTCCCTTCGGCTCAGTTCGTCGGAGGGCGCCCCTTGGCCGCAGGCAGCACCCGGTGTGGGTCAGTACCTGCCTTGGCCGCCGACGCCTTCGTCGTCGACGTCGCGCCAGAATTCGGTGTCGTATTCGGTGTCAGGGATGGTGATCTTCTCGTGCGACCGCTCGGCCGCCCAGCGCTCCAAGTCCAGCTCTCCGGCATCGGATTCGAGGAGCTGAACGTCGGTGAGGATGCGCTCGGCGTCCAGCTCGATGCGGCGCATTCCAGGGATGTCGCCGAAGCGGGTCTTCAGCCCCAGCACGCAACGCCGCAGGTCACCGATCAGGGTGTGCAGCTCGGCGAGTTCGGTAGTGCTCGACACCAGACCTCCTCGGGTGGTACGGATCACAGTACGTTCACCCGATGCTAATCACACCAGGAACGGAACGTGAGACAGATCACGTTGTGCGCTGACGTGTTGGACGCCGAAAACCCCTACACACAGGCGTGTGCAGGGGTTTTCGGGTCGAAGACCGCCGCGCCGGTTTACTTGGTGATGGCGATGGTCTGCGGCCGGGTGCCCGCGTACACCCCGGCTACCCGGACGGTCAGTACGCCGGCGTCATAGGTCGCGGTCACGGCGTCGCCGGTGACATGGGCCGGAACCGCGAACGAGCGGCGGAACGCGCCGTAGCGCACCTCGCGCAGCGTGCGGTTGGTGTCGGCGTCGGTCTCGGCGTACTCGTCGCGCCGTTCGCCGCGGACCACCAGGTGGCCGCCGTCGAGTTCGACCGTCACGTCCTTGTCGACGTCGATGCCCGGCAGTTCCAGTCGCACCACAGCGTCGTCGCCGTCCTTGGTGATCTCGGCAGCCGGCCGGAACCCCGTCGCGGCGGGAGCCCGCCAGTCGCTGGCGGTGGCCGGGCTGAAGAAGTCACGGACCCAACGGTCGGTGTCGAACGGGTGGTGCCTCAAGGTCAGGGTGCTCATGGGGACTCCTCGAATGATTACCGCGTGCCGGTCGGGTGCCGGCCCGTCACTGGGTAGAACTTGAGTCACCCTCGCTAAAGTTCCGTGTTCGCCGGCAGTGAACACGGACTCACAAAAGTGGTGCCGTGAGCGGTATCACGGCGTAAGCAGCGAACCGTTCACACGCTTGTAACGTATGGCGATACTCCGGCAATATCGGGTTCCTAACCTCCCTTCTATGACCACGATCGAAACCCCGCGCGCCGTCAAAGACCTTGTCGTGGTCGGACACGGCATGGTGGGGCACCGCTTCGTGGAGGCGCTGCGCAGCCGGCCCGGAGGCGCCGACTGGCGGGTCACGGTGCTGGCCGAGGAATCCGATCCCGCCTACGACCGCGTCGGGCTGACCTCCTACACCGACGGGTGGGACCGGTCCCGGCTGGCGCTGCCGGGCAACGACTACGCCGACGACGAGCAGGTGCGGCTGATGCTGAGCACCCGGGTCGAGAAGGTCGATCTGGCCGACAAGTCGGTGCTCGCCGCGGATGGGCAGCGTTACGGCTACGACACCCTGGTGCTGGCGACCGGCTCACGCGCGTTCGTCCCCCCGGTGCCCGGCCACGATCTGCCCGGCTGCCATGTCTACCGGACCCTGGACGATCTGGACGGAATCCGGGCCGACATCGAGTGCATGCTGGAAGCCGGTAACGCCCGGGCCGGAGTGGTGATCGGGGGCGGACTGCTGGGGCTGGAGGCCGCCAACGCGCTCCGGGCGTCCGGGATCGAGCCGCACATCGTCGAGATGGCGCCGCGCCTGATGCCGCAACAGCTCGATGACGCCGGCGGTGTGCTGCTGAGCCGGATGATCTCGGAACTGGGCATCGCGGTGCACGTCGGTGTGGGCACCGAGTCCATCGAGCAGCTGACCCACCAGTACGGTTCACCGACCCTGCGGGTAAAGCTCTCCGACGGCAACGCGATCGAGGCCGGCCTGGTGATCTTCGCCGCGGGCGTGCGTCCCCGTGACGAACTGGCTCGTGAGGCGGGTCTGGCGATCGCCGAGCGTGGCGGTGTGTTGACCGACCTGTGTTGCCGGACCAGCGATTCCGACGTGTACGCGATCGGTGAGGTGGCCGCCATCGAGGGCGTCTGCTACGGCTTGGTCGGCCCCGGCTACACCAGCGCCGAGGTGGTCGCCGACCGCCTGCTCGAGGGTGTGGCCGAATTCGGCGAGGCGGACATGTCCACCAAGCTCAAGCTGCTCGGTGTCGACGTGGCCAGCTTCGGCGACGCGATGGGGTCGACGGAGAACTCGCTGTCGGTCGTCATCAACGATCCGGTGAAGCGCACCTATGCCAAGTTGGTGCTCTCCGACGACGCCAAGACTCTGCTCGGCGGGATCCTGGTCGGCGACGCCTCCTCCTACGGCGTGCTGCGTCCGATGGTCGGCGCCGAGCTGCCTGGCGATCCCCTGGATCTGATCGCTCCGGCCAGCTCCGGCGACAGCAAGAGCGCCCTGGGGATCAGTGCGTTGCCTGGGGCGGCGCAGATCTGTTCCTGCAACAACGTCAGCAAGGACCAGTTGTGCGCCGCGATCGCCGGCGGCTGCCACGACGTGCAGAGCCTGAAGGACTGCACCAAGGCGGGAACTTCGTGTGGATCCTGCATTCCGCTGCTCAAGGAGCTGCTGGTCGCCGAGGGTGTCGAGCAGTCCAAGGCGCTGTGCGAACACTTCGCCCAGTCGCGCGCGGAGCTGTTTGAGATCGTCCAGGTCACCGGAATCCGCACCTTCTCCGAACTGCTGGAGCGGTTCGGCACGGGCCACGGCTGTGACATCTGCAAGCCCACCGTCGCCTCCATCTTGGCGTCCACCGGATCAGACCACATCCTTGAGGGCGAGCAGGCCGCTCTGCAGGACACCAACGACCACTTCCTGGCCAATATTCAGCGCAACGGCAGCTACTCAGTGGTTCCGCGGGTGCCCGGCGGTGAGATCAAGCCCGAGCACCTGATCCTGATCGGCCAGATTGCCCAGGAATTCGGCCTTTACACCAAGATCACCGGTGGCCAGCGCATCGACATGTTCGGTGCACGGGTGGATCAGCTGCCCGCGATCTGGCGCAAGCTGGTGGACGCCGGCATGGAATCCGGTCAGGCGTACGGAAAGTCGTTGCGGACAGTGAAAAGCTGTGTGGGCAGCGACTGGTGCCGCTACGGGCAGCAGGATTCGGTGAAGATGGCCATCGATCTGGAGCTGCGCTACCGCGGACTGCGCGCGCCGCACAAGATCAAGATGGGCGTCTCGGGCTGCGCGCGTGAGTGCGCCGAGGCACGCGGCAAAGACGTCGGTGTGATCGCGACCGAGATCGGTTGGAATCTTTACGTGGGCGGGAACGGCGGTATGTCGCCCAAGCACGCCCAGTTGCTCGCCAGCGACCTCGACACCGAGACCGTGTTCCGCTATGTCGACCGGTTCCTGATGTTCTACATCCGCACCGCCGATCGGTTGCAGCGCACCGCGCCCTGGATCGAGGCGATGGAAGGTGGACTCGACCACGTCCGCGAGGTCGTCTGCGACGACTCCCTGGGGCTGGCAGCGGAATTCGAGGCGGAGATGGCTCGCCACGTCGACAACTACGCCGATGAGTGGAAGGGCGTCCTCGACGACCCGGAGAAGCTGTCACGATTCGTCTCCTTCGTCAACGCCCCCGATGCCGAAGATCCCACCGTCGCCTTCACCGTGCGCGACGGCCGCAAGGTCCCGTTACCCGTCCCCGTCCTGCGAGTATCTGAGGAGAAGTCATGAACACCAACAACATCGACACCTGGATCACCGCCTGCCGCTACGACAGCATGATTCCCGGACTCGGAGTGGGTGTCCTGCTCGCCAACGGCAAGCAGGCGGCGCTGTTCCGGCTCGACGACGGCTCGGTCCGTGCGGTGTGCAACATCGACCCGTTCTTCCGGGCAGCGGTGCTGTCCCGCGGAATCGTCGGTGACCGCGGCGGCCGGCTATCTGTCATCTCCCCGTTGAAGAAGCAGGCCTTCGCCTTTGACGACGGCAGCTGCTTGGACGACCCGAGCGTCTCGGTGCGGGTGTATCCGACTCGGATCAGCGAGGACGGCTACGTGCAGGTCGGGCAGCCGGTCGCGGAACGGGCCGTTGCTTAGCCGGCCCTAGCCGGCTTCCTGGCCTACCTGGTCCACCTGATCTACGGCCAGGCGATACCCCCGTTTGACAACGGTGGTGACGATATTCTTGTCGCCCAGCGTTGTTCGCAGCCTCAGGACAGCGGTTTCTACCGCATGAGTGCTGGTGCCGTTGCCGGGTAGCGCCTCGAGGAGGGTCTGCCGGGAGACAACGCGGCCGGGCTGGTGAGCCAGCGCCCGTAGTGTGGCCATGCTCGAGGGCGACATCGGCTTGGCCACCCCGTCGACCAGTACGCAATTGCCGCGCACTTCGATGCGATGGCCCGCGGCGTGAACGGTGTGGGCGCGCAGCCGCGGAAGCTCATCGATGATGTGGCGAGCTAACGCCCCCAGTCGCATTCTCCGCGGCGAAGAGGTCGGGATGTCCAAGAGTGCCAACGGCCGCGCCGTCAACGGTCCGACGCACATGGCATGCACGTCGTCGGAACGCAGAGCGAGCAGCAGTGCGTCCGAGATGCCCAGATCGGCGGCACGGGTCAGTGTCGCCATCACAGCGGCGGCCGAGGTGAAGCTGACAGCATCGAATTGGCGTTGGGCGATCTGGGAAGTGAGCTGGTCGAACTCCCCGCCGGGCTGGGCCGGACGCCATCGGTAGACGGGGATGGGCAGTACGTCGGCGCCCGCCTTGCGAAACTGATCGAGCAGCTCCGGAGCGGGATCCCAGTCGCCGGTGGTGCCGTGGAGCTGCACGGCCACGCGGGCTCCGGCGATATCGGATTTCAGGTAATCGAGCATCGCGGCCGATGACTCCGATTCGGGTGACCACTCCTCGGGCAGGCCCGCGGTGCGCAATGCGCCAACAGCCTTCGGTCCACGGGCCACGACACGGGCGGTCGTCAGGGCTGCGATCAGCCGGTCGGCAATACCCCATCCTTCGGCAGCGGCGATCCAGCCGCGGAGGCCCATCGCCGTCGTCACCACCAGGACATCTGGCGGGTTCTCGATCAATGATTCAGTGCGCCCGTGCAATACGGTGTCGTCGGTCAAGTCGATCATGGTGATGGCCGGGGCCGCACAGACCGAGGCGCCGTGGCGACGCAGCAAGGTGCAGAGCTCCTCGGCGCGGCGCGCTGACGTGACTGCGACCCGGTAGCCACTCAGCGACGTGGACACCTTACGCCGGTGCCAACGCGGCCCGGGCCGGCTGCGGGGCGAAGAACGGCCGACGTACATACCTGTGCCAGGTCAGCGCCGCGGCCCCCACATAACCCACCAGGAAGATCCAGAATGCCGTGGTCGCCGAGCCGCTGGTGATGTACGACTGGCGCAGTGCCAGGTTGATTCCTACGCCACCCAGGGCGCCGATTGCGCCGGCAAATCCGATCAGTGCCCCCGACATGGCCCGCGCCCAGTGCCGACGGTCGCTCTCGTGCATACCCATTTGGTGACTGCGGGCCTCGAAGACCGACGGAATCATCTTATACACCGAGCCATTGCCGATCCCGGAGACGATAAACAGCGCCACGAAGCCGATGACGTAGCCGACCATGACCGCGCCGGACGTGGGGCCGGTGCGACCGCTGTCCAGTGTGCTCACGGCGACGAGCAACGCGGAGGCTGCGAACAAGCCGCCAAAGGCAGCCAGCGTCACCCGGCTGCCGCCAAGCCGATCGGCGAGGCGCCCGCCGAAGATCCGGGACAACGACCCCAAAAGCGGTCCCAAAAAGGCGATTTGGGCAGCGTGCAACGAGGCCTGAGCGGGACTCTGGCCGCCGCCCACAAAGCTGATCTGCAACACCTGGCCGAACGCGAACGAGAACCCGATGAAGGAGCCGAACGTGCCGATGTAGAGCAGTGCGACGATCCAGGTGTCGAGTTCGGGAAGGATCGCACGCATGGCCGTCAGGTCTGCCCTTTGACCGTCGAGGTTGTCCATGAAAAGTGCTGCGCCGATCGCGGCCACCGCGAGGACGACCAGATAGATCGCACATACCCAGTACGGCTGGCGGTTACCCACGGTGGCTAGCACCGCCAACCCGACCAGCTGGATCAGCGGAACGCCCAGGTTGCCACCGCCGGCATTGACCGCCAGCGCCCAGCCCTTGAGTCGATGCGGGTAGAAGGCATTCACGTTGGTCATCGAGGCGGCAAAGTTGCCCCCGCCCAGACCGGTCATGGCCGCGCACACCAGGTAAGGCCACAGCGGCAGACCCGGATGGGCCAGCAGGCCCATCATCCCGATGGTCGGGATCAATAGCACCAGCGCGGAGAAGATCGTCCAGTTGCGGCCGCCGAAGGCCGCGGTGGCCAGCGAGTACGGTATGCGCAGCACGCCACCGGCGAGGGTGGCGGTGGCTGCCAGCAGGAACTTGTCGCCGGCGCTGAAGCCGTACACCGACTCGGGCATGAACAGCACCATCACCGACCAGATCGACCAGATCGAAAAGCCGGCGTGCTCAGCAACTGTCGACCAGATCAGGTTGCGTCGCGCAACCTTGTCGTTGCCGGCCTTCCAGGCCACGGTGTCTTCGGGATCCCACTGGGTAATCAGGTGTGAACGAGCCATGTGGTCACGGTAGAAATCTTTCGTTACCGCAATGCTGCACGAGATGACTCAGTCGTGAACTTCTCCTCACGGCGCTGGTGGAAGCGTGTGAGGCGGGAGGTCCGGTGAGGGCGCAAAGGCAGCGCAGGCTACCGATCAATATGGCGGGGATAGAATGGAATTCACAGTGCAAGCGCCATGTCCCAAGTTCGGAACGACGCAGACCGATGCCGAAAAGGTGTTATCGCACCGGAATCCGCGTATGGGCGGTGATGAACCGATCGGCGACGACCCGGGCGATCCCGGGATGCGTGCCCAGCGGCGCGGTAACTCGATCCGCGCCGGCATTGTGCAGGCGGCGCTGGAAAAGACCGTCGGCCAACAAATATGACGCGATCACGACGCGTGACGCGCCTTGGCTGCGCAGGTCGGCGACAGCCTCGGGAACGCTGGGTCCACCGGTAGCGGCGAATGCCACTGTGACGGGTGCTCCGATTATGCCAGACACCATCTGCGCTGCGTGCTTGAGGTCGGCCTGCGCGACCGGATCGGTGGACCCCGCTGCAGCGAGAACCACTGATTCACCTTGGCGCCAGCCTGATTCGGACAGCCGAGCGGCGACGACCGCGGCGACACGAGGATCGGGTCCCAGTGCTGGGGTGATCGTGACGTCGGGGTGGACGCTGGCGGCGACCTGGGTCGGCACGTCGACGCCGACGTGGTAGCCGCGGGCAAGGAAGGCGGGGACGAGGATAGCCGGGCGGCCGTTTTCGGCCTCAGCGGAGAGGATCTCGGCCGGGCTGGGCCCCAACACGTCGATGAATGCCACTCTGACCGGTTGCGCCAGCAGGGTGCCGACCCGTTCGGCGAGTTCGCCGATCATGACTACCCCGTCGGGCTGACGGGTGCCGTGCGCGACCAGGATGGGAATCATGCCACGCCCTGCTCAGTGTCGACGGCGAGTCGGTAACCTCGCTTGACCACCGTGGCGACGATGTGGCTGTCGCCCAGCGCTGTTCGCAGTCGGAGGACGGCAGAGTCGACGGCGTGGATACTGTTGCCACGTCCCGGGAGAGCGCGCAGCAGGGTTTCCCGGGCGACGACGTGGCCCGGTCGGAGCGCCAAGACGCGCAAAGCGGCCAGGCCGGCCGGCGAAACCGGCTTGACTATCCCATCCACGAGGACCCGGCTCTCCTCAATATCAATACGATGACCGGCGGCATAGACGGCGGTACTCATGCATAAGATTTAGTCGCAGTCGATTTCGTCTGTGTTACCCCGCGATTTCGGAGCCGTTGCCCTATATGTGTTCCAGGTCACGCCGAGATCTTCTCGGCGTCGACCCGAACCCGGTCGCCTCGGCTGCCGCGTGGCCGGCGGACATACATCACCCAGGTCAAACCCGCAACGGCGCAGTAGGACGCCAGAAACACCCAGAATGCCGGGGTCTCGGACCCGAAGCTGGCGTAGGCCTGACGCAGGATCAGGTTGATGGCGACCCCGCCGAGCCCGCCGACTGCGGTGGCAAACCCGATCAAAGCGCCGGAATGTGAACGCGCCCAATGCCGGCGCTCGGCTTCGTCGGCGTCCAGCGAGCGACTGCGGGCCTCGAAGATCGACGGGATCATCTTCAGCACTGATCCGTTGCCCATCCCGGCAAGGATGAACAGCACCATGAATGCGGCGATGTAGATCGCGATCGTCGATGTGGTCGCGCGGGTAGTGTGGTCGTCGATGGTGCTGGTCACCACCAGCACGGCGGACGCCAGAATCATGCCGAGGAACACCACCAGGGTGATGCGGCCCCCGCCGCGGCGGTCGGCCACCCGGCCGCCGTAGATGCGGGCCAAGGCGCCCAACAGTGGGCCCAGGAACGCGATTCGCGCGGCATAGAGTGCCGCCTCGGCGGGACTGTGGCCGGCCTTTTCGAAGGTGACGTGCAGCACCTGGGCGAACGCGAAGGCGAAGCCGATGAACGAGCCGAACGCTGCGCAGTACAACGCCGAGACGATCCAGCTGTCCGGGACCGCCAGGATCGACCGAATGCTGCCGACCTCTTCCTTGCCGTGGTCGAGGTTGTCCATCCACAGTGCCGCGCAGGTGCCCACCACGGCAAGCAGGACCAGGTAGACCGAGCAGACCAACTCCGGCTTGGTGTTGCCGACGGTGGCCAGGACCAGGAGGCCGACGAGCTGGATGGCTGCCACCCCGAGGTTGCCGATGCCGCCGCACAGTCCGAGGGCGACGCCCTTGAGACGCTGAGGATAGAAGGCGTCGACGTTGGCCAGGGAGGCGGCGTAGTTGCCGCCGCCCAGGCCGGTCAGCGCAGCGCACACCAGATACATCCACAGCGGTTGGCCGGGGTTGAGGAGCAACAGCAGTGTCCCGGCGGTCGGAATCAGCAAGATCAGTGACGAGGCCACCGCCCAGTTGCGGCCGCCGAATTTTGCGGTGGCGCGAACGTAGGGGACGCGGACGCATCCGCCGACCAGAGTGGCGACCGCGGCCAGCAGCAGTTTGTCGCCGGCCTTGATGCCATAGACCGACTCGGGCATGAACAGCACCACTACCGACCACAGCGACCAGATCGAGAACGCGACATGCGTACTGGCGGTAGACCAGATCAGGTTGCGGCGTGCGATGGCGGCATTGCCGGCCTCCCAGGCTGCGCTGTCCTCAGGATCGAAATTGGTGATGTGGCCGTTGCTCATGCGATCTCCTCGGGATCCGGGCCACCGCCACGCGCAGAATCTCGCATCACGATGGACGGTGTGCGAACCTACCGGCCCGATCTGGCAAGTGGCAGAGCGGAACCTGAAAATGAGGTGGACTCAAGGAATTTGAGTGGCCCGCATCACGTATTGGACGCGCGCGCAGGATATTTCGCCTGGTTGACCGAGCGAGTGGAGAAGCGTTGCGTTCGGTTGGAAGCTTCTGTCAGCTGACTGGAAGCCAGATGTTGACGGCCTTCGAAATCTGCAGATAGAGCGGTATCCCGATGGTCACGTTGTAGGAGAACGTCAGGCCCAAGGATGCGGCCAGGGGTACCGTCGGACTGGCCTCGGGGATCGCCATTCGCTGCACCGCCGGCACGGCGATGTAGGACGCCGCACCGCACAGCACTGCGAAGAGCACGTAGCTGCCGGCCTCGAAAGGGGTGCCGGTGATTTGCGCGTAGGTGTGGATGATGAAAATTCCAGCGATCGCAAAGAGGTTGGGCGCCAACAATCCAAAGGCGATCAAGCCGCGTCCCGCCGACCGCAGGTCCTTGAGCTTGCGGGAGGCTGTCATCCCCATCTCGAGCAGGAAGAGGCACAGCATCCCCTGGAACGCGGTGACGAAGACATGATCGCCGTCCTCGATGACCGAAGCGCCCTGCAGGCGGCCGACGAAGCCGATAACGATCCCACCGAACAGCAGGTACAGCCCCGGGTTGAGCAGCACCTCTCGCAACAGCGCTCCGCTGGGCGGCGCCGAGGATGTAGTCGACATCGCAGCGCTCGGCTGGGCATGCTCCCGCCTTTCCAGCGCGAGGTCGATCTCGTCTTGGATGTGCCCTGTTGTGGTGTGCGCTGCGCTCATAAGGGCGGAGGCGGTGACGAGCTGTCGGCTGGCCTTTTTCTTCTTCTTCTTGTAGCCGGGTTCGTCGGCCATGTTGCCCTGCGCGTCCATCCCGCGTGCCCGCAACCGTGACACCAGGATCAGGGCCACGATGCAGCCCGGAATCTCCATGACGGCCAGCATTACCGGCATGTAGGCGTCGAACGCTATGTCCAAAGTGGCGAGTACGCCAAGGCAGGTGGCGAACGTGCCGGCGGAGTCCGACCCGTAATACCCGGCGACGGTGGCTCGGTCGATACGTCTCATCTTGGTCATCCGGGTCAGCAACCAGTAGGCGACGAATCCGATGATCAAGTTGGTGGCGAAGCCCAGCACGATGAAGCCCAGAACGCCGCCGATGCTCGACGAGTCGACGGTCGCGAGCTCTTCGCCGCCGCGCCAGCCGATGGCCAGCAGCAAATACAACGTCAAGCCCTGATACAGGACGTAGGGGAACTCGAACTTGATCTTCAGCAGCGGGATGAGGAAGCCCATGTAGAAGAAAAGCAACAGTGGCTTGAACAAGTTGTGGGTGAAGTTGTGCCAAAACTCGTACAGCATGAGGGTGCGTCTTTCGAGAGGGGGACCGCCAGGGCCGGGGCAAGCTGTGACGGTCACACCATAAGGCCACACGCGTTAGTTAGCGCCTCGAAGTAGGGCCCCTGCGACGATTGGCAGCAGAGTGGCAGGGAGTCACAAAATCCGGCCTTGCCCCCGGAATGTCTCCACGCGGGGCGAGGGGCGCCGATACGGCCACGATGGCGAATATGCCCAGCTCAGAGCGCTGAAAAATTGTCTCCCGGGGGCGGCAAGCGCCGATACGTGCGGTCGTGACCCGGTTTTCCGGTGAGGTCCACGCAATATTAAGTTAACAATCAATCTGGGCGACGCTTCAATCGCACGGCCGATTCTTATGAACATCCGGAGAAAGGGTGCGGTTCGGCCCGGGTACGTCCAGTCGCCGCCCATACACGGCGCATCCACCCTCCGTTAACCGTGCGGCTACCAGACGTGGCCGTCCCGCCAGCCGCACGTCAGTTCGGCGGTGAGGTCCAGGTCGGTGCCCACCGGCATAACGAACACGGTCCCGTCCGCCTCGGGGGTGCGCACCGGACCGGTCGGGGCTAAGACGGCCGTGGGACCACGCCACAGCAACCATCCCCGCGCGGTGTAGAGCCGGCGGCTGATACGGGGTGAACTGAGCGCGCCGAGCTCGAACGCGCCGCGGATCACCTGTTCGCATGCCTCAAGTACCGCGGTGCCCAGACCCCGCTCCCGGTGATCGGCCCGGACGGTGACGGCCTCTACATAGCCGCACCGCAGAGATCTGCCGCGATAGAGCAGTTGGCGCCGGATCACAGAGCCGTGGGCGATCAGGACGCCGTGGTGCCAGATCAACGCGTGCATGCCGCCGAGCGCGTGCTGCCAATCGGCGTCAGAAAGTTCGCCCCCGGAGGCTTCGGTGACCAGCCGATGGGCGCCGCGACGGGTCTCATCGTCCAGATCGCTGGTGTGGATCAGGCGGGCGGTAGGAACTTGGCCGAGCACCCGACGGGCCTACCAGGCCGAGCGTGCGGCGGGGTGCTGGCGGGGCCGAGACCAGTGCATCCGTACGGTCTGTCCGGGCCGGACCTGGGCCAACGTGTCGATGTCGTCGTCGACCACCACCCCGACCACCGGGTAGGCGCCGGTCACCGGATGGTCGGGTCCCAGGATTATCGGGAAGCCGTTCGGCAAGATCTGGATGGCGCCCCGGTCGGTACCCTCGGCGGGCAATTGCCTTTCCGGCCAACGGTATTCCAGCGGCATCCCCACCAAGCGCATGCCGACGCGGTCGCTGCGGTTACTCACCAGCCAATTGGTGCGCACCATAATGTCGGGGTCGACAAACCAGTCGTCGCGTGGGCCGGGTGTCACCCGCAACTCGACCACGTCGTCGGGGATGGTCGCCACCGGCGCCTGGTCGATCTCGGGGAAGTGGCCGGTCCGTTCGCCGATCTGCAGCACGTCGCCGTCACGCAACGGGGCGGGGCCGATCTCGCCCATCACGTCGTAACTGCGGGAACCCAGCACCGGGGTGACATCGATGCCGCCTCGCACCGCCAGATAGCTGCGCAGTCCCGACCGCGGCCTGCCCAAGGAGACCACCTGGCCGTCGCGGACGTGCTGGATGCTGTTGGTGCCGAAGCTGACTCCGTTGACATCGGGTTCGGTGTCGGCGCCGGTGACCGCGATGTCGACGTCTCCGCCGTGGACTCGCACGGACAATCCGCCGAATGCCACCTCGATGGTGGCTCGATCGTCGGGATTGGCCAGCAGCCGGTTGGCCAACTTGTGCGAGCGGCGGTCGGCAGCGCCGGACGGGCTGACTCCGAGGTGGCCCATCCCGGCCCGGCCCAGATCTTCGACCAAAGCCAGCGGGCCGGTGTGCAGCACTTCCAGGGTGGTTGTCATGGCGGTCACGCAGCCCGGAATCGCACCGACAGGCCCGGGGTCAACAGCGCCGGGGCGGGCCGCTCCAGATCCCACAACACGGCGTCGGTGTGGCCGATCACCTGCCAACCGCCGGGCCACGGACGCGGATAGATGCCGCTGAACTGGCCGGCCAGCGCAACCGAGCCGGCCGGAACCGGACGCAACTCGGCGCGCCGGGGCACCTGCAGCCGGGGGTCGCCGCCGAGCAGGTAGGCGAAACCCGGAGTGGATCCGCCGAACCCCACCAACCAGGGCGTCGCGGTATGGGCATTGATGACCTGGGCGACGCTCAGGCCGGTGTGTTCGGCCACCTCGGCCAGGTCCGGCCCGTCGTAGATGACGTCGACAATCACGTCTGCGGTGCCCTCGGGGGCGCGCATCCGGACAGCGTCCCGGTCGACGTCCAGGGTCGTCAGGCGCCGCCGGACACCGGCCCGGTACCTGGGCGCGGCCAGTTTCACCAACACCGTGTGGGACGCCGGGACTACGTCGACAACGCCGGGCAGCGCGGCGGAACGTATTGCCGCGGTCCATGCCAGCACGTCGGTGGTGGAGTCGAACTGCAGCAGCAGGGCGCTGTCGCCGTAGTCGAGGACCACGTCGGTCTTGGTGAAATCGTTGAAATCCAATGCCACGCTCATGCCACGACCGTAGCCCCGAATGACGCCCAATAGTGACGTAGAACACAATTCTGCGGGGTATGCCAGAAGGGTCTTACGGAACGCGCAGAGTCGGCCCTAGCCAGTGATCTTGGCGATGAGCGCGGGCAGCTGCGCTGCCACCAGCGGATAGCTCAGCGGCGAGGCGAAGGCGATCGCGCCGGCCTGATCCTTGGTTGTGAAGACGCTGCGAGACTCGAACCCGGCGATGTCGCGATCGGCCAGCAGCGCCGCCCGTTCCTCGTCGCTCTCGGTGGTCCAGATCAGCACATCCGCGGCGCCGAGCGTGGCGCCGATCCGCCCGTGCTCGATCACCGGGGATGCCTCCGCGACGGTCAACCCCATCTGAGTCAGAAAGGCGGTTCGCCAGCCGGTGGCGGCGCTGACATCGCCCTGGTCCAGTCGGCCTGCCAGCAGCAGCACCTTCTTGCCCTTGAAGCCGGGGCGCGCAGCGGCGACGTCGGTGAACGCGCCGTCGACGCCGTCGATCAGCGACTGCATCTGCTGACCGCGATGCACGGCTTTGCCGATGGCGGCGGCCTGAACCTTCCAGGGCTCGAAGAAGGCGTCACCACCGGACTGCGGCACGGTCGGCGCGATCGCCGACAGCTTCTGATAGGTGTCGGCATCCACCCCGGCGTTTGTCGCGATGATCAGATCCGGCTTGAGGTCGGCGATCTGGGCGACCGCGATCCCGTTGTCCAACTCCAGCACCACCGGCTTGGCGTCCCCGAGCTGTCGCTGCGCCCAGGGCCACACCGCGAACGGCTGATCGCCGAACCAATTGGTCACCGCGATCGGAACGACACCGACCGCCAGTAGGTCGTCTTGACCGGTGTATCCGGCGCACACCACCCGGCTGGGCGGCTCCGGGACGGTGGTCTCACCAAAGATATGGGCGATGGTGACCGGCCCGGGTGCGCCGTCGTCGGGCTGCTCGCGCGATGAGCAGGTGGTCAGGAGCGCGGTGGCACCGGCCGCGCCGCAGAGGCCGAAGAAACCGCGCCGGCTCCACTGGTCTCGCATCGCGTGAGATTAACCCGCGATCAGGCGGGCTCGCCATACCCGCCGCCGCCGGGGGTCTCGATCACCAGCACGTCGCCGGGACCTAAGTCGGTGGAATCGCAGCCGGCCAGCTCGGTCACCGAGCCGTCCGCGCGTTCCACCCGGTTGCGTCCCAAGCCGCCGGATTGGCCGCCGGCCATACCGTAGGGCGCGACTCGCCGGTGCCCGGTCAGCACACTGACGGTCATCGGCTCGCGGAACTCGATCCTGCGCACGCCGCCGTCGCCGCCGTGCCAGCGACCGGCTCCTCCGCTGCCGTGCCGGATCGCGTACTCGCGCAACAACACTGGGTAACGCATCTCCAGCACTTCGGGGTCGGTGAGCCGTGAGTTGGTCATGTGGGTCTGCACCACCGAGGCGCCGTCGAAACCTTCGCCGGCCCCGGACCCGCAGCCCAGCGTCTCGTAGTACTGGTGGTCGGCGTTGCCGAACGTGACATTGTTCATCGTCCCGGAACCCTCGGCCTGCACCCGAAGTGCGGCCAGCAGAGCCCCGGTGATGGCCTGGGAGGTCTCGACGTTTCCGGCGACCACCGCGGCCGGGTAGGCCGGCGACAACAGGGTGCCGTCCGGGATCGTGATCTGTAGCGGGCGCAGGCACCCGTCGTTGATCGGGATGTCGTCGGCTACCAGCGTGCGGAACACGTAGAGCACGGCGGCGGTGGCAACCGATGATGGCGCGTTGAAGTTCGTGGCCAACTGCGGCGAGGTCCCGGCGAAGTCGATGGTGGCACCGCGTGCCGCGCGGTCCACGGAAACCCGCACCGCGATCGTCGCGCCGGAGTCCATCTCATAGCGGTACTCGCCGTCGTCGAGGGAATCGATGACCCGGCGCACCGCCTCCTCGGCGTTGTCCTGGACGTGGCGCATATAGGCCTGCACGACGTCCAGACCGAAATGGGAGATCATCGACCGGATCTCGTCGATACCCTTCTGGTTGGCGGCGACTTGTGCACGCAGATCCGCGAGGTTGGTGTCGGGACTGCGCGAGGCGTACGTCGCCGCGGTGAGAAGGTCCCGGGTCGGTGTCTCACGAAAGTGGCCGTCGTCGACCAACAGCCAGTTGTCGAACAGCACGCCTTCCTCGACCACGGACCGGCTGTCCGCGGGCATGGAACCGGGTGTGGTGCCCCCGATCTCGGCATGGTGACCGCGCGAGGCCACAAAGAACAACACCGGGTCGTCCGGCCCCGCGGCTTGGGCGTACACCGGAGTGACGACGGTGATGTCGGGCAGGTGGGTGCCGCCGTGATACGGGTCGTTGACCGCATAGACCTGGCCGGGCCGCATCGTCGACGCCCGGCGGGCGATGACCTCCTTGACCGTGGCGCCCATCGATCCCAGATGCACCGGGATATGCGGTGCATTGGCCACCAGACAGCCATCGGCGTCGAACAATGCGCAGGAGAAGTCCAGCCGCTCACGGATATTGACCGATTGGGCGGTTGCCTCCAGCCGGGTTCCCATCTGCTCGGCGATGGCCATGAACAGGTTGTTGAAGATCTCCAGCAACACCGGATCGGCCGCGGTTCCGGCGGCGGCAACCGGTGCGGGCGCGGCCAGCCGTTGCAGCACCAGTTGGCCGTCGGCGGTGAGCTGGGCCTGCCAACCGTCGTCGACGACAGTGGTGGCGTTGTCCTCGGCGATGACGGCCGGCCCGACCACCACGTCGGTGATGGCGTCTCGCTGGTGTAGCGGCGCGTCAGTCCAGGCACCGCCGGCGTAGAGGCGCACGACTTCAACGGGTTGACGGGATGCCTCGGCATCGTTTCGCCCGAACAGTTCGGGTTGCTCGGTGAGCCCGGTCGCCTCGACCGAAACCGCCTCGGCGATCAGCGCACGCTCCATCAGGAACGAGTACATGCCGCGGTGGATCTCTTCGAACGCCGCTGTCATCGAAGCGATGTCGCCGAGCTCGACCGGGATCGAGGTGTCGGTGCCCTGGTAGCGAAGGTGCACCCGGCGTATCACGTGGGTCTGGTCGGCCGGAATGTGCTGGGCGGCGAGCTCGCCGCGTGCCTGCCCCTCCAGGTTGTCGGCGACCTGCTCCAATCCCGCGAGGGCGGTGTAATCCAGCTCGGTCTCGACGGCGCGCTCGCGGATCACGGTGGTGTCGGCCAAGCCGATTCCGAGTGCGGAGAGCACGCCCGCCATCGGCGGCACCAACACCGTACGGATGCCGAGTTCGTCGGCCACCGCGCACGCGTGCTGTCCGCCGGCACCCCCGAAGGTGGTCAAAGCGTATCGGGTGATGTCGTGTCCCCGGGCCACCGAGATCTTCTTGACCGCGTTGGCCATGTTGGCCACCGCGATGCGGAGAAACCCTTCGGCGACCTGCTCGGGGCTGCGGTCATCGCCTGTGGCGGAGAGGATTTCGTTGGCCAGCTCGGCGAAGGAGTGCCTCACCACCGCTGCGTCCAGCGGCTCGTCGCCGGCCGGTCCGAACACCGCCGGGAAATGGGCGGGCTGGATACGGCCCAGCATGACGTTGGCGTCGGTGACGGTCAACGGCCCCCCGCGCCGGTAGCAAGCAGGTCCCGGGTCGGCGCCCGCCGACTCCGGCCCCACCCGATAGCGGCTGCCGTCGAAGTGCAGGATCGAGCCGCCGCCCGCAGCGACGGTGTGGATGTGCAGCATCGGCGCCCGCAGTCGCACACCGGCAACCTCGGTGGTGAACACCCGCTCGTATCCGCCGGAAGCACTGTAATGCGATACGTCGGTGGAGGTTCCGCCCATGTCGAAACCGATCACCGAGTCGAAGCCGGCCAACGCCGACATCCGAACCATGCCGACGATTCCGCCGGCCGGACCGGACAGGATCGCGTCCTTGCCGCGGAAATGATCTGCCGCCGCCAGGCCCCCGTTGGACTGCATGAACATCAGTCGCACGCCGGTGAGTTGGTCGGCCACTTGGGCCACATAGCGGCGCAGTACCGGTGACAGGTAGGAGTCGACGACGGCGGTATCGCCACGGGGGATCAGCTTCGGCAGTGGACTCACCTCAGATGACAGCGAGATCTGGGTAAAGCCGATCTCGCGG
The DNA here is from genome assembly GCF_000455125.1 of Mycobacterium sp. UM_WGJ. Classification (GTDB taxonomy): domain Bacteria; phylum Actinomycetota; class Actinomycetes; order Mycobacteriales; family Mycobacteriaceae; genus Mycobacterium. The sequence goes on from NZ_AUWR01000016.1 coordinate 51,426, forward strand.
GCCAGCTCGCCGATCACCCTTTCATGCAAAGGATTTCGATAACTGTGCAGGCATACCACCGCGCACGCGCGGATACCGTCGGCATGCGCGTCCCGCAGCTGTGCGGCCACGGCCTCCACGTCCGGTTCCTGTAGCACGGTCCCGTCGGCGGCCACGCGCTCATCGACTTCGACGGTGCGTTCGTAGAGTTGCTCGGGCAGCACGATCTGCCGGTCGAAGATGTGTGGCCGATTCTGATAGGCGATGCGCAGGGCATCGCCGAAACCACGCGTGATGACCAACAGGGTTCGCTCCCCGGCGCGCTCCAGCAGCGCGTTGGTGGCTACCGTCGTGCCCATCCGAACCGCGCCGATCAACCCGGCCGGGATCGGCGCGTCGCCCTCGATCTGTAGCAGGGCGCGGATACCGGCCACCGCCGCGTCGCGGTACTGCTCAGGATTCTCCGAGAGGAGCTTGTGGGTGAGCAGGCGCCCGTCGGGGCGGCGGGCCACGATGTCGGTGAACGTGCCGCCCCGGTCGATCCAGAACTGCCAGGTAGCCACCACGAGTCACATTCTGCCGTCGGCTGCCGATGGTGGGAAACCCAGTCCGGGGCTGCGCGCCTTGGTGAGCAGGGCGACGGCGAAGTCGGCGTAGCTGCGGGCGGTCTCCTCGGGACTGGCGGGCCCGTCGGCGTTGAACCACTGCGGCAGCGAGGTGCACATGGTGGTGATGGCGCGGCCTGCGACGCGACGGTCGAGGATATCGGCGACGTCGACTTCAGACTCGCGTGCGGCACGGTCGATGGCGGCGTCGAGGCTGTGCTGCAGTTGATTTCGTGAGTCGGCGATACGTTGCCGATTCGCCGCCGTCAGACTGCGCATCTCGCTGGCTCCGATGAAGGCCAGCTTCTGGCGGTGCGTGTGGAACAGGGCCAGGGCTTCTACGATCAGCCGCACCTCCTGCAGGCCGGTTGCGGCGTCGGCGCGGGCGGCGCCGACGCGCCAGTGCAGCTCGGTCATGGTCAGATCGAGTAGCGCCACCAGCAGCGCCTGCTTGTCGGGGTAGTGGTGGTAAATCCCCGGCACGCTCATGCCCGCGCGCGCAGACACGTCCCGCATGGAACTGCCGTGGTAGCCGGTCTCGACGAACGCATCGATAGCAGCGGCCAAGACGCTGTCCAGGGCCAGGGGCGGAAACCTTCGCCAGTCGTGTTGCCCGGAATCGGCCACCTCGTCGGGTATGTGCGCTGGGCGGGCGGGTCCCGCGGAGACGGTGCCCGCCAGGATCTGGTCCGGTGTGACGCCCAGTGCTCCCGCGCACTCCTGGAGGCGTGACACCGAGATCCCGGTCTTGCCGTTCTCCATGGCGCTGATCGTGGCGGGGCTGACCCGCAGGCACTGCGCAAGGTCGCGGACGGTGAGTCCTCTGGCCCGACGGGCAGCGCGGATCGCCGTGCCGCACTCCGGCGATCCCGCCACGGCCACCTCCGGATTGTTCAGGATTTCTGAACTATACCGGAGGGCACGGTAATCGCCTGATAGCCGATTTTTGACGGAAAACAGGCTCCTGTGTCACAGTCCGTAGTGTTCGGGCCGAGTGATCGGTCGGTCATTGCGAGAGTGGTGATGGGGTGTCATGGCGATCGAGTTGAACTACTCGCCGGAAGTGTCGGCGGTTGTCGAAAAGACGCGGGCGTTCATCGAGGACGTGGTGTTGCCGGTGGAGGACCGCTTCGGCGGGGACGTCGCCGCCGCAGGCGGGGATGCCGCGGTGAAGGAGCTGCAGGCCGCTGCTCGCGATGCGGGCGTGTTCGCGCCGCACGCGCCCGTCGAATACGGCGGGATGGGCCTGAACATGTCCGACCGGGCGCCGGTGTTCGAAGCCGCCGGCTATTCGCTGTTCGGTCCGGCCGCGGTGAACATCGCCGCCCCCGATGAGGGCAATGTGCATCTGCTGGCGGAGGTGGCCAGTCCTGAGCAGAAGGCGCGTTACCTCGCACCCCTGGCCGCCGGCGACGTGCGATCTGCGTTCGCGATGACCGAGCCGGGACCGGGTGCGGGCTCGGATCCGTCTGCGCTGACGACCAAGGCCGAACGCCGGTCGGGAGATTGGTACATCACCGGCCGCAAGTGGTACATCACCGGCGCCGACGGCGCGGGATTCTTCATCGTCATGGCCCGCACCTCCGGGGAACCCGGCCAGCGCGGCGGCGCCACCATGTTCCTGGTCCCCGCCGACACCGCGGGGCTGACCGTCGGCCGACACATCCCGACCCTGGACCGGTCCATGGTGGGCGGCCACTGTGAAGTGTTCTTCGACGACGTTCGGGTTCCCGAGGAAGCGGTGCTCGGCGAGGTGGACCGCGGCTTCGAGTACGCCCAGGTACGTCTCGGGCCTGCGCGCATGACGCACGTCATGCGGTGGCTCGGCGCCGCGCGTCGGGGCCACGACACCGCGCTGTCGCATGTCGTGGAGCGCCAGGCATTCGGCTCACCGCTCGGCGATCTCGGCATGATCCAGAACATGGTGGCCGACAACGAAATCGACATCGCGGCTACCCGAGCGCTGCTGGTGCGCGCATGCTGGGAACTGGACCAGGGCGGCAGCGCCGGCGATGCGACGTCGATCGCCAAGACGTTCGCCGCCGAGGCGATCTTCCGGATCGTCGACCGCAGCGTGCAGATGTGCGGTGCGCTCGGCGTCACCGAGGACCTACCCCCCGCGCGGCTTTCCCGTGAGGTGCGTCCGTTCCGGGTTTACGACGGTCCTTCCGAGGTGCACCGCTGGGCCATCGCCAAGCGGCGGGTCGGGGCGGCCCGGCGCGCGCGCAAGGACGCCGGGCAGTGACGGTCGAAGCCCTGGATCCGGTTGCCTTGCGGCGATACCTCATCGCCAACGACGTCCCGGTTCAGGGAGAGCTCACCGTAGAGCTGATCGCCGGTGGCCGGTCCAACCTCACGTTCAAGGTCAGCGACGAATCGTCGGCCTGGGTTGTGCGTCGGCCTCCGCTCGGCGGCCTGACTCCGTCGGCGCACGATGTGGGTCGCGAATTCGCGGTCACCGACCGGCTTTACGGCACCGGTGTTCCGATCGCGCGGCCCGTGGCGCTCGACGCCGACGGCACGGTGTGCGGTGCTCCGCTGACCGTCACGGAGTTCGTGACCGGCCGGGTCTACCGCCACAAGGATGATCTGGACACCCTGTCCGATGCGGAACTGGCTGCCAACGCCTCGGCGCTGGTGCGGGTTCTGGCGGATCTGCACGCGGTCGACTACCGCGCCGTTGGGCTCGAATCCTTCGGCAGGCCAGACGGTTTCCTGGAACGCCAGGTGCGGCTGTGGGCCCGCCAGTGGGAACTGGTCAAGACGCCCGAGAACGATGAGGCGCTGTCCGGTGATATCACGAAACTGGCCGCGGCACTGGCCGGCGCCATTCCGCAGACATCGCAACCCTCGGTGGTGCACGGCGACTTCCGTATCGACAACACCATCTGCGATCCAGAGCAGGCGGACGTCATCCGGGCAGTGGTGGACTGGGAGCTTTCCACCCTCGGCGACCCGCTCACCGATATCGCCCTGATGTGCGTCTACCGGTCACCGGCATTCGACCTGGTGTTCGGCCACCCCGCGGCGTGGACCAGTGCACGCCTGCCGTCCGCCGACGCCCTCGCCGAGGAATACGCACGGCTGTCCGGTCGGGACCTGAGCGACTGGCGCTTCTATCTGGCGCTGGCGAACTTCAAAATCGCAGTGATCGCCGAAGGAATCACCCACCGGGCCCAGCATGGTGCGAAGGACGTGCAGAACGCCGGTGAAGCGGCACACGCTGCGCCGGAGTTCATCGCCGCGGCGCTGAATGCGTTGCAGTAACCGCAGAAAAGTCGAGAAAGGTTGAGTCGGGTGAGCGTACTGGACAAGTTCCGTATGGACGGCAAGGTCGCCGTGGTGACCGGGGCGTCCTCGGGCCTCGGCGTGTATTTCGCCCGGGCCTTCGCCGAGGCCGGCGCGGACGTAGTGCTGGCGGCGCGGCGGGTGGAGAAGCTCGCGGAGGCAGCAGAACTGGTGACCGCTGCCGGACGCGCAGCTCTGCCGGTGGCGACCGATGTCGCCGACCCGGCGGCGGCGACCAGAATGGTCGAGGCCGCCATCGAGCGGTTCGACCGGGTGGACGTGCTGATCAACAACGCGGGTATCGGAACGGCGCATCCGGCCACCCGGGAGACCCCCGAGCAGTTCCGTGAGGTCATCGACATCAACCTCAACGGGGCCTACTGGGCGGCGCAGGCCTGCGGGCGGGTGATGAAACCGGGTTCGTCGATCGTCAACATCTCCAGCATCCTGGGCCTGACCACCGCGGGCCTCCCGCAGGCGGCGTATGCGGCCAGCAAGGCGGGGCTGATCGGTCTGACTCGGGACCTGGCGCAGCAGTGGGGTAGCCGGAAGGGGATCCGGGTCAATGCGATCGCGCCGGGCTTCTTCGCATCGGAGATGACCGAGCAGTACCGTCCGGGCTACCTGGACAGCGTCGCTCACCGAATCGTGCTGGGCCGGATGGGCGATCCGGAAGATCTCGCGGCCTCGGTTCTGTGGCTGGCCTCGGATGCCGGTGGTTACGTCACCGGACAGACCATCGCAGTCGACGGCGGTTTCACGATCAACTGAAGCCGCCTCGCGGATCCGCGATAGCCTTGGCTGGTGGCTCCCCCGGTCTTGAAACTCCCCGGATCCGGCCTGAATGCCTGACGACATCGCCGGGATGCTGCTCGACCGCCTCGGCGACCGCCATCTGGGGCTGCGCACCCGGCAACAGGACTGGACGTGGGACGACGTGGTGCGCGAGTCCGCCGCGCGTGCCGCGCTGGCATCGGCGTTGCGCCGGGACGGACCGTTTCACATCGGCATCCTGCTGGACAACGTGCCGGATTTCGTGTTCTGGCTCGGCGCAGGCGCGCTGTCCGGCGGGGTCATCGTCGGAATCAACCCCACCCGCGGGGATACCGAGATGGCCGCGGAGATCCGGCACGCGGACTGTCAGCTGATCGTCACCGACACCGCCGGGGTGGGCCGACTGCGCGGCCTGGACCACGGCCTGGAGCCCGGGCGCTTCTTGGTGATCGACGAGCCCGGCTACGCCGCGCTCATTGCCGAGCACCGGGTGGAGCCGGCCGCCGCCGCGGGCGTGGGGCCGGAGTCGTTGTTGCTGCTGCTGTTCACCTCGGGCACCACCGGTGCCTCCAAGGCGGTCAAGTGCAGCCAGGGCCGGCTGGTCCGCATCGCCGAGGCGGCCACCGCCAAATTCGGTCATGTGCGCGCCGACGTCGACTACTGCTGCATGCCGCTGTTTCACGGCAACGCGATCATGGCGCTCTGGGCGCCTGCGCTGGCCAACGGAGCCACGATCTGTCTGACACCTAAGTTCTCGGCATCGCAGTTCCTGCCCGACGTGCGCTACTTCGACGCGACGTTCTTCACCTATGTGGGCAAGGCGCTGGGCTACCTGCTGGCCACCACCGAACAGCCCGACGACGCCGATAACTCCCTGATTCGCGGCTTCGGAACCGAGGCCTCGCCGCAGGATCAGGCCCAGTTCCTCCGCCGGTTCGGCGCCGTCCTGCACGAGGGCTACGGATCCAGTGAGGGCGGCAACGCGGCGATACCCGACCCGGCGGCACCGCCAGGCGCGCTGGGCCGTCCGGCGCACGCGGGCATCGTCATCGTCGACCCGCAGACCCGCGCCGAATGCGCCACGGCGATCCTCGACGAACACGGCAGGGTGTCCAACGCCGACGATGCGGTCGGCGAGATCGTCGACAAGACCGGGGCCCGCGACTTCGAGGGTTACTACAAGAACGACGCCGCCGATTCGGAAAAGGTCCGCGACGGCTGGTACTGGACCGGCGATCTCGGTTATCGCGACGAGGCCGGCTTTCTGTACTTCGCCGGCCGCCGCGGCGACTGGATCCGGGTCGACGGCGAGAACACCTCCGCGCTGGCCATCGAACAGGTGCTGCGCCGGCATCCGCTGGTCATCAGTGCCGGCGTCTACGCGGTGCCCGACCCGCGCTCCGGCGACCAGGTGATGGGTGCCATCGAGGTCGCCGACCCCGACGGCTTCGACGCGGCAGCCTTCGCCGGGTATCTGGCCGCCCAACCCGACTTGGGCCGCAAGGGCTTCCCACGGTTTCTGCGGATCTCGGCCGGCCTGCCGGTCACCGGCTCGAACAAGGTGCTCAAACGCGAGCTGCAGGCGAAGCGCTGGCACACCGACGAACCGGTATACCGCTGGGCGGGGCGCGGCGTCCCCGAGTACATCCGCATGACCGACGACGACAAGCGTTCGCTGGACGCCGAATTCATCTCCTACGGCCGGCAAAGCTACCTGCTGGGCGACGGGTAGCGACCATGAGCGACTGCGCGCGATGATCGCGGATCAGCCTTCGGCTCCCTTACGGTTCCAGGGACTGTAGTCGGCGATCAACTCCTGCTGGGGCGGGCGCTGCGCCTGCGCGACGTGCTGCAGGTTGATCCGGACCCGGTACCAGATCGAACTCGGGCCGCGCATGCCGTCGAGCAGAACGTCCTCGGGCGCCAACTGTTTCGCCGCTGCGGCGTGCCGTTCGCGCCAGACGTCCAAGGCTGCCATCGCCTCGTCACGAGTCCTGGTGCGGGCGATCTCGATCAGGGGCAACGGTGACGTACGCCGGCCGCCGACATTTCTTCGCGAGCCGCGCGGTGCCTTCTCCGCCGGGCCCTGCTCTGCGGCCAGCTCCAACAGGGACTCCAGCCCACCGACGGCGTCGTTCATGCCCGCCCAGGGGTCGCCGATCTGCGCTAAGCGGTCCGGCACGGTATCCACGGTGAACGACGCTGGGTCGGCGTCGGCGACCTCGTCCCAATACAGCGGCGTCGAAACCCGAGCATCAGCCGTGGCCCGCACGGAGTACGCCGAGGCGACCGTGCGGTCCTTGGCATTCTGGTTGAAGTCCACGAAGACGCCGTGCCGTTCCTCCTTCCACCACCGGCTGGTGGCCAACTGCGGTGCGCGCCGCTCGATCTCGCGGGCCACCGCCTGTGCCGCCAGCCGGACCTGCGAGAACTCCCACTGCGGGGCGATCCGCGCGTAGATGTGCATGCCGCGCGAGCCGGACGTCTTCGGCCACGCCGTCAACCCGTGATCGGCCAGTACTTCACGGGCCAGCAGGGTGACCTCGACGATCTCCGGCCAGCCGACTCCCGGCATCGGATCGAGGTCGACGCGCAGCTCGTCGGGGTGGTCGAGGTCGTCGGCGAGCACCGGGTGCGGGTTGAGATCCACACAGCCCAGGTTGATCACCCAAGCCAGCCCCGCCGCATCGTCGACGACGACCTCCTGCGCCGACCGGCCCGACGCATAGCGCAGCTCTGCGACCGACACCCAGTCCGGGCGGTTGGCGGGTGCCCGCTTCTGGAAGATGGCCTCGGCGTCGATGCCGTCCACGAAACGTTTGAGGATCATCGGCCGCCCGGCCACCCCGCGCAGCGCGCCGTCGGACACTGACAGGTAGTAGCGAATCAGATCGATCTTGGTGCGTGCAGCGGCGCAAGGTCCACCGGGGAACACCACTTTGTCCGGGTGGGTGACCACCACCCGGCGTCCCGCGACCTCCAGCGACATCCCGCCGGCCATGACGTCATGTTAATAAGAGGCGACCATCCGCCGCCCGACGGCGATCTGCGTCACATAAGGTTGTCCCATGGCTAAGCTCACTGACCTGCCCAGTCAGGCTCTAAACAAGCTCGGTCGCTATCTCGAACGCGGTGGCGCCGAGTTGCATTACCTGCGCAAGATCCTGCAATCCGGCGCGTTGAAGCTGGAGTCCCCGCGGGTCATCGCCAGTGCACTCGCTGATGGAGCGCGCTGGGGCGAGCTGGGAATGATTCCCGCGCTCAATGCCCGTCGTAGCCCGAACGGCGTCGCCGTGATCGATGACGACGGCAGCATCACGTTCAAAGAGCTGGATGACGCCGTCAACGCGGTGGCCAACGGCCTGCTCGCGATGGGGGTGCGTGGCGGTGACGGGGTGGCGATCCTGGCACGCAACCATCGCTGGTTCCTGATCGCCAACTACGGCGCTGCCCGGGTCGGCGCCCGGCTGATCCTGTTGAACAGTGAATTCTCCGGCCCGCAGATCAAGGACGTCTCCGAACGCGAAGGCGCCAAACTGATCATTTACGACGACGAGTACACCGCCGCCGTGGCGCAGGCCGAGCCGCCGCTGGGCAAGCTGCGGGCGCTGGGCGTCAACCCGGACACCGACGAACCGTCCGGCAGTACCGACGAGACGCTGGCCCAGCTGATCGCGCGGAGCAGCAAGGCGCGGGCGCCCAAGATAACCAAGCACGCCTCGATCATCATCCTGACGTCCGGTACCACCGGTACCCCCAAGGGTGCCAACCGCAGCACCCCGCCCACCATGGCGCCGATCGGCGGCATCCTGTCGCACGTGCCGTTCCGTGCCGGTGAGGTGACGTCATTGCCGTCACCGATGTTCCACGCGCTGGGCTATCTGCACGGCACGCTGGCGATGTTCTTCGGCTCGACGCTGGTGCTGCGGCGCCGCTTCAAGCCGGCCACCGTGCTGGAAGACCTGGAGAAGCACAAGGTGACCGGCATGGTCGTCGTGCCGGTCATGTTGTCCCGGATCCTCGACCAGCTGGAGAAGACCAGTCCCAAGCCGGACCTGTCGAACCTGCGGATCGTGTTCGTCTCCGGGTCGCAGCTCGGCGCCGAATTGGCGACCCGGGCGATGAAGGACCTGGGCCCGGTCATCTACAACATGTACGGCTCCACCGAGGTCGCGTTTGCCACCATCGCCGGCCCCGCCGACCTGCAGTACAACGCCGCGACGGTGGGCCCGGTGGTCAAGGGTGTCAAGGTCAAGATCCTCGACGACAACGGCAATGAACTACCGCGGGGCGAGGTCGGCCGGATCTTCGTCGGCAACTTCTTCCCTTTCGAGGGCTACACCGGTGGCGGTGGCAAGCAGATCATCGATGGCCTGCTGTCCTCCGGCGACGTCGGCTACTTCGACGAGCGCGGGTTGCTCTACGTCAGTGGCCGCGACGACGAGATGATCGTCTCCGGCGGCGAGAACGTCTTTCCTGCCGAAGTCGAGGACCTGATCAGCGGACATCCCGACGTGATCGAGGCGACCGCATTGGGTGTCGAGGACAAGGAGTGGGGCGCACGGCTGCGGGCTTTCGTGGTCAAGAAGGAAGGCTCCAGCGTCGACGAGGACACCATCAAGGTTTACGTCAAGGAGCACTTGGCTCGTTACAAGGTGCCCCGCGAGGTGGTCTTCCTCGAGGAGTTGCCGCGTAATCCCACCGGCAAGATCCTCAAGCGCGAACTGCGCGACCTGTAGGCGCGGTTCCAGCTCAGGGAACGGTTTCGATCGCCCGTTTCCAGGTGGCACCGCTGATATCGGTGAGGACGAGCGTGTACGAGTGCGCGCCGTCCCACCGGGCCGGGCCGGTGTCGATGGTCAGCTGTGCTTTGGCGCCCAGCGGGACGACCAGGCTGTGCGGGCCGGATTTCACCTTGGCCACGTAGCGGTTGACGATCGCCGCCTCAGGTAGTCGGCTCAGCTGCGCGCCGTCCAGCTGTACTACGGTTTTGCCGGTGGCGTCATCGAGGACGCTGACGCCGATCAGGAATGAGCCGTAGACGTCCGCGCCTTCGGTTCGGTAGAGCTGGAATTGCAGGCTGTTGCCGACGACCCGGGCTTCGGACACCTCGATCTTCGGCGCGACCGACTTGTTGTGTAGCGGCCCATACACCCCGCCGTGGAACTGCTGGTTGGTGAACAATGCCAACGCCAAAATGGCGAACGAGCCGATGAGTATTGCTGGCGTCTTGATGGTGACCGCGCCGGACGTCAGCCAGTGGAGCCGTGTTTGCTGTGCGAGCCGCGGATACTTCGCGGAAAGGGCACGATCCATCGCGTAGTGTCCGCCGCCGCTCAAAAACAGCATGAAGCCGCTGGCCACGCCCAGGATGCCGATCTGCCACTCGTCGAGGCAGGTGGTGCTCAGCCAGCCGGCGCTGAGCAAGATGCCGAACGCCAACCCCAGCATGGCCAAGCTCATGACCCTGGTGAACAAGCCGACGATCACGCAGACCCCGACGATGCCTTCCACGATGGTGAACACCGTCATGGCTACGGCGAGCAGGCCGGGATGGGTCAGCAGATGCTCGATGATCGGGCCGATGCCAAGCGCGTTCGGGAGAAAGTGGTTGAACTTCTCGCCGACATAGCCAGGGACGTCCGGATTCAATTTGTCTTCGAGGCCGACTCGTCTCCAGAAGGCGGAGAAGTATGTCCAGCCGATGACTAGGCGGACGGGCAGCGCGAAAAGTGCGGCGGTATTGAAATGGCTTGCGGTGATCTTATTTTCGTCAGCAGCGTCAACGGTCACGTAAGCAGTCCTGAGGCATTCGTTCGTGGCGATTCGCCCGCCATGCTAGCAGCGCCGTCAGAACCTCAGCCGAAACCCGTTGCCCCGTCGAACTGATTGCCGAGTGTGCGTTTTCGTTGGCAAAAGAGCCTTTTCGCCACCGAAACCGCACACTCGGCGCCTCTGGCGACCCTTTACGGGTCGCGGGGGAGGCCAAGCAGACGCTCGGCGATGATGTTGAGCTGGACCTCCGAGGTGCCGCCGTAGATGGTGGTGGCGCGGCTCATCAACAGGTACTCGGCCCACTTGCCGGGCAGCTGCTCACGATCGCCGATCGCGGCATCACCGGCGAACGTGCCCACCGCGAACTCGGCGTAGCCCTGTCCGGTGCGCATCGACAGCAGCTTGGACACCGCAGCCGCCGGCATCGGGTCCTTGCCCGCCAGGGTCAGCAGCGTCGAGCGCAGGTTGAGCAGCTTGGCGGCGTGCCCTTCGGCGATCAGCCGGCCGGCGCGGCGCTGTTCGCCCCCATCGAACTGGCCATCGCGGATGAACTCCACGAAGCCGTCGAGGCTCGCCAGGAACGGCATCTCGGATCCGCCGATCGACACCCGCTCAGCCGTCAGCGTGTTACGGCTGACCTCCCAGCCACGGTTCACCTCGCCGAGCACCAGCTCGTCCGGGATGAACACGTCGTCGATGAACACGGTGTTGAACATCGCTCCGCCGGTGAGTTCACGCAGCGGGCTGACCGTCACGCCCTCGGCCTTCATGTCCAGCAGGAAGTAGGTGATGCCGTCATGTTTCGGAGCGCTGGAGTCGGTCCTGGCCAGTAGCGCCCCCCACGAGGAGAACTGCGCGGCCGAGGTCCAGATCTTCTGTCCGCTGACCCGCCAGCCGCCGTCGACCTTGGTTGCCTTGGTGGTCAGGCTGGCCAGGTCTGAACCGGCGCCGGGTTCGGAGAACAGTTGGCACCAGATCATCTCGCCGCGGAACGTGGGCGGCAGGAAACGCTGCTTCTGCTCCTCGGTGCCGAACGCCACGATCGACGGGATCAGCCACGCAGCGATACCCATCGCCTGGCGGCGCACCCGGCCGGTGGTGAACTCCTGCTCGATGATGATCTGCTCGATCGGCTCGGCGGCCCGCCCCCACGGCTTCGGCAGGTAGGGCAACACCCAGCCGCCCTCGGCGATCGCGACCGTGCGCTCGTCGTGCGCCATGGCCTTCAGCGCTGCGACCTCGGCCCGGATCTCGCCGCGCAACTTCGCGGTATCGGAGTCCAAGTCGATGTCGATCTTGCGCATCCCACCGGCAGTGGCGGTGTCGACGACCTGTTGGGGGTAGATGGACCGGGAACCGAAGGAGGCGGCCAGTATCAGCGCTCGCCGGTAGTACACACCCGCGTCGTGCTCCCAGGTGAAACCGATTCCGCCGTGCACCTGGATGCAGTCCTGGGTGCAGTGCTGCGCGGCGCTCGGCGCCAGGGTGGCCGCCACAGCGGTCGCGAACTCCACGGTCGAAACCGCAGCCTCCCAACCATTCTCATTCGCCTCATCGATAGCGCGGGCGGCATCCCACACCGCGGCGGTGGCGCGCTCGGTGTCGGCGATCATCTCCGCACACTTGTGCTTGATGGCCTGGAACTGGCCGATCGGCCGGCCGAACTGCTCGCGGATCTTGGCGTAGTCCGCCGCGGTGTCGGTGGCCCAGCGAGCCACCCCGACCGCCTCGGCAGACAGCAGCGTCGCGATCAGCGCGTGCGCGCGCGCCGACGAGAGGTTACGCAGGACCGCGGTGTCGGCGATCTCGACGCCGTCGGCACGGACGTGGGCGATGGGACGCAGCGGGTCCACGCTCGTCACCGGCTCGATCTCGAGCTGGTCGGCGGGCAGCGCCACCCACACCTCGGCGCCGTCGACCAGCACCGGCGCCACCAGCAACGACGCTTCAGCGGCGGCCGCGACGGCGCGGGCCTGGCCGCGGATCACCAGGCCGGATCCCGCAGCGGTGCCGGTCAACCCCGGATTGAGGGTGTAGCTGGCGATCACCTCTCCGCCGGCCAGCCCGCTCAGCTCCGCTGCGGCCGGATTGTCTGCGGCGATCAGGGCGCTGGCGATCGCGGACGGCACAAACGGCCCGGGCACTGCCCCGTAGCCGAACTCGGCGAGCACCACCGCCAATTCCAGGATTCCGAAACCCTGGCCGCCGGCTTCCTCGGCCAGGTGTACGCCCGCCAGGCCCTGCTCGGCGGCGGCCCGCCAATACGGCGGCGGATTCTGGATCGGGGTGTCCATCGCGGCGTGCAGCATCTCGGACGGCACAGCCCGGGCCACGAAGGACCGCACGGAATCGGCGAGGTCTTGGTGCTCAGAAGTGATCGCTATCGGCATTGATTACGCCTTTCGGTGTGTACGTGAAGTGAATCTAACAACCAGTCGGTTGGTTGACTACGGTTGGTTGACGACGTGGGCCAGGGGCTGCCCGTCGCGCAGCCGGCGGCAGTTGTCGACAGCCGCAGCCAGGTAACGCCGCATGGTGTCGGCGGTGTACCAGCTGACGTGCGGGGTCAACACCACGTGCTCCAGCCCGAGCAGCGGATTGTCCGAGGTCACCGGCTCGACGGCGAACACATCGAGCCCGGCGCCGGCCAGCCGCCCGCCTCGCAGCGCTTCGGCCAATGCGGCTTCGTCGACGATCGGACCGCGCGCGGTGTTGATCAGCACGGCCTCGGGTTTCATCTGCGCCAGGGCAGTCCGGTCGATCAAGCCCTCGGTGGCGTCGGTCAGCGGAACGTGCAGCGAGACGATGTCCGATGCGGCCAGAAGTTCCGGCAGCGGCCGCCAACCGGGCGTGCCGTCATCGCGGGTGCTGGTGTGCAGCACCTGCGCGCCCATGGCGGCCACGATCCCGCCCACCCGCTGGGCGATACTGCCGAAACCGACCAAGCCGACGGTGCAACCGCCGATGTCGCGGCAGCGCTCGCCGAGATCGGGGTCGGTCGGCCAACCGCGGACCTCGCGGGTCGCACGATCCAGCGGCAGCAGTCGGCGCAGCACGGCGAGCATGAGCAGCACGGTGCCCTCGGCGACCGATGCGGCATTGGCGCCAGGCATGTTGGATACCGCGATGCCGCGTTGGGTCGCGACGTCGACGTCGATGGTGTTGATGCCGACACCGAACTTGTGCACCAGTCGCAGCCGAGGTCCGCTTCGCAGGTCGTCGCCCGAGAGCGGCCGCAGCACATGCCAGAGCACCTCGGCATCAGCCAGTTCGCGACGAAACGTGACGTCGTCGTCGGCGGCGCACCACCGGATGTCCAGCCAATCAGACTCGGGTGCAACGAATTCCTCGACCTTCGGCCCGGGAATGAAGTGCGCCAGCACTCGCAACACCATGCTTAGGAAGTCTCCTCGGTGTAGATGGCTCGATAGAACACGTTGGCCAGCGTACGAATACACGCTGCGTCATTGGGACCGTCGTCGTCGCGGGAGGTGGCGAGCTGGACATAGCAGAACTGGTTGAGCATCGACACGATCGCCACCGCGAGCAACGCCGGGTCGTCATCGGTGCAGTAACCCTCGGACTGGGCACGCTTGACCGTTTCGGTGATGTGGCCGACGGGAACCGCGCAGATCTCCGCCCAATACCGGGCGAAGTCGTCGTTGACCATGGCCAGCTGGGAGACGCCGACCATCTCTGCCAGCCGATTGCGGTAGGTGTACCAATGCGCGGCCGTGGCCTGCTCGATCCGTTCGCGGTTGGACTGGCCGTGCCGCACCGTGCTGGAGGCGCGCTCGCCGGCCTCGTCGCGGAAGCGCAGCGCCCATTCGCGGACCATCGCCTCCTTGGAGTCGTAGTAGTTGTAGAACGACGCGGCCGATCGGCCGGCCTCGGCCGTGATGTCGGCGATGGTGGCTGCCAGAACTCCCTTGCGAGCGATCACCGCGCGCGCCGCGGCGTCGATCGCGGCTTGGGTGCGTCGACCCCGATGTGTCGGCAACGGGTCGCGGCGGCCAAGCTGCTCGGGGCTGGTCGACACCGGAACACACTTCCTGTCTTGGTAGGGCTGGATCAAACCTGAATCTGATGTTAGATTCAGATTCAGTTCTTGACCAGAGGAGTGTTCGCGCATGATCAAGCCGCACGGTGTCAACACCGAATTCGAAATCAGCGGGATCAATCACGTGGCGATGGTGTGCTCCGACATGGAACGCACCGTCGACTTCTACAGCAACATCTTGGGCATGCCCCTGATCAAGTCGCTTGACCTGCCCGCCGGTATCGGTCAGCACTTCTTCTTCGACGCCGGTAATGGGGACTGCGTGGCCTTCTTCTGGTTCCGCGACGCCCCCGACCGGGTGCCCGGGATCTCATCACCGGCGGCCATCCCCGGAATCGGCGAGATCACCAGTGCGGTGAGCACGCTCAACCACCTGGCCTTCCATGTGCCGGCGGACAAGTTCGACGCCTACCGGCAGCGATTGAAAGAGAAGGGCGTGCGGGTCGGCCCGGTGCTCAACCACGACGATTCCGAGTGGCAGGCCAGCCCGACGCTGCACCCGGGCGTGTACGTCCGCTCGTTCTACTTCCAGGACCCCGACGGAATCACGCTGGAATTCGCCTGCTGGACCAAGGAATTCACCGGCGACGAAGAGCATGTCGCACCCAAGACGGCAGCCGACCGGCGCGTCCCGGCCAGCACCTAGAAACTGCGTCTTCGCGGCGCAAGGCTGATCACCCGGCCGGGGGCGGCGAGGCAGGTACCGGTGGCGGCGGCCGGCGTGGTGGCTCGCAATCGCGACGTACCGGGCATGTTGCCGGCAGTCAGCAGGCGTTGATCAGCGCACCACTTCCCGGTACACCGCATCGATTCGGCGGGTCCAGCCGCGGGCGTCGAGGTGTTCCAGCAGCGGGATTGCGACCCGTCGGGTGGTGTTCAACGCCTGCTTGGCCTGGGTTGCGGTGAAAGGCTGCGCCAGCGAAGCCAATTCACGCATCGCCAACGCCGGGGCAGTCGGGAGCAGCACCAGATTCTCGGCGAGCCGCAACAGCCGCCCGACCCGTTCGGCCGCCGCCAGCTCCCGGACACCCAGGTGCAAAGCGGACAGGTCGTCGGCCTCCGGGGCGTGAAACGGGGCCGCCGCCAGCCGGGATTCCAACTCGGCGATCGCCTCCTCGGCAGGGCCGAGATCCCCGGCCCCGTCCGGCAGCCGAATCAGCCCGTCATCCTGCGCCAACCCCGCGTCGGCTATCAGCTCGTCGAGCAGTGCGGGATCCGGCAGCGACAGCAGATCCGCCGCTGCGCCCCGCGACAGCCCGGCGGACAGTGGATCACGCTCGCGCAGTTCACGTGCCGCGGCCTGCAACCGGTTCCGCCAAACCTCATACGTCGCGGCGTGCACCCACCAGCCGCCGATCGCCCTCGCCTCCGGCGGTTCCGGGGGGAGCACGTACCCGAGCAACCGCAGCCGGCGCTGCGAGACCGCGCCGCGGCGGGCCACTTCGGCCATGACCCGCAGTGCCTGGTCGGCCGGATCGGCGCCGGCGAGCTCGTCGGCGCGACGGGCCGCGTCACCGCGCCGCCGCAGCGCCGGCGGATCGGCGTCGAGCACCACCACCCCGCCCAGCACGCGACGGGCCCCCGGATCGCGTAGTGCCAGACGATCGGAAAACATCAGCGGGAGTGGGTGTTCCAAAGTGATCCTGGCGTGCTCAGCGTCAAGGAGTCGTAGCCGGGCGGGCACTGCGGCCGTGCCCAGGTGCACCACAAGTCGCTCGGGTGCCTCGGTCAGGGCACAACCGGTGCTGTGCCGGACGTCGACCACGGTGCTGGTCAGCCACTCATCGGAGCTGACCAGGGCGTTCCCGCGGCGCACCTCGCCGGATGACGCCCCGCGCAGATTGACTGCAACCCGCACGGTGGGGCGCAGTGCCGAATGCGCCTCGCCGCAGCTCTGCAGCCCGCGGATGACCACCGCGCGCGAACGCCCACGATCCAGCAACTGCAGGTGATCGCCGGTGGCCAACGCGCCCGCGGTCAGGGTGCCGGTCACCACCGTCCCGGCTCCGGTGATGGTGAACGAGCGGTCCACCCACAACCGAACGCGCCCCGCGCTCGACGGCGCCGGCAGCTCGGCCAGCAGGTCGTCGAGCGCAGCACGCAGTGCGTCCATGCCGGTACCGTCCAGCGCTGACACGGCAACGATCGGGGCGTCACGCAGACCAGTCCGGGCCAGCTCGGTGCGTACCTGTTCGGACACCTCAGCAACACGTTGATCGCCGGCCCGGTCGACGCGGGTGAGCACCACCAATCCCTGCGTAATGCCCAGGGCCGCAATGGCGTCACGGTGATCATCGGACTGCGCCCGCCAGCCCTCGTCGGCGGCGACCACGAAGCACACCACCGAGGCCGGTCCCAGGCCGGCCAACGTGTTGGGCAGAAACCGTTCGTGGCCCGGGACATCGACGAAAGCCACCCGCCGCCCCGACGGCAGCGCGGTCCAGGCGAAACCCAGGTCGATGGTCAGTCCGCGCCGTCGTTCCTCGGCCCAACGGTCGGGCTCCATCCCGGTGAGTGCCCGCACCAGGGTGGATTTGCCGTGGTCGACGTGGCCGGCGGTGGCAACGACAAACACGCTCACCCGACCCGGTCGAGCGCGGCCCGCACCGCGGTCAGCAACCGACCGTCGTCGGCCTCCGGCACACAACGCAGATCGATCAGGCAGGCGCCGCCGTGCACCCGTGGCAGCACCGCGGGATCGCCGGTGCGCAGCGCGGTGGCCGCGGCCTCGGGCAGCCGGACCGCCCAGCCCGGCAGCGGGACTCCCGGGGCACCGCCGCCGCCGACGCGGCCGTCGTGGGAGACGACGGTGGCACCGACGGCGGCTGCCAGCCGCTGGGCGCGGGCATGCAATTGGTCGGGGTCGGCGTGCAGCGCCCGGGTCACCGGTGCGGCGGCCCCGCAAACCGTGGCCTCGAGGGCGGCCAGGGTGAGTTTGTCGGCGCGGACCGCGCGGGCTAACGGGTGCCCAGCGAGCTGGGCGATCAGCCCGGCCCGGCCCAGTACCACCCCGGCCTGCGGCCCCCCGAGCAGCTTGTCGCCGCTGGCGGTCACGATGTCGGCGCCGGCGGCAAGCGTGGTCGCCGCATCCGGCTCGTCGGGCAACAGCGGATCGGGGGCCAGGAGTCCACTGCCGAGATCGGCCACCAAGGCGACGTCGTGTTCGGTTGCCAGTGGCCGCAATTGCGCCACCCCCACCGCCGCGGTGAACCCGTGGACGGCGAAATTGCTGGGATGCACCTTGAGGATGCACCCGGTCTGCGGCCCGACGGCCTCGGCATAATCGCGCAGGTGGGTGCGGTTGGTGGTGCCGACCTCTCGCAGCCGCGCCCCGGTGGAGGCGATCAGGTCCGGTAGCCGGAATCCGGCCCCGATCTCGATCAGTTCGCCCCGGCTGACCACCACCTCCCGGCCGGCGGCCAGTGCCGTGGTGGCCAGCACCAGGGCCGCGGCACCGTTGTTGACCACCAGGGCGTCTTCGGCGGCCGGGCAGGCCACCAGCAGGGCGGTCCGCGCCGCGACACCACGTTTGGAGCGCGCGCCGGAGACCAGGTCCAACTCGACGTCGACGTACCCGCTGGCCGCCACCAGCGCCTCGACCGCGGCCGCTGAGAGCGGCGCTCGCCCCAGGTTGGTGTGCACCACCACCCCAGTGGCATTGAGCACCGGCCGCAACGTCGTCCCGTGTTGTCCTGAAAGACCCTCCAGGACAGTGCTTTCAACCTGGGCCGGCGCCAGATCGCCGCGTCGCGCCCGATCCTGGGCGTCACGCACCAAGCCGCGGACCACATGCTCGCCCAGTCGGGCACGGGCGGCGCGAACCGCGGGCAGCAGCAACAGTGCGTCGGTGCGTGGAATGGCGCGGCGCGGATCGGTGTCGGTCACGGCTCCTCCTCCGATACGCGGCTGGCGGAGGCGGACGGGAATCGAACCCGCCAGGCCGAGCTACTCGGCCTCACCGGTTTTGAAGACCGGGGAGCCCACCAGGACTCAGACGCCTCCGCTGATCAACCTAGACCTTCGGCCGATTCTGGCGCGATAACGACCGGCCAGGCCGCCCAACAGCTCATCATGGACGCATGACCGAGATGCGATTGACCGGCTATGCCCACGGCGGCGGATGCGCGTGCAAGATTCCCCCCGGCGAGCTGGAAGACGCGGTGCGCGGTTTGACCGGGCAGTCCGGGAAGAACGTTCTGGTCGGCCTCGACGACGGCGATGACGCTGCGGCTGTTTTGGTGCGGGACGACCTCGCCGTGCTGTCCACCGCAGACTTCTTCACCCCCGTCGTCGACGACGCTTATGACTGGGGCCGGATTGCTGCCGCCAACGCGCTCTCGGACATCTATGCGATGGGCGGGCGCCCGGTGGTGGCGATCAACCTGGTCGGGTGGCCGCGGGAAACGCTGCCCCTGGAGCTGATGACCGAGGTGCTGCGCGGTGGTCTGGCGGTCGCCGAACAGGCGGGCTGCCCGGTGATCGGCGGCCATTCGATCGACGATCCGGAGCCCAAGTACGGCATGGCCGTCACCGGGGTAGCCGACCCGAACAAGTTGCTGCGCAACGATGCCGCGCAGCCCGGCCTACCGCTGACGCTGACCAAGCCGCTGGGGGTGGGGCTGCTCAACAACCGGCACAAGCGCACCGGCGAGGTGTTCGACGAGGCGATCGCGACCATGGTGGGGCTCAACCGAGACGCCGCCGAAGCCGCCTTGTCGCTGGGGGTCAGGGCGGCCACCGACGTCACCGGGTTCGGGCTGCTCGGCCATCTGTACAAGATGTGCCGGGCGTCGGGGGTGGGTGCGGTGCTCGACCGGTCTGCGGTGCCGATGATCACCGGGGCGCAAGAAGCACTACGTGACGGCTACGTCTCCGGCGGCACGCGCCGCAACCTGGACTGGGTGCGTCCACACCTGCGCCCCGGTCCCGGAATCAGTGAAGACGACCTGCTGCTGCTGGCCGACGCCCAGACCTCCGGGGGTCTGCTCGTCGCCGGAGAGCTACCCGGCCACCCGGTGATCGGACATACCGTGGCGGGCAGCGGAATTGACGTGTTATGAGCTGCAACTCTGATAAGTTCCTCGATCACCATGAACCTTTCTCGGCGCATTGTTCGCAACTCGTCTCGCACGGTGGCCATCTGCGCCGCCGCAGCCATCGCCGCCGGGCCGGCATACGCCGATCCGCCGCTGCTCAACGGCGAATACCAGGGCGCCGACCAGGAGTTCGCCTGGACGATCGCCACCAGCTGCAGTCAGGCCGACTGCAATGGGACCGTGTCCAGTAATCAGGGCTGGACCAGTCCCATGAGCCTGATCGACGGGCGCTGGCAGTTCAGCGTCACCAAACCGGACGGGGCGATCTGCGCGGACGGCAACTACGCGCCGACCATCATCCGGGTGTCGATCGACCCGGTTTCGCTCGGTGGTGTGGTCACCAACAGCTCCAACGGGGAATGCCCGGGAAGTACCCTGTCCTCCACGCCCTTTCAGCTGCACCAGCTGGGCTGACCCATCCCGGCGGGCCCTAGTCAGCCGTGGTGATCGAATCCCCGGTGATCCCCGCCGCCTGACGCTCCGCCAGTCGGCGCTTCTGCGGCTCGATGGTGTAGCGTGGGTCCTTCGCCGACGCCATGCCGGCTTCGAACACCCCGAAGCGGGTCAGCGCCGAGGCGCCCAGCAGCGTCAGCCCCGCCAATGCCGCCATGCCGCGCCTGCGCCCGCCCAGCAGCGTCCCCACACCTCCGGCGATCGTCAGCCGTTCGCTCCACCGCAGCATCGCCCCGGCCCGGCCCTCATGCAGCGGCTCGGCGGCGATCGGGTCCATCCGATGCTCCATGGCCCTGGTGGCGATGACATCGCCGAGCACCCCGAGCACCGCCAGGCGCCGGGCCGGCCCGGCTTCACGTACCGGGGTGGTCAGCATGGCCAAGCCACCTGAGGCCAGGCTCGCCGAGCTGACGAACACAAACGGCAAATCACGGTGCGCGCCATGCCAGGTCGGCGTCGCGGTATCGGCCAGCAACACCGCGGTGTAGACGGCCAGTGGCGCCGCGAACACCGCAGCCTCCAAGCCAGCCGGCCGCTCTGCCGCGTGCAGCACGCCGCGCAGCGGGCCCAGCGGTAACCGCCGACCGGTCAACCGATCCAACTCGGCGGCGGCAGCCACCGACGTGCCCGCGCCGAACCCCGCCAGGATCCACGAACCCAGGCTCATCGGCGATGTCAGCTTGATGGTGCGCAGCATGTTGAAAAAGCGCTCCGGGCGGCCGAGGTCGCTGATCAGGGCCGCCGCGCTCAGCACGATCGCCGCCAGCGCCGCCAGCCGAGAATTGCGCCGCAACACTTTTCGGCCGGTCAACTGGGCGCCGGCGGCCAGCAGACCGGAGCCACCCGCCACGCCGCCGAGGAACAGGTAGGCCGCGATCTCGTGTGACCACGGTGCGGGTTTGACCACCGGCCGGCCGTAGTAGGAGCTGAACTGCACGTCGGGGACCATCGGCATCTCCCGGCCACCGTCCCCGCCGCCGCGGCGTCGCCGCTTACCGCCGCCGCGGCGCGGTCCTTCGGCCACCGTGCTCATGAGCGTCCTCCCCAGAAGGCGACCGCCGCGGCGGCCAGCATGCCGGCCGCTGCCAGCGCCGAGCGTTTGAGCATCGCCGGCAGGTCGGCGGTGCCCACCCGGGGGTCGGGCGGCAGGCCGTAGACCTCCGGCTCGTCGAGCAGCAGGAAGACCGAGCCGGTGCCGCCGACCCCGTCATGCTCATTGGCGCCGTAGAGCCGGGCCTCGGTGCGGCCCTGCGCATGGAGCTGGGCCACCCGTTGCCGGGCCCGCTGCACCAGGTCGTCGTG
The DNA here is from genome assembly GCF_000455125.1 of Mycobacterium sp. UM_WGJ. GTDB lineage: Bacteria > Actinomycetota > Actinomycetes > Mycobacteriales > Mycobacteriaceae > Mycobacterium. The sequence continues at coordinate 72,758 of NZ_AUWR01000016.1, forward strand.
ATCGCCGAACCGGATGGACTCCGTCGGGCAGGTCTGCGCGCACGCCGGTGTCTGGCCGTCGACCAGCCGGTCGTAGCAGAGCGTGCACTTCTGGGCGACCCCGGTGTTGGGCACCGGGGTCGGGTCGCGGCCGGTCTTCGGCGCGGCGGTGCCGTCGGTGCGACGCTCGATCACTCCGAACGGGCACGCCGGCACACAGTTGCCGCAGCCGTTACAGACGTCGGCCTGCACCACCACCGTGCCGAACTCGGTGCGGAACAACGAGCCCGTGGGGCAGACGTCCAGACACCCGGCGTGCGTGCAGTGTTTGCAGACGTCCGAGGCCATCAGCCAGCGGAACTGATCGGTGTCGGGTGGCGCGCCGTCCGTTGCGGCTTCTCGGTCATGGGGCATCTTGGGCATCCCCAGGCTGATCAGCCGCCGGCCGGATTCGCGGGCCTCCTCGATGCGGTCACGGCTCTGCTCGATGAACGCCACGTGCCGCCATGTGCTGGCGCCCAGCGCGCCGGTGTTGTCGTAGGACGACCCGAGCAACTCCAGCGGTCCGTCGGCCGGGTTGTGGTTCCACTCCTTGCACGCCACCTCGCAGGCCTTGCAACCGATACAGATCGAGGTGTCGGTGAAAAACCCCTTGCGGGGGCGTTGTGGCGACCACCTGGCGTCGGCGGCCGGGTCGGTCGGCCCGGACAATTGGCCCATCAGTCCCGCCCTTCTGGATCGACAGCCGCATTGCCGGTCTCCGGTGTGGTGCCGGAACGGCTTTGATACTCGTAGATCAGGCGCAACAGTTCCTCGCCCCGCGGCCGCCGGCCCGGTCGGATATCGCAGGAACCGGCCTTGGATTCCTGGATCTGCACGTTGGGATCCAGGGTCACCCCGAGCAGATCGTTGGCGGCGTCGCCGCTGACCATCGCGTCGCCGCCGACCCCCCAGTGGTAGGGCAGTCCGATCTGGTGCACCGTGTGGCCGCCCACGCTCAATGGCGTCATCCGGTCGGTCACCAGCACCCGCGCCTCGATCGCCGCCCGCGGCGAAATAATGGTGGCCCAGCCGAAGTTCTCCAGACCCCGCTCGGCGGCCAGCGCTGGGGAGACCTCGCAGAACATCTCCGGCTGCAGCTCGGCCAGGTAGGGCAGCCAGCGGCTCATGCCGCCCGCGGTGTGATGCTCGGTCAGTCGATAGGTGGTGAACACGTAGGGGTAGACGTCGGCGCCCGGCTCACCGGCACTGGGTGCCGAAAGATTGTCCTTGCGGGGGAACGTGATTCGAGCGGGGTTGCGCTGCTGACGATAGACCGCGTTGGCGACCGGTGACTCCTGCGGCTCGTAGTGGGTGGGCAGCGGCCCGTCCACCACGCCCTTGGGTGCGAACAACCAACCCTTGCCGTCGGATTGCATGACGAACGGGTCGTCGCCGGCCAACGCATCGGGACCGCCCAACGCCGAATTCGGTCGAGCGCCCGGCGCACGGTCGACCACGAAGTCCGGCACGTCGTCGCCCACCCATCGGTGCAGCTGCTCGTCCCACCAGACGTAGCGCTTGCGCTCGCTCCACGGCACCCCGGCCGGATCCGCCGAGGCGCGGTTGTAGAGGATCCGCCGATCCGCCGGCCAGGCCCAGCCCCATTCGGACTGGCTGGGGCTTGGCCCGCCACGGGGCACCCGGCGGGCCGCCCGGTTGACGCCATCGGCGTACACCCCCGAATAGATCCAGCAGCCTCCTGCGGTAGATCCGTCGGCGCGCAGCTCGGTGTAAGAGGACAACGGCGCACCCGCGCCATCGCCGGTGAGCTGATGGCCGTTGATCTCGGCCAGCACGAACTCTGGGTCGGGCTCACCGTGTTCATTGACCGGGTAGTCCCAGGCCAGATCCAACAGCGGGCGGTCCCGCGGATCTGTGGAGCCGGCCAGGTGAGCACGAATTCGGTTGCCCAGCTTGATAAAGAACTCCAGCTCACTGATGCAGTCCCCCGGCGGGGCGACGGCCTGATGACGCCATTGCAGCAGACGCTGAGTTTGGGTGAACGTGCCGGCCTTCTCCACATGACTGGCCGCGGGCAGGAAGAACACCTCGGTCTCGTTGTCTTGCGTGCACAGCTCGCCGGACGCGATCTCCGGGCCGTCCTTCCACCAGGTGGCCGACTCGATCATGTTCAGATCCCGCACCACCAGCCACTTCAGGTGCGACATACCCAACCGTTGTTGCCGGCCGTTCGCCGAACCGACGGCCGGGTTCTGACCGAGCAGGAAGTAGCCCTCCACTTCGTCGTTGAGCATCCCGGTCACCGCCTGGTAGGTGCCGTGTGGTCCGGTCAGCCGGGGCAGGTAGTCATAAGCCCAGTCGTTGTCGGCGGTCGCGGCGTCGCCCCACCATGCCTTGAGCAGGCTGACCAGATACGCGTCGGCGTTGGCCCAAAAGCCCTTCTGGCTCTTGGATCCGACGCGGTCTAAGTACTGCTGCAGGGTGTCGTCGCGTCCGGCCTTGGGCATCGGCAGATAGCCGGGGAGCATGTCGTAGAGCGTGGGGATGTCGGTGGAACCCTGAATGCTGGCGTGCCCGCGCAGCGCCATGATGCCGCCGCCGGGCCGGCCCACGTTTCCCAGCAGCAGCTGCAGGATCGCCGCGGTGCGGATGTACTGTGCGCCCAGGGTGTGCTGCGTCCAGCCCACCGCGTAGGCGAAACAGGTGGTGCGTTCGCGCCCGGAGTTGGCCGTGACCGCACGGGCCAGGTAGTCGAACATCGCGGGGTCGATACCGCAGACGTCGCGAACCATCTCCGGCGTGTAGCGCGCGTAATGCCGCTTGAGGATCTGGAATACGGTGCGCGGGTGCTGCAGCGTCTCATCGCGCCGCACGCGGGCGTGTTCGAGTGCCGGACCGCCGCTCCCGAGCGTCTCACCGGCCGAACGTGCCGACGCACTGGTCCCGTGCTCATGGCCACCCCCGGGCGAGCCGATGTCCTCTTCACCGGCTCCTCGACTTTGATAGGCCCAACTCGACGGGTCGTAGTGCCCGGTCTGCGGATCGAAGCCGGAGAACAGCCCGCCCAAATCCTCGGTGTCGCGGAAGTCCTCGCTGATCAGCGTCGCGGCATTGGTGTAGGCGAGCACGTACTCACGGAACCACAGGTCGTGGGTGAGCACGTGATTGATCAGCGCACCCAGCAGCACCACGTCGGAGCCGGCCCGGATCGGAATGTGCTTGTCGCACACCGCCGACGTTCGGGTGAACCGCGGGTCGACGTGGATCACCACCGCGCCGCGGGCCTTGGCCTCCTCCACCCACTGGAACCCCACCGGGTGGCACTCGGCCATGTTCGAGCCCTGGATGACGATGCAGTCGGCATTCGCCATGTCTTGCAGGGTTTGCGTCGCTCCACCGCGACCGAAGGAGGCTCCCAGACCGGGAACCGTGGCGGAGTGTCAAATACGCGCTTGGTTGTCGACCTGTATCACGCCTGCGGCGGTGAAGAGTTTCTTGATTATGTAGTTCTCTTCGTTGTCCAGTGTCGCGCCGCCCAGCGAGGCGATACCCATGGTGCGCCGCAGCGGCCGGCCCTCGGCGTCGTGGTCCTGCCATGCGTTACGCCGCGAGGCGATGAACCTCTGGGCGACCATGTCGATGGCGGTGTCGAGCTCCAGCGGCTGCCAGCCCGTGGCGCGGGGCGCCCGGTAGAGGACGCGGATCTGCCGGCCGGGTGAGTTGACCAACTGCTCGCTGGCCGAGCCTTTCGGGCACAGCCGCCCCCGTGAGATCGGCGAATCGGGATCGCCCTCGATCTGGACGACCTTCTCGTCCTTGACGTAGACACGCTGGCCGCAGCCGACCGCGCAATAAGGACAGACGCTTTGCACCACTCGATCGGCGGTGGCGGTTCGCGGTGCGATGCTGCGGGTCTGTTCGGAGGTGACCGCCGGCCCGCGGCCGAACACGTCGCCGGTGCGCAGTTGCCGGATTACCGGCCACTCCAGGAATTTTCGCTGAACCATCCTTGCAGCGTAGTCCCGCTGTGCTGGCGTTATGTGCTGTTCGGTGCCAACCTGGCACGGCTCTCGAAGCCGACCCGGGATGATGGAGCGATGAGTCGGACGCAGCGTCGGCGGGTCAGCCGCCGAGTCGGAGGGGAGGCGACGCAGCGGCTCGAGACGCTGGCGGTGGAGGAACCTCTGGAGATCCGGCTGGGTGGTGTGCCGCTCACCGTCACCATGCGCACGCCCGGTTCCGATGTCGAGCTGGCGCAGGGCTTTCTGCTGTCGGAGGGGATCATCGCCGGGCGTGACGACGTGCTGAGCGCGCGGTACTGCGGCGAGTCGGACGGCCCCAACAGCTACAACGTGCTCGATGTGACGCTGGCACCGAACGTGCCGCCGCCGGTGGTCGACATCTCCCGGAACTTCTACGCCAGCTCATCGTGCGGCATCTGCGGCAAGGCCTCACTGGACGCGGTACGGCTCGCCAGCCGGTATCACGCGGGCGACGACCCGGTCGGAGTTCCCGCGGCGGCGCTGACCGCGATGCCCGATCAACTGCGTGCCGCGCAGGACGTCTTCGCCAGCACCGGCGGCTTGCATGCCGCGGCTCTTTTCGACTTCACCGACGGCGGCGCGATGCAGGTGGTGCGCGAGGACATCGGCCGGCACAACGCCGTCGACAAGGTGATCGGCTGGGCACTGGAGCGGCGCCGGATACCGCTGGCCGGGACGGTGCTGCTGGTCAGTGGGCGCGCGTCGTTCGAGCTGACCCAGAAGGCGGTGATGGCCGGGGTGCCCATACTGGCCGCGGTCTCCGCACCATCGTCGTTGGCGGTCGATTTGGCCGGCGAATGCGGGCTGACATTGGTCGCGTTTCTTCGTGGCGACTCGATGAACATCTACAGCCGGGCCGACCGCATCCTCGGCTGACCCTGCGGGCCGGAGATCCCACTCTCCGCATTCGCGGCTATTGTTCCGGTAAAAATCTCGTAAAACGAGGTAAATGCCGTAATATCGATCCTCAGTTATTGACCGGACCGACTCCGCCGGCGTTCGGGCCCGGCAGTGCGGTAGCCGCTCTCAACGACGCGAGCAACGGGCGGTCGTGGCCGCCATGGAACCCGGACGGCGTTGGCCGCGACTAATCGATAGTTGAGAGGAGTGCGGGGATGAGTTTGTTGGATGC
>NZ_AUWR01000017.1 GCF_000455125.1 Mycobacterium sp. UM_WGJ
TCGGCGCTGATGGTCGCCTCACCACCGGCCGCGCTGTCACTGCCGTTGCCGCCCTTGGCCTGAACACTGGCGAGGGCACCACCGTTGGTGGCGCTAAGAGCGGCGTCGCCACCCACACCACCGGCGCCGGCGTCACCACCTTGGACACTGCTGTCCAAGATGGAACTGCTGGCATCGACAGTGACCGTGGCCGCACCGCCGGCGAAGTCGGTCGTGGCGCTGCCGCCGGTGACCGTCACGTTCTGCGCGAGGCCGTCGACGATGACGCTGGCGACACCACCGGTCAGGCCCGCAGCCCCGGGACCGCTCGCGGTGCCGGCCCCGCCGTCACCGCCCTTTCCGCCGATGACCGTCGAATCGTCGATGGTTCCGCTGCCGCCGACATAGGCACCGCCGCCACCACCACCGCCGCCGCCGCCGTAGCCGATACCGGCACCGAGATAGCCCGCGCCGCCGTCACCGCCGCCGCCACCGACCGCGCCGACGCCGACCGCCGCACCGGTTCCACCGGCGCCGCCCTTTCCGCCGGCCGCACCAATGGCACCGTTGCCGCCGGTGCCGCCGGTGCCGCCGGACTGCGGCACCACCCCGCTCATGCCGTCGCCGTCGCCACCGTCTCCGCCGTCACCGCCGTTGCTGGCCGCGCCCGCAGCGCCGTTGCCGGCACCGGCACCCACCCCGGCCGCGCCACCGGCGCCACCGAGCGCCCCGTCGCCACCGTTGCCGCCGTTGCCTGCCAGTGCGTTACCGCCGCCACCGGAGCCGTTGCCACCATCACCGGCAGTGCCGGCCGCGCCACCGTTGCCGCCGTTGCCGGCCACCGCATCCGGGTTGCCGGAGTCGTGCAGTCCGCCCCAGCCGCCGGCACCACCGGCACCACCGGCCCCGGCGTTACCGCCGTTGCCACCATCGGTGTCGCCGACGACGGCACTGAAGCCGGTTCCGCCATCGCCACCCTCGCCGCCGTTGCCGCCCGCGCCACCGGCGCCACCGAACGCGCCGGTGCCACCGTGACCACCGTCGCCACCGGCACCACCGGCACTGCCATGACCGCCGTCGGGGCTACCGTCCACGCCGGCCGCGCCGTCAAAGCCCGCACCACCGTTGCCGCCCTGACCACCATTGCCGCCGGTGCCGGCCAAGACGCCATCGGCATCGAGACCGCCGGTACCGCCGTTGCCGCCCTTGCCGCCGGCACCACCGTCAACACCGGCCACGGTACTGGCCGCGCCGTCCTTGCCGTCGCCACCGTTACCGCCGGTACCTGCCACGCCATCCGCGGCGCGCCCGCCACCGACCTCGACACCGCCCTTGCCGGCGTTGCCGCCGACGCCACCATTGCCACCGGACGTTCCGGCCGCGGCGGCACCATCAGAAGCCGCGTCATAGCCGGCACCACCGGCACCACCGTTGCCGCCCTTGCCCGCCGAACCGTCGGCACCGTCGGCGGCCTGGACACCGCCACCGGAGAGGCCACCGGCGCCACCGGCACCGGCGTTACCGCCATTGCCACCATTGACACCGGCACCACCGTCGGGGCTGCCGGCGGTACCGGCCGTGCCCACACCACCATTGGCGCCGTCGGTGCCCGAACCGCCCTTGCCGCCGACACCACCGGCACCATGGGCCCCGGCCACCGAACCGGTGCCACCGACACCACCGTTGCCACCGACAGCGCCATTGCCACCGGAGGTACCGGCCGCCGCACCCGCGGCCACCGCGTCATAACCGGCGCCACCGGCGCCACCGGCGCCACCATCGCCACCGGCGCCCGAAGCGGACCGAGTCACGCCGTCGGCCTGTAGACCACCCAGGCCGCCGTTACCGCCATTACCGCCCGCGGTGCCGGCGGTGCCGTTGACGTTGAGGGCGTCGCCGGCAGTACCGGCAACCCCGTCCTTGCCGTCGCCACCGTTGCCGCCGACGCCGGCGGTGCCGTCAGCGGCCCGGCCGCCACCGACCTGCAGGCCACCCAGACCGGCGTTACCACCGACACCACCATTGCCACCCGCGGTCCCAGCAGCGGCCGCGACATCGGAGGCCGCGTCATAGCCGGCACCACCGGCACCACCGTTGCCGCCCTTACCGGCCACACCATTGGCACCATTAGCGGCCTGGACACCACCACCGGAGAGGCCACCGGCGCCACCGGCCCCGGCGTTACCCCCATTGCCACCATTGACACCCGCACCACCATGGGGGCTGCCGGCGGTACCGGCCGTGCCCACGCCGCCATTGGCACCGTCGGTTCCGCTGCCACCCTTGCCGCCGACACCACCGGCACCATGGTTGCCGGCCGTCGAACCGGTACCGGCCACACCACCATTGCCACCGGCACCACCACTGCCACCGGACGTGCCCGCCGCCGCACCCGCGCTGACCGCGTCATACCCGGCACCGCCAGCGCCGCCGGCACCACCGTTGCCGCCCTTGCCCGCCGCAGCCTGGGTGACACCATCGGCCTGCAGACCACCCTTGCCGCCATTGCCACCATTGCCACCGGCCGTACCGGCACCACCATTGACGCTGCCCGCGGTGCCCGCGGCGCCGGCCGTACCGGCCTTACCCGACCCGCCGTTGCCACCAACGCCAGCCGCGCCGTCAGCGGCGCGGCCACCACCGACCTGCAGGCCGCCCTGTCCGGCGTTACCACCGGCACCACCATTGCCACCGGAGGTCCCGGCCGCCGCCGCACCATCGGAAGCCGCGTCATAACCGGCACCACCGACACCACCGCTACCGCCCTTGCCGGCCACACCGTTGGCACCGTTGGCGGCTTGCGCTCCACCACCGGAGAAGCCACCGGCGCCACCAGCACCGGCGTTACCGCCATTGCCGCCATTGCCACCGGCACCACCATCGGGGCTGCCCGCCGTGCCCGCCGTGCCCGCCACACCCGTCGAGCCCGCGGTGCCCGAACCGCCCTTGCCGCCGACACCACCGGCACCATGGGTGCCGGCCGTCGAACCGGTACCGGCCACACCACCATTGCCACCGGTACCACCACTGCCACCGGACGTGCCGGCCGCGGCACCCGCGCCCACCGCGTCATAACCGGCACCGCCGGCACCACCGGCACCGCCGTTGCCGCCCTTGCCCGCCGCGGCGTGGGTGACACCGTCGGCCTGCAGACCACCCTGGCCGCCATTGCCACCGTTGCCACCGGACGTGCCGGCACCACCGTTGACGTTGACCGCATCGCCGGCAGCACCGGCGACTCCGTTCTTGCCCGATCCGCCATTGCCACCGAGACCGGCCGAGCCGTTCGCGGCGTTGCCGCCACCGACCTGAGCGCCGCCCAGACCGGCGTTACCGCCGACACCACCGTTGCCGCCGGACGTACCGGCTGCCGCCGCACCGTCCGCGGCAGCGTCATAGCCGGCACCACCGGCACCACCGTTGCCGCCCTTGCCGGCCACACCATCGGCACCATCGGCGGCCTGGACACCGCCACCGGAAACCCCACCGGCGCCACCCGCGCCCGCGCTGCCACCATTGCCACCGTGACCACCGGCACCACCGTCGGGGCTACCGGCGGTTCCCGCCGTACCGACCGAACCATGGGCGCCATCGGTGCCCGAACCACCGTTGCCGCCGACACCGCCGGCACCATGCAGACCGGCGACCAGGCCGGTACCGCCGAGGCCACCGTTGCCGCCGGCGCCGCCCGCACCGCCATCGGTTCCCGGAGCCGCACCGGCGAGCACCGCGTCATAACCGGCGCCGCCCTTGCCGCCCGCGCCGCCGTCGCCGCCGAGGCCGGTCGCGGCACGAGTGGTGCCATCGGCCTGCAAGCCGCCCACGCCACCGTTGCCGCCGCGGCCACCGGCCTGACCGGCCGTGCCGTCGACATCGCTGGCGGTGCCGTTGATCCCGTCCGCGCCGTCCTTGCCGTCGCCGCCGTCGCCGCCGGCACCGGCAACGCCGGAGACCGCCCGCGACCCGTCGGCCTCCAGACCGCCGATACCCGCGTTGCCGCCGACACCGCCGTTGCCGCCGCCCGTGCCCGCAAGCGCGCCGAGATCGGTGGCCGCGTCGTAGCCATGCCCGCCGACGCCGCCGTCGCCGCCCTTGCCGGCCGACCCGTGGGTGCCCGACGCGGCGTGGTTGCCTCCGCCGGAAGCGCCACCCGCGCCCCCGATTCCGGCGTTACCACCGGTGCCACCGTTGCCGCCGGCGCCGCCGTTCATGGTCGATGCCGTGCCTGCGGCACCGGTCGCGCCATCAGCGCCGTCGGTACCGGAACCGCCGTTGCCGCCGACACCGCCGACACCATGGGTCCCGGTGGTAGCGCCGGTTCCGCCGACACCGCCATTGCCGCCCACACCGCCGTTGCCGCCCGACGTGCCCGCGGCCGCACCGTCGGCGAGCGCGTCATACCCGCGACCACCCTGGGCGCCGTCACCACCGTTACCGCCGCCGCCTTCGGCAGCGCGCGTGACGCCGTCGGCCTCTAGGCCGCCCTTGCCACCGTTACCGCCCGCGCCGCCGTTGCCGCCGGCCGCGCCATCGGGCGACGACGCGCTGCCGTCAGCACCGGCGTAACCCGCGCCACCGTTACCACCCTGGCCACCGCTACCAGCGGTACCGCCGGTGCCGTTGGCCGCCTGCCCGCCGGCACCCTGGCCACCGACACCGCCCTGGCCCGCGTTGCCCCCGGCGCCACCGGCCTGGCCGGCGAACCCGTCCACGTGGGAGGCGTCGCCGTCCGCACCGTCGGCCCCGTCGTGGCCGTCGCCGCCGATACCGCCATCGCCACCGGCCGCGCCGACGCCCTGGTCACCTTCGGTGCCCGCGGCACCCGCAGCGGCGAACCAGCCGCCGGCACCACCGGCCCCGGCCTTGCCCGCGGCACCACCGTTACCACCGGCACCACCGTTGCCGCCGCTGATCGCGTCGACGCTGCCCGCGGTGCCGTCCTCGCCGTCAGCACCGTCGCCACCGGCGCCACCGGCGGCACCGGTGCCACCGGATCCGCCCTTACCGCCCGTACCGAACAGGAGCGAGCCCTTACCGCCGGCACCACCGTTACCGCCGGCGCCACCGTTCTGACCCGCGCCACCATCGGCGCCGGCCAAGATGCCCGCCAATCCCGCTGCGCCGACCGCACCGTCACCACCGGCACCGCCAGCCCCAGCGGTGCTGAACATTCCCCACAGCGCTGCGTCGCCACCGACGCCACCGGCACCACCGTCGCCACCCGCGGTGACCGCGCTGCCGCCATCACCACCATCACCGCCGTGGCTGAACCACGCGAACCAGCCGGCGGCCCCACCATCGCCACCGGCACCGGTGCCGAACCCGTCGCCGCCGTCACCGCCGTTGCCGCCAAACAGGCCGCCCTGGCCGCCCGCGCCGCCGTCGTAGATGCCACCGGTCCCATCGGCGTCCCATCCCGCGCCGCCGCTGCCGTAGATCCAGCCGCCGGCGCCGCCGTCGGGGTTGGCAGCAGTACCGTCAGCGCCGTTTCCGAACGGCATCAGCCAGTTGATCTCACCCCAGTTGAAGGAGGCGTCCGCTGCGCCGGGCCAGCTGAAATCAACCGCTCCGAAACCGCTGAGGTTCAGGTCAGCCAGCACCGCATCCCAGGTGGCGGTGCCGCTCCAAGAATCGAACACCCCGTCCCAGCTGGCCGAGTCCAAAACGACGCCCCACGCCGCCTGGTCACCCCAGTTGACGCTGAGGTCCGCGACGGCCGTGCCCAAGTCCTGACCGAACAGCTCCACCCACACGTCTTCGATGTCGGCGTGCGCGGTAGGCGCCGCAGCCAGCGGCCCCAACCCGAAGGCGAGAAACGCGCTCACCGCCGTGCCGGAGCCCAACGCGCGGCTGCCGCGACGACGATTCTTGTGAACGCTCGGACGGTAGCGCGACATGGCACGTGCCCCTTAGCTGCAGATATTGACGGCGATGGCATTTCTAATGGAGGGGTAGGTTAACAGGGGTAATTTCTTAGTCAACCCCTATTTCTGTGAGGATCCCGTAAGACCGCGACAACGCGTGTTTTCAGCGCCTTGAGCTGGGCTTTACTGTAATCTGAGAAGTAGGTAGTTAACGTCAAAACCTAGATTCACAGCTCTTGTACATCATTTAGCGCTGTCTCAGATTAGGTAAAAATGCGTACGGAATGTTTGCCAGGGCAGACGCGCCGGGGCGCCCACCGTGCCCAGGCTCCAACGCAACACGGCCCGGTCGAGTGACCGGGCCGTGCTGGCTTTCGTGAGGGTCGGGCTACGGCTTGTCGACGCCGTCGGGAAGGTTGACGGTGCTTCCGTCGGTGTGTTGGTTGGCGCCGTTGATGATGTCAGCGGACCCCCCGGCACCGGGCGACTCGGGGCCACTGTTGTCGACACCGGTACCGTCGCCGCCGCTACCGGCCGTCACGCTCCCGTTGGTCCACGAACTGCCCCCGGGGTCCCCGGCAGCGTTGTTCGCACCGACATTCACATACCCGCCGTCGCCACCCACACCGCCGACACCGATCCCGTCCCCGCCGGTGCCGCCGACGACCGTGACACCGGTGGCCTTGGCGTCGGTGCCCAGCGCGGTGATCTGCGAAATCCCGTTGTAGCTGATGCCACCGCCCTTGCCGCCGTCGATGCCGGCACCGCCGGTACCACCGGTGGCGGACCCACTGGCCTCAGCACCGGTACCGGTGGCCCCGATGCTGCCGCTGGTTCCGTTACCGCCAACGGAGTTCAGGCCCGTTGCAGCGCCGCCATCGCCACCGATCACAGTGCCGTGGGCCAAACCACCCTCCGCCGCCACGTAGTTACGCCCGCCCCAGATATTGGCACCACCGGCGTTACCGCCCACCGCACCGATCCCGTCGGCCGATCCACCGGTACCACCGGTCGTCTGGCCGTAGACGGTGGCGTTATGTTGCCCGTCGAGCAGCGCGCTGCCGCCCTTGCCTCCGGTACCCCCGTTGTCACCGTCACCACCGGCACCGCCGGTCACCGAACTCGGGTCACCGCCGTGGTCCGCGTCAGCGACGACCTTGCCGCCGTTGGACGCGGTGACCGTGGCACTGCCCCCCACCCCGCCGGTGCTACCGCTGCCCTCACCAGCACCTCCACTGCCGCCGGTAGCCACCACATCAGTGACGGTGCCGCCGCTCGCGGCGGTAACGGTGGCCGCACCACCACCACCACCGGCACCGCCATCGGTGCCCTCACCGGCCTTGCCACCAATCGCGGAACTGTTGGTGATCGTGCTGCCGGTACCGGTAGCGGTCATCGTCGCCGCACCGCCGGCAGCGGTGTCACTGGCATCGCCGCCGGTGACCGTGCTGCCGGTGATGACGCCGCCACCGCTAACCGTCGCCGTCGCCGCACCGCCCGCGAAGTTGGCGGTGTTCTGCCCGCTGGTGATGGTGGTGTCGGTGATGCTGCTGCCGGCCCCATCGACGATCAGCGAGTTATTGGCG
>NZ_AUWR01000018.1 GCF_000455125.1 Mycobacterium sp. UM_WGJ
CCCCACGGGGCACTGCCCCGAGACGCCACCGTGTCACGAGCGTCCAATTTCTACAAGACATTGTTTTTGAATAGCCTTTATATGAATTCCTGCGCCACGACCGCCGGCAAGAATTCGCAATGTTCCGGTCCCTGTTGTAGACATTGGCATCGCATGTGAGGCAACCTGCCTTGGGCCACACCACGGGACAGCCCACTCAATTCAGGTAATTCCAGCGCGCCACCACCCGGATGGTTCCCGGATGTCTTCACATCTTTTTCACATACAAAGGATTGGTCGGGATCGCAGCGGGGCAACGCTCAGCCCGGCAGTACCGGCAACGCTCCGCTCACCATGAACGGCCCCAGCGGCGACCAGCTCTGCTCGTCCTCGGCCGCCGCGGACGACAGCGCGAGCACACCCCGCGGATCGGCCACATAGACCGTGGACGGGTCGGCGACGATCGTCGACACCGGCAGCTGCAGATTGCCGTTGGGTGCATCGGAGTTGACCCCGTCGATATTGACGTAGGACACCGGATGTTTGGGATCGGACCGGCTCACCACGATGTCGTCGCCAGTGCGCCAGCTCAACGACACCGCCGAGGAGCCCAGCCCGAAGCCCAGCCGGCGCGGGTAGTGCAGCACGAACTGGCCGCCGGCCATCTGCTCGATACCGGCCAGGATCACCTGTCCACCGATCACCATGGCAGCCCGGGTGCCGTCACGGGACAGTTGCAGCTCGCTGATCGGTCCGGGGAACCGCGCGGAGACCGCCCCGGAATCCACCGGGATCCGGGCCGGGCGGCCTGTTGCGACTTCTTGGATGGCCCGCAGCACATTGTTGCCGTCGACCACCACCCACACGGCCTCGTCCAGCGACCAGCTGGGCCGCGACAGGGTGTGCCCCTCAGCCGCCTGCACCGCCTCGCCGCCGAGGTCACCGATCCACAGGGTGGCCTCCGGGTCACCGGGGTGCACCACCACCGAGGCCACCTGACGGCCATTGCGCGACAGCGCGCACGATTCCTGATCGGGCTCCCGGCCGAACGCCCCGGGCACCCGGTTGGCCTGCTGGCCGTCCAGTACCAGCAGCGATCCACCCACCAGCGCGTGTATGCCCGCACCGGCGCCATCGGAGGCGCCCGGGTCGGTGGTGGCCACATCCGAGGTGGTCCACCCGTCGGGGAACCTGTCGTCGAGCGCCGCGCCGTCGGCGTCGATCACGTAGGGGCCTTTGATATCAGCGCGGGCCAGCGTCCAGATGAGTTGCGCGGCAAGCAGTTTCCTGGTGTTGGGGTCGGTGGCCGCCAAACTGTCCAGGTCGATCTTCGCGCCGCCGTAGCCGCGGCCGACCCCGCTCTTGCCGCCGTCGGCGCGGGTCACCGGCCCGCGCAGTCGCACGGGAGGCGACAGCAGATTGCGCACCCCGGCCATCTCGGGGCGGGGGCCGGCAATCAGCTTGGACACCAGTTCGGTCGCCAACTGGTCGGGATCGGACACCGCCACGTAGCGGGGATCGGGCACCACTGTCTTGCCGGTCGGGTCGACGAAGTAGAGCGTGTTGCGCTTGTAGGTCGCCTGGAACTGCTGCCAGTCCAGGAACACCCCGTTGGGCAGCCGATCGATGCGCCAACCGTCGGAGGTCTTGAGCAGTTCGATCGGCTCCGGGGCCGGCAGGGCGCCCTCGGCGGTCTCGAACACCCCGATGTCCGAGAGCGACCCCAGCATGTCGGCGCGCATTGTGACCGCGACCCGGCCGGCGCTGCGCGTCTCGACGAAAACCACGTTGTCGATCAGCAACGCGCTACCGGCGTCGTCCCAGGAGTCAGAGGCCTCCTGGGTGAGGAACTGCCGCGCCGCGCGGTGCCGGTTAGCCGGATCGGCGGTCGCCTTGAGGAATTCCCGCAGCAGCACATCGGGATCCATCCCCGGGGTGGGCTTGGGCAGCACCGACGGCGGCGGCGACTCCACCGTGCCGATCGCCTGCGGCGCCGACGTGCTGGGCACCCCGGCGCACCCGGCCAGCGCGCCCACCAACGCTGCCACGACCAGCATCCGCGTCGCGATCCTGTTGCGCGGCATCATCCGATCCTCTCGGCGTGCTCGCGGGCCCGCTGACGACGTTCCCGACGCTCGGCGGCGCTCACCGGCTTCATCGGCAGCGGGCTGGTGGTGACCTTGTGTCCGCGCACCAACGGCAGGGTGAGCCGGAAGCAGGCCCCCTTGCCCGGCTCGCCCCAGGCCTCCAGCCGGCCCTGGTGCAGCCGGGCGTCCTCCACACTGATCGCCAGGCCCAGCCCGGTTCCGCCGGAGCGCCGCACCCGGGATGGGTCGGCACGCCAGAACCGGCTGAACACCAGCTTCTCCTCGCCCGGGCGCAACCCCACGCCGTGGTCACGCACCGTGACCGCCACCGTGTCTTCATCGGCGGCCATCCGAATCACCACCGGCTTGTGCTCGGCGTGGTCGATGGCGTTGGCGATCAGGTTGCGCAGGATGCGTTCCACCCGGCGCGGATCGACCTCGGCGATCACCTGATGGCCGGGCATGTCCACCTTGAGCTGGACACCGGCGTCGGCCGCCAGGTGCCCCACGTTCTCCAGGGCACTGTTGACGGTGGAGCGCAGGTCCACCGACTCCACGGACAACTCGGCCACACCGGCGTCGTGACGGGAGATCTCCAGCAGATCGTTGAGCAGAGACTCGAACCGGTCCAGCTCACTGACCAGCAGTTCGGTCGAGCGCCGCAGCGAGGGCTCGAGGTCTTCGCTGTGGTCGTGGATCAGGTCGGCGGCCATCCGCACGGTGGTCAGCGGGGTACGCAGTTCGTGGCTGACGTCGGAGGTGAACCGGCGCTGCAGGTTGCCGAACTCCTCGAGCTGGGTGATCTCGCGCGACAGGGTCTCGGCCATGTCATTGAAGGACACCGCCAGGCGGGCCATGTCGTCTTCACCGCGCACCGGCATCCGTTCGGACAGGTGGCCTTCGGCGAACCGTTCGGCGATCCGCGAAGCCGACCGCACCGGCAGCACCACCTGCCGCGACACCAGCAAGGCGATACCCGCCAGCAGCACCAGCAGCACCAGGCCACCGGTGGCGATCGTCCCGCGCACCATGCTGATCGTGTTGCGTTCGGTGCCCAGCGGATAGATGAGGTAGAGCTCCAGGTTGGTGATGCGCGACGTCGTCGGCGTCCCGATCACCAGCGCCGGCCCGGAAAAGCCTTCGACGTGCACGGTCGCGTACTGGTAGCTGACCTGACCGGCCTTGACGAATTCCCGCAGCGCTGCCGGAACCTGATCCACCGGCCCGGCGGCGGTCGCCGCGCGCGGCCCTTCGCCGGGGACCACCAGGACCGCGTCGAACGCGCCTGCCGTGCCGCTGCCGGCAGCCGGGTCGGTCTTGGACATCAGCGTGTTGCGAGCCAGCTGCAGACTCGATGTCAGCGAGCGGGCCTCCTCACCGCCGACGATGCCACCGGCAGTGACCCGCGCCCGCACGATCTGCTCGGTGGCCGCCCGAACCTTGACGTCCAGCACCCGGTCGGTGATCTGGCTGGTCAACACGAAACCGAGACCCAGGATGACCACAGCCGACATGCCCAGCGTCAGCACCACAACCCGCAGTTGCAGCGAACGACGCCAGGCGACCTGCACCGCGCGGCGCAGTGTGTTCACACCGAGCAGCAGTGGCCCCGACCGCCGGGGGCGCCGTCTGGAGCTGAAGATCATTGGCGCTTCTCCTCAGCCTCGCTGGCGCTCGGCATCGTCGAAGACGCGAAGATCACGTGCGCCGCTCCCCGGTGGGGATCACGGGGGTCCGGCCTTGTAACCCACTCCTCGGACGGTCAGCACCACAGTCGGGTTCTCCGGGTCTTGCTCCACCTTGGCCCGCAGGCGCTGGACGTGCACGTTCACCAGCCGGGTGTCCGCCGGGTGGCGATATCCCCAGACCTGTTCGAGAAGCACCTCACGAGTAAACACCTGCCGCGGTTTGCGTGCCAGCGCCACCAGCAGGTCGAACTCCAGCGGGGTCAGCGAGATCTGCTCACCGGCCCGGCTCACCTTGTGCGCCGGCACGTCGATGTCGATATCGGCGATCGAGAGCATCTCAGCCGGCTCGTCGTCGTTGCGGCGCAGCCGGGCCCGCACCCGGGCCACCAGCTCCTTGGGCTTGAACGGCTTCATGATGTAGTCGTCGGCGCCCGACTCCAGCCCGAGCACCACGTCGACGGTGTCGGTCTTGGCGGTGAGCATCACGATCGGGACACCGGAGTCCTTGCGCAGCACCCGACAGACGTCGATGCCGTTCATGCCGGGCAGCATCAGGTCCAGCAGCACCAGGTCGGGCCGCAGCTCGTGCACCGCGGTGAGCGCCTGGGTGCCGTCACCGACGACCGCGGTGTCGAAACCCTCCCCACGCAACACGATGGTGAGCATCTCGGCCAGCGACGCGTCGTCGTCGACGACAAGAATCCTTTGCCTCATGGCGTACATGGTGTCACCAGATCGAGATAAAACGTGGCTATCACACGCGCGTTTCGCGGAGTTACCCGCGCATCTCGGCCGCCAGAGCGGCCGCATCGACCGTCGGGCCGACTATCTGCCAGCGTCCAGCGAACTCGGCTTGGGCCAACCCGCGATACACCGCGCCGGTGCGGCGCTGCAGACCGTCGTCGCGCTCGTAGCTGTCGCGGGTGCGTGCGGCGTCGTGCTCCTCACGGTGCCGGGCCCGCTGCGCGGCGAGTTCGGTGGGCACGTCGAGCAGTACCTGCCAGTCCGGCGCGGGCAGCGCGAGCCGCTCGAATTCCAGCCGGCGCACCCAGTCCACCATCTCGCCGTCGGCGCCCTGATGCAGCCGGGCGGCGCTGTAGGCCGCGCTGGAGGCGACGTACCGGTCCAAGATCACCACGTCGTTTCCCCGGCACAGCGCGTCGATCTCGCCTTTGGCGCCGGCGCGGTCCAGCGCGAACAACATCGCCATCGCATACACCGAGTCGGCTAGATCGCCGTGCTGCCCGTGCAATGCCTCGGCGGCCACATCGGCGGTCACCGAGACGCCGTAGCGCGGGAACGCCAACGTGGCCACCGACTGGCCGGCGCCCTCGAAGGCGGTGCGCAACCCTTGGGCCAGCGTGTTCTTGCCGGCGCCGTCAACGCCTTCGATCGCGATCAGCACGGCGGGAAGCCTAGTCAGCCCCCTGCCGAGCAGACGCAAAAGCCCCCAATTCCAGGCCGGAATGGGGGCTCTTGCGTCGGTTCGCGGAGAAAATCAGTACCGGTAGTGGTCCGGCTTGTACGGGCCTTCCACATCGACGCCGATGTACTCGGCCTGGTCCTTGGTCAGCTTGGTCAGCGTGCCGCCCAGAGCCTCGACGTGGATGCGGGCCACCTTCTCGTCCAGGTGCTTGGGCAGCCGGTAGACCTCGTTGTCGTACTCATCGCCCTTGGTCCACAGCTCGATCTGAGCGATCACCTGGTTGGAGAAGCTGTTGCTCATCACGAACGACGGGTGGCCGGTGGCGTTGCCCAGGTTGAGCAGCCGGCCCTCGGACAGCACGATGATCGACTTGCCGGTGTCGGGGAAGGTCCAGACGTCGACCTGCGGCTTGACGTTGTCGCGCACCGCGCCGGAGGTCTCCAGGGCGGCCATGTCGATCTCGTTGTCGAAGTGGCCGATGTTGCCCAGGATGGCCTGGTTCTTCATCGCCTTCATGTGCTCCAGGGTGATGATGTCCTTGTTGCCGGTCGTGGTGATCACGATGTCGGCGTCGCCGATGGCCTGCTCGACGGTCTGGACGTCGTAGCCCTCCATCAGCGCCTGCAGCGCGTTGATCGGGTCGATCTCGGTGACGGTCACCCGTGCGCCCTGGCCCTTGAGGGACTCCGCGCTGCCCTTGCCAACGTCGCCGTAGCCGCAGACCAGCGCCTTCTTGCCGCCGATCAGGGCGTCGGTGCCACGGTTGATGCCGTCGATCAGGGAGTGCCGGCAGCCGTACTTGTTGTCGAACTTGGACTTGGTGACCGAGTCGTTGACGTTGATCGCCGGGAACACCAGCTCACCAGCGGCGGCCAGCTGGTAGAGCCGCAGCACACCGGTGGTGGTCTCCTCGGTGACACCCTTGACCGACTCGGCGATCTTGGTCCATTTGGTCTTGTCGGTCTCGAAGCGGTCGCGCAGCGTGGCCAGGAAGACCTTCCACTCGTGCGAGTCGCCGTCCTCGGCAGGCGGAACCACGCCGGCCTTCTCGTACTGGGCGCCGCGCAGCACCATCATGGTGGCGTCGCCGCCGTCGTCGAGGATCATGTTGGCCGGCTCGCCGTCCCAGGTCAGGGCCTGCTCAGCGCACCACCAGTACTCCTCGAGGGTCTCGCCCTTCCAGGCGAAGACCGGGGTACCCTTGGGCTCCTCGACGGTGCCGTGCGGCCCGACGACGACCGCGGCGGCAGCGTGGTCCTGGGTGGAGAAGATGTTGCAGGACGCCCAGCGAACTTCGGCACCGAGGTCGACCAGGGTCTCGATGAGCACCGCGGTCTGGATCGTCATGTGCAGCGAACCGGTGATGCGGGCACCCTTGAGCGGGTTGACCCCGTGGTACTCGTGACGCAATGCCATCAGGCCCGGCATCTCGTGCTCGGCCAGCCGGATCTCCTTGCGGCCGAACTCGGCCAGCGACAGGTCAGCGACCTTGTAGTCGATGCCGTTGCGGCTGTCCGCGGTCAAACTCATCAGTACGCCCCCGTTAGGTTCGGTGAATTGGCTCCGCTACAAGCTACCGGCGCAGGCCGAAGTCTGCTCGGCCGGGTCAATCGGTCTCGGTCACACCGTAGGTCTCGACCGCGGGTGTGAATAGTCGGGCCAGGTCGGCGGCCACATCGTGATCGGCTTCCGGGGGCATCGAGACATAGCTGATGGCCAGCCGCACGACGGCCCGAGCCAGGATTCCGGCGTCGTCCTCGCTGACCTTGACCCAGCTGTGCATGAACGACGTGGTCAGCCGCGCCGAGCAGCGGGTGATGATGGGGCCGCTGTCGATGGTGATGATCTGCAGCAGATCCGGCTTGGCGGCCCCGGTCAGCAATGAGATCACCAGCGGGTCGGCGGCCGACTCGGAGAAGAAGGACCGGAACCCCTCCAACAGCGCGGCGTGGATATCGCCGACGTTGTCGGACATCGCTCGTTCCACGGCGTCGACCAGGCGGTCGGCCAGCCTGATCGCATAGCCCTGCGCCAATCCCTGGCGCGAACCGAACTCGTTGTAGATGGTCTGCCGGCTGACGCCCGCCGCCGCGGCCACCGCGGCCAGCGTGATCGATGACCAGTCCCGGCGGGTCAGCAGTTCGCGCATCGCATCGAGCACCGAGTCACGTAGCAGCGCCCGGGATGCCTCGGCGTAGGGGATGCGCTTCACCAACGCGACGTTAGCGTGTGCCACACCGCCACTCCTCATCTCTGCGTTCTGCTCCGGCGCGGCGGATGCCGCATGCGAAACCGCCCGGTGGGCAGCGAACAGTTCGTAGGCGCTCATGCCGCCGCCGCTTCGGCCGCCCCATACCGGGCCAGGATCTTCGCCCGCCGGCGCGGCGAGATGTTGACCCGGGTGATGTCGCCGCCGTAATGCGCCAGCACCCGGTGGTCCATCAGCCTGCGCCACAGCGGGGGGAAGTAGGTGAGCCCGATCAGCGACGCGTAGCCGCTGGGCAGGTTCGGCGCCCCGGCCATGCTGCGCAGCGTCTGGTAGCGCCGGGTGGGATTGGCGTGGTGGTCGCTGTGCCGCTGCAGGTGGTAGAGGAACAGGTTGGTCACCAGATGGTCGGAGTTCCAACTGTGCTCGGGAGTGCACCGCTCGTAGCGGCCGTTCGCGCGGGTCTGCCGCAGCAGACCGTAGTGCTCGATGTAGTTCACCGACTCCAGCAGCGAGAAGCCGTAGACGGCCTGAATGACGACGAACGGGATAAGCGCCGGGCCGAACACCGCGATCAACACTCCCCAGAGCACCACCGACATCAGCCAGGCATTGAGCACGTCGTTGGACAACCGCCACGGTCCCGTGCCCAACCGGCGTAACCGGGCGGCCTCCAGCTGCCAGGCCGAGCGAAGACCGCCGAAGACGGTGCGCGGCAGGAACTCCCAGAAGGTCTCGCCGAACCGGCCCGACGCCGGGTCCTCGGGGGTGGCAACCCGGACGTGGTGGCCGCGGTTGTGCTCGATGTAGAAGTGCCCGTAACAGACTTGGGCCAAGGTGATCTTGGAAAGCCAGCGTTCGAGCCGGTCCTTCTTGTGCCCGAGCTCATGCGCGGTGTTGATGCCGACCCCGCCCAGGGTGCCAACCGACAGTGCCAGCCCGATCTTGGCGAACCAGCTGAGAGACCCCTCGACTCCCAGCCAGTTCAGATCGGTGGCGGTGAACAGGTAGGCGCCCAGGACAAGGCTGGCGTACTGGCACGGAATGTAGGCGTAGGTGCAGTAGCGGTAGTACCGGTCATTCTCCAACTGCTCCATCACTTCGTCGGGCGGGTTCTGCCCGTCGGCGCCGAACCGCAGGTCCAGCGCCGGCAGCAGAACGTAAACCAGGATGGGCCCGATCCAGAACGGCAACTGCGCGGCCAGATGCCAGCCGACCCGGTTCATCGCCCAGACCAACGGCAGCATCGTGAACATCACCGTGGGGGCGATCAGGCCCATCAACCACAGGTATCGCTTTTTGTCCCGCCACACCGCTGCGGCCTGGGTGCCCATCCACGCTCTCCTTGTGAGTTCGGCCACTGTCCGACTGGACATTACATGGACATAAGTCATCCGTCTAGACATTTGATACCGATTTGTACAAATAGCATGCCGCGCCGTGGCCGCGGAATCCGTATAACTTGGGTGCACAACGCACTCAGGGATGGGCACGACCGCGATGACGACTGCAGGTTCGGGCGCAGGCGCGCGGCCGCGTACCGCCGTCCGGGTCCGCGACTACGCGACCGGGCTGGCCTTCGCCCACCTGTTGACCAGTGCCGAGGCGATCGCGGTGGTGGTGTCACTCAACGGCGAAACGCCCCTGACCGACTCCACCCTGCTGTCGGCGCGAAACCTGGTGCTGGTGGCGGTACTGGTCACGCTGGGCACGCTGTCCGTCGTCGCCGCGGGCAGCGCCAGCATCGCGCCGTCCGTGCGCTGGTACACCACCGGAGCGCCACCCGACCCGGGGCAACGCCGCGCGGCCGTCAACATCCTGCGCCGGCAGTCGGTGATCGTGCTCGGAACCTGGCTGGTCGGCGGGGCGATCGGCATGGCCGCGATCCAATCCCACAACATGGGACTGATCGTGCTGCTCAGCACCATCATCGTGTTCGGGGGCACCGCGTCGCTGAGCACCAGCATGCTGTTCACCCAACGCACCTTCCGGCCGATCGTGGCCGCGGCCTGGCAGGGGTCCGACGTCCGTGCCACCGCCCCCGGCGTCTTGGCCCGGCTGGTGACCATGTGGTTCATCACCTGCGCGATGCCGTCGGCTGCCATCATCGCGCTCATCGTCTGCCGGCAGATGGGCTGGATCATCGACCCGGACTCGTCGGTGGAGATCCCGGTCCTGGTGCTGTGCGTGGTGGCGGTGCTGCTCGGGGTGCGCGCCATGATCCTGGTGTCCCGGTCGATCTCCGACCCGGTCGGCGAAGTCGTCAACGCGATGGCCCGGATCGAGCGCGGCGAGATGACCACATCCGTCGGGGTCTACGAACAGTCCGAGATCGGGCGGCTGCAAACCGGGTTCAATCGCATGGTGGCCGGTCTGGCCGAACGCGACCGGCTCCAGGACCTGTTCGGCCGCCACGTCGGCTCCGATGTCGCCCGACTGGCCGTCGAACAGGACCTCGCGCTCGCCGGCTCGGTTCAAGAGGCGGCGATCCTGTTCATCGATCTGGTGGGCTCCACCGAACTGGCGGCCACCCATCCGCCCGACGAGGTCGCCGGGGTGCTCAACGACTTCTTCCGCATCGTGGTGGACGCGGTCGACGCGCAGCGCGGTTCGATCAACAAATTTCAAGGCGATGCGGCGCTGGCGGTGTTCGGCGCTCCCGTCCCTTCCCAGGACGCTGCTGCGGCGGCGTTGGCCACCGCTCGCAGCCTGATCGCCCGACTTCGCCGGCTGCCATTGGTGGACTTCGGGATCGGGGTCTCGGCTGGCCCGGTGTTCGCCGGCAACATCGGCAGCGAAAACCGCTACGAGTACACGGTGGTCGGCGACGCCGTCAACGAGGCCGCGCGGCTGGCCGACCGCGCCAAGGCCGTCACGGCCCGGGTGTTGTGTTCGGCGACCGCGCTGGAACGCGCCGACCACGACGAGCGGGCGCGCTGGGCGCGCTACGGATCGGCGACCTTGCGCGGCCGCGCACAGCCCACCGAAATGTCGATGCCGATCACCGAGCCTGCGACCGGGGGTGACGCGGCTGCTGGGCACATGCCAGACTCCGAGCATGGCTTATGACATCGCCCGTCCTCAGATCGAGGGGAACATCGCCGTCGGCGAGGACCGTCAGCTCGGCTTCGCCGAATTCGGTGCCCCGCAGGGCCGGGCGATGTTCTGGTTGCATGGCACACCCGGCGCCCGCCGGCAGATTCCGGTCGAAGCCCGGCTGTATGCCGCCGAAGCCAACATCCGCCTGATCGGGGTGGACCGGCCCGGCATCGGTTCCTCGACCCCATTCCAGTACGAGACGGTTTCCCAGTTCGCCGACGACCTGCGCACCGTCGCCGACACGCTCGGGATCGAGAAGATGGCGGTCATCGGGCTGTCCGGCGGCGGTCCCTACACGCTGGCGTGCGCCGCGGCCATGCCCAAGCGGGTGGTCGCGGCCGGCGTGCTGGGCGGTGTCGCCCCAGCGGTGGGCCCCGAAGCCATCGACAGCAACCTGATGCGGCTGGCCCGGCTCGCCGAGCCGGTGCTGGACCACGCCGGGCGACCGATCAGCTTGCTGGCCGCCGGCCTGATTCGGATGGTCCGGCCGGTGGCCTCGCCGGCGCTGGAGCTCTACGCGCGGATCTCCCCGGAGGGCGACCGCGAGATGCTGTCTCGCCCGGAGTTCAAGGCCATGTTCCTCGACGACCTGCTCAACGGCTCCCGCAAGCAGCTCGCCGCGCCGATCGCGGACGCGATCCTGTTCGCCCGGCCCTGGGGCTTCCGGCTCGCCGACATCAAGGTGCCGGTGCACTGGTGGCACGGCGACGCCGACCACATCGTCCCGTTCTCCCACGGCAAACATGCGGTGGCGCTGCTTCCCGACGCCCGGCTCTACCCGATTCCCGGGGAGAGCCATCTGGCCGGACTGGGCCGCGCCGAAGAGATTCTGTGCACGCTGCTCCAGGCCTGGGACGAGGCGCGCGAGCCGACCCTGTGACCGCGCCGCAATCGATCCGGGAGTTGTTCGACCAACTCGGTCTGCGGGAGGTGCCGTCGGCCGACGGCACCCTGACGCTGCAGATGCCGGTCGACGAGCGTGTGGTCAACACCGCCGGCGGGCTGCAGGGCGGATCGATCGCCACCATGGCCGACGTGGCGGCCGGACAGCTCGCGGCGCGCAGCACCCAGTTCGGCAACGGCATCGCCACGACGGACCTGTTCATCCGCTACCTGCGGCCGATCAAGGCCGGACCGGCGCGGGCCGTCGCGTCCATCCTGCGTACCGGCCGGCGTTCGGTGGTGGCCCAAGTCGACATCTACCGAGGCGACGATGATCAGCTGGCCGCCACCGCGACGGTGAATTTCGCCGCCATCGAGCTACCTGGCTGAACGCGCTCATGTCGGTAGTGCTGGTGCACGGCAACCCGGAATCGAATGCGATCTGGGACCCACTGGTCGATGCCCTGGGCCGTCGAGATGTCGTGCGGTTGTCACCACCGGGCTTCGGCGCCCCACTGCCGCAACACTTCTCCGCAACCTACGTCGCCTACCGCGACTGGCTCGAACGTGAGCTCGAAGCCCTCGGCGGTCCCGGCGAGCCGATCGACCTCGTCGGACACGACTGGGGTGGCGTCCACGTCGTCAATCTGGCCATGCACCGCCCCGACCTGGTGCGTAGTTGGACCACCGACATCATCGGTGTGTTCGATCCGGACTATGCCTGGCCCGAGACCGCCCAGATCTGGCGGACCCCGGGAAAGGGTGAGCGGCTGGTCGCGAACATGCTCGGCGGGACAGTGGAAGACCGGACCGCGCTGTGGTCGGCCACGCTGCCGCCAGACATCGCCAGATCCATGGCGCAGGCACAGGGTCCGGAGATGGGCCGGGCAACCCTACTGCTGTATCGCTCGGTGGAAGGCCCCGGCGCGATGGCGCAAACCGGCGGAGGGCTGGAGCGCGCGCGTGCCCGGCCGGGCCTGTCCCTGCTGGCCACCGGCGACCCCTACGTGGGATCCGAGGAGATCCGGCGACGCGCAGCGCAGCAGGCGGGCGCCCGCACCGAAGTGCTCGACGGGCTTGGCCACTGGTGGATGACCGACGATCCGGTGCGTGGCGCGGCCGCGCTCACATCCTTCTGGGAATCGGTCGCCGAATCGCGGTGACTCAGTTCGGCGTGGTCAGCCGGCTTCCGAGGAAGTGCGGCAACCGAAACCGCCGAGGCGCATGCACGACCGGCGTGTCCTGCGACGCTCCGCCGTTCTGGGCGGCGGTGTAGGCCGCGGAGTTACCGGTGACACGCAGCACCTGGCCCCGCCAGCTGATGTCGGCCTCCCGGTAGGCCTCCACCAGAGCCCGCTCCAGCAGTTCGTCGGCCTCGGCGATCGACAGCGCGGCCAACTCCACGAAGTCCCCATCGCGGGCATCGAGTTTGAGCGTGGTGGGGCCGGTTTCCACCAGGTCACAGTTGGCCCGGATGCTCAGTTCGGCGTTCGAACGCGCCAACCCGGCCAGCGCGTAGGCGGCCAGCAGGACACGGCCCGCCTCGTCGCCGGCCGGGCCGCAGTCGAAACGCAGCTGACGCAGCGCGGCGAAGCTGAGCACCTGGGTGCGAATAATCCGACTGCAGCACACTCCGCTGTCGGGCACCGCACGGGAATCCGCCGATACACCTTCGACGAGCACGCCGATGATCTCACCGGACAGCACTCCGCGGAAACGGCTTTGACCGGTGCCCAAAGCGGCGTCGATCGCACCGAAGATCAGACTGCCGGGGCTCAGTTCCAGCAGCGCGCGAGCGTTGTCCGGTGTGCTCTCGCGGGCCACGCGGTAGGCGGGGTGGGCGATCGCGGGCTTGCCGTCGATGGAGCCGGTGAGAAAGTGCCCGTCGAAAATGCGTTGCGGCAGTTCGAGATCGGTGTAGACCACCCGGCCGCCCTCGTAGGAGACCTCCATTCGCGGCACCCGGCTCAGCAGCGGATGCTGGGCGTGGATGCCTTGCAGGATCGCGGCTTCGACGCGCTGGACCTGGCTCTGGTTGTCATCGATGAGCACAGTGGCCGTCGGTTCCCCGTCGATCAGTCGGGTCTCGACCGCCGACGCTGAGCGCCCGGCACGGGGCGCCGGGCTGATCGCGGCGTGTGGTCCCCCAGCCGGCGCCAGCTCGGTGGACACCGTCAGGGTGCTGCCGCCGCCGGCCTGGCAGGCGGCCACCAGCTGTGGAAAGGAAAGTTTGGACAAAGCGATCAACCTTTCTGGTCCACCGAGTGTGGCACAGGCGTGCGGTCCAGATCCGGCTCGAGATAGATGACCAGCGCCGCGGGTACAGCCGCACGGATATTGGCTTCGGCGGCGTCGATGGTGGCCGCGACGCCGGCCAAATCGAGGCTGCGAACCACTGCGATCTTGGCCCCCACCAGCATCTCTTCCGGGCCCAGGTACTGGGTGCGGATGTGGATCAGCCGGGTGACGTTCTCGGTGCCCTCCAGCGCCGCGCGAATGGCCTGATCCTCGGCGGCGGTGGCGCCCTCGCCGATCAGCAGGCTGTGCATCTCCACCATCAGGAATACGGCGACCACCCCCAGCAGCGCACTGATGCCCAGCGTTGCGACACCGTCCCACAACGGATTTCCGGTGACCGTGCTCAGTCCGACGCCGATCAGTGCCAGTGCCAGACCGATCAGCGCCGCGGTGTCCTCGAGCAGGACCACCGGCAGCTCCGGGTTGCGGGAGGTACGCAAGAAGCGCCACCAGCTGGCCTCACCTTTGAGCGGGCGCGACTCGCGCAGCGCGGTGCGAAAACTGTAGGTCTCCAAGCCGATAGCCACCAGCAGGATTGCGATCGCCACCACCGGCGAGCTCAGCTCGACCGGGTGACGCACCTTCTCGTAGCCCTCGTAGAGCGCGAACATCGAGCCCAGGCTGAACAGCACCAGCGCCACCACGAACGACCAGAAGTAGCGGCTGCGTCCGTGCCCGAAGGGATGCAGCGCGTCGGGTGCCTTGGCGGCCGCGCGCTGCCCGAACAGCAGCAGCGCCTGGTTGGAGGTGTCGACCACCGAGTGCACTGCCTCGGCGAGCATGGCGGCGCTACCGGTGATCAGGTAACCGGCGAACTTCGCCACCGCGATGCCGCCGTTGGCCGTCAAGGCCGCGATGATGGCCTTGGTGCTGCCCGAGGACGACACTCTAGAGGCCTATCGTCGCCCGGAACAGGGCGGCCGGTTTTTGGGCGAGCAGCCGGATCGGCCCGTCGTCGCAGGGCACCCAGGCCGACTCGCCGCGGTGCAACGTCAGCGTCTTGGACTTGGCGTGCACGGTGATCACGCCCTCGGTGCACAGCAGAATCTGCGGACCGTCGTGGCGCGCGGGCGCGTCCACCTCGTGACCGAGGTGGCTGCCGTCGAGCGTCAGTCGCGACACCGCGAATTCCTCGGCGGGTGTCCGGTAGACCAGCTCGAGTCCCTCGGTATGGGTGGCCGGTCGCAGCGCCTCCTCCGTGGTGGGGGTGAAATCCAGCACCCGCAGCAGCTCGGGGACGTCGACGTGTTTGGGGGTCAGTCCGCCACGCAGCACGTTGTCGGAGTTGGCCATCACCTCCAGACCCACGCCATGCAGGTAGGTGTGCAGGTTTCCGGCCGAGACGAAGATGGCCTCTCCCGGCGCCAGGCTGATCCGGTTGAGCAGCAGCGAAGCCAGGACACCGGCATCCCCGGGATACCGCTCCCCCAGTTCGAGCACCGTCTTGGCCTCGGCAGAGAACTCGCCGGCCTCAGAACTGAGGTACTGGATGGCCCCTTCCAGCACCGCGGGCACCAACACGTCCAGATCAGGTTGGGGCGCGGTGATCCACGTGGTGAACAGCGCCCGCAGTCCATCGGCGTCGGACTGCACATCGGATTGACCGTTGCCGGTCTGGCCGCCGAGCAGGTCGATGAACGGGTCCAGGTCGGATACGGCCAGCGCCCTCAGCAGCTCGATGGTGCGCGCCACCGGCCGGAATCCTGCCAGCGCCTCGAACGGCTGCAGCGCCACCAGAAGTTCGGGTTTGTGACTGGTGTCGCGGTAGTTGCGGATCGGCGAGGACACCGGGACCCCGAGCCGCTCCTCACGCTCGTAGCCCTCGATCGCCTGCATGGCACTGGGGTGGGCCTGCAGCGACAGCGGCTCGTCGGCGGCCAGCACCTTGACCAGAAACGGCAGCCGGTCACCGAAGCGCGCCTGAGCCACCGGGCCCAGCTGGCCCTCCGGGTCGTGAGTCAGGACGTTGAGCAACGACACCTCGCCGGTGTCGGTCTCCAGGCAGGCCGGGTCCCCCGGGTGTGCCCCCAGCCAAAGCTCGGCTTCGGGATGCGCCGCCGGAACGGGCCGACCGGTGAACTCGGCGATAGCAGTCCTCGAGCCCCAGGCGTAGGTCCGTATCGCACCGCGTAGCTGTTCCACTGTTCCCGTCAACCCCGCAAAAGTCTCACGTAGGCGGCGGCCATCTCCAACCGCACGGCCAACACCGCAAGCTGCTGTTCGGCCCGGCCCGGACCGCTCGGCGACAGCTCCCCCGCCGGCACAGTCAGGCTCGCGGCTTCCGCCGAGGCACCCGGTGCCACCGGCACATCCCCGGCTGCGATCAGATCGACGTCGTGCAGGCCGTTGATTCGGGCCGCCACCACGGTGCGTTCGGCGGCCAACGTCAGGGCCAGTACTCGCAGCCGTCCGGCGGCCGGTCCGTCGATCTGCTCGTCGTGAAAGATGTCGGAGACGT
The DNA here is from genome assembly GCF_000455125.1 of Mycobacterium sp. UM_WGJ. Taxonomy (GTDB): domain Bacteria; phylum Actinomycetota; class Actinomycetes; order Mycobacteriales; family Mycobacteriaceae; genus Mycobacterium. The sequence continues at coordinate 16,124 of NZ_AUWR01000018.1, forward strand.
CGCGGCCACCGGCGGCCTGCGCCCGCAGCACGCTCACCGCGTCGGCCAGCCCGGCCGCCGCTACCGTGATCCGACCGATCCGCAGCATCGCCGCGCTGCCGTGCCGAGCCAGCGCCAGGGTCGCCGCGCAGTCGCCGGCCAACGCGACCTCGCGGCCCACGATGCGGTCCGCCAGCATCTTCGCCGGGTTGGTGAACAGCTCACGCGCGGCACTGTTGCGCAGCGCCTCGGCGTCGAGCTCGTCGGCCAGCACGGCCAAGTCGGTCGGTGCGGCCGCACCCTCCAGGGCATCCATGATGGCCAGCCCGGCGGCCAGGTAGCGCGGCAGACCGAACTCCGCCGAGACGGCGATCCGCGGTTCCAGCACGGCGACCCGGCCGGCGGTGGCGTCGCGCAGCGGCCCTTCGTAGGGCGCGACCACCACGACTCGCGCGCCGCGACGTACCCCGGCCGCGGCCGCGGCGACCAGCGCGGGATCGCCCGGATCGTCGCCGGCAACGATCAGGGCGTCCAGCGATCCGATCCAGGACGGGGCCTCGGCGGCCAGCACCAGCGGTGCCCGCGCCGACTCGCCGCGGGTAGCGGCCAGCAGGCTCCCTGCCGTGGCCGCGGTGCCGCGGGTGGACAGCCAGATGATCGTCCGCGGCGGGTAGTCACGGCTCTCGCTGCGCACGGCATCCAGGGCACCCTCATCGACCGTCGCGGCGGTAGCGCGCACCTGTGCGCCGGCCATCGATGCGGCCCACAGTGCGCCGTCACGGTCAGCCGCCAGCAGGGCCTCGGTGTCATCGAGGTCGACGGTGGAGAAGGAGCCGGAGAACGCGGTCACGGACGCGACTTCTCCGCAGCGGTGATCTGTTCGGAGACTTGGGCCACCACCGCGTCCACCGCGGCGGCGTCGGGCGCCTCGACGTTGAGCCGCAACAGCGGCTCGGTGTTGGAGCTGCGCAGGTTGAACCAGCTGCCCGAACCCAGCTCGACGGTCACGCCGTCGAGGTGGTCCACCGACGACACCTGGTCACCGAACGACCCGACCACCGCGTCCACGCAGGCCTGCGCATCGGAGACGGTGAAGTTGATCTCGCCGGACGCCGCGTAGCGCTGGTAGTCGGCGGTCAGCTCCGACAACGGCCGCTGCTGTTCGCCGAGCGCGGCCAGTACGTGCAGGGCCGCCAGCATGCCCGAGTCGGCGCCCCAGAATTCCCGGAAGTAGTAGTGCGCCGAGTGCTCCCCGCCGAAGATGGCCCCGGTCTCGGCCATCAGCGCCTTGATGTAGGAGTGTCCGACCCGCGACCGCAGCGGGGTGCCGCCGCGCTCGCTGACCAGTTCGGGCACGGCATGCGAGGTGATCAGGTTGTGGATCACCGTCGCACCGGGCTCGCGGGCCAATTCACGGGCCGCGACCAGGCCGGTCACCGCCGATGGCGACACCGGCTCGCCGCGCTCGTCGACCACGAAGCACCGGTCGGCGTCGCCGTCGAAGGCCAGTCCGATGTCGGCGCCGCTCTCGCGCACGAACGTCTGCAGATCAACGAGGTTGGCCGGATCCAGCGGGTTGGCCTCGTGGTTGGGAAAGTTGCCGTCCAACTCGAAGTACAGCGGCAGCAGTGTGATACCCCCGACCGAGCCGAACACCGCCGGGGCGGTGTGGCCGGCCATCCCGTTGCCGGCGTCGACGGCCACACGCAGCGGCCGCAGGCCGGAGATGTCGACCAGCGAGTGCAGGAATGCCGCATAGTCGGCGAGCACGTCACGGTCGGTGATGCTGCCGCGCGATTCTTGGCCGTCGCCAGCCGGATCGACGCCGGCGATCAGCTCATCGCGGATCCGGCCCAGGCCGCTGTCAGCGCCCACCGGCTTGGCACCGGCCCGGCAGAGCTTGATGCCGTTGTAGGCCGCCGGGTTATGGCTGGCAGTGAACATCGCACCCGGGCAGTCCAGCGCCCCGGAGGCGAAATAGAGCTGGTCGGTCGACGCCAGCCCGATCCGGACCACATCCAGGCCGCGGGCGATCACGCCTTCGGCGAACGCCGCAGACAGCAGTGGCGAACTGTCCCGCATGTCGTGGCCGATCACCACTTGGTGGGCGCCTTCCTCGGCCATCAGCCGGGCAAACGAGGACCCGACCTCAGTGACGAGGGATTCATCGATCTCCGAACCGACCAGGCCGCGTACGTCGTACGCCTTGATCACACGGTGGACAGCCGCAGCGGGCCGAGACATGGACAGGGCTCCTGACGCAGTGGACTCTTGACGCTCAAGCCTAGCCCGGAACCCGCGATCAGTCCGAAGGGTCTGGCAACACACGCAGGTGGCCACGACGCCGGCCATTGGTCTTGCCCGGTGCCCCGGGCGGTGCCAGCACACCACCACCGGGTCCGGCGGTGGGCGCTCCGCGGGTCGGGGAGTCGATCGGATTGGCCTGGGGGTACCACCCGTTTGCCGGGGCCGCCCGCCCGGATTCGCGCTCGCGAACCGCCTCGGCAAGCGCGATCAGATCATCCTCTTCAGGCGATACCCACGGGCCGGGGTGGCGGACCAGTTCCCAACCGCGCGGGGCGGTGATCCGGCCTGCGTGACTGAAGCACAAGTCCCAGGAATGCGGTTCAGCGGCAGTCGCCAGCGGGCCGACCACGGCGGTGGAGTCCGAGTAGACGAACGTCAGCGTCGCCACCGCATAGTGCGGACACCCTGGCCGGCAGCAACGGCGGGGAACGTTCACGCCCGTGAGGCTATCGTGGCCGCGCGCCCCCGCGCCGCCGGACACGCGCAAGGCGCCGGCACCCTATGCACAACCGTTACCATCTTCTGCGTGATCGCCACGCGTCGCCGCTGGCGCGGCCGCGAAACCCGCGGGCCGCTGTTGCCGCCCACCGTTCCAGGCTGGCGCACCCGCGCCGAACGGTTCGACATGGCCGTGCTGGAGGCCTACGAGCCCATCGAGCAACGGTGGAAGCAACGGCTGACGGCGCTCGATGTCGCGGTCGATGAGATCCCGCGGATCGCCGCCAAGGATCCCGACAGTGTGCAGTGGCCCCCAGAAGTGGTCGCGGACGGGCCAATTCCGCTGGCCCGTTTGATTCCCGCCGGGGTGGATGTGCGGGGAAATCCGACACGCGCCCGAATCTTGCTGTTCCGCAAGCCGATCGAGCAACGCGCAAACGACAGCACAGAGCTCGGTGATTTATTGCACGAGATCTTGGTGGCCCAAGTCGCCACCTATTTGGATGTCGAGCCCACCGTCATCGACCCGACGATCGACGACTAGGACCGATCGGTCACACTCGTCGCAGAGCGGGAATCAGATGATGCCGCGCTTGAGGCGGCGGCGCTCACGCTCGGAAAGCCCGCCCCAGATACCGAAACGCTCGTCGTGCGCCAAGGCGTACTCCAGGCACTCGCTGCGAACCGAGCATCGCTGGCAGATCTTCTTGGCCTCGCGAGTCGAACCGCCCTTCTCCGGAAAGAACGCCTCGGGGTCGGTCTGCGAGCACAGGGCACGGTCCTGCCACTGCTCATTGGTGGCCGTCGCGGGGTCGAACGGGTCGAACTCGTCGTAGTCCTCCGGCTCGGGAACCAGACTCAGATGTGGTCGACTGGGCATCGCCTCCAGCCCGCTCGGCCCAGCCATTTCAGCCATTTCGGCACCGGCGTGCGATGCTCCTCCCATCACGCCCCAAAGGTGCTCATAGGACATGCTCCGCCTCCTCACCTGTAGCGCGATCCTGATATGTCGGCCGAATCCAAGATATTGACCATCTCGATTCGAACATGTGATCGAATCTCGGTCTGCGGCACCGAAATCGGCTGGCCAACCGGGAAATGACACTAGTGTGATTAGACACGGGTTGATCAGCCCGGTCAAGCTGATTGGCCAAATTCCTTACCATCTCGTGATCGATTTCCAACGTGTCCGAGACCGGCGAGTCCCTGTCATCTACCCCACACCCGCGTCTCGGCGTGTCTTACCGTGCCCCCGATGCAGCGACGACGGCGGTCCGCCACACCGGCGGCGGCGGCGCCAAAGGTACTGTCGTGCGCTGTGAAGGTCACCGTTCTCGTCGGAGGGGTCGGCGGCGCCCGATTCCTGCTCGGCGTCCAGAAACTACTGGGTCTGGGCCAATTCGCCGAATCCCCGGCTGACAACGGGGCCGACGCGCACGAGCTGACCGCGATCGTCAACGTCGGCGACGATGCCTGGATGCACGGTGTGCGCATCTGCCCCGATCTGGACACCTGCATGTACACCCTGGGCGGCGGCGTGGATGCCGAACGCGGCTGGGGGCATCGCGACGAAACCTGGCATGCCATGGAGGAGTTGGGCCGCTACGGAATGCAGCCCGACTGGTTCGGTCTCGGCGACCGCGACCTGGCCACCCACCTGGTCCGCACCCAGTCGCTGCGCGCCGGTTACCCGCTGACCGAGGTGACTTCGGCGCTGTGCGAGCGCTGGCAGCCCGGCGCGCGACTGCTGCCGGTCACCAACGACAGTTGCGAAACCCACGTCGTCATCACCGATCCGGCCGACAACACCCAGCGCGCGATCCACTTTCAGGAGTGGTGGGTGCGCTACCGTGCCCAAGTTCCCACCCACGGGTTCGGCTTCGTGGGCGCAGAGAAGGCCACCGCCACAACCGAAGTCGTCGACGCCATCGCCGGCGCCGACATCGTGCTGCTGGCCCCCTCGAATCCGGTGGTCAGCATCGGCGCCATCCTGGCCGTTCCGGGTGTCCGCGCGGCCCTGCGCTCCACGGCGGCACCGGTCGTCGGCTACTCCCCGATCATCGCCGGAAAGCCGTTGCGCGGTATGGCCGATGTCTGCCTGAGCGTGATCGGCTTGGACTCCACCTCCCGAGCCGTCGGCGAGCACTACGGCGCCCGCAGCGGCACCGGGATCTTGGACTACTGGCTGGTGCACGAGGGCGAGTCCCCCGACACACCCGACATCGCCGGCGTCACCGTTCGCGCCGCCCCGCTGTTGATGACCGATCCGGCGGCCACGGCCCAAATGGTCCGCACCGGACTGGAGCTAGCGGGGGTGTCACCATAAAGGGGCAGGGCGAGCACGGCAGCGCCGCCAAGGTCGAGATCCTGCCGGTGACCGGATTGGGCGAGTTCCGGCCCGGCGACGATCTCGCGTCCGTGCTGGCCCAGGCCGCACCGTGGCTGGCCGACGGCGACATCGTGGTCGTCACCAGCAAGGTGGTGTCCAAGTGCGAGGGCCGCATCGTGCCGGCGCCGCACGACGCCGAGGCGCGTGATGCGCTGCGCCGCCAACTGGTCGAGGCCGAGGCGGTACGCGTACTGGCCCGCAAGGGCCGCACCTGGATCACCGAGAACCGCCTGGGACTGGTGCAGGCGGCCGCCGGTGTGGACGGCTCCAACGTCGGCTCCGACGAACTCGCGCTGTTGCCGGTCGATCCCGACGGCAGCGCCGCCGCGTTGCGCGCCGGACTGGCCGAGCGTCTGGGCGTCAGCGTGGCGGTGCTGATCACCGACACCATGGGCCGGGCCTGGCGCAACGGCCAGATCGACGTCGCGATCGGCGCGTCGGGCCTGTCGGTGCTCAACGGCTACGCCGGGTCAGTCGACCGACACGGCAACGAATTGGTGGTCACCGAAGTCGCCGTCGCTGACGAACTCGCCGCGGCTGCCGACCTGGTGAAGGGCAAGCTCACCGATATTCCGGTGGCGGTGGTGCGTGGCGTCAGCAGCCCCGACAACGGTTCCACCGCAGCAGCACTGGTGCGTTCCGGCTCCGAGGACCTGTTCTGGCTCGGGACCGCCGAGGCCATCGAGGCGGGACGCGGGCAGGCTCAGCTGCTGCGCCGCTCCGTGCGCAGGTTCGCCGGGGAACCCGTTCCGGCGCACCTGATCACTGATGCCATGGCCGAGGCCCTGACCGCCCCGGCGCCGCATCACACCCGCCCGGTCCGGTTCGTGTGGCTGCAGACTCCGAGCGTGCGCACTCGGCTGCTCGATGCCATGGCACAGCAGTGGCGATCCGACTTGGCCGGCGACGGCAGATCGCCTGAGTCCATTGACGCCCGGGTCTCGCGTGGCCAGATCCTTTACGACGCACCTGAAGTCGTCATCCCGATGATGGTGCCCGACGGCGCCCACCACTATCCGGACGCCGCCCGCACCGCCGCCGAGCACACCATGTTCACGGTCGCCGTCGGTGCCGCCGTCCAAGGCCTGTTGGTGGCGCTGGCGGTCCGTGGCGTAGGCAGCTGCTGGATCGGTTCGACCATCTTCACCCCCGAGTTGGTCCGCACCGAACTGGATCTGCCGCCCGACTGGGAACCCCTGGGCGCCATCGCGATCGGCTACCCCACCGAGCCGCCCGAACCCCGCGAACCGGCCGACATCGGCGACCTGCTGGTGCGGCGATGATTCTGCACGAGTCCGCTGTAACAACGCTGAGTGGTTGGACCGCACCAGATTCCGCGCAAGATTCGCTCCGGCATGCGGTGCTGGCGTTTCTGGCGGCCCGCCCCGACGCGTGCCGGCGCGAATGCGTTCCCGGCCACATCACCGCTTCCACCCTGGTGCTCGACCACACCGGTGAGCACGCGCTACTCACGCTGCACCCGCGGGTGGGCCGCTGGCTGCAGCTCGGAGGTCATTGCGAGGACACCGACGCCGACATCCGCGCAGCCGCGCTGCGCGAGGCCACCGAGGAATCCGGCATCACCGGCCTGCGACTGGATCCGGCGCTGGCGGCCGTACACGTGCATCCGGTGACCTGCTCACTGGGTGTGCCGACCCGGCACCTGGACCTGCAATTCGTGGCGCATGCGCCCACGAACGCACAGATCGGGATCAGCGACGAGTCGCTTGCGCTGCGCTGGTGGCCGGTCGACGGCCTACCGCCGGACACCGACGACGCCCTGGCGCATCTGGTGGCGCGGGCCGTCGGATAGGCCCCCGGGCTCACTGGGAGTCGTTTACCCGCGTCCAGGGTTGGCAGTTCTGTGACTCGAAGGCCTTGACCGTGACGGGAATGCTCGCGTACATCGGGCCGATTGACGTGTTCGTCTGGACCACATGGTCCTTGGCCGCATCGGGTGTGCTGTAGGTGAACCAGGAACACATCGATTCCTGGGTCGGCACGTTGTTGATCCACACGCCGAAAGCCGAACCCGACCCACCGGTGTGATAGAGGCCCGGTGCGATGTCGGTTCCGACCTGAAAGACCCCGTTACCGGGAATCGGGTCCAGCGGGTCTGCAGCGGCCGGCGCCGCCATGGCGACTGCGGCCAGGCACGCGACGAAGGCTCTGGTGAACATGGTTATGACTATCCACCGTTGACTCGGCGTCCATGGCGGAAAAGCGCGAGATGGGTGCGCCGTTGAGCGCAGAGTCAGCGCGAAAACGGCTCAGACGTCGCTGGAGTAGCGGATCCCGCAGTCCGGGATCGACACCCCGGGCCACACCCGGGCCCCGCGCAGCAATTCGCAGCGCGCCCCGATGTCGGCGCCGTCGCCGATCACCCCGTCGCGAATCAACGCCCGCGGCCCGATGCGAGCGCCGAAGCCGATGATCGATCGTTCGATCACGCTGCCGGCCTCGACTTTCACCCCGTCGAAGATCACCGCGCCGTCGAGGCGGGCACCCGGGCCGATCTCAGCACCCCGGCCCACGACGGTCCCGCCGATCAGCACCGCACCGGGCGCCACCGAGGCACCGTCGTGCACCAGTGCCTCACCGCGCTTGCCGCCCAGCGCCGGTGACGGCGCGATGCCGCGCACCAGGTCCGCCGAACCGCGTACGAAATCCTCCGGCGTGCCCATGTCGCGCCAATAGCTGGTGTCGACGTAGCCGCAGACCAACACGGCGTCGGCCAGCAGCGCGGGAAACACCTCGCGCTCCACCGAAACCGGGCGGCCGCGCGGGATGCGGTCGATGACGCCGCGGGAGAGCACGTAGCAACCGGCGTTGATCTGGTCGGTCGGCGGGTCTTCGGTCTTCTCCAGGAATGCGGTGACCCGCCCGTCGTCGGTGGGCACGCAACCGAAGGCCCGTGGGTCGCCGACACGCACCAGGTGCAGGGTGGCCTCGGCGCCCTGCTCCCGGTGGTAGGCGTGCAGTTCGGTCAGATCAGCCCCGGACAGCACATCACCGTTGAACACCATCGCGGTGTCATGGCGCAGCTTGGGGGCGACGTTGGCGATACCGCCGCCGGTGCCCAGCGGCTCATCCTCGGTCACGTAGTCGATCTGCAGGCCCAGCGCCGAGCCGTCGCCGAATTCCTCGGCGAACACCTCCGGCTTATACGACGTGCTGAGGATGACGTGCTCGATGCCGGCGGCAGCGATCCGCGACAGCAGGTGCGTCAGGAAGGGCAGACCCGCGGTCGGCAGCATCGGCTTGGGGGCCGACAGCGTCAGCGGCCGCAGCCGGGTGCCCTTGCCGCCGACGAGGACCACCGCATCGAGTTGGCTCAGTGTCACGGGTGTCCCTTCGTCAATTTGCGGCGGGCGTTGCGCACCGCCAGGTGTGAGCGCACCGCCAGCGCGCCGCGCATGCTCCAGCGCAACGGGGCCCGCCACCAGCCGGTGTGCCGGTCGGCGAGGTAGGTGTAGGTGCTGCGATGGTGCGCGGCCAGGTTGCGTGCGGGGTCCTTGCCGGTGGCGTGACCCTTCTGGTGCAACACCTCGGCCGTGGGCACGTAGACGTTGAGCCAACCGGCCTTGGCCAGCCGGTCGCCCAAGTCGACGTCCTCCATATAGAGGAAGTAGCGCTCGTCGAAGCCGCCGACCGCGTCGAACGCGGCCCGGCGCACCAGCAGGCAGGCGCCCGAGAGCCACCCGACCGGCCGTTCGCTGGGCTCCAGCCGTTCCTGCCGATAGGCGCGGGTCCACGGATTGTTGGGCCACACCGGACCGACCACCGCGTGCATGCCGCCGCGGATCAGGCTGGGCAGGTGGCGCGCCGAGGGATACACCGAACCGTCCGGCTCCCGGATCAACGGTCCCAGCGTCGCCGCCTGCGGCCACCGGGCCGCCGCATCCAGCAGGGCCTCGATGCTGCCCGGACCCCACTGCACATCGGGGTTGGCCACGATCAGAAATTCGCTGCGCTCGCCGCCCTCGGCGTCCAGCAGAGCCACCCCGGCGTTGACCGCTCCGCCGTAGCCCAGGTTGGCCCCGGTATGCAGCAACTGCACGTTGGGATAGCGCTGCTCGGCCTCCTCCGGCGAGCCGTCGGTGGATCCGTTGTCGGCCATCACCACCCGCACCGGACGGTCGGTCGCCAGCGCCAGCGACGCCAGGAATCGGTCCAGATGCCATCCCGGCGAATAGGTCACCGTCACCACCGGTAGGGCCTCACTCACGGCCTAGAGGTTATCTGGCCACGGCGGCGGACAATGCATCGCTCCACCGGCGCAGCGGTGCCAGGCCGGCCCGCGCCGACTCGTCGCCCGACAACGCGGAGTAGGCGGGACGGGCCGCCGGGCGCGGATGCACGGCACTGCTGACCGGGTGCACCCGGTCCGGATCGGCGCCGACCGCGGCGAACACCGCGCGGGCCTGTTCGTAGCGGCTCGCGGCACCGGCGTTGGCGGCATGCAACACCCGAGCGCCCGGCGGCGAGGACGCCAGCGCCAGCAGTGCGTCGACGAGATCGCCGACATAGGTCGGGGATCCGATCTGGTCGTCGACCACCTCCACGTCCGCGTCGCCCGCGGCCCGCTCGCGCATCACCGCGACGAAGTCCGAACCACCGGCGGCACCGGTGTAGACCCAGGCGGTGCGCACCACCAGGGCGTCCGGTGAAGCGGCCAGTACCGCGTTCTCACCGGCCAGTTTGGTGCTGCCGTAGACCGACAGTGGCCGGGTGGCGTCTGCCGGTTCGTACGGGCGCGGCGGGTTATCGCCGAAGTCGCCGTCGAAGACGTAGTCGGTGGAGATGTGGATCAGCCGCGCGCCGGCCCGAGTACAGGCGGTCGCAAGGTGGCCCGGTCCGGTCGCGTTGACGGCGTGGGCCCGCTCGGCATCGGTCTCGGCGGCGTCGACTTGGGTGTAGGCCGCACAGTTGATCAGCACGTCGTCGGGCCGCAGGTCCACGGCGTCCACGGCGGCGCCGTCGGTGATGTCGCATTGCGCCGATGTCAGCGCCAGCACGTCATGACCGGTCTCGGCGGCGCGTTTCGCCAGGAAAGTGCCGACTTGGCCGCCTGCGCCGGTGATCACAATCCGCATGAGCGTCGAGCTTAAGCGGCGGCTCCAGCTTCGCTTGCGGGCTGCCACGCCGCGCTCGGCTACCGCCGATACGGCAGTTACGCAAGTAATCTGAAGTGATGCCTGCGCAACGTGTGGTTCGTGTGATTGCCACGGTGGCAGCCGTCGCCATCGTCCTGGGGACCGGGGTGGCCTGGAGCCAAGTCCGGTCGTTCGAGGACGGCATCTTCCACGTCTCGTCGCTGGCGCTGGGCAACGGCGGATCCGACGGCGCGGTCGACATCCTGCTGGTCGGGATGGACAGCCGCACCGACGCCCACGGCAATCCGCTGACGCCGGAAGAGCTGGCCGCGCTGCGCGTCGGCGACGACGAGGCCACCAACACCGACACCATCATCCTGGTCCGGATCCCCAACAGCGGGAAGTCGGCCACCGCGATCTCGATCCCCCGCGACTCCTACGTGGCGGCACCTGGGCTGGACAAGACCAAGATCAACGGCGTGTACGGGGCCACTCGGCTGGAGACCGCCGACGCGCTCGTCGAATCCGGGATGGATCCGATCCAGGCGCAGGCGCGCGGCACCGAGGCGGGCCGCGAGGCCCTGATCAAGACGGTGGCCGATCTGACCGGCGTCACCGTCGACCACTACGCCGAGATCGGACTGCTCGGGTTCGCGTTGATCACCGATGCCCTCGGCGGCGTCGACGTCTGTCTCAAGGAGCCGGTGTATGAAGAGCTCTCCGGCGCGGACTTCCCGGCCGGCTGGCAGCGGCTGGGCGGCGCCCAGGCACTGAGCTTCGTCCGACAGCGCCACGAACTCCCGCACGGCGACCTGGACCGGGTCCGGCGTCAGCAGACGGTGATGGCGTCCCTGGCCCATCAGGTCATCTCCGGCAAGACCCTGTCCAGTCCGGGCACCTTGTCGCGGCTGCAGGCCGCGGTACAGCGGTCGGTGGTGCTGTCGGAGGGCTGGGACGTGATCGACTTCGTCACCAAGGCCCAGGACCTGGCCGCGGGCAAGGTGGCGTTCGCCACGATCCCGGTGCTCGAGGAGGCCGGCTGGAGCGACGACGGTATGCAGAGCGTGGTCCGTGTCGATCCCGACCAGGTAGCTGACTGGGTGGCCGGGCTGCTGCACGATCAGGACGAGGGCAAGACCGAGCAACTGGCCTACAACCCGGAACAGACCACCGCCAGCGTGCTCAACGACACCGACATCAACGGCCTGGCCGCCGCGGTTTCCGGGGTGCTCAACGCCAAGGGGTTCGGCACCGGGTCGGTCGGCAACAACGAGTCCGGACACGTGCCCACCAGCCAGGTGCAGGCAGCGTCGGCTGACGACCCCGGCGCGCTGGCGGTGGCCAGGGACCTGGGCGGCTTGCCGGTGGTGTCCAACGAGTCAGTCCCGACCGGCTCGGTGCGCGTGGTGCTGGCCAACGACTACACCGGGCCCGGATCGGGCCTGGGCTCCGGGGGCGCCAGTGCGCAGGCGGCCGGCATCTTTAGCTACGACGACGACGAGGCGCCCCAAATCCCCGTTGCGTCACCGATTCTGACCGCGGGTTCCAACGACCCACAATGCGTGAACTAACGTCGCTGAGGTGATCAACCTCAGCTCGGCGATCCTTGATCCGATCATGCGCGCCGACCCCGTCGGGCCACGGATCACCTATTACGACGACGCCTCCGGCGAGCGCATCGAGCTGTCCGCGGCGACGCTGGCAAACTGGGCGGCCAAGACCGGCAACCTGCTACGCGACGAGCTCGGCGCCGGAGCCGGCAGTCGTATCGCGGTGTTGTTGCCGTCGCACTGGCAGACCGCGGCGGTGCTGTTCGGTGCCTGGTGGATCGGGGCCGAGGTGCTGCTCGGCGATCCAGGAGACGACTCCGATGTCGCGCTGTGCACTGCCGACCGGCTCGATGAGGCCGACGCGGCGGTGGCTGCCACCGGCGGCGAAGTGGTCGTGTTGTCGCTGGACCCGTTCGGCCGGCCGGCCCCCGACCTGCCGATCGGCGTCACCGACTACGCGACCGCGGTGCGGGTGCACGGCGACCAGATCGACGCCGAACGCGCCCCCGGCCCAGCCCTGGCCGGGGCGTCGCCGGATGACGTGCTGGCCTCGTGTGAGAAGTGCGCGGCAGCATTGGGTTTGACGTCGTCGGATCGGGTGTGGTCGACCGGGGACTGGACCAACCCGACCGAGCTGATCGAGAACATGCTGGCGGTGTTCGCCGTGGGTGGGTCGCTGGTCCAGGTCGCCAATGCCGATCCCGAACTGCAGGAGCGTCGCCGGGCCAGCGAAAAGGTCACCCGCGATCTGGGCTGAACCGCCCGACAGCCATTTCCGTCCCCCATCGGGGGGAAGCAGGCGTCACGCCGGGACCACCAACACATGCATAAATGCTTATATGCTGATACTCTTGCCCGCAAGAACCCGCCGTACGTAAGAGGAGATGACCCATGGCAGTGCAGGGATTGCTGGCGAAAGCGGCGTCGACGGTGTTCACCGGATTGGTCGGCGTCAGCGCCTACGAGGTGGCCCGCCGGGCGCTGGCGAAAGCTCCGCTGCACGAGGCAGCGGTGACGGCTACCGAGTGGAGTCTGCGCGGAACCCGGCGAGCCGAAGAGGTCGCCGAGTCGGCACGACTGAAGGTGGCCGACGTGGTGGCCGAGGCTCGCGAGCGGATCGGCGAGGAGGCCACCCCGCCGGCGGCCGCCGTCGAGCACGACCACGAGCACTGACCGCCCCGCGCCGACGAGGGGGAGCGCAGCGATGAACAGCAGCGGCGCCATAGCGACCGTGCCCGCCGACAACGACGAGCTGACCGTCATTTCCGACGCGGCGGGCCGGATACGGGTGCAGGTGGCGTGGGTGCGCGGCGACTCGCGCCGCGCGGTGGCCGCCGAGGAGTCCGCCGGCCGGGTCCACGGTGTCCGTACCGTGCACGCCTATCCGCGAACCGGATCGGTCGTGGTCTGGTACTCCCCCAAACGCAGTGACACTGCGGAGATCCTCGCGGCGATCGCCTCAGCGGCCACCGTGGCCGCCGAGCTGATCCCCGCCCGCACGCCGCGCTCGGCCGACGTCAGCAACACCGACGTGCTGCGCATGGTGATCGGCGGTGCGGCGCTGGCGCTGCTGGGGATGCGCCGCTACGTCTTCGCCCGGCCGCCGCTGCTGGGACCCAGCGGCCAGCTCGTCGCAACCGGTGCCACTGTCTTCATGGGATACCCCTTCCTGCGGGGCGCGCTGCGCTCCATCCGGTCCGGCCGGGCCGGCACCGACGCTCTGGTGACCGCCGCGACCGTGGCCAGCCTGGTGCTTCGCGAGAACGTGGTGGCGCTGACCGTGCTGTGGTTGCTCAATATCGGTGAGTACCTGCAGGATCTGACGCTGCGCCGCACCCGCCGCGCCATCTCGGATCTGTTGCGCGGCAACCAGGACACCGCCTGGGTCAGGTTGGCCGACGGTACCGAGGTTCAGGTTCCGATCGACACGGTGAAGATCGGCGACGAGGTGATCGTCCACGACCACGTGGCGATCCCGGTCGACGGCGAGATCGTCGACGGGGAAGCCATCGTGGACCAATCCGCCATCACCGGCGAGACGCTGCCGGTCAGCGTGATCGCCGGGGCGCGCGTGCATGCCGGTTCGGTGGTGGTGCGCGGCCGACTGGTGGTCCGGGCCACCGCGGTGGGAAGCCAGACCGTGATCGGCCGCATCATCAGCCGCGTCGAGGAGGCGCAGCATGACCGCGCACCGATCCAGACCGTCGGCGAGAACTTCTCCCGCCGCTTCGTACCGGCCTCGTTCATCCTCTCGGCGATCACCTTGGTGCTCACCGGCGATGTCCGCCGCGCGATGACGATGCTGTTGATCGCCTGCCCCTGCGCGGTGGGGCTGGCCACGCCGACCGCGATCAGCGCGGCGATCGGCAACGGCGCCCGGCGCGGCATCCTGATCAAGGGCGGCTCGCATCTGGAGCAGGCCGGCCGGGTGGACGCGATCGTGTTCGACAAGACCGGCACGTTGACGGTGGGCCGTCCCGTGGTGACCAATATCGTTGCCATCCACAAGGATTGGCAGCCCGAACAGGTGCTCGCCTATGCCGCCAGCTCGGAGTTGCATTCGCGACATCCGTTGGCCGAAGCCGTCATCCGGTCCACCGAGGAACGCCACATCAGCATCCCGCCGCACGAGGAGTGCGAGGTTCTGGTGGGGCTGGGCATTCGCACCTGGGCCGACGGCCGCACCCTGCTGCTGGGCAGCCCGAACCTGCTGCGCTCGGAGAAGGTCCGCATCTCCAAGAAGGCGGCGGACTGGGTCAACAAACTGCGCGCCCAAGCCGAGACTCCGCTGCTGCTGGCGGTCGATGGCACCTTGGTCGGGCTGATCAGTCTGCGCGACGAAGTACGACCCGAGTCGCGTGAGGTGCTGGAAGCATTGCGCGCCAAAGGCGTTCGCCGCATCGTCATGCTCACCGGTGATCACCCGGAGACCGCGGCAGCGGTGGCGACCGAACTCGGCATCGAGGAATGGCGAGCTGAGGTGCTGCCGGAGGACAAGCTGCAGGTGGTCCGTGAGCTGCAGGACGAGGGCTACGTGGTGGGCATGGTCGGTGACGGCGTGAACGACGCACCGGCATTGGCCGCCGCGGACATCGGGATCGCGATGGGGCTGGCCGGTACCGACGTCGCGGTGGAAACCGCCGATGTCGCCCTGGCCAATGACGACCTGCGCCGCCTGCTCGACGTCAGGGACCTGGGCGGACGTGCCGTCGAGGTGATCCGGCAGAACTACGGCATGTCGATCGCGGTCAACGCCGTCGGACTGTTGATCGGCGCCGGCGGTGCGTTGTCACCGGTGCTCGCCGCGATCCTGCACAACGCGTCATCGGTGGCCGTCGTCGCCAACAGTTCGCGGTTGATTCGCTACCGGCTGGGTGTCGAGGCGGCGACGCCGATGGCGTCCGTGCCGTCCGTGCCGTAATCTGTCGTCGTCCCGACTGTTCCTGTCGAGCACCACCACCAGCTCCAGGGCAGTCGGGACTTAGCGTCGGTGGGCGCAACAGCGTTTAGCAGCCTTTAACAGCCACAGCCCTCGCCGCGCCACGAGCGGAAGCCCTGCCACACCGAAACGGCGGCCACCCCCAGACCGATCAGCGGGTCCAGCCACCAGCCGCCGGACCATTGGGTGGTCAGGGTCAGCCCGACCAGCACCGCGGCGGCCTGAATCGCACACAGATAGTTCTGCACGCCCTCACCGACTGTCGCCGCCGAGCCGAGCCGCTTGCCGAGCCGCCGCTGGGCCCGGCCCAGCATCGGCATCACCAGCACGGCCGCAGCGGTGACCGCGATGCCGATCGCGCTGCCTTCGCTGCGGTGGTCGCCGATGAAGTGGCGTATCGACTCCGCGGCGATATAGGGGGCGTTGATCCAGAACGAGATCGCCACGCCGATCTGAGCGCGCCGCTCCGCTGTCTCCGACAGTGTGCGGGCACCGGTGAACCGCCAGATCACCACCGCCCCGGCCATCGCCTCGGGAATGGCGCCCAGCGCCCAACCGGTCAGGGCGATCGAACCGGCGGCCAGGCCCTGCCACAGGCCCACCACGCCTTCGATCCCCACCAGGACCAGGCTTATCCAGGCAAGCCGCCGGGCCCAGGTCGCTGCGCGGCGCCAACCCGCATCGTGAACGACGAGAAAGCCGTGGGCGTGCCCCGCGTGGTCGTGGTCGTGGTCGTGGCGCCCGACGGTCGTGACCGGGGCGTCGGCCACCGGATCGGCGATACCCGCGGCCGGGCCCACGACGCTACTGTCCACGCGAAAAATGCTACCTGGCGTTTCGGTGCGGCAGCCGTCACAGCGCCGGTGCCTCAGGCGGCACTCAGCTGTTGGCCTCCACCTTGACGACCCGGTCGTTGCCGCGGTCGGCGACATAGATATCGCCGCGTTTGTCGACGGCGACGTCCAATGGGGAGTTGAGTCCGGTGAACGGCAGCACCACCGGGATTGCGGCTCCGGCGGCCAGCTTCACCACCTTGTTGCGGTTGTGCTCGGTGACATAGACGTCACCGGCCTCGTCCACCGCGATACCCCGCGGAGCGACGATCCCGGCGAACGAGAGCACCACCTGCTCGCCTGTGGCGGCCACCAGCTTGAGCACCCGGTTGTTGCCGGTGTCGGTGACGTAGACATTGCCGGCGGTGTCGACTGCCACCCCGTCGGGCTTGTTGAGGCCGACGAACGGCACCGTGGTCTGGATGTTGGTGACGGTGTCCAGGCGCAGTACCACGTCGTTGCCGCGGTCGGCGACATAGACGTTGCCGCCGTCGGAGTCCACCGCCACCCCGTCCGGGTCATCCAGGCCGGCGAACGGCAGCACCGTGTGAGTCTCGGAGTCCGCGCTGACCTTGACCACCCTATCGTTGACATCGGAGAAGTACACGTTGCCGATGCTGTCGACCGCCACACCGCGGGGCTGGTACTGGTCGCTGAAGGCCACTACCGTCGAGGCGGTCGTGTCGGCGGCCAGGCGCACCACCCGCCCCTGGATGCCTTCGCTGCTGACGTAGACGTTGCCGTCGCCGTCCAACGCCACCCCGCCCGGTGAGAGCCGGAAGTCCAGGTCGGTGAACGGCAGCACCTCCTGTGGGGGTGCCGCCACCGGCGTCGCCGACGAGGGCTCCGACACCACGTGCCCGATGCCGGCGACCACGGTGACCGCGGCAACCGCCGCGGCCGCCACCAGCACCGGCTTGCGGGGCAGCCGCCGGCGTCGCGACGGGGTCGGCATGACCGTGGTCGGCGTCTGCAGGTCGTTGCGCAGCAGGGGTGACATCGGGGAGGGCGCCGGGGGCGGGCCGCCCAGACCGGCGCCCAAAGCAGCACCGAATCCGATGTCGGTCGGCGCCCATCCGGCTCGGCTCACGCCGGCCGGCGCCGCGCCGCCACCTCGGCCCTCAGATCGGGGCTCGGGTTCCAGGCCGCCGGGCAGGTGCAGCGCCGGCTCGCCACGCAGCAGGATCCGGGATACCTGGTGGCGTTCGGGCTCGGTCAGCGCCTGGTAGGCGGCGGCGGCGAGCTCACCGGCGCTGCTGTAGCGCTCCTCGGGTTTGCGGGCCAGCCCGCGGGCGAGCACCGCGTCGATGGCCACCGGAACGCGCCCCGGGAACAGCTTGCTCGGTTGCGGGGGCTCGGTCGTGCGGCGTTCTTCGATCGCCTCGGCGACGGTCTCGGCGGAGAACGGGCACACCCCGCTGAGCGCCTCGGCCAGCACAGCGGCCAGTGAGTAGATGTCGGCGAGATGCGTGACCTGTTCGCCGGTCAGACGCTCGGGCGCCATGTAGGCCAGGGTGCCGACCGCCGGCTTGGCCGCTGCGCCCGGTTCGGCGATGGCCGCGGCCACCCCGAAGTCCATCAGATACGCCGCGTCATCAGCGGTGAGCAGGATGTTGTCGGGCTTGACGTCGCGGTGGACGACAAAGGCGTTATGGGCCGCGTCCAGGGCCGCGGCGACCTGCCGCACGATGGCCACCGCCCGCGGCGGGCTCAACGGACCTCCGTCGGCCAACGCGGTGGCCAGGTCGGTACCGTCGATCAGGCCGGTCTCCAGGTAGAGCACGTCGTCGATCTCGCCGTAGGCGCGGATCGGCACCACATGGGGCTCCGTCAACTGTCCGGCGGCTTCGGCCTCGTCCTCGAGCCGGCTGCGGAACGCCTCGTCGGTGGAGAACGACTCCGAGATCAGCTTGAGTGCCACGGCCTCGTCGTTGCGGGTGTCCTCGGCCCGGTAGACATCACCCACGACGCCGTGGCCGAGCAGCCGCCCCAATTGATAGGGGCCGAATCGCGATCCGGTCCGCGAAACCGGCTCGGGATTGTTCACCGACGACGCTCCCTTCGACCACAGTGCCGCGCACTGCGGCGAAAGAGTAGCTACCAGACTAACCGGCGCCGACGCCGCGAATGGTCACGAGATCGCGTTGACCGCCGTCTGGACCCTGGATTTGAAGGACGGCGGCAGTGGAATGAAGCCGTACTGGTCCAGCCCGTCCTGGCCTGGACCGATCGCAGCCTGCAGGAACGCCTTGACCGCCGTGCCGGTGGCCGCATCGGGGTATTTCGAGCAGACCATCTGGTAGGTCGCCGACACGATCGGGTAGGCGCCGTGTTCGGCGGGCCGGTAGAGGGATGCCATCTCCAGCACCAGGTCATTGTTCGGGTTGGCGTCGGACACGAACTTCGCCCCGGCGATCGTCTTGGAGACCGATTCGGCGGAGATCGCCACCGGTGCCGATCCGGCCGCGGTGACGATCTGAGCCATGGGCAGCTGTTTGCCGACCGCGAACGACCATTCGTTATAGGTGATGGATCCGTCGGTGGCCTGCAGCGCCGCAGCGGCACCGTTGTTGCCGGTGGCGGCTTCGCCGACGCCGCCGTTGAACGTGTCGCCGCTGGAATACCAGCCGCCGTCAGAGGCGACCTCGAGGTACTTCTGGAAATTGGCGGTGCTGGGCGACCGGTCGCTGCGATACACCACATGGATGGGCAGCGCGGGCAGCGGGACGCCGGCGTTGAGCGCCTTGATCGCGGGGTTGTCCCAGCTGCCGATGCTGCCGTTGAAGATTTTTGCCAGGGTTGGCCCGTCCAGGCTGAGGCTGGTCACCCCGGTGATGCGGTAGGTGACGGCGATCGGACTGAACACCAGCGGCAGGTCCCAGGCCGGCGAGCCGCATCGCTCCGCGGCCCGTTCCGGCTGCGTCTTGGCGGGGTCCATAGCCACCTCGGAGCCGGCCAGGTCGCTCTCGTTGGCGAGGAAGTCATCGACTCCGGCGGCGGAGCCATTGGCGGTGTAGACCAGCGCTTGCCCGGGGCAGGCCCGGGAAAAGGCGTAGGCGAACTGCTCGATCGCGTTGGCCTGGGCGGCCGAGCCGCCGGCCTGCAATTCCTGCTTGCCCCCGCAGTCCACGCCTACGGCCGGGTCCTCGGCGGACACCAATTGCGCGGAGCCGCCGCCACAGGCCGAAACCGTCAGTGCGCCAACAGCCAGCAGGGCCGGCAGCACGGTCGAACGGCCGAATTTCACAGGACGACACTGTACCGCGACCCGCCGCGGGCGGGCCTGGTACGGCTGGATGCGCCGCGACCGGTCCCGCACGCCGTCCACGGCGGGGTTACCGCTCCGGGTCGCGGGCGACGCTCACACGAACTGCCAGGCGGCCCGCGCGATCGCCAGCTCCTCATTGGTGGGAACCACCAAGACGGTGGTGCGCGATCCCTCGGCGGAGATGATCCGGGCGCCTTTGCCGGTGCGGTTGCGCTCGGGGTCCACGATGATGCCCAGCCCGTCCAGTCCGGCCAGCGCGTCCTCGCGCACGCTGGGTGCGTTCTCCCCCACTCCGGCGGTGAAGGCGATGGCGTCGACGTGGCCCAGCACGGCCAGGTAGGCGCCGACGTATTTGCGCAGTCGGTGAACGTAGACGTCGTAGGCCAGTCCGGCGGCCTCGCCCAGCGCGCCGCCGGCCGCCCGCTGCTCGAGCAGTTCCCGGAAGTCGTTGACCCCGGACAGCCCTTTGAGTCCGGAGCGGCGGTTCAGCAACTCATCGAGCGCATCGACGCGCATTCCGGCGGTGCGGTTGAGGTGGAACAGTACGCCCGGGTCGATGTCACCGCTGCGGGTTCCCATCACCAAACCCTCCAGCGGGGTCAGCCCCATCGAGGTCTCGACGGCCACCCCGCCTTGCACCGCCGAAGCCGAGGCCCCGTTGCCCAGGTGCAGCACGATGATGTTCAGCTCGGCCGGGTCGCGGCCCAGTACGGCGGCGGTCTCACCGGAGACGTATTCATGCGAGGTGCCGTGGAAGCCGTAGCGGTGAATGCCGTATCGGGCCGCGACGTCACGGTCGATGGCATAGCTGGCTGCGGCCGCCGGCAGGGAGTGGAAGAAACTGGTGTCGAACACCGCCACGTGCGGGACCTCGGGAAAGTCGTTGCGGGCTACTTCGATCCCGATCACGTTGGCGGGATTGTGCAATGGCGCCAACTCCGACAGCCCCGCCACCTCGGCCACCACCTCGTCGGTGATCAGTGTCGGCGCGTAAAACAGTTTGCCGCCGTGCACCACCCGGTGCCCGACAGCGCGGACGGCGGCCAGGTCGATGCCGGAGTCGACGAGCTGCCGGTGGATCAGCTGCAGGCCGGCGGCGTGGTCGGCGACCGGACTGTCCGGCTCGCCGATCTGCTCCACCAGCCCGGACAGCAGCGCAGTGCCGGCCACCGGATCGACCAGTTGGAACTTGATCGACGACGAACCCGAGTTGAGCACCAGCACCAAGCCGGGTGCGGTTGAAGTCACTGAGTCACTCCCTGCGCCTGGATCGCGGTGATGGCCACGGTGTAGACGATGTCGTCGACCAAAGCTCCCCGGGACAGGTCGTTGACGGGCTTGGCCAGTCCCTGCAGCACCGGGCCGATCGCGATCGCGCCGGCACTGCGCTGCACCGCCTTGTAGGTGTTGTTGCCGGTGTTGAGGTCGGGGAACACCAGCACGGTGGCCTGCCCCGCTACCGGCGAGTCCGGCATCTTGGCCGCGGCCACTCCCGCATCGACCGCGGCGTCGTACTGGATCGGGCCGTCGGCAAGCAGATCGGGGCGACGCTCGTGCACCAGTTGTGTTGCGGCACGCACCTTGTCCACGCCGGCGCCGGAGCCGGATTCGCCGGTCGAGTAGGACAGCAGCGCGACTCGGGGTTCGATGCCGAACGCGGCCGCGGTGGCCGCCGAGGAGATGGCGATGTCGGCGAGTTGCTCGACGGTCGGATCGGGCACCACCGCGCAGTCGCCGTAGGCCAACACCCGATCCGACAGGCACATCAGGAACACGCTGGAGACCGTGGACACCCCGGGCGCGGTGCGGATGATCTCGAATGCCGGCCTGATCGTGTGGGCGGTGGTGTGTGCCGCACCCGACACCATTCCGTCGGCGATCCCCCGGTGCACCATCATGGTGCCGAAATAGGAGATGTCGCGCATGATCTCGCGGGCGCGGTCCTCGGTCACGCCTTTGTGTGCGCGCAGCCGGGCGTACTCGGCGCCGAAGGTGTCACGCAGCTCACTGGTCTCGGGATCGATCACCCGCGCGGCGTCCAGGTCCACACCCAGCTCGGCACCGCGCTGACGCACCGCGCCTTCCATGCCGAGCAGGGTCAGATCGACGATCCCGCGCGACAGTAACCGCCCGGCCGCCAACAGGATCCGGTCATCGCTCGCTTCCGGCAGCACAATGTGGCGACGGTCGGCGCGGGCCCGTTCCAGCAGCCGGTATTCGAACATCTGCGGGGTGATCACGGTCGACGCCGGCACCCGGATCCGCTCGGCCAGTTCGGCGCCGTCGATGTGCGCGGCGACCACGGCAAGTGCGGTGTCAATCTTGCGCAATGCACCGACGGTGATTCTCGAGCCGGTATGCGACACCTTTTCGGCGGTGTCGTAGGTGCGGTGACTGGTGGCGATCAACGGCAGGGTGGGCCGCAGTCCCTTCACCAATTTGTCGATGGCCGGGTGCGGCAACAGACCCCCGTTGAGGATGATCCCGGCCAGGGAGGGGAAGCCTTGTGCCTCATGGGCGTTCACCAACGCCAGCAGTACGTCCGAGCGGTCGGCCGGGACGATCACGACCTGCCCCTCGGACAGTCGATCGAGAATGTTCTCAGCGGTCATACCGCCGACCATGACGCTGAGCGCTTCGCGGCGCAGTAACTCCGGGTCGCCGCTGTAGACGGTGCCCTCCAGTGCGGTGCAGAGTTCGGCCATGGTCGGTGCCGACAGCAGCGCCACCTCCGGGACCGCGAACGCCGGAACATCGGCACCGGCCAGGCGGACTGAGATCGCTTGGGTGACATCGGCCAGCTGGTCCGGATCGCAACGGTTGGCGATCACCGCTGCCGGGCGGGTGTGTACCGCGGCCACTTCGGCCAGGCACCGCTCGGTGATCTCAGCGATGGCCTGCGCGTCGCGGTTGTGTCCGTTGACCGCCAGCACAAGTGGCGCCCCCAGGTTCACCGCGATACGAGCGTTGAAGGTCAACTCGCTCGGGTTGACGACGTCGGTGTAGTCGCTGCCGACTACCAGTACGGTGTCGCAGTGCCGGGCGACTTCGTGGAACCGCGCCACGATCTCGCCCAGCGCCGCCTCCCGGTCGGCGAAGACCTGCTGGTAGGTCACACCACGGCAGGCGCTGTGATTGTCGATGGTGGCGGTGGCATGGGCGAGCAGCAGTTCGAGTTGCCCGTCGGGCTCGTCCAGCGATCGCACGACCGGACGGAAAACACCGACCCGCGTCGATGAGGCGGCCAGAAGGTGCAGCAGGCCGAGCGCGAGCACGGACTTGCCGGTGCCGCCCTCCACGGCGGCGAGGTAGATGCTCGACGTACCGGCGTTACCTTCAGACATCGGATCAGGCCAAGGCGATCCGGTCGATCGCGGAGCTCAGTCGCGCCACCGTTCCCTCGATGTCGGCCAGTTTGTCCAGCCCGAACAGCCCAATTCGGAAGGTGCTGAACGTCGCCGGCTCATCGCATTGCAGCGGCACTCCGGCTGCGGTCTGCAGGCCTTGGGCCAGAAACTTTCTGCCGGTGCGGATCTCCGGGTCAGTGGTGTAGCTGACCACCACGCCGGGCGCTTCGAATCCCGGTGCGGCCACGCTGGGGAAGCCACGTTCGGCCAACAGCGCACGTACCTTGCGACCCAGCGCGAACTGCTGCTCGCGCACCGCATCGAAGCCGCGGTCGCGGGTCTCGGCCATGGCGTCGCGAAGGCCGCTGATCACGCCGGTCGGCATGGTCGAGTGATACGCGTGGCCGCCGTTCTCGTAGGCCACCATGATCTCTCGCCACTTCTTGAGGTCCAGCGCGAAGCTGGTGCTCTGGGTGCGCTCCATGGCCTCCAGCGCCCGGTTGGACAGGCAGACCATGGCACAGCCTGGCTCGGCGCTCCAGTCCTTCTGCGGCGCCGTCACCAAGACGTCGACCCCGAGCGCCGCCATGTCAGCCCAGACCACCCCGGCGGCGATGCAGTCCAGGACGAACAGGCCGCCCACCGCGGACGTCGCCGTGCCGATGCGCGCCAGGTAGTCGTCGGGCAGCAGGATTCCACTCGCGGTTTCCACGTGCGGAACGCACACCACCGCCGGCCGGATCCGCGCGATCGCCTCCTCGACCTCGTCGATGGGCGCGGGAGCGAATGGCGCCTGGTCGCCGTCGCCGGTCGGACGGGCCTTGAGGACGGTGACGCGGTCGGTGATGCGGCCGGTCGCAAGGATCTGACTCCACCGGTAGCTGAAGAACCCGTTCCGGATGACGAGTACGTCGGCGTCGTTGGCGAACTGTCGTGCGACCGCTTCCATGCCACAGGTTCCGTTGCCGGGCACCACGACTGCCGCGTCGGCGTGGTAGACCTCGCGCAGCATCGCCGAGACGTCGTTCATGACGTCTTGGAAGCGCGCGGACATGTGGTTGAGTGCCCGGTCGGTGTAGACGACGGAGTACTCCAGCAATCCGTCGGGATCGACATCGCGTCGAAGTCCTGGCATGAAGCCTCTCCTAGGTGGGGCGGACAGCGCCGATTGCCAATCTTAGGGCTGTCGCATTCGTGCGTTCACCGATGCGGACGAACGGCTCAGCCGATCTCGACATCGGATATGGTGCGGCCGCCGAGCCACAGGCCCAGCGCTTCCGCCGTGCCGCGGACTACGGTGCCGCGGCCGCGGGGCCGGCCGATCCCGTTGGTGGGTTCGATCCGATACCGCAGCAGGGTCGGCTGCAGCTTCTGCACGGTCAGGCTCACTCCCTCGGTCAGGATCGCGGCCTCTTCGACCGGCGGGATCTCGCGGCTGCGCCCTAGCCCGCGCAGCACATCCTGGTGATGCATCGCCAAGTCGCCCAGCAGCAGCCGGGCCACGGCGCGGTCGGGTACCTGTGCCCAGCGCCGGGCGGCGGCGATCAAGTCGGCCCGGTCGCGGCCGCGTCCCGCCGTGACGACTTCGGCGTTGATCTTGTGCAACCGCCACGGGGCACGCAGGTATCTGCCGATCTCGGAGGTGCCGATCAGATGAGCCAGCACGTCACGCGGCGACCATTGCGCGCACAGTGTGGTGCCGTGGTCGAATTCAGCGTCCGTGAGCCCGTCGACCGTGTCGACGAACGCATGCCGCGCCGCGCGGACGATGTCGATCCGGTTTGTCATCACCGCGGCGTCAGCGCAGGAGGTGTCGGCTCATGACGACGCGCTGGATCTGGTTGGTGCCCTCATAGATCTGGGTGATCTTGGCGTCGCGCATCATCCGCTCCACCGGGAAGTCGGTGGTATAGCCCGCCCCACCGAACAACTGCACCGCATCAGTGGTGACCTCCATCGCCACATCGGAGGCGAAGCACTTCGACGCCGCGGAGATGAAGCCCAGGCCCGTCTCACCCCGCTCGGCGCGAGCCGCCGCCGAGTACACCATCAGCCGGGCCGCCTCGAGCTTCATCGCCATGTCGGCCAGCATGA
Source organism: Mycobacterium sp. UM_WGJ (assembly GCF_000455125.1). Lineage (GTDB taxonomy): Bacteria > Actinomycetota > Actinomycetes > Mycobacteriales > Mycobacteriaceae > Mycobacterium. Next base: position 40,864 of record NZ_AUWR01000018.1, read on the forward strand.
ACTGCACACCCTGGAAGGTGCTGATGTTCTTTCCGAACTGCTTGCGGTCCTTGGTGTATTCGATGGCCGCGTCCAGCGCGCCCTGAGCGATACCCACGGCCTGAGCGCCGATCGTGGGACGAGTGTGGTCCAGCGTGCGCAACGCGGTCTTGAACCCGGTCCCCGGCTCGCCGATGATCCGGTCACCGGGAATCCGGCAATTCTCGAAGTACAGCTCGGTGGTCGGCGAGCCCTTGATCCCGAGCTTGTGCTCCTTGGGACCGATGGTGAATCCCTCGTCGTCGATGTGGACCATGAACGCCGAGATGCCGTTGGCGTCCAGGTCCGGGTCGGTCACGGCCATCACGGTGTACCAGCTGGACTTGCCGCCGTTGGTGATCCAGCATTTGGAGCCGTTGAGGATCCAGTCGTCGCCGTCGGCCTTGGCGCGGGTGCGCATCGCCGCGGCGTCGCTGCCGGCCTCGCGCTCGGAAAGCGCGTAGGAGGCCATCACCTCGCCGGCGGCCAGGCCAGGAAGCACCTGGGCCTTGAGTTCCTCCGAGCCCGCCAGGATCAGCCCCATGGTGCCGAGCTTGTTCACCGCCGGGATCAGCGACGACGAGGCGCAGACCCGGGCTACCTCTTCGATCACGATGCAGGCCGCCACCGAGTCGGCACCCTGCCCGCCGTACGCCTCGGGGACGTGCACGGCGTTGAAACCCGACGCATTCAACGCCGCCAGAGCCTCCTCAGGAAACCGGGCCTGCTCATCGACATCCTTGGCGTACGGAGCGATCTCCTTCTCCGCCAACGCCCGAATCGCCGCCCGCAACTCATCATGCTCCTCGGGCAACTTGAACAGATCAAACGAGGGATTCCCGGCCCACCCAGCCATCACAGCCTCCTAAGCTACTCGCCGGTAACTTTACCTTGAAGCGTCGCGTCCTTCGCAAGCACGCTCTGGGCCAACTGGTCTTGAAAAGCCTCCATACGAGCCCGCAACGCGGCATCGGCTGAGCCCAGAATACGCACTGCGAGCAAACCTGCATTCCGGGCGCCGCCAATGGAAACAGTGGCCACAGGCACACCCGCAGGCATCTGCACGATGGACAGCAAAGAATCCATGCCGTCGAGGCGGGCCAGCGGCACCGGCACCCCGATCACCGGCAGCGGTGTGGCCGAAGCCACCATCCCGGGCAGGTGCGCGGCGCCGCCCGCCCCGGCGATGATCACCTCGATGCCGCGGCCGGCGGCGTCGCGGGCGTAGTCGAACATCCGCTGCGGGGTGCGGTGCGCCGAGACCACTCCGACCTCGAACGGGATCTCGAACTCGGCCAGCGCCATGGCCGCGTCTTCCATCACCGACCAGTCACTGTCGCTGCCCATGATGACGCCGACCCGGGGACCGGGCTTGTGCTCACTCATGCGGATCCCATCCATCGCTCCATTCCCCGTGCGACAACCAGTGTGCCGCGCTTTCGGCCCGCTCGCGCAGGTTCGCCAAGTCGTTCGCGTCCGCCCCGAGGAGGTTGATGTGGCCGATCTTGCGGCCCGGCCGCTCGTCCTTGCCGTAGAGGTGGACCCGCGCGTCGGGATAGCGCGCGAACAGGTGGTGCAGCCGCTCGTCCATCGTCATCGTCGATGTCTGCGGGGCGCCCAGGACATTGGCCATCACAGTCACCGCCGCAATCGGTGTGGTGGCACCGAGCGGATAGTCCAACACCGCACGTAGATGCTGTTCGAACTGGCTGGTGGCCGCACCGTCCATGGTCCAGTGCCCCGAGTTGTGCGGTCGCATCGCCAGCTCGTTGACCAGAACCTGACCGCCGATGGTTTCGAAGAGCTCGACAGCCAGCACCCCGACCACGCCCAGCTCATCCGCCAACCGCAGCGCCAATTGTTGTGCAGCAGCAGCGGATTCGTCCGAGAGATCGGGGGCGGGCGCAATCACTGTCACGCAGATTCCATCTTCCTGCACGGTCTCGACCACCGGCCACGCCGCGCCCTGGCCATACGGTGACCGGGCCACCAGCGCCGAGAGTTCCCGGCGCATCGCGACCCGCTCCTCGGCCAGTACCGGCACACCTGCGGCCAGGTAGTCGGTGACGACCGCCCGAGCCTGGGCCACATCGTCAACGAGGGACACCCCGCGCCCGTCGTAGCCGCCCCGGGCCGCCTTGACCACCATCGGGCCACCGGTCAGGGCCGCGAAGGCGTCGAGATCCTCAAGAGTCTCGATGGCGGCGAACCGCGGCACCGGCGCCCCCAGCGCCGACAGCTTGCGGCGCATCACCAGTTTGTCCTGGGCGTGCAACAGCGCCGCCGGCGGCGGCGCCACGTTGATGCCCTCGGCGATCAGTTGTTCTAGCAGCTCGCCCGGGACGTGTTCGTGGTCGAATGTGAGCACGGTGGCTCCAGCGGCCGCCCGGCGCAGGTCATCGAGGTCGGTGTGTGAGCCGATCACCACGTCCGGGGTGACCTGGGCAGCCGGCTCGTCGGCCGCCGCGGCCAGCACCCGCAGCCGCTGCCCCAGCGCGATCGCGGCCTGATGAGTCATCCGCGCCAGCTGACCGCCGCCCACCATGGCGACCTGCGGGTACCGCCCGCTTGCGGGGGACGGGCTGCGTCCGCCCGCGGGCGGCGTTGTGGTTGGGGGGTTCGGCACGGCCAATATCGTGTCACGTCGGCGCGCGGCGATCGCAAGTGCGGCGCAGCCGCCATGGGCCCCCTAAGTCGTTATGCGGTCATTAGGCGCAGCTGGGGCCGAGTCCGTACACTGGCGACTTGTGTCTTTTACCGACGCCACGATTGCCCGCCTGCCGCGGGTGATCCGTCCGCTGGCCGAACGCCATCATGAGCTGATCAAGTTCGCCATCGTCGGCGCGACCACATTTCTCATCGACTCGGCGCTGTTCTACACGCTCAAGCTCACGATTCTGTCGCCCAAGCCCGTCACGGCCAAGGTCATCTCGGGCATCGTCGCGGTAATCGCGTCATACATCCTCAACCGCGAGTGGAGCTTCAAAGACCGGGGCGGCCGAGAACGGCACCACGAGGCCCTGCTGTTCTTCGGGATCAGCGGCGTCGGCGTGGTGTTGTCCATGGCCCCGTTGTGGTTCTCCAGCTACGTGCTCGGGCTGAGAGCACCCATGGTGTCGTTGACCATCGAGAACCTCTCGGACTTCGTCTCGGCCTACATCATCGGCAACCTGCTGCAGATGGCGTTCCGGTTCTGGGCGTTCCGCCGCTGGGTCTTCCCCGACGAGTTCGCTCGCAGCACCGACGCCGCACTCGACGCGACGATCGAGACCGGCGCGCTCGCCGAGGCGATCGAAGATGCCTTGGAGAGCGGCCCGGACACCGGCGTGGTGACACTGTTCCGGCGTCCGGCCCGTCATCAACCGCCGGCGGACGGTCTGTCGAAAACTTCGTGATACAGCAGCGTGTGGACCTGCTCCACGCGCGGAATGTCGTAGAACTCCAGGGGTTCCTGCGACGCCGACTCGATGATCAGCGTGCCGGTTCGCAACAGCCGGTCGATGAAGCCATGTACGAACTCCACGCTGTTGATCCGCGCCAGTCCGATGTCGATTCCGCTGCGGGTCAACAACCCGTGCCGAAACATCACGCGCCGGTCAGTGACCACAAAATGCGTGGTCAGCCAGCTCAAGAACGGCCAGAGCGTCAGCCAGCCGAATATCACCAGCCAGATCGCCCAGATCACCCCGAAGACGACGTTCTTGGCAGTCGGATCCCAGGGCCGTGAGTTGACGAACCCAGCGGCGAACGCGGCGCACGCGGTGACCAGCAGCAACGCCAGCACCGGCAGTATCAGTCGTTTGACGTGCGGGTGCCGGTGCAACACCACGTGCTCATCGTCGGCCAGCACATTCTCCGGGTAACCCACCGCCAGGCCCTAGCCGGTGGGCCGAAGTCGGGTGACGTCGCCGGCCGACACCGTGACGGTGCCATCTCCGGTGTTGATCACCAGGCGTCCGGTGTCATCGATGGCTTCGGCGACTCCCTCCACGCGTTGGTCGCCGGGTATGTCGGCGCGCACCTGGGCCCCCAGCGTGCAGCTGTGCCGCCGATAGTCCGACACCAGTGCATCGTCGGCGCCGCCCGCCGCACGCCAGGCCGCGATCCGAATCGCGAGGTGACGAAGAACCTTGTCGGCCCAGAGGTTTCGGTCCACCACCGCAGCGCCGAGCATCGCCAGCGAGACCGCTGCGGGATCCGGAGCCTCCTCCGCGGTCATGGACACGTTGAGCCCGAGGCCCACCACGATCACCTGCTTCGGCGCGGCCACCTCGGCGAGGATGCCGGCCAGCTTTCCGTCGCCCGCGATGACGTCATTGGGCCACTTCAGGCCGACCTGCAGGCCCGAAACTTCGGCGATCGCATCGGCGACCGCGACCCCGGTGGCCAGAGTCAGCCAACCCCAACCCGATGTCGGCACGGTGTCCGCGGCCACACCCACCGACAGCGCGAGCTGGCTGTACGCCGGGGCACTCCAGTGTCGGCCGTGACGACCACGGCCGGCCATCTGATGTTCGGCCAGCAGCACGGCTCCGTCGATATCTTCGCCCGCTGCGGCGCGGGCCAACAGATCCGCATTGGTGGAACCGGTTTCGTCGACGACATCTACGACGCGCCACGGCCCGTCCGGCCCGGTCAGCCCGGCTCGCAGAGCGGCTACGTCCAGCGGCGGCCGTGGCACAAGACTCATTTCGCCAGCTTACTCACCGGCACTGCGGCCACCTCGGTTGAAACGCCCGGCACACGGGTATTCGGCCAGGCGGAGGAGGTGATCGACATGGTCACCAAGGGATTGACGAGGCACGTTCACCGCCGCCACAGCGCGCAATCAGTCGCGGTGTCACTCGCCAGCCGGTTCGTCGTGAAGAACCTGGTGCGCACGTGGGCAGTCCGGCCGGACTTGGCGTGGCCGCTGACTTCCGTCGACCGACTGGCCGGCTTGGTACCGCAGCGGCAAACAGCGCGCGTCCAGCGCTTCCGCCTGGGTTACTGTGTCGCCGAACGGGTTCAGGCTACCGGTGCCTCGGCAGAACGGGCCATCCTCTATCTGCACGGCGGCGCTTTTCTGACGTGTGGACTCAACACCCACCGTTCACTGGTAACCCGGCTGTCCCGAGCGGCCGACGCCAGCGTTCTCAACATCGACTACCGAATGTTGCCCGCACACCGGATCGCTGACGCCGTCGAGGACGGCCTGAGCGGGCTGCGCTGGCTGCTTCGGCGAGGCTACGACCCGGAGCAGATCGTGATCGCCGGCGATTCCGCGGGCGGATATCTGGCCTTTATGACCGCGCTGGCCGCCGCGCAGTCGAATCTGATGAAACCCGCTGGAATTGCCGCGGTTTCACCGTTCACCGATGCGGACCCCACCGCAAAGCTTCAGCACCGCAACGCTCGGCGTTGCGCGATGTTCCCGTGCGAGGCACTGATGGCGTTCACCCGGTACCTGTTGCGCGCCCGGGCGGCGTCGCCGATGGATGCCGACCTGTCAGTGCTGCCACCGGTTGCCATCCACGCAAGCACCGACGAACTGCTTCTGCCCGACGCCGAAGCGATGGCGCAGCGACTGGACACGGCCGGCGTGCGCTGCGATCTGCATCTGTGGGAGGGCCAGGTTCACGACTTCCCGTTGGCGGCCGACGTGCTGCCCGAGGGACGGCGGGCGATCCGCTACCTCGGCGAGTTCGTCAAGGAAGTCACCGCCCCACCTGAACCCGGTACCGCAGCCGCCTGACCCGGGGACAGCCCCGCACCAACCAACTACCACCACCCCGAGAATGTGCTTCGCGACGGTTCAGACGGCGGTGACGTTCCCTAACCGGTCCGGTCGGGCGATCCGATGGCCCACACTTTAAGATCATTTCTTATGACCAGTGTTACTGAGCACTCCGGTGAGGCCCACGTAGAGGCGCAAGCCGAGCATGTCGTCGACATCCACACCACAGCGGGCAAGCTCGCCGACCTCAAGCGTCGGACCGAGGAAACCCTGCACCCGGTCGGTGAGGCCGCGGTCGAGAAGGTGCATGCCAAAGGCAAGCTGACCGCTCGCGAACGGGTCTACGCCCTGCTTGACGAGGGTTCTTTCGTCGAGCTCGACGCGCTGGCCAAGCACCGCAGCACCAACTTCGGCCTGGCCGACAAGCGCCCGCTCGGCGACGGCGTGGTGACCGGCTACGGCACCATCGATGGCCGCGAGGTCTGCATCTTCAGCCAGGACGCCACCGTGTTCGGCGGCAGCCTCGGCGAGGTCTACGGCGAGAAGATCGTCAAGGTCCAGGAGCTGGCCATGAAGACCGGCCGGCCGCTGATCGGAATCAACGACGGCGCCGGCGCCCGCATCCAAGAGGGTGTGGTCTCGCTGGGCCTGTACAGCAAGATCTTCCACAACAACATCCTGGCCTCGGGCGTGATCCCACAGATCTCGCTGATCATGGGCGCGGCGGCCGGCGGTCACGTGTACTCCCCCGCGCTGACCGACTTCATCGTGATGGTCGACCAGACCAGCCAGATGTTCATCACCGGTCCTGACGTGATCAAGACCGTCACCGGCGAAGACGTCACCCAAGAGGAGCTGGGCGGCGCCCACACCCACATGGGCAAGTCCGGCACCGCGCACTACGTCGCCTCCGGCGAGCAGGACGCCTTCGACTACGTCCGCGACCTGTTGAGCTACCTGCCCCCGAACAACTACGCCGACCCGCCGCACTTCCCGGTGCCGGCAGCCGAGGGCGCTATCGAGGACAACTTGACCGCCGAGGACCTCGAGCTGGACACGCTGATCCCGGACTCGCCGAACCAGCCCTACGACATGCACGAGGTCATCACCCGGATCCTCGACGACGACGAGTTCCTCGAGGTCCAGGCCGGTTACGCGCAGAACATCATCGTCGGCTTCGGCCGGGTCGAGGGCCGCACCGTCGGCATCGTGGCCAACCAGCCGACCCAGTTCGCCGGCTGCCTGGACATCAACGCCTCGGAGAAGGCCGCCCGGTTCATCCGGACCTGCGACTGCTTCAACATCCCGATCGTGCTGCTGGTCGACGTGCCCGGCTTTTTGCCCGGTACCGAGCAGGAGTACAACGGCATCATCCGGCGCGGCGCCAAGCTGCTCTACGCCTACGGTGAGGCCACCGTCGCCAAGATCACCGTCATCACCCGCAAGGCCTACGGCGGCGCGTACTGCGTGATGGGGTCCAAGGAGATGGGCGCTGACGTCAACGTGGCCTGGCCTACCGCCCAGATCGCGGTGATGGGCGCCTCTGGTGCGGTCGGGTTCGTCTACCGCCAGCAGCTCAACGAGGCAGCGAAGAGCGGTGACGACGTCGACGCGCTTCGCCTGCAGCTCCAGCAGGAGTACGAGGACACGCTGGTGAACCCCTACGTCGCCGCCGAGCGGGGCTACGTCGACGCGGTGATCCCGCCGTCGCACACCCGCGGCTACATCGCGACGTCGCTGCGGCTGCTGGAACGCAAGATCGTTCAGCCGCTGCCCAAGAAGCACGGAAACATTCCCCTGTGAGCGGAACGAGTGGAGTGAGCGCAGCGAATGACACGAGTGACGCGAGCAGCGAAGGCACCGTGAGCGGAACGAGTGGAGTGAGCGCAGCGAATGACACGAGTGACGCGAGCAGCGAAGGCACCGTGACCGGAACGAGTGGAGTGAGCGCAGCGAATGACACGAGTGACGCGAGCAGTACCGCTCCGTTGAGCCAAGAGAGCGGAGCGAGCTTGTGAGCGAAGAGAACGAAGCGACCACCGCGGTCGAAGAGACTGCGGTGGCGGCCGAGCCGCTCATCAAGGTGTTGCGGGGCAACCCCACCGACGCCGAGATCGCGGCGCTGGTCGCGGTGCTCGGTACGGCAGGCGGCGCGAGTGCCGAAGCCGGTCCGCGGGACCGCAATATGTGGGGACACCCGGTCGACAAGCTACGGCTTCCGCTGTTCAGCTGGCAGCGGATCACGTTGCTGGAACGCACCCACATGCGCCGGTGACCAGCCGGTGACGAGGCCGAGCCCCCGTACGGCGGCGAATACCCGGCGCCCAAAGCACCGTCGGTGACGCGACTGGTTCTCGGCTCGGCCTCCACGGGCCGGTTGGCCGTCCTGCGCGGCGCCGGGATCGACCCGTTGGTGGTGGTCTCCGGTGTCGACGAAGACGCCGTCATGGCCGCTCTTCCCGCCACCGCGTCCCCGGATGCCGTGACCGGCGCCCTGGCCGCCGCCAAAGCGGAGCATGTCGCCTCGCTGTTGCAACCTCCGGTGAGCGCCGATTGCGTTGTGATCGGCTGCGATTCGATGCTCTACATCGACGGCAAGCTGTGCGGCAAGCCCCCGACGCTCGATGCGGCCCGGATCCGCTGGCGCGAGATGGCCGGAAGTTCCGGGCAGCTGCACACCGGCCACAGTCTGATCCGGTTGCGCGACAACGAGATCACCCATCAGATCACCGAAACCGCCGTGACCACAGTGCGCTTCGGCCGACCGGATGACGACGACCTGGAGGCCTACCTGGCCAGCGGCGAGCCACTGCGGGTCGCCGGCGGCTTCACCCTGGACGGCTTGGGGGGCTGGTTCGTCGACGGCGTCGACGGCGACCCCTCCAGCGTCATCGGTATCAGCCTGCCCATGCTGCGCCGGCTGCTGCGCACAGCCGGACTCTCCGTCGCTGCGCTGTGGGCGGCCAACCCGGTCACCTGAGCCAGGTCACGAACACCTGACACCGGAGGATTTCCGGCCACAGGAGTGGCACCACGGTTACCGACCGGTAGGCTCGGCCTCGTGCCAGTTCCTGCCGACCCCACGCCCGCCCTGCAGTCCTACGCTCACCCGGAACGGTTGGTGACAGCCGACTGGCTCGCGGGCAACCTGGGCACACCCGGCCTCGTCGTGGTGGAGTCCGACGAGGATGTCTTGCTCTACGACATCGGCCACATCCCCACCGCGGTCAAGATCGACTGGGTCACCGATCTCAACGATTCCCCGGTCCGCGACTACATCACCGGCGAGCAGTTCGCCGACCTGATGAACCGCAAGGGCATCTCGCGCGACGACACCGTGGTGATCTACGGCGACAAGTCCAACTGGTGGGCCGCCTACGCGCTGTGGGTGTTCACCCTGTTCGGTCATGAAGACGTGCGACTGCTCGACGGCGGGCGCGACCTGTGGGTGTCCTCGGGGCGCGAAACCACGCTGGACGTGCCGTCGAAGACCACCACCGGCTACCCCGTCGTCCAGCGCAACGACGCGCCTATCCGGGCCTACAAGGACGATGTGCTGGCCAACATCGGCCACGTGCCGCTGATCGACGTGCGCTCGCCGCAGGAGTACACCGGCGAGCGCACCCACATGCCGGAGTACCCGGAGGAGGGTGTGCTGCGCGGGGGCCACATCCCCACTGCCGTCTCAGTGCCATGGAGCAACGCGGCCGACGACGCCGGCCGGTTCCGCAAGCGCGAGGAATTGGAACGGCTCTACGCCTTTCTGAAGCCCGGGGACCAGCCGATCGCTTACTGCCGCATCGGAGAACGCTCCAGCCACACCTGGTTCGTTCTGACCCACCTGCTCGGCCTCGACGACGTCCGCAACTACGACGGCTCCTGGACCGAGTGGGGCAACACCGTTCGGGTGCCTATCGTCGACGGCCCCGAACCAGGTCCGGTCCCAGGGGCCGGGGCGGGCTGAGCCGGCTGATGAGCCTGCCGGAAGGATTGGCGCAGGTGGTGTCCGACTTCGCCGACGTCGAAGGCCAGGACAAGCTCAAGCTGTTGATCGAATTCGCCGATGAACTGCCCGAGCTGCCCGACGACCTGACCGAGTCAGCCATGGAACCGGTACCGGAGTGCCAGTCACCGTTGTTCCTGCATGTCGATGCCGCCGACCCGCAGCGGGTACGGCTGTATTTCAGCGCGCCCCGCGAGGCGCCGACGACGCGCGGCTTCGCATCGATCTGGGCCGCCGGCCTCGACGGCGAACCGGCCGACGTCATTTTGGGCGTGCCGGAAGATTTCGCGTCTCGGCTCGGATTGGCCGCACTGATCAGCCCGTTGCGCCTGCGAGGTATGTCCGCCATGTTGACCCGCATCAAGCGGCATTTACGCGCCGCATAAGGGGCACTGGAACAGGTTCAGCGGTCGCGCTTTACACTGCCTGAAGCTAGATTCTTAAAGACATTTCTTAAACATGCCATCAGGAGGGCCAGTGGCGAACCATGCCAGCTCGAAGATCTCCAAGGTGCTCGTCGCCAACCGCGGGGAGATCGCAGTCCGGGTGATCCGCGCCGCGCGCGATGCCGGATTGGCCAGCGTGGCCGTGTACGCCGAACCCGACGCCGACGCACCGCACGTCCGGCTCGCCGACGAGGCTTTCGCCCTCGGTGGGCAGACCTCGGCCGAGTCGTACTTGGTGTTCGAGAAGATTCTCGACGCCGCAGCCCAGTCGGGCGCCAACGCGATTCACCCCGGGTACGGCTTCCTCTCCGAGAACGCCGACTTCGCCCAGGCCGTGATCGACGCCGGGCTGATCTGGATCGGGCCGAGCCCGCAGTCGATCCGCGACCTCGGCGACAAGGTCACCGCGCGCCACATCGCTGCCCGCGCCAAGGCTCCCCTGGTGCCCGGCACCCCGGACCCGGTCAAGGACGCCGACGAGGTGGTGGCCTTCGCCAAGGAGCACGGTGTTCCGGTGGCCATCAAGGCCGCGTTCGGCGGTGGCGGTCGCGGCATGAAGGTGGCGCGCACGCTCGAAGAGATTCCCGAACTGTTCGAGTCGGCCACCCGTGAGGCGATTGCGGCCTTCGGTCGCGGCGAGTGCTTCGTGGAGCGTTACCTGGACAAGCCGCGCCACGTCGAGGCCCAGGTCATTGCCGACCAGCACGGCAACGTCGTCGTCGCGGGCACCCGCGACTGCTCGCTGCAGCGCCGCTTCCAGAAGCTGGTCGAGGAGGCGCCGGCGCCGTTCCTGACCGACGCGCAGCGCAAGGAGATCCACGAGTCCGCCAAGCGAATCTGCAAGGAGGCCGGCTACTACGGCGCAGGCACCGTGGAGTACCTCGTCGGCCAGGACGGGCTGATCAGCTTCCTGGAGGTCAACACCCGACTGCAGGTGGAACACCCGGTCACCGAGGAGACCTCGGGTATCGACCTGGTCCGTGAGCAGTTCCGGATCGCCAACGGTGAAGCCCTGGACATCACCGAAGACCCGGCGCCGCGCGGTCACTCCATCGAGTTCCGCATCAACGGCGAGGACGCCGGCCGCGGCTTCCTGCCCGCGCCCGGACCGGTGACCCGCTTCGACCCGCCGACCGGCCCCGGCATCCGGATGGACTCCGGCGTGGAGACCGGTTCGGTGATCGGCGGTCAGTTCGACTCGATGCTGGCCAAGCTGATCGTCACCGGCGCGACCCGGACCGAGGCCTTGGAGCGCGCCCGGCGCGCCCTGGACGAGTTCCACGTGGAGGGGCTGGCCACGGTCATCCCGTTCGACCGTGTGGTGGTGCGCGACCCGGCGTTCGTCGGCGACGAAAACGGCTTCACCGTCCATACCCGCTGGATTGAGACCGAGTTCGAGAACAACATCGAACCCTTCACCGGCGGTGAGCCTCTCGACGAGGACGACGTGCAGCCGCGCCAGAAGGTGGTCGTCGAGGTCGGCGGTCGCCGGCTGGAGGTGTCCCTGCCGGGCGATCTGGCCCTGGGCGGCGGCGGTGCCGGCGGTGCCGGCGGCGCGATCCGCAAGAAGCCCAAGGCCCGCAAGCGTGGCGCGCACGGCGGTGCGGCGGCATCCGGCGACGCCGTGACCGCGCCCATGCAGGGCACCGTGGTGAAGGTTGCCGTCGAGGAAGGCCAGGAGGTCGCCGCCGGTGACCTGGTCGTGGTCCTGGAGGCCATGAAGATGGAGAACCCGGTCACCGCGCACAAGGACGGTGTCATCACCGGGCTGTCTGCTGAGGCCGGCTCGGCGATCACCCAGGGCACCGTGCTCTGCGAGATCAAGTAACAGTCCCATAGAACCCGTCGAGATCAACGCCGGCCCGTGGTATCTGCGGATGCCACGGGCTGATGACCGCGTCGACGACCGTCCGAACCTGGCCGATCTCGGCGAGACCGACCCGGACTACGTCGCGAAGGCCGCCTCCGGCTGGGCAGACGACTCGCGCTATCTCTGGGCGGTCTGCGAGCCGACGACGGGCGAACTGTTGGCCGAGGCGACGCTGGATCCCGCCTCCGGCGAGATCGCCAGTCGGCACCGGCCAGGTCACAGCCAGGCCGCAGCGACCGGGACGCAGGCGGTGTCCCGTTTCGCTGCCGGCGCGTTAGGTCTGACGCCGGTGATGACCGGCCTGGGTGGTCCGGTTGCGCCCGACGAAAATCCAGGTCAAACCGCCGACCGCCAGCGCTAGAACCGCGATCCCGAAGCCCAGTGTCCACCCGGCGTCGCGCTGCGCGGCAGCGCTCATGAAACCCACCAATGCCAGTGCTGCCATCAGCAGCATGCCCAAGCCCGGCAACTCACGGCGGTCCTTGAACACCAACCCGGCCCGCGGCTGGGTCGTACGCCTCTGATCGATTCCCTCGTCGGTGTCGCTGATGTCGCTCATGAAGCCCTTGTACCCTCGGCGTTTCAACCCGAAACCCGCCGCGCTCGCAGTCGCCGCTGCGCTGATGGCGGCGACCTTCTTCACCCGGCTCCGCCGCGCTCGCAGTCGCCGCTGCGCTGATGGCGGCGACCTGCATCACCCGGCTCCGCCGCGCTCGCAGTCGCCGTCATGGTGCGTCGCGCAGCGCCGCCAGCAGCGGCTCTGCCGCCTCCTTGAGGAAGGCCTCCTGGGTCTCCCCACCGATCTGGATCAGCGCGATGTCGGTGAAGCCGGCTTCTCGGTAGGCACCGACGGCGTCGACGATGGCGTCCAGTTCCGGCCCGCAGGCAATGGCCCCGGCCACGTCACGCGGCTGAACATAGCGGGTGGCGGCCGCGAACGCAGCGGGTGTCGGCAGCTCGGAATTGACCGACCAGCCGCCGCCGAACCAACGGAACTGCCGGTGAGCGCGCTGTATTGCCTTATCCCGGTCGGGATCCCAGCACACCGGTAGCTGCCCGACGACTCGCCCGCCGGCCAGTCCGGCCGCCTGCCGTGCGGCGTGCCAGGACTGGACCAGGTCGCGGTCGGGCTGCACCGCGATCAGGTGATCGGCGGCCGCAGCGAATCGGTCGACGCCCTTGGGTCCCGACATCGCGACGGCCAAGGCGACCGGGATGTCGGGTAGGTCCCACAGCCGCGCCTGGTCGACTTGGAAGTATTCGCCGTGGTGGTCGACCGTCTCCCCCATCAGCAGCTCACGGATGATCTTGATGGCTTCACCGAGCATGGCCTGTCTGCGCGCTACGTTCGGCCAACCGGCTCCCGTCACGATGTGCTCGTTGAGGTTCTCCCCGCTGCCCAGCCCCAGGGTGAACCGGCCTTCAGCCAGGATCTGCACCGTGGCCGCCTGCTGGGCCACGATCGCCGGGTGATACCGCATAGTCGGGCAGGTGACGTAGCTGTACAGACCTATCTCTTGAGTGGCGTGCGCAACCGCGCCCAGCAGCGCCCAGGCGTTGGGGGCGTGGCCCTGCGACGCCAGCCACGGTGAGAAGTGATCGCTGCACACGGCGAAGTCGAAACCGCGTTCTTCGGCGGCAACGGCGTAGCCGACCAACTCTGCGGGCCCGCTCTGCTCGGTCATCAGGGTGTAGCCGAAGCGTGTCATGCTGCCGGAATACCCAACGGCTGAGCACCGAAACGGCACGGTGCCGTTTGGCGCAGCCGGGCTGGCGGGTACCCGCAAGCGTGACCACGGCAATGATCCACACCGAACCTCGTCTGCCCGCCGCGTGCGGGCCGTTGTCCGAGGCGGTGTGCGACCTCTTACGCCAGCCCGCTGGCACGGCCCACGGTTTCCTCCCCCCGGCCCGCGAAGCCGATCCGTATGGCCGCGACCTGCAACTGGCGCTCTACGTCTGCTACGAGTTGCACTACCGCGGGTTCGCCGGCGTGGACCCGGACTGGGAGTGGGACGTCACCCTGTTGGGATTACGCCGACAACTCGAACAGGTGTTCCTCGACCGGGTGCGTCACGATGTCGGAGTGATTCCGCCGGAAGCGACGGCCGCTGCCGAAATGGACGCCGCGGCAACCGAGCCCGTGCGCGGGACCGGCCCGTCGTGGCATCTGCGTGATCACGGAACCTGGGAGCAGGCCCGCGAATACTTCATCCACCGATCGCTTTACCACCTCAAGGAGGGCGATCCGCACGCCTGGATCATCCCGCGCCTGACCGGCCAGGCCAAGGCGTCGTTCGTCGCGGTCGAATTCGACGAGTACGGCGCGGGACAGGGGGCGCGGGTGCACCAGCAGCTCTTCGCCGACCTGCTCACCGCTGCCGGGCTGGATGCCGGCTACCTGGCCTACCTCGACGTGGTCCCCGCCGAGTCGCTGGCGGTGGTGAATCTGATGTCGCTGTTCGGGCTGCATCGCCGCTGGCGGGGTGCGGCCGCCGGCCACTTCGCCGCCACCGAGATCACCTCCCCGCCCGGCTCGAGCCGCCTGGTCGCGGCGCTGCGGCGGATGGGCGCACCGGAGCCGTGCGTGGCGTTCTACGCCGAGCACGTCGAGGCCGATGCCGTGCACGAACAGGTGGTGCGCACCGACGTGATCGGCAGCCTGTTGGACCGCACTCCGCATTTGGAGACTGATGTCGTGTTCGGTATGCGAGCTCTTGACACCGTGGAAAATCGGCTTGCCGACGTGATGACCTCGGCCTGGTCAGCCGGACGTTCATCGCTACTGACGAACTGAAAATTAAGGTTTCACTGGGATTTTCCAGAAATTGTCGAGCACCTCTTTGCCAATCGAATCGGTTCTAGGTAATGTCTGGTTCCTCCGGTTGAGCTCACAGCCGCAGTGAAACGTCACCGCGTAACGCAGTCCCGGAAGTGACGTGATCCAACAGCACGATTCGTCGACTGATGGAGCCACAACATGATGATCAGCAAGGTTACTCAGAACGCATTCGCCACTCCCGCAACGGAAGCCACCCAGGTTTGGCACAATCACACCGCCAAATTCACTGTGCATTGGGGCCGCGCCGGAGCCGTCGTCGCCGTGAACGGTGAGATCGACGCGGCCAACGCCATCCCATTCGCCGACTATGCCAAGCACTGCGCCGAATGCTGCGAATGGCTGGTGGTGGACCTGTCCGAACTGACTTTTATTGGAACCAGCGGGTTTTCAGCTCTTCAGTCGATCAGCGCGCAGTGTTCCAGCACGCAGACCAAACTGAAGGTGGTCCCCAGCCCCGCATTGACCACCTTGCTGCGGATCTGCGATCCACACTCGCGGCTTCCGCTGGTGGACTCGCTGACGGACGCCTTGACTGAGGTGCAGCGGTCCGGCCGACCGCTGCACCTGGTGCCGTGATCTAGGGAGCTAAGCAGGAACCGCGTCCGCAGTGCGGTTCCAGACCCGGTGCTCGGCGAGTGCAGCGGCGAACGCGTCGAAGAACTCGTCATCGAGGTCATCAGCCGCGGCCGTCGTCGTCACTACGCCGGAGGCGACGACGACCGCGGTGTCCTCGGCCGGTCGCTCGGACACGCCCGCCTTGGGCAACAAGTCCACTCCCGCCCCGAACGCCCCGATCACCTTGAGGTGCTTGTAAGCCTCCGTGACGAAATGCACCGCATACCCGTCGCCGGAGAGCGTTTGCACCGCGTCGGGTCCGCACGGCACGACCACCGCGTCGTAGAGCACCGACGCCATCGTGGTGAAGGCTCGGTCGACACTCAACCGGCCACCGGAGCCGCCGGTCAATTCGCCACCGGCGATGGGCGCCAGCACTTCGGCGATCGCGCCGCGTTCCCGCATCGCGGCGACGAACCGTTCGACGCCCACCACGTCCACGCCGTCAGCGGCCAGCATCGCGATCTTGCGGCTGTCGATGCCGGGCGCCTCCTCGCCTGCGGGGGTGCCGGCATCCGTCAGCTGCGAGAGCGCCGGTGAGAGCACCACCTCGTCGACGGGCTGCTCTTCGGGTGCGGCCAGGCCCAGTTTCGCGGCCACCTGCCGCGCCAGGCCGTGGTCGACCAAGTTGAGCTGTTCGACGGTGCGCTGCCGGATCTCAACGGTTTCGCATTTCCCCAGTTCAAAGGCGTAGGCCGCGACGATGTGCTTCGCCTCGGGCGCCGACATGCTGCGGTAGAACATCCGCGCCTGGCTGTAGTGGTTCTCGAAGCTCGCGGCGCGCTTGCGGATCTTGGCCCCGTCCACCTTCCCGGTGTAATGCCGGAACACGCCCTCGTCGGCCAAAGCTGGGCAGCCACCGCCCATCGAGTTCTTGTAGTAACTGGACTTCCCCCGCGGAATCGCGTGTTGGCTGTAGCCGTCGTGCTGGTTGTTGTGCACCGGGGCCACCGGCCGGTTGACCGGCAGCTGGGCGAAGTTCGGTCCGCCGAGCCGGATCAGCTGCGTGTCCAGGTAGGAGAAGTTGCGGAACTGCAGCAACGGGTCATTGGTGAAGTCGATTCCCGGAACGAGGTTGGCCGTGCAGAAGGCCACCTGCTCGGTTTCGGCGAAGAAGTTCTCCGGGTTGCGATTGAGCACCATTCTGCCCACCGGGCGTACCGGAACCTGTTCTTCGGGAATGATTTTGGTGGCGTCCAACAGGTCGAAGTCGAACTTGAACTCGTCGTCTTCTGCAACCAACTGGACACCGAGTTCCCATTCCGGGTACTGACCGGCCTCGATGGCGTCCCACAGATCGCGACGGTTGAAGTCGGGATCTTTGCCGGCGATCTTCTGGCATTCGTCCCAGATCAGCGAATGCACACCCAGCTTTGGCTTCCAGTGGAACTTCACGAACGTCCCCTCGCCGCTTGAATTCACGAAACGGAAGGTGTGCACGCCGAAGCCCTGCATCATCCGGTAGCTGCGCGGCAGGGCGCGGTCCGACATCAGCCACATAATGGCGTGCAGCGTCTCGGGCTGCAATGAGACAAAGTCCCACAGCGTGTCGTGCGCGGACTGGGCCTGCGGAATCTCGTTGTCCGGCTCGGGTTTCACCGCATGCACGAAATCCGGGAACTTGATGCCGTCCTGGATGAAGAACACCGGAAAGTTGTTGCCCACCAGATCGTAGTTGCCCGCCTCGGTGTAGAACTTGGTGGCGAATCCGCGGACGTCGCGCACGGTGTCGGCCGAACCGCGGGAGCCGGCCACCGTGGAGAACCGCACGAACACCGGCGTCTTGATGCCCGGCGTGGTCAGAAACCGTGCCGCGGTGTACTGCGCGAGCGAGTCGTCATAGGGCTCGAAGTAGCCGTAGGCGCCCGACCCCCGGGCGTGCACCACCCGCTCGGGAATCCGCTCATGGTCGAAGTGGGTGATCTTCTCCCGGGCGTGAAAGTCCTCCAGCAGAGTCGGCCCGCGCTCACCGACAGTCAGCGCGTCGTCGGTGTGGTCGACGCGCACCCCCTGCTGGGTCGTGAGGTATCCGGACTGCCGGTCGACCCGGTAATCGTCGAGTTGTCGCTGCTTGCCGTCACGGTCCTCGTTAGCCACCGCTTTTCCTCTCGTCAGTATTCGGGAAGTCCCTGGGTGGGTATCCCAGCCGGGTCATCCGCAAACGGCCAGGACCACCCACGAGCGAGAGGAGACGAGCGTGAGCGCCCAATCGGCTGTGTTGTTCGACGTTGACGGCACCCTGGTCGACTCCAACTATCTGCACGTACACGCCTGGCGGCGTGCGTTCGACGAGCTACACTTCGAGGTGGAGTCGTGGCGCATTCACCGGGCCATCGGAATGGACGGGTCCGCGCTGGTGCGCCTGCTCTCCGACGACGCTCCCGAGGACGTCCGAAGCCGTCTCAAAGACCTGCACTCGCAGTTCTACCTACAGTCATCGGCGCTGCTGTCGCCGCTACCGGGTGCCCGGAAGCTGCTGGAACACATAGCGGCCCTTGGTCTTCCGGTGGTGCTGGCTACCTCGGCCCCCGAGGACGAGTTGGCGGTGCTGCGCAAGGTGCTTGGCTGCGACGACCTTGTCGCAGCGGTCACCTCGTCGGCTGACGTCGACATCGCGAAGCCGAATCCGGACATCATCGAGATTGCACTGGACCGGGTCGGTGCAGCGGCGGAGCGCGCCGTCTTTGTGGGCGACGCGGTTTGGGATGCCCACGCATGCGTGCGCGCGGGAGTGCCCAGCATCGGTCTGCTCAGTGGCGGCGTCTCCCGCGACGAACTGGAAACGGCCGGTGCGGCCGCGGTTTTCGACAACGCCGCGGATCTGCTGGAGCACCTCGATCAGTCGCCGATCGCCGGCTTGGCTGAGGGGCGAGACGACCATGGATGAATCCACGTTCCTGACCACCCTGACCCGGGCAGTCGGGGCGCTGCATCGAGCCGATGTACCGTTCGCCCTGGCCGGCGGCGCGGCGGTATACGCCCGCGGCGGTCCGCACTCCCACCACGACATCGACCTGCTGGTCGAACCGTCCGAAGCCGAGCGTGCGGCGATAGTGCTCGCCGAGGCCGGTATGTCACGGGTTCAGCCGCCGGAAGACTGGCTGCTCAAGGTCTTCGACGGCGAGGTGCTGGTGGACCTGATCCATCACCTCGGCGAGACCCCGATCAGCGCCGACACCATCTCCAACGCCCCGCCGATTCAGGTCGGGTCGGTGATCGTCCGGGTCATCACCGCCACCGAACTGATGGTGCAGAAGCTCGCGGTGCTGGACTGTCACCGTTGCGATTTCGCCGAGCTTCTCATTGTCGCGCGAGTCCTGCGTGAACAGGTGGATTGGCCGCAAGTGCGCCGGCGGCTGCGGAATTCCCCGTTCGCCGAGGCCTTCTGCCACCTGCTGCGTGGGCTGTCCATCGTTGACGACGACAACATCGAGCGGCCGCAGCCACCCGCCCATCTGGTCGCCGTCGTACGGCGGAGGCTCGCCGAAGACCCCGCGATCGGCGAGCTGGGGATCGGCATCGAGATCAACGACGACTCGGTGCGCCTGACCGGATCGGTCAACGGGCCGCAGCGCCGAGCGGCGATCGAATCGGCTGTTCGGCGCATCGTGGGTGCGCGAAATGTGGTGAACGAGATCGAAGTGGTGCAGCTGTTCGAACCCGCAGAGCAGGTGACCGGGTGATTCGGGTAGCAGCCGTGGGTGACATTCATCTGGGTGAGGACTCGCGCGGCACCATGCACTGGCACGACATCGACGCCCGTGCCGACATGCTGCTGGTCGCCGGCGACCTGACCCGCCACGGGACCACCGCCGAGGGCCAGGTGGTCGCCGACGAACTGCGGGGCTGCCCGGTGCCGGTGGTGTGCGTGCTCGGCAACCACGACTACCACCAGAATCAGCAGAACGAGATCACCGCGGCACTGCGCGACGCCGGGATCGCCGTCCTGGAAGGCGAGACCCACACCATCGAGGTGCACCGGCAGCGGGTCGGCGTGGCCGGAGTGAAAGGGTTCGGTGGCGGCTTCGCCGGCAGATGCGCGACAGCCTTCGGGGAGCCCGAGATGAAGGCGTTCGTCGGCGCCACGCAGACCGCTTCCGATCAGCTGCGTGACGGTCTGCGCGCACTGCGCACGGACTATCGGATCGCACTGCTGCACTACTCTCCCGTCGCCGACACGCTGCACGGCGAGCCACCGGAGATCTATCCATTTCTGGGCTCGTGTCTGCTGGCCGAGGCCATCGACGAATCCGGAGCCGACCTGGCGGTGCACGGTCACGCCCACGCCGGAACCGAGAAGGGCCGCACCGCCGGTGGCGTCGCGGTACGCAATGTGGCCCGACCACTGCTCCGCGCGCCTTACAGCGTGTATCAGGTCAGCGGCAATCCGATAGCGGCGGCCAGCGCTGCCAGCGCGGCGAACATCCACGCGACGTAGTCCCCGACGTGCCCGGAGTGTGCGGCGCGCAACGCACTGAGCGCTGGTGCGGCAACAGCGGTGGCAGCCCGACGCACCGCTGGAGTCCAGCGGTACAGCCCGGCGGCCGCCACTCCCGCCGCCGCGAGCGCGCCAAGGGCGCTCATACCGGCCCCGGCCACCGACCAGCCCGGACCCGACGCAGCGGCCACCGCGCCCGCTTCGACGAAACGTGCCGCGGCGCTCTGCGCTCCGCGCGCGACCCCGGGCAGCAGGCCGGCAGCCAGGCAGCCGGCCAGCAGCAACCCGATCGCCACATACATGCTCAGCGGTGTTCGCCGCAGCCAGGTGTCGGGTTCCTCATCGCCGCGGGTGCGGCGCCCGGAGGCCACGTCGTCGGACGGCTCGGTTCGTCCGCCGATACCGGTGAAACAACGGATGCCGGCCCGCAGCACGGCGCCGCCCGTCAGTGCCGAAACCCCCAGGAACAGTGCCGATCCCCACCCGCTGCCGACGGCCTCCTCGCAGAGGGTCTTGCCGAGTGCCGTGCCGAACGGAGGCAGGCCCGCCAGGGCGACGGCCGCGGTGCCGAAGCAGGCCGCCAGCAGCGGCTGGCCCCGGCCGCGTCCCGCCAACTCCCATTCGTCGACGCTGTGGTGACGGTCCAGCAACACCCCCACGATCAGGAACAGCGCCGACTTAGCCCCGGCGTGGCCGACCAGGTAGACCGCCGCACCGGCCACCCCGTGGGCGCTCAAGGTCGCGGTGGCCACCAGCGACAACCCCATGTGGCCGATGGTGGAATAGGCCAGCAGCCGCTTGAGGTGGCGCTGCAGCAGGCACATCACCGCGCCGACGGCTGCGGTCAGCGCACCCGCCACCACGAAGACCCGGCTGATCACCGAAGGCGGCAGCACACCGGCGAACACCTCCCAATACGCCCGCCACAGCCCGTAGAGGCCCAGCTCGACCATGACCCCGGAGAACAACACGCACACGCCGGCCGGGGCGACCGCGTGCGCGTCGGCCAGCCAGAAGTGCAGCGGCACAATGGCGGCCTTGACCAGCAGTGCCGCCGACACCAGTACGAAGGCGGCCACCACCAGGGCGTCGGGCGGGCCTCCCGCGGACGTCGAGCGCAGTGCCGCACCCAGCTGGGCCATCCCCAACTGGCCGCCACGGGCGTAGAGCAAGGTGATGCCGATCAGGGTCACACACGCGCTCAGCGACTGAATGATCCCGAAGTTGAGTGCCCCCTGGATCGCCGAGCGATCCTCGATCTTGATGCCGGTCAGGGCGTAGCCGACCGCACCCATCAACTCGAGGAACACGAACAGGTTGAACAGGTCGGATGCCAGCACGAAGCCGTTCATCGCCGCCAGGAAGATCAACAGCAGCGCGCCGAAGCGCGTGCCGGCCTCGTCGAGACCGCGGCGACTGTAGAGCGCCGCGCACACGGTCAGGGAGCCGGCCAGCACCGCCAGTCCCGCCGAGAGTGGATCGGCGGCCATGGCGATGCCGACCGCCAGGCCGGAATGCGGGGGCCAGTCACCAACCCAGGCCACCACCGTGCGGCCCGACGCCGCTACCAACGCGCAGCCGGCACCCGCAGTGCAGGCCGCCGCGACCGCCAGCACCAACGTATTGGCCACCGACCGAGTCACCCTGCCGCTCAGCGCCAGCAACAGACATGCCGCCAGGATCGGCACCGCGACCAGCAGTGGCAACAAAGCGGCGTTGGCGGCCGGCACGGTGATTCAGCCCCGCAATGCCGACAGCTGATCCGGATCCAAGGTGTGGTGGCGCTTGTGGACCTGAATGGCCAGTGCCAGAAGCAATGCGGTGACGGTGGCCTGAATGACGATGTCGGTGAGTGTCATCGCCTGGACCACGGGGTCGACCACAGCAGTCGGCCCGGGAGAATCGACGAAGATCGGCGGCGCCGCGCCGTGCTGGTAGCCGACGGTCAACAGCAACAGGTAGGTGCCCGCCTGCGCCACCGACAGGCATACCACTGCGTGAATCAGGTTGTGGCTGCGCATGATTCCGAAGGCTCCGACCAGTACCAGCCAGCCCGCCACGCCGTATATGTAGCTGCTCACGATCCCTCCCGTCGCGGTGCGACAGTGATCTCCTGGGCCAGGAACTGCGCCAGCAGTACGGTCATGCCGCACGCCACCGCGATACCGACCGCGGCGTTGAGCAGCGGTACCGTCCCCGCGGACAGCAACTGGCCTCGGGTGCCGGTCGGCAATACGTTGAGCAGGAATGCTCCGCCGGCGACCAGGGCGGTGACGCCGATCGCGGCGAACGCTGCTGCGCCCAGCGCCTCCCCGACGTCGAAGACGTTGACCGGCCGCAGCCGATCCAGCGCCCGGAAGCTTCCGGTGATGTAGAGCAGGTGCAGACCGGAAGCCAGCAGTACGCCGCCCTGGAAACCCCCACCCGGGGTCAGATGCCCGTGCACCACAACGTCGACACCCACCGCCAGGGTCACCGGCAGCAGGAGATATCCGACGAACCGGGTGGCCTCCAGGGCAGTCCGGCGACCTGAGTTGTGATACTCGCGCTCCTCGACGGCCGGCCGCAGCAGGGCCATCACACCGGTCACCGAGGCGACCAGAATGGTCTCCTCACCGAGCGTGTCCAGCGCGCGCTGGTCGAAGTTCACCGATGCCACCACGTTGGCGGTGGCGTGCGAAAACGCTGCCCGCACCGCAAGATCGCGGTAAACGTGATGCGCCTGCCCGAACGCGGGCAGGTCGGCGAATCCCAGCGCCAGCAGAATCCCCAGTCCGGCCGCCCCGGCCAGGAACAGCGCTGTGCGCCCAGCGTGGCTCACCGGCCGATCTCCCGGTGCCGGCGCTGCACCGTACGCACGGTGAGCATCACCATCAACGGCACCACCACACCGCCGATCAGCAACTGGGACAACGCCACGTCGGGCGCCTGCAGCAGCACGAACAAGACCGTGAGGGCCAAGCCGAAGACCGACAACATGATCGCCTGCCGCTGCGGCTCGCCGGTCAGCGCGACGATGGTCCCGATGATGCCGACCGTCGTGAGCGAGAACAGGACCAGGGTGGTCATGACGGCGAGTCGGCTTCCACCACACCGGCTTCGTGGGCGGTCAGCCGGGCGGTGGCCGCCGACATCACCGGCGCGGTCAGCAACACCAGCGCGGTGATCAGCAAGACCATCACCGACGCTTCGGAGAGGCCGCGTTGCACGATCAGCCCCAGCCCGGTCAGCGGGAAGCCGACAGACGTGGCGACGCTGAGCAGGTGCAGCCGGTCCAACACCGCACCGAGCGCCGCTGCCCCCACCGCGCAGCTCGCCATGACCGAGATGCCACCGAAGATCAACACCCAGGCGATCATGGCTTGCTCGCCAGCAGCCGGGTGTAGACCAAGGTTCCGGGAAAGGTGATCAGCACCAACACCAGTGGAACGATCAGGGTCCAGTCCTGGTGCCACGAGGCGGCCAGCACCATCAAGGTGGCAATGGCGCCGACACCGGCGAATTCCAGCCCGACCAAGCGCCGCCGGGGTGCACCTCGCGAGGCCATCCACACTCCCGGCATGAACACCCCGGCCTGCAGCGCCAGTGCGGCCAGCTCGCCCGGGCTCACCGCTGCACCACCCTCTCCAGCGCGCCCGGTCGCTGCCCGACCCGGTGTACCCGCACCGAGTGCGCAGCCGCGTCGAGCACCACTGTTCCCGGGGTGGTGGCCAGCGTCATGGTTGCGGCAGCACTGCGGGCGGCCGCCACCGCTGCCGGCTCCCGGGGCAATGTCACCGAGCCGACCGTCGACCGGGGACGCCGTGACGGGATCAGGACGTAGGCCCACACCTGGGCCGGTTGTGCCAGCAGCTCACTGGCAACAGCAGGCGCCCAGCGCAGCCATGCCGGTCGAAACCGCCAGTTGCCGCCGTTGGCCCGCCGTGCGGCGCGGGCAGCCACCGCACACGGCAGCGTGCACACGGCCGCGGCGACCAACTCTTGGGTGGTCCGCGCTGTCAGCGTCACCACCCACACCGCGCCGGTGGCCAGCCACCACAGCAGCGTTTCGCCTAAAACTCCCGTCAGCGGGCTATTTACCGCGGACACGGCGGTTGTGCTTCTTGATCGCCGTGACCAGTTCGGATTTCCGCATCGTCGATCGTCCGTGAATGTCCAGCCGGCGGGCGACGTCCAGCAGATGCTGCTTGCTGGCGTTTGCGTCGACGCCCTCCGCGGACGGTCCGGAGTTGTTCGGGCCGCCTCCGGCCGCGCGCTTATCCGACGGGCCGCGCTTCTTTTTGGGCTCCCAATGGTCCCCGACCTTTTCGAAACTGTGCTTGAGCGCCGCATAGGCGACCCGGTGCGCGCGCTGCTCGCTGCCGTACTCCTTGGCGGCGGCGTCGTGCGCTTTGGCGAAGGTGCGTTGCGCCTTGGCGCCGGAGCGCTGCAGCGTGCTGGGCAACTCGCCGCGCTTGACGGTGCCGCTCTTCGTCGTCTTGGGCATGAGACCTCCAATCACCGACTGCGATCGGAGTTGGTTACCCCCTGCCACGGCTGAGCAACCATTTCGGGGGCGTCCACATTCGTCGGCACGACGATCAGGCAAGCCGAATAATCGTGAATGCTGAACGCTTGGGTCAATTGCTCACCGGCAGTGCCCCATTCATCTCGGTGTACTTCGCGGGTATGCGCGGGGCCGACCGTCACCAGCCCGTCGGATCGACCTGTCCCGCGGCATCTGAGGCGGCCGAGGGCTGCTGCAGCGCCAAGTCGTCCTCGTCCAGTACGGTCAGTGGGCAGTGGCAGCGTGACGTCAGCTCCGCGCCGACCGAGCCGAACAGCAGATGCCACAACCGCCAACGGCCGCTCGATCCGACAACGACCAGATCAGCTCGCCGGGACAAATCCTCCAGCGCGTCAACCGGATCGGTGAACTCCACTTGGGTGTTCAGCTGCGCGGGCGCGCCGTCCGAAGCGCTGTCCGTGGCGACACCGACGGCGTCATCGACAATCCGTTGGACGCGCCGGTGCGGCAATTCATGCTGGCCGAACACCGCCCATCGGGCCATCAGAGGCGACAACCGGGTGGAGGCGGCGTGCACCAGGGTCAGCGGTAGCGCACGGCGTTCGGCCTCCTGCGCTCCCCACCGCACGGCGGCCCGCGATGCCGCGGACCCATCCACTCCGACGACTATTCCGGCACCTGCTGTATTCGAAGACATAGTGGGCGCTGATTAGCCATCGCGCCTTTGCGTCAAACCCCTACGCGTCATCGTTTCTGGCTTGGTATCAACGTGCCGCTGGGCCGCGCCGGTCAGCCGGCCGAACTGGCGTCCGCCTACGTGCTGCTTGCCTCGGACGACGCCAGCTACATCTCCGGGGCCCGTATTGCTGTCACTGGCGGCAAGCCCATCCTGTGAGGCAGCTCAACGCGGGCGCCGCGCGGCCAGTACGCCGGCTCCGGCCATCCCCAGCGCGGTCGCGGCGACCAGACCCGGGTGCCGGGCCGCCCAGATCTGCGGGCTGTGCGCGTGTGAGGAGTCGTCGAACTCCCCGCGCGCCCCATGGTCGGTGGCGGCGTCCACCGGCTCCCACAGGTTGTGCGTCGCCTCGCCGTCGATGTATTCGCTGGTCTGTTGCGAGTCGTAGCCGGTGCGGGCCAGGTAGCGGTCGAGCAGCGGCGCGGCGAACTTCTGCGCCAGCAGCGTGGCCACGGTGCTGTCGCCCACCCAGTACTGCTTGTGACGCGGACGCGCGGCGGCTCGCAGCACGGTCCGAGCCACCAGCTCTGGTTGGTAGATCGGCGGCACCGGCTGCGGGTGCCGGGGCAGTCGGGAGAGCACCCAGGAGAACTGCGGGGTATTGACCGCCGGCATCTGCACGATAGTGATGTTCACCCGGGACCCGTCGTGTAGCAGTTCAGACCGCACTGACTCGGTGAATCCGTTGATCGCGTGTTTGGCTCCGCAGTACGCCGATTGCAGCGGGATGGATCGCTCCCCCAGCGCGGAACCGACCTGCACGATGGTGCCGTGATCGCGGGGCTTCATCTTCGCCAGCGCCACCATGGTGCCGTAGACGAAGCCGAGATAGCAGACCTCGGTCACCCGTTTGAACTCCTCGGGCCCGATCTCGGTGAACGGGGCGAACACCGAAGTGAAGGCGACGTTGATCCAGGTGTCGATCGGACCGAACTCGGCTTCGACGCGATCGCCGGCGGCTTCGACGGCCGAATAGTCGGCGACGTCGGTCGGAATGGCCAGCGCAGCGCCGCCGGCCTGTTCGACATCGCTTGCCGCGCCGCGCAATCCCGCCTCGCCGCGAGCGAGTAACGCCACCTTGGCTCCGCGCTCGCCGTACAGCTGCGCGACGGCGCGACCGATGCCGGCGCTGGCTCCGGTGATGACGACGGTCTGAGTCATCGAACCCCCTTGTGTGTCGGTTTCTTCCCGGCCAGACGCTCGGCGAGCCGGGAGGCCAGTGCCATGATCGTCAACGCCGGGTTGGCCGAGCCCTGGGTCGGACACACCGAGCCGTCTGCGATGAACAGATTGGGCACCTCCCAGACCCGGTGGTCGGCGTCGACGACAGAATTCTCCGGTGCGGTCCCCATCCGGGCGCCGCCGATCAGGTGGGCGTAGCGCTGAATGGTCAGCACGTCCTGCGCCCCGGCCGCGTGCAGGATGTCGGTGATCACTTTGGTGGAGTACTCCATGTTCGCCTTGTCGTTGTCACACCGGGTGTAGTCCATTCGGGCCACCGGGATGCCGTAGCTGTCGGTTTCATCGGCCAGCGTGATCCGGTTGTCCGGCAGTGGCAGTAGCTCGTTCAGCACCCCGATCGTGCTCCAGTGGTTGTAGTCGCGCATGTATTCGCGCAGCGCCCGACCCCAGTGTCCGTCGGCAAGCACATGTTCGGCCCATCCGATGGGCAGTGGTGACACCGTCTGGATGGAGAATCCGCGGGCGAACCCCCGGGCGGCGTCGGTCTCGTAGAACTGTTCGCTG
The DNA here is from genome assembly GCF_000455125.1 of Mycobacterium sp. UM_WGJ. Classification (GTDB taxonomy): domain Bacteria; phylum Actinomycetota; class Actinomycetes; order Mycobacteriales; family Mycobacteriaceae; genus Mycobacterium. The sequence goes on from NZ_AUWR01000018.1 coordinate 67,801, forward strand.
GACACCTCCGGCGGAGGTGCCTTGTACATCCGCAGCTCCTGCGACCAGCGGCCCGCGGTCTGGGCGGCGCCCTGCACCATGACGTAGCGCCCCACCATGTCGGTGTTGTTTCCCAACCCGTGCGGAAACCGAGGGCTGATCGAATTGAGCAGCAGCCGCGGGGTTTCGATCGAGTAGCAGGCGACCGCGACCACTTTGGCGCGTTGCAGGTGCTCGGTGCCGTGACGGTCGTAGTAGACGACACCGCGAGCTGCCCCGGTGTCGTCGAGCTCCACCCGGCAAGCCATGCACTCCGCGCGGATCTCTACCCCGTGGGCCAGCGCATCGGGCAGGTGGGTGACATAGGGGCTGGCCTTGGCGTTGACCTTGCAGCCCTGCAGACAGTATCCGCGATAGATGCAGTGCGGCCGGTTTCCGAAGGTGCCGTTGACGATTCCGACCGGGCCCACTCGCATCTCGATGCCCAGATTGCGCGCGCCCTCCCAGAGCTTTGACGCGGCCCCGGAGACCGGGTGCGGCGACGCCGGGTAGCGGTGGGGATAGCCCCAGGGCCAGTTCTGTCCTGCCACCGGCAGTTCGGCCTCCAGCACCTCGTAGTGCCGGCGGATGTCCTCGTAGTCGATGGGCCAGTCCACCCCGACCCCATCGAGGCTGCGGGTGCGCAGATCGCTGGGGTGGAACCGAGGGCAGTACCCGGCGTAGTGCACCATCGAACCGCCGACTCCGCGACCAGAGTTGTTCTTGCCCAACTCGATCGGGTCGGCCCCGCCGATGATGCGCTTCTGGGTCCAGTACAGCGCGTGGGAGCCGGCTTCATCGGAGACCCAGTCGGTGTCGGGATGCCAGAACGGGCCCGCTTCGATGATCACCACGCGCCAGCCCGCCCGTGCCAGGCGCTGCGCCAGCACCGATCCGCCGGCCCCGGCACCGACGACTACCAGATCGACTTCGTCGTCTGTTGCATAGCGGCGCATGGTCTTCTCGCCGGGCAGTTGGCGCGACTGCACGTCCAGCAAGAACCGTGAGTCGTTGTCGGGAGGGCCCAGCGACCCCTTGAGCAGGCCCCGCCAGAAATCGCCCACTACGATTCCTCTTCTTGCACCAGTTCCACCGGGTCTTTGGCGACGGCACCGCGGGTTTCGAACGGTTCCCGCACCGCCGACGGTCCGCTCGGACCGCCTAAACGCATGAAGCCGCGCGGGTAGGCCGGCCCCCCGAAACCGATCTCGTTCCACGCCCATGGATGGGAGTAGAACCCCGTCAGCATCATCCGCATGCACACCGACCAGGCTCGGTTCACGTTGAGCTGTGACCAACTTCCGCCCTGCAGTTGGCCACGGGAGAACTGCCCCACCAGCGCCAGTTGGCTGGGCACGTCGGCCAGTGCCAGCGACGCCTTGTCGTACTGCGCGCTGGCGGCCTCGTCCAAGCCGCGGAGCACCAGATGCCAGGTGTCGCGATCATCAGGCATGTCCGCGTACTGATATCCGTCGAGTTGCCCGTCGGCGAGTTTGGCGTCGACGAACTCGGCCACCGGAACGCGAGGTTCGCTGTCTTGCGCCAGCACAATGTCGCAGAACGCCCGCAGCGTGGGTTCCTCCTCGGCGGTGAAGAATCGCAGCGGGCCGGGCGGATCCAGCCGGGCCAGCACTACCTTCCGGGTGGCCGCATCCCAGCTGTCTTGCGTCTCGAGCACGTCGAAGTCGGGGTAGCGGCCGATCATCTGCGGTGTGGTTCCGCGGCGTTGCTTGGGCAGCCACGACGGGTGCGGAGGTTGGCGATCTGCCCGCCGATTCGGCAGGTGATCGGGTCGCGAGGTGTCCGCCATGGGCACCTCAGCGTTCGCGGCGCAGCACCGCGGCCAATAGGCCCATCCCGCCGACCATGGCCATCAGGCCGGGCGCTGCGATCGGCGGCCCCATCGGGACGTTGTAGGACGCCATCTTCCAGCCGCCGGGCTTGCGAGCCACCCCGCGAGCATGCAGGTACTCACCCAGCAGGCCGTTGGCGGCGTACACCCCTGCGGTCAACGGCAGCCAGCGCTTGGCCCAGCGGCGCGAGGACACGCCACCGATCCCGGCGACCACCACCGGCGGCGTGACCAGAACCGGGCTCCACATCCACTTGTTGCCGAACCCGGCCTTGTAATGCTCAAGATAGATTTCCGCGGTCGTGACCATCGCGGCGACCGCCGTCAGCGCCGACAAAGACCTTTCGAAGCGGCCATGCGCGACATTGCGCAACATCCGATCGACGATATCGCCAGCTTCGCCGATCCATTCCTCGTGGCTACCCACCCGCACACCGGACTCGCCTGTTTCCAGCAACATCATCTGCGCACCCCCGTTCCGTTCGCCGATGTACCGCTGAACCCGGCGATACCCCGGCCCCGTGGCGACCAAACATCGTCCGGACTGATTTCCAGGTTTGGACAACCGTCGAACGGGGAACTGATCGGGTACAGATGAATGGAGGACGGATGCGATTCGGTGGACTGGCCGGGGCAGTTGTGCTGATCTGGCTGCTAATCGGCGTGTTTGCGGCATGGCAGCGCGACTACTTCCACGGGAGCCAAACCAGTTGTGCTAATGCCGGAACGATCGCTGTCACGACGTTGGCAGGTCCTTTGAACTACCTCGGGTTCAACCCGGTGGTGTCCGACTGTCATTTGCCGCAACCCTCATCGTTGGGTGCGGTCGGTTTGATTGTTTAAGAAAGGGATTGGTGATGATTGTCCTCGGAGTGATCCTGCTCATTCTGGCGCTCATTTTCAAGATCAACATCCTGTGGACGATCGGCGTCATTCTGCTGGTTGTCGGCGCGGCACTGTGGATTCTGGGGGCGGTCGGTCGCCCGGTCGCGGGTCGGCGTTACTGGTATTGAGCCGACCGCGGCGTGCCCACACCCAGTCGGGCGTGCTTCGAACAGTAGGCCTGGGGTGGCTCTGCGGCCCGTTCACGTCGGATGACAGGGGCACATGCGATGACTGTCGGTGCCGGCACTGATCGCGGTGTGTTCCGTCATATCGCGCTGTTGTACCGGTCACCGCAGGAGTATCTGGACTACCTGGTGGCCTACGTCACCGACAGCGTGGCCGCCGGAATTCCGGTCTTGGTGGCGGTGCCAGAACCCAACCTGTCGCTGCTTCGTGACGCCCTGCCCGCCGGAGCAGTCGAGTCGGTGAGCCTGTCCGATATGGCCCAGGTCGGGCGTAACCCCAGTCACATACTGGGCGGTGTCATGGAGGCGTTCGCCGCCCGACACCCGTCGGGACCGGTACGGATGGTCGGCGAGCCGGTCTGGAGCGGTCGGTCGAAGCTGGAGTATCCGGCCTGCGTGCAGCATGAGGCGCTGGTCAACGAGGCGTTCGCCGGCCGGGATATCACCGTGCTCTGCCCGTACGACGCAGCAAGTCTGGACGCCGACATTCTCGTCGACGCTGAGATCACCCATCCAAGGCTGGGCCGTTTCGGACACCCGGAGCGCAACAGCGCCGGCTTCGCGCCCGAGGCCGCGTGGACGCGCTATAACGAGCCGCTGCCCGGCAGCCCCATGGCGGCGAGCTATACCCTGCACCGGCTCACCGACCTGGCCGGCGCCCGCAAATTCTCCGCCAAGTACGCCCGCTGGTTCGGATTCTCGACCGCCGACATCGCAGACCTGCAGCTGATCGTCAACGAGCTGGCATCCAACAGCCTGCAACACGGACTAGGCCCCTGCACTCTGTTGCTGTGGGCGGCGGACGACCAATTGATCTGTCAGGCACGCGATGCCGGCCGCATGACCGACCGGCTGGCCGGCCGGCGGGCGATCGTCAACGACTACGACCACGGATGCGGACTGTTCGTGGTCAATGCAACCGCGGACCTGGTACGTATCCACACCGCGGCGAGCGGTACCACGGTGCAGGCGCATCTACGAATGAGGAAGTTGGCGTGATGGGGGCGTATCGGGCGGACCGGACGGGCGAGTACGGCCATATCGGTTGGGAATACCAGGACCATGCTGATTTCCTGCACCGCGCGGCAGAGTATGTCGCGGACGGTCTGAACCTCGACCAGCGAGTCGCCTACGTCGGCGCGGACGATCCGGCCACCATGCGAGCCGCCTTGGCCGCCGCCGGGCTGGGAAGTGGCTCGCGAGAGGTACACGTAAAGACCGTGCCGGAGCACTACCTGTTCCGCGGTGATGTCGTCGACGCTGAGCGCATGACCGAACGCTATGCGGCGGCAGCGGTCGCCGCAGTCGCTGCCGGCTACAGCGGCCTTCGGCTCGTCATCGATGTCACGCCCGTGGTGCGCACACCCGCACAACGCGACGCCCAAGCGGCCCTGGAATTCCTTGGAGACCGGCGAATCTCCACCCTGCCGGTCGCGGCGATGTGCGGTTACAACGTCGCTGAACTCGGTGATGCCGCGGCCGGGCTGTTGTGTCTGCACCCGGCGGCCGGCCCGAGCGCGGTGCCGTTCCAGTTGTATGCCCAGCCCGCTGGGCGCAACGCCATCGCACTAGCCGGCACACTCGACGCCGCCAGCGAGCCGCTGTTCCTCACCACCTTGCAGCGGGTCCTGCCGCTGCTGTCCCAGGACGTCCTCGAGATCGACGCGCGGGAACTGGAATTCGTCGGGCACCGGCAACTCTGCCTGCTCGACCGCTACTGCGCCGCCCACGGCCGAACAGCGCTACTGCGCAGCGATCGGGCAGTCGTGCACCGGCTGGTCAGCCTCCTGGACTTCGCCAACGTTCGCATCGAGACGACGGCGTGACGCTTATCGCCCAGTGGTACCTGATCGGCCTCTCGGCCGGCGAGGCCCGCTGCCGGGGAGAGCACTGACGGCAGCGGGGCCTCGTCGAGCCCTGCGGTGACATCGCTTGCAGCTCAGCGTACTTCGCTGCCACATCGGTGGCTATGCGCACGCAGGCCCCGGTCTGCGTCGAACGCACTCACAATAGTCGGATAGCTGTGAGCGACGCACGTGTCACCGCCCGCTGTTGATCGCCTAATACCATCACCTCCCTTTCCGACAACCATTTGACGAAGGCCGTCGCCCGGCCCCTCTCGATCAGACGTCAATGGCCCGCTCGCCGTGGCCACTCGCGATCTTGATCCGCCGGGGCTTCGCCTTCTCGGCGACCGGAATTGTCAACCTCAGCACGCCGTCTTGATAGCTGGCCTGGATCTGGCTGGCGTCCAGATTGTCGCCGAGGAACAGTTGGCGGCTGAACACACCGCGTGGCCGTTCCGCGGACACCATCTCGCGGCTCTGGTCCAGCCCAGGACGCTCGGCATGCACCGTCAGCACGTTGCGTTCGACATCGAGATCGAGGGAATCCTCTGCCACCCCAGGCAGGTCGAACTCGACGATGAACTGGTCACCGTCACGCCAGGCATCCATCGGCATGACCGCCGGCCGTGCCGCGGTGCCCAGCACCTGCTGGGTCCAGCGGTCGAGATCACGGAACGGGTCGGTACGCATCAACATCATCTCCACCTCCTTGAACTGCGGCAGATCATCTATGTCCACCGACATAGATTTTTATATAGCAGCTGTGGTAGCTTTGCGCAAGCGGAGTCCGAAGATTTTCCTACGAGTGGAAGCGACGAGCAGTGGCCGACGCGATGAATGCCCGGTCCGGGCTTGGGGTGTACGGCATCTCGGTGGCAGCTGAGTTGTCCGGAATCGGTCCGCAGACCTTGCGGCTCTACGAGAGCCGCGGCCTGCTGACCCCGGCGCGCACCGCGGGCGGGACGCGTCGCTACAGCGATGACGATATTGCGCGGCTTCGACGGATCACGGAGCTGGTAGACATCGGCATCAACGTGGCGGGTATCGGGCAGATCCTGGGCCTAGAAGCACGTAACGCCCGGTTGGAGTCCGACAACAGCAGACTGGAATCCGACAACACCCGGCTCAAATCGGACAATTCCCAACTGAAAACGGACTATGCACTGCTCGCCGCCCAACGCGCGGACCCACCCCGAATGCGGAAACGAAAGGGTCATGATGACCAACCCTGAACGGCTACCAGCGACCGAAGAAGTCCCGGAAGCAGATCTCGCCGAACAGCGCATCGCCGTCGACGCCAGCGACGACGACCGACTGGATCCGACCGTCCTAGCTAACGCCGGCGACACCGACGCCAATCCGGCGGACGTGATCGATCAGGCCATCAGCGTTCCGCTGCCCGAGGAAGACTACGACGCCGACCGGTAAGTCGGCCCGCCCGGCAGCTATTCGGCCTTGACGACCTCGGCCTCGGCACGGCGAGAGGACCGGTTCCGGCGGCGATGACTGGTGTCACATAACGGGTAGTTGCCGCTGCGCCCGCACGTGCAGATGGCCACCATGAACCGATCCGATTCGACCACTCCATCGGGCGTCTCGATGCGCACCGGCCCCGACACCAGCACCGGGCCGTTGCGGACCGGCTTCACCAGGCGCGTACCGTCGCCGCTCACGGCTTGTCCGCCCGGATCACCACCAGCTGCTCTTCCCGGCAGCCGCGGGGCATTCGCCCGGTTCGTTCCAGCCAGTCGGCGCGCGATGAGAGCACTGGGCCGAACGGAATCCATTGGGACGCCACCACCTTGGCATCCATACCGCTTTCTCGTAACACCTTCAGCGACCGGCCGGCGTCTGCCAGTGCGGACTGTACAAGCAGCACCGAACCGCCGCTGCGTAGCAGCGTGGTGGCCGCGCGGCACAGCGGGTCGAGGATGACCCGGCCATCGATGCCGCCGTTCCACGACCACTCCGGGCCGCCCGCGGCGGGGATTTGGCCGCTGTGGCGCGGGCTGGGCACATAGGGCGGGTTGGACACGACCAAGTCGAAGGGTTCGCAGGCCAGCGCGCCGGTCCACGGGCCGTGCCGGATATCCACCTCGACTCCCGCGGCACGAGCGTTGTCCCGCGAACAGCGCACGGCGCGCGGGCAGATGTCGTACGCGGTGACGCTGTCGGCGCCCAGTTCAGCAGCCGCGATCGCCACCACCCCGGACCCGGTGCACAGATCGAGTACCCTGCTCCGCCGGGCCAGGCCCGAGGATTCCATCGTGTCGATCAGCAGGTGCGAATCCTGCTGCGGGGCATAGACGCCCGTATGGGTCAGCAACTGAGGCCTGCTAGGGCAGGTAGCGGTGATGGGGTTCACTTAGCCGGTTTACCCGGCCACAGCGGCGGACAAACGCCGATGATGATCACGCGCGGACTGCAGGCACTGCTCAGTCCACGTTCGCGGGCATACCCGATCCGCGTCGCGGGTAGTCATCATCGATGACCTTGCGCGCAGCTTCCGCGATCCCGATCGAGTCCGTGAACGTCTCGGCCTACGCGATCCCCACCGACGCCCCGGAGTCCGACGGTACGCTGAGCTGGGACTCCACCACCTTTGTGCTGGTCAGCGTCCGCGCCGGCGGGCTCGTCGGAACCGGCTACACCTACGGCGGAACGGCGGTGGCCACCGTGGTGGAAGCCAAGCTGGCCGGCGTTATTACCGGCGAGGACGCGTTGCAACCGCCGGCCCGGTGGGCCGCGATGCAGCACGCGGTGCGCAACCTGGGCAAACCGGGCGTGGTCGCCGAGGCGATCTCGGCGGTTGACATCGCACTGTGGGATCTACGGGCCCGCCTGCTCGATGAGCCGCTGGTCATCACCCTCGGCGCCGTCCACGACACCACCCCGATCTACGGCAGCGGCGGATTCACCTCCTATGCCAACGACATCTTGTGCGAGCAGTTGTGCGGCTGGGCAGACGCCGGCATCCCCCGGGTCAAGATGAAGGTGGGTCGCGACCCGGATGCCGACGCCAACCGGGTGTCGGCGGCGCGCGCCGCGATCGGCGACGGGATCGAGTTGTTCGTCGACGCCAACGGCGCCTACCACCGCAAGCAGGCCCTGTGGTGGGCTCATCGCTTCGCCGATTTCGACGTGCGGTGGTTCGAGGAACCGGTCAGCTCTGATGATCTTGAGGGCCTGCACCAGCTGAGTCGCAACGGGCCGCCCGGGATGGACATCACCGCCGGAGAATACGGTTACCACCTGCCATATTTCGAGCTGATGCTGGCCGCCGGCGCGGTGGACTGCCTGCAGGCCGACGTCACCCGTGCGCTCGGTATCACCGGTGTGCTCAAAGTCGGTGCGCTCTGCGACGCCCGCGGCGTCGACCTGTCGCTGCACTGCGCGCCGCAGATCAGCGCTCAGGTCGGCACGGCACTGTGGCATCTGCGCCATCTGGAGTACTTCCACGACCATGTCCGGATCGAAGGGCTGGCCTTCGACGGTGTGATCACCCCCGAGCCCGGCGGGGTGCTACGCCCGGACCGCACCTCCCCCGGACACGGGCTGAGCGTCAAACAGGTCGACCTCGACGAGTTCCGCGTCGCCTGAATCCGAAGGCAGCGGCTGCTATCCCAGCCGCGAGGCGCAATTGCTTTTCCAGCCCGATCACGTTGACCCGGTCTACCGCCGCCATCCCCGCTACGAACCGGGTGTCCGGCCGGGCGGGAACCTGCCCGGTATGGCGATGTTTGAGCAAACTCATTAGTCGTCCGTGTCGCGCAGATCGCGCACCGCCTGCCTGGCCGACTCGGTGAACTCGTGGATCTTCTGCTTGGCGTTCTTGGTGGCGATGTTGACGCGGTCCGGGTCTTTGATCATCGCCTTAGCGGTGTTCTTCGCGATGTCCATCCGGATCTGCGGCGGCACCGGTGCGATATCCGGGTCGACGACCACCTCCAGCACCACCGGGCTCGAGGCGGCCAGCGCCTGATCCCAGGCATGCCCGATGTCCTTCGGGTCATCGCAGCGGATGCCGGTCAGCCCCAGCAGCTTGGCAAACTCGGCGTACGGCACATCCGGAATGCTTTGTGACCCTTCGAATTTCTTCTCCCCGCCCATCGCCCGCTGCTCGAAGGTGACCTGGTTGAGGTCCTGGTTGTTGAACACACAGAAGATCAGCGGGCCTTTGGACAGCCGCTCTTTATACCGCTTGACGGTGATCATCTCGGCCATGCCGTTCATCTGGAAGACCCCGTCGCCGACCAGGGCGATCACCGGCCGGCCCGGGTGCGCCAGCTTGGCGGCGATCGCATACGGCGTGCCGGGTCCCATGGTGGCGAGATTGCCGGCCAGCGACGCGGCCATTCCCGGCCGCAGCCGCAGATGCCGAGCCCACCAGTTGGCCACCGAGCCGGCATCGGTGGTGATGACGGAGTTGTCGGGCAGCCGCTTGGACAGCTCATGCACCACCAGCTCGGGGTTGAGCGGGCTGGCCTTGTCGTGGGCCCGCTTGTCGAGCACCCGCCACCACTCCTGCACTTCGCCTTCGATCTTCTTCCGCCAGGACCGGTCGTCTTTGCGCTTGAGCAGTGGAATCAGCTCTTGAAGGGTGTCTTTGGAGTCGCCGATCAGATTGGCATCCATCGGATACCGGACTCCGATCATCCGGCCGTCGTGATTGATCTCCACACCCCGGCACTGGCCCTCCTTGGGAAGCCATTCGGAATAGGGGAAGCTGGAACCGATCATGAACAGGGTGTCGGCGCCCGACATCATCGCTTCGCTGGCCGTGGATCCCAGCAGCCCGATCGGACCGGTCACATAGGGCAGATCATCGGGCAGCGAGGCCCGCCCCAGCGAGGTTTTGGCGACCCCGGCGCCAAGCAGCTCGGCCACCTGCACCACTTCGTCCGACGCGTCGGCCGCGCCGGCCCCGATCAGAATCGCCACCTTCTCGGCGTCATTGAGGATGTCGGCGGCCTTCTGCAACTCCGGTTGCGCCGGAAGCATCCGTGACCGAGACCAACCGACACTGCTGAACACCGCGCCGTGCATCCGTGGCGGCGACGGCACCGCGTCCTCTTCGGCGACGTCCTCGGGCAGGATGATGGTGGCGACCGTCCGATTGGTCAGCGCCACCTTGCAGGCCCGGTCTACCAGGTGGCGCGCCTGTACCGGCGCCATGCAGGTTTGGATGAAGTCCGACGAGACGTCTTTGAACAACGACATCGGGTCGATCTCCTGCTGGAAAGCCGCACCCAGCGACATCCGCTTCTGCTGGCCGACGATCGCGACCACCGGCTGGTGGTCGAGTTTGGCGTCATAGAGCCCGTTGAGCAGGTGGATCGCGCCACCACCGGACGTGGCGAGACAGCAGGCGAGTTCGCCGGTGAACTTGGCATGGCCGGTGGCCATGAACGCACCCATCTCCTCATGGCGGGGCTGGATCAGCTCCGGGTCCCCGTTGGCGCGATCCAAGGCGCCCAGCATCGAGAGGATGCCGTCACCGGGATACCCGAAGATCCGGTGCACCCCCCACTGACGGAGCCTGTCGAGGATGAAATCCGCGGTTTTCGGCATTGGTCGCTCCCTTCAACACGAAACGGTTACCCGCCCCTTGTTTTGTCAAACGGCGGGGTGCACCAGCGGTGTCCCACCTCTGGTCACGGCGTCGCGGGCCACCCGCAGGTCATCGACGAACGCTTGGTAAGCCTGTGCATGCTGGTCGCTGCGGTCGCGCAGCACCGCCGAGGGATGAACGGTCGCCAGGACCCTGGGCCGACCGTTGGAACCCGCCAGACCAGGCAGGCACCGCAGCTCACCGCGCCCGGTCGAGACACGGAACGACGCACCCAGCAGCGACTGCGCCGCCGTGGCGCCCAGGCAGATCACCACTTCTGGCCGCACCGAGTCGATCTCAGCGATCAACCACGGCCGGCACGCCACCACCTCGGTGCGGCCGGGCTTCTGGTGGATCCGGCGTTTGCCCTCGCGGCGAGTGAACTTGAAGTGCTTGACCGCGTTGGTCACATACATTTGCGCCGGGTCAATGCCCGCGTCGCGCACCGCACGGTCCAACAACCGCCCGGCCGGGCCGACGAAAGGGTGACCCTCGAGATCTTCGTGATCGCCCGGTTGCTCACCGACCAGCATCAGCGGCGCACCCCGGCGCCCCTCACCGAACACGGTTTGGGTCGCGTCACGGTAGAGCGTGCAACCGCGGCACTGGGCAGCCGCCTGACGCAGCGCGCCCAGCGTCCGCCGCTCCGGTAGGTAGCGCTGCGCCCCAGTCTCTTTCGTCGCTACCATTACGCCGACTCCGCGAGCTCGGGCGCGATCTCGGATTCCCAGAAGGCGAAGAAGCTCTCCTGGTCCGCTCCGATCTGCTGAACGTATACTTCGTCGAAACCGGCGTCGACGAACTCGCGGATTCGGTCCAGATACGGCTTCGCTTCCGGCCCAGCAGGAACTGATCGTTCCACTGCCTCGGCGGTCACCAGGCTCGACGCCTGCTCGAAATGCGCTGGTGTGGGCAGGTTCTGACCTAGTTCGCCGGGAAGCTGCTCAATCGGCCAGGTGGCGTGCGCGGTACGCACCGCATCCTCTTTCGATGCTCCGTAACAGACTTTGAACCCCGCTTGAGCGGGCTTGCCCACACCGCCGGCGTGATGGAACTCCGAAACCAGCTCCGCCGCCGGCATGCTGCACTGGTAGCCGTCGCCGATCCGGCCCGCCAGCCGCGCCGAGTGCGGACCGTAGCCCGAAACATAGATGGGAGTCGGCCGTGGCGGCAGTGTGTAGAGCCGGGCGTTCTCCACGGTGTAGTAACGCCCGTGGTGGTTGACCTGCGCGCCGGTGAACAGTTCACGGATCACCGCGACCGCCTCGTCGAGCATGCCGCGCCGGATGGCGGCCGTGGGCCAGCGGCGACCGGTGATGTGTTCGTTCAACGCCTCGCCGGTACCGACGCCCAAGGTGAAGCGGCCGTCGAGTAATGCGGCACTGGTCGCTGCCGCCTGCGCGATGACCACCGGATGGGTCCGCACGATCGGGCAGGTGACCGCGGTGGTGATCGGCAGCGTGCACGCCTGCGACAGCGCGCCGATGACCGACCACACGAACGGACTGTTGCCCTGCCGGTCGTTCCAGGGATGGAAGTGATCGGAGATCCACAGCGCCTCGAAGCCCGCCTGCTGCGCCCGGACAGCTTGGCGAACCAGCTCGTTGGGAGGGAACTCCTCGCACGACAACGCATAACCCAGAGTCGTCATGAGTCATGACATACCCGTCGTGGCGGGGGCTAATCGTGGTCAGCGGTTCGGAATCATCTTCGCGCGTCCAGAGCGCGAGCCTGAGCATCAACATCGCCGGCGTACCTGCCGCGCTCAGATCCGTTGCCCACGCAGGCCATTCCGGCGCCACCGACCGGGACTGTGGATTTCACCGCGCCCGCAGACCCGGGTGGCAGCGTGTCGGCGAGCCGAGCCAACGCACGTTCCACGGCACACAGGTCAGCGCCGCCGTCTTCGCACGCAAGGTCGCTATCGGCAATCGCAGATAGTCCGGCGGCGAAGCGGCGGGGCCAGATGGAAGACGGCTTCCCACCGGCCCGAACCGGGCCGGGTCGGCAAAGAGCAGCCGCGCACACAGCCGACTGCCGAGAAACCCGGCACCGCCGGTGATCAGTACCCGCCTCAGCGCTCGCATGGCAACCACATCCGGATGGGCCCGACCCCCCGATCGGGCCCATCTCGGGTCGGCGTCAGGCCTTGCTGGTCCAGATCAGCACGTCCTGCACACCGTCGTTGTAGACCACTCCGTCCGGCGGTGGGCCGGTGACATCGAAGTAGATCTTGCCGTTGGCGGCAGCCCCCTGACCGATCGGCCCGGGATTGATGCCCCCGGGCGTCGGCACCGTGTTGATCACGCGGTAGGTCTCACTGTTGGCCGCCCTGGCGTTGAAGTCCGAGACGACGGGGGTCACCGTTCCGCGGTCGGCACGCGCCGTCACGTCGGCTTGATACAGCTTGCCTCGGGGTTGGTAGCCCGGAATGGTGATGTTGGCCGGCCCCAGGTTGCTGACCGTGTAGGACGTTGCCATCGCCCCATCGTTGAGCTGTTCGGGCGTGCCGAACGGTTGGATCGCCGGCTCGGCCATGGCGGTGGTCGCGGAGAAAACACTCACCGCGGCGATTCCTGCCGCGCCGGCGGCCGTCTTGGCTGCAGTCTTGGAGAGCTTCACTTCTGACTCCTTCCATCGAGTCGATATTTCAGTGGCGGTCCGCTTTGCTGGAACACACCTGCCGCAACGCGTACCCTGCCCGGCCGACGGGGAAACCCGGTGGTAGTTGCGCAGCGTCTGGAAATTGTGGATAGTTACGTCGCTCGGGCGTTCAGGATGCAGCGCCGGTCTGGATCGTCCGTGCGCTCATTCCTGCGATTCCAGGCTGCGGTTTGCCCGCCGGCCGTTGGAATCAGCTCATACTGTTGGAGTACGAGAAGGCGGGTATGCGGTGGTCGGGGATGTCAACGCGTCGTTCACGACGCCAATGGGCGATGACTCCGAGATCCACAGTGATCTCGACCTGGTAGTCGGCCACGGCGAGCCGCAGCGGGTCGGCCGGTTCCATTACTGGCTTGGCGAGCAGCGCTGGGAGTGGTCGGATACGGTCGCCCGCATGCACGGCTACGAGCCGGGCACGGTGACACCCAGCACGGAGTTGCTGCTGCAACACAAACATCCCGAGGACCGCGCCGAGGTGGCCGCGGTGCTCGAGCGTGTCGTGCAGGGCGAGCCGTTCAGCAGCCGGCACCGGATTATCGACACCGCTGGGCAGGTGCACTGGGTGATCGTGGTCGGGGATCGCATGCTCGACGACCACGACAGGGTGACCGGCACGGCCGGCTTCTATGTGGACGTCACCGATGTGTTGCAGGCCGACGTCAGCGCTGCGGTCTCCGAGGTCGCCCAGTCACGTGCGGTGATCGAGCAGGCCAAGGGCGTGCTGATGGTGGCGTACGGGATCTCCGCCGAGCGCGCGTTCGACATTCTGGTGTGGCGCTCTCAGGAGACCAACGTCAAGGTGCGCGACCTGGCAGCCCGCTTCCTGGCTGCTTACACCGGCAGGCTGCCGGCCGCTGCGCTCTCCGATCTGGACCACACTCTGTTGACCGTTACCTGAGCAACGCGCGAAGACTACGCTGAACAGCACCGCCCGCTGAGGTTGCCTATGCAGCCGGAGTGGGTAGCCACCTGAAGGTGGAGAGTGCGATGGCAGGGAACACCGGTCCCCTCAACGTTGTCGGCGTAGGCGCGTCGGCCGGCGGGGTGGAGGCGCTGAAGAGCTTCGCGGCAGCGTTGCCCCAGAGTTTGCCCTGCGCCGTCCTGGTCGTCCTGCACATTCCACCGGGAGCGCCCAGTGTGCTCGCCCGAATCCTGGACCGGGCCGGCCCGCTGGCGGCAGAGACCGCGAACCCGGGGACCCCGATGGAGCACGGCAAGATCTACGCCGCCGCGCCCGGCCACCACCTCCTGGCCGACGACGGGCGGATGGCACCGTCGGAAGGTCCCACCGAGAACGGGCACCGCCCCGCCATCAACGCGCTGTTTCGATCGATCGCGCTGGCCCATGGCCGGCGTGCTATCGGAGTGCTGTTGTCCGGAGTACTGGACGACGGTGTGGTGGGGTTGGCCGCCATCCGATCGCGCGGCGGGGCGACGATCGCCCAATCCCCCACCGATGCAATGTTCCCGGCCATGCCGAACAACGCGATCAACGCAGGCGTGGTCGACCATCAGGCGCCGGCGGCAGAGATCGGCGACCTGCTGGAGAAGCTGGCTGATCGAGAGCTTGAGGAAACCGAGATGGAGCCCGACATCAGAATGGAGCTGGAGAACCGCATCGCGATGGCCCGGCCCTTCGCGACCGATTTCGACACCGAGCAACTCGGTCCGCCGTCCGGCTACATCTGCCCCGACTGCAACGGTGCGTTGATCACAGTGAGCGACGGAAACTATCGCTGCCACGTCGGTCATGCCTGGACCGGCGACGCGCTGCTGCGGGCCCGCGACAGTGAGGTCGAAAGCGCGCTGTGGGTAGCGGTTCGCAGCCTGCAGGAGAAGGCCAAACTGTCGCGCCGGCTCGCCGATCAGGTCCGCCCCGGCATCTTGAGCGACCACTACGAGGTACTGGCCCGGGAGGCCGAACACGCTACCTCAGTCCTCGGCCGGCGGTTGGCCGCCGTCTACGGTGCGCAGGAGGACGGCCCTGAGTAGCGCACCGAGTCAGCTGACGGTGACATTGGCCACCGTCGCAGGGGTGTGTCTGTTGACTGCTACCGGGACATTGGACAGCAGCACCTACCTCGAGCTGCGCGACAGCGTGATCAAGGCGGCTCTCGACGAACCCCCCGCCGTGCTGGTCGACGTCAGCCGGCTCGATGTCCCGGCGCCCTCGGCGTGGTCGGTGTTCACCAGCGCTCGCTGGCATGTCAGCACCTGGCCCGATATTCCGATCCTGCTGGTCTGTCCGCGACCGAACGTGGCCGCCCGGATCTCGAGCACCGGCGTGACCCGCTACGTCGCGGTGCACGCCGATGTCGAGTCCGCGGTGGCGTCGCTGGCGGATGGCCCGTATCCACGGCGCCGGGCCCGTATCGCCCTTTCGCATTCGCTGAGCAGTCTGCGCGGTTCCCGCGACTTCGTGGCCGAGTGGCTGACCCACTGGTCGCAGACCCCGCTGATCCCCACCGCGAAAGTGGTCGTCGATGTGTTGGTGGAGAACGTGCTGTGCCACACCGACAGTCCGCCCGTGCTATTGCTGGAATACGCCGGCTCCACAGTCACTATCGCGGTCCAGGACACCAATTCCAGCCCGGCGATGCTCCGCGAAGGCGTCGACGGCGGCCCCGAGTGGTCCTCCGGCCTGGCGGTGCTCAGTGCCCTGTGCAGCGCCTGGGGCAGCAGCCCCACTCCGAACGGCAAGACGGTGTGGGCGGTACTGGGCCCGGAGGACCGGCTTTGACCTTCACCGACCCGGACCCTCGCGCGAGTAGTGTTTGCGGTCGCGGGAATTCTCCGAGCGGACGGGGCGAGATGGACGGGCAGAACGAAGGGCCGGACGAGGCGTTCGAGGCCCTGTTGCGATACCTGCGGGACTCCCGGGGCTTCGACTTCACCGGCTATAAACGCGCTTCGCTGATGCGCCGGGTACGCCACCGGATGAGCCAGGCCGGATACGACACCTTCGAACAGTATCTCGACGTCCTGCAGGCCAGTTCCGACGAGTTCGCGGCGCTGTTCAACACCATCTTGATCAATGTGACGGCGTTCTTCCGAGACCCCGACACCTGGGAATACATCAGCACCGACATCATCCCGCGGATCGTGGCCGAGCGGGGTCCCGACGACCCGATCCGGGTCTGGAGCGCCGGTTGCGCCTCCGGCCAGGAGGCCTACACCCTGGCGATTCTGCTGGCCGAAGCACTCGGCACCGAGGAGTTCCGGCAGCGGGTGAAGATCTACGCCACCGACGTCGACGAAGACGCCCTCAGTGAGGCCCGGGCGGCCACCTACGACGCCAAAGCCGTCGAATCGGTGCCGCCGCAGTACCTGGACCGCTACTTCGAACAGGTCAACGGACGGTACGTCTTTCACAAAGACTTGCGCCGCGGGGTGATCTTGCGGTCGCAACGACCTGGTCAGGGACGCGCCGATCTCGCGGGTGGACCTGCTGGTGTGCCGCAACACCTTGATGTACATGAACGCCGAGACGCAACGCAATGTGTTGGGCCGCTTGCATTTTGCATTGTCAGCGCAGGGAACCCTGTTTCTCGGCCACGCCGAGATGCTGCTGAGCCACAGCGATCGCTTCAGCCCCCTGAGCCTCAAGCATCGGATCTTCCGCAAGGCGGCCGGCTCGCACAGCGGCCTGGATCGCTACGACCCGGCGGCGTCGATGTACGAGCGGCACGGTGAGCTTGCCGGTCTGGTGACGGTGCGCGAAATGGCATTTCGGGCAAGCCCGGTGGCGCAGATCGTGGTGACCGGCGAAGACACCGTGGCGATGATCAACCAGCAGGCCGAGACGATGTTCGGACTGTCCGCCCGCGATATCGGGCGACTGCTGCGCGACTTGGAGGTTTCCTACCGCCCGGTGGAGCTGCGTGCCTATCTGGAGCAGGCCAAGGTGGACCGGCGTTCGGCCCGTGTCCAGGACGTCAGCTGGCAGCGCCCCGGCCTTGACACCATCTGGTTCGAGATCCATATCAACCCCCTGGTGGACGCCGAGAACGGCCTGCTGGGCGTCTCGATCGTGTTTTTCGACGTGACCGCGACTCGGGCATTGGTCGACAAGGTGGTCGCGACCAACCGGCAACTCGAGGCGGCCTATGAGGAGTTGCAATCCACCAACGAAGAGCTCGAGACGACCAACGAAGAGCTGCAGTCGACGGTAGAAGAACTGGAAACCACGAACGAGGAATTGCAGTCCACCAACGAAGAGCTCGAAACCATGAACGAGGAGCTGCAATCGACCAACGACGAGTTGCACACCATCAACGACGCGCTGCGGGAACGCAGCATCGAACTGGACGACGCACGCAACTTCCTCGATTCACTGGTCAATTCGGTGCATCTCGGCATGGTGGTGGTGGACCGGGAGATGCGGGTGGTGGTGTGGAACCGCGGCTGTGAGGAACTGTGGGGCCTGCGGTCTGACGAGACGGTCGGTTCGGTGCTGACCAGCCTCGATATCGGGCTTCCGATGGACAACGTCCGACCGTTGATCGGCAACGCATTCGTCGATCCGGACAATCCGGGTGAGACGCACGTCGAGGCCGTCAATCGCCGTGGCCGCTCGACAAAAGTCCGGGTGACGTGTGCCGGGTTCCAGGCGCCTTCGGAGGGTGGGGTGAATGGGGCGTTACTGCTGATGGAGGTCCAGGCCTGAGCAGATCGGCCCCTCGAGTCTGCTCGGCAGCGGCATGCTCGTGCTCCTGGGCCGCCTGACGGTGAGCTTCGGCAGCGTCCAGGTGTGAGTCGCTGTCGCCCTTGCCGGCAAACAATGCGGCCTGCTCATGCGCGGCAGCTGCCTTCAGGTGCGCCGCGACCGCATCCCGGTGCCTGGCAGCGGCGTCGCGGTGCGCCCGCTCGGCTCGCTCCCGTGACTCGTCGGCGTGCAGGCGGGCAACACCCACATTGTTCGGGGTCACCGTTTTGCCCGCAGCCAACTCGGCGCGTCGTAGCTGCAGCTCCTCGGCCCGAAGCCGCGCCAGCTCGCCGCGTGCAGCCGCCGCCGACGGGCTCATCGATGGCTCACCACCTGCTGTGCCACGCCGGCCAACGGGGTGTTGGAGTTCTGCGACAGTCGCTTGAGCAGCTCGAAGGCCTGCAACGCATCGATGCCGAACCGCTCCATCAGCATGCCTTTCGCCTGACCGATGACGTCACGAGAGGCCAGCGCACTGCGGAACTGTTCGTCGCGGCGAACCATGTGCCAGGCCAGCGCGGCGTGGGTCGCCAGGATCAAACCCAACTCCACCGCGTCATCGTCGAAAGCGTTGTCGGTCTGAGAGTAGAAGTTCAGCGCGCCGGTGCTGCCTTCACCGGTGAACAGTTCGAACGCCAGGATGGACCGAATCGGTGTCGTGGCCGCGACCTCCCGGCAGTACGACGGCCAGCGCTCCTCGGAGCAGACGTCATCCAGGCGAACCACATGCTGTTTCCAGGCCGCGGCCAGACACGGCCCCTCGCGCTGCTTGCGCTGAATGTCGTCAAGGACCGCCGGGTACGGGTCGGTGGCCGACAGGGTCTGCACATCACCGGTCGACGTGGTGAGCGTGACACCGGCATGCTGAGCAGAGGGCATGTGTGCCAGCAGGTTCACCAGCAGCTCATCGAGCGCGCCCTCGGGTTCGACGCCCGAGCGCTGATTCAAGGTGTGCACCAGGTCCGCCACGTCGCGCATCATGTCGTTGCGGCTCGTCACCGCCATGTCGTCGCTCCGCCCATCTTCCCCACTAGATGGATCCATGTTCCTCCGATCATCCAGTCGCAGCAACCACTTCAAACGTTGCGTACGCCGATCCGGGCCGGAACCAAGGGCTTGCCAGATAACGCTCAGGTGTTACACGGGGCGGGGGCCGTCACCGCGCCCCGGACGCCCGGGCCGCGATGCGCCCCGGCCCTGCTGCCGGCAGTAGGCGGTCGTACACCCGCAGCGTGTCGGTGGCGATCCGCTCCCAGGAGTACCTCGAACGGGCCCGGTCTCGCCCGGCCTTGCCGAAGCCGGAGGCGGCGCGCCGATCCCGCAGGATGGCGGTGATGGCATTGGCACAGGCCCGCGGCTCCTTCGGCGGTATCAGCAGGCCCGTCACATCGTGGACGACCGTATCGAGCATGCCTCCCACCGCCGACGCCACCACCGGTACCCCGCACGCCATCGCCTCCAGTGGCACGATGCCGAAGGGCTCGTACCAGGGCGTGCAGGCAACGACATCGGCAGACCGCAGCAGCGCCGGCATCTCGGCGCGGGCGACGGAGCCGTACAGCGACACCCGTTCTGCGACACCGAGGTCGGCGGCCAGCTTGAGCAGCCGGCAGGCTTCCGGCACGGTGTCGAGTTCGGCCCGTGGGGGTCCGCCGGCGATCACCAACTCGGCGCTGGGCACCGTGGTCAGTGCCTCTATCACCGTGTCGAATCCTTTGCGGGGGACGAACCGGCCGACCGCCACGATGCGCGGCCGACCCGTGTGGGCCGCGGTCGGACCGTGCGGGCAGAACCGCTCCACGTCGACACCGCACGGGACCACCGAGATCCGCAACCGGTCGCGCCCGAGCCGCATCAACTCGAAAACCTCATCACTACAGCCGGCGGTCACCCATGTCGCCTCGTGGGCGACGCGGGTCTCGAGCCGCAGCCGTTCGGCGGGGCTGGTGTCGCGGTGCCCCTGGTGGCGTTGCTTGACCACGCCTAACGCATGAAAGGTCTGAACCGTGGGCACCCGGCGGCGCTTGGCGGCCAGCTGGGCGGCGATCCCGGACATCCAGAAATGTGCGTGCGCGATGTCGGGCCGCTCGCGGTCCCACTGGGCGTCCAAGTACCGCCCGAAGGCGACCATGTACTGCAACAGTTCATCTTTGGGCACCTGGCGAGGCGGTCCCACCGGCAGTGGACCACCGTGTAGCCCTGCTCGGTGCGCACCCGCTCGGGCAGATCAGGATTATCGCGACGAGTGTAGACGTCAACCTGGTGGCCGCGGCGGGCCAACGCCGCCGACAGCTCGGCGACGTGGACGTTCTGGCCACCGGCGTCGGCACCGCCAAGCGCAGCCAACGGACTGGCATGTTCGGAAATCATTGCGATCTTCACGGCAGTACTCCCCCGCTACTCCCGGCGCGCCATTGCGCCTCGATGACCTCGTCCCACTGCCGCAGGAAGCGGTCGAGACCGAAGTGCTCCATGGCGTAGTTGCGGGCCGCCTTGCCCACCACCTCGGCCAGGTAGCGGTCGGCGACCAGCCCACTGAGGGCAGCCCGCAAGGTGTCGATGTCCGCACTGACGACACCCGCCTCCGGGGGCACCACCATCGGCGCCATCGTGGCCGCCACCGCCACCACCGGCATCCCCAGGAACATGGCCTCCAGCAGCGACAGACCCAGCGACGTCCAGCGCGCGGTGTGCAGGTAGACCCGGCGGTGTGCCAGTTCCTTCATCAGCTGGTTGGTGCGCAGGTCCCCGTGGCCGACGACACCTGCGCACCGCTGCGCCGGGTCGTTGAGGTCCTCGCTTCCGATCCCCCACACGTCGACCGGCACAGACTGCCCCAAGGCGCCCAGCAGGTCCGCGCCGACGGTGCGCCACCGCCGCAGCGGTTCGTTGATCAGGGCACCGGCCGCCGCGATGTCCCCGGTGTACAGATGGCCAGGGTCGGCGATCCCATGATCGATGACCATGGTCGGCGCCCGGCCGTTGTCCCACATCAGCTGGTTGAAGGCGGTGACGTGGACCAACGGGATGTCATCGCGGTCGGCGATCGGGTGCAGGCTCTCCACCACGAACGGCCGCGGGGTGTTGTGCTCGACGTACACGGCAGGAACGTCGATCCCGAGCCGGCGGCCCAGCAGCCGCGCCGCCAATTCCAGCTCATGCGGTCGCTGCAGCACCACCAGATCGATCTCTTGGTCACGCAATTCCGTCAGCGGCACCTCCCGCGCCTGCGGCCAGTCGCGACCGCACAGTCCGCGCCCGTCCGGATCGCCCGGGGCGTTGACCGGAATGAGGTAGCGGTGCCCGCCGGCGACGAAGGATTCCATCCACGAGCCGTGCACGTGCCAGACGAGCACCGAACGCCGGGTGATCTGCGGAAATGCCACAATCGGTTGTTACCCCAGACGCCGGGGTCTAAACGTGGAAATGGCCACCGAAGCGTTTTGCTGCAAGGGAATTCGCGGACGGTCGGCAAATGCTTCGTTACCGAACCGTTGCACAGTGACGAGGATCGGCGTAGGTTCGTTAGCAGGTTGAGTTCACAGCCACCCGGAAAGACGCGTCACCCACGCTAGCCGGGGGCTTGCTCCCGGCATCTGATCCGTGAAGGTGTAACTCGCATCGACGCGATCCACAGTACGAGTTTCGACTGATGGAGTAATTCAATGCCCGCTTTAAAGACCGCCGGTTCGGTGTCCCCGGCGAACCGAATAAATTCCCTTCCACCCTCTGATACCTGGGCGAGCCGCACCGCGCGTTCGGTCACCCGGTGGGGCCGCTCCGGCGCGGTTATAAGTGTGGGCGGTGAGCTTGACGCCGCCAATGCCAGCCAGCTGGCCGATTACGTGCAACGCTGCGCGGGCTACTGCGAGTGGGTGGTACTGGACCTCAATGACCTGGAATTCATTGGCACCGCCGGCTTTTCGGCACTGAAGGCCATTTGCGACCGGTGCGCCGAAACCATGGTCTACTGCACCACGGTGCCCGGCGTCGCGGTAGCGCGATTGTTGCGAATCTGCGACCCCGGTAACGCTCTGCCGACGACCTCGTCAGTGGCCGACGCGCTGGCCGGCGTCGAGGGTTTCCGGCACATCCGCTAACCCTCACGTCCCCCGGCGAGTTGGCGTGCCCGCGCCTCACTCTCCACAGCCGGCCCTGAGCCGGGCAGTCGCCTTCCCGCGACTTCGGGAGTGAAGACCAGCGCGAGCGCCCCGATGGCTCCGGCGGCTACCAGCAGGTAGGCCGGGGCCATCGGATTACCGGTGCGTGCGACCAGCGTCTCGGCTATCAGCGGCGTGGTGCCGCCGAACGCCGAGACCGACAGGTTGAAGCCGATGGCCAGCGCCCCGTAGCGCACCCGGGTGGGAAACAGGGCGGGCAGCGTCCCCGGCAGTGTCGCATCGAAGCACAGCAGCATCAGCCCGACCAGCAGAACCCCGGCGAACGCAGTTGGATAGTTGTGGGCGGAGCGGATCAGGCCGAATGCCGGAACCGAAAGAGCCAGCAGCATGGCACATCCCGTCCACAGCACCGGTTTGACCCCGACGCGATCGGACAACCGGGCCACCAAGACCACGGTGGCCATCAGAACCAGCAGCGTCAGCACGATCAGCAACAGGCCGGCGGTGTCTGGAATCTCCGCGGTGGTCTGCAGGTAGGTGGGCAGATAGCCGGTGAGCAGATAGTCGGTGACGTTGTAAGTCAAGACCAGTGCGACACACAGCAGCAGGGGCCGCCACTGCTTGGCGGTGCGCCGCAGCTGCCTCGCGGCGGAGTCGTCGGGCTCATCGCGCCGACCGCCCGCCTGCTGATAAGCCGGTGATTCGTCCAGATGCAACCGGAGGTAGAGAGCGGCCAGCCCGAGCGGAGCGCTGAGCAACAACGGAATTCGCCACCCCCAACTGACCATTGCCTCGTCACTCAGCCGACTCTGCAGTGCGGTGACCAGCAGACCCGCGACGACGTAGCCGGCCTGCGAACTCAGCGGAAGAAATCCGGCCATCATGCCGCGCTTGTTGTCGGGGGCCTGTTCGCCGACGTAGACCATCGCGCCGACGTATTCACCGCCGGCGGAGAAGCCCTGCATCATTCGCGTCGCGACGAGCAGCACGGGGGCCGCGACGCCGATAGCGCTATAGCTCGGAAGCAGCCCGGTGGCGGTGGTGCCGAGCGTCATCAGCAGCAGGGTGGTGACCAGCACCGGTTTACGTCCGATCCGATCGCCGAGCGGGCCGAAGACCAATCCGCCGATCGGGCGCACCGCGAACGCTGCGGCCAGGGTGCCGAACGCGCCGATCAGGCTGCCGGCGCCGTTGCCCGGGTAGAACACCCGCGCGATAGTGGTGGCCAGATAGCCGTAGACACCGAAGTCGTACCACTCCATGAAGTTGCCGATGGCGGTGCCGCGGATCGAGCGCCGGACTTGGTCGGGATCGGCGACCCGGATCTGCTCGCGCCGCCAGCGTCCTCGGCGGTTCCTGCGGCCGGCCAGTGGGCTATCCCACGCGGCCCTGGAGCAGCTGACGAGCGGCGAAGTCGGCTCCCTGCTGAACCATCGTCGCGTCGTCGCCGGCGTAGCTGTCGTGCGCCGCGAAGTTCATGCCGTCGGAGCACACCGCGTCCTCTACCGCGCAGACCTGCAGGGTCTTTGCCTGATACAGGGGTCCGATCGCAATCGTCGGCTCGTTGAGAAAATTCATCGCGCGCTCGTTGGGCATGGCGAACAACACCACCGCGGCGACATGATCGGCAACGTCCGGGTCGAGCGGTTTGGGTACCGTTGCCGGATCTACCCCGTCGGGTACCTGGGCAGAGGTGACGAAACCCATCACCGCGGCGCCTTGGGAGTAGCCACCCAGCACCATCTTTGTGTTGGGGCAATTGGTCGCTCGGGAGACGACGTGCGCCCCCGCGTCCCGTACGCCATCGACTCCGGTGTCCCACTGATCGGTGGCCGGATAGTTGACCGCATACACGGCCGGACTGTAGCCCAGGCGTGCGTTCAGCGCGTTGAGGAACGCCTGCCCCGTCGGTCCTACGCCGGTCGGCTCACCGGTTCCGCGCGCGAAGACCACTTCGGTGTTGGGACAGGGTGCAGCCCGCGCGGCGGGAACGCCGGGGGCGAAAAGCATTGTGGCACCGGCGGCCGACGCAGCGATCGCCAGAGCGCCAAGGAAGGAGGTGGGGTCAAGCTCGGACATGTCGGTGTAGGTGCCCGCCGTGGCGCCGCCTCAAACAGCATGCACGGAAATTTTTTTCGGTAGTGCTATGACGAACGCTCTGGACAACGTTCCCCCACTTTGTTAAGACAAGTAGGTCCGATATCTGTCTTCAGACTGCAGGGCAGCCATCCGCGGTATCTAGCAATGCCGACGGGCGGACCCAAAGCCTCCGGGCCCTGTGTCGATCTCTCCCCTCTCGCACACCCGGCCGACGGGCGTTGGCGCTCTGGTCTGCGCGAAAGGGGAGAACGATGTGGAATGACGTAACGCGCCGGGTCGGCGTGGTCGCAACCGCGGCGGCGTTGCTGCCGGCATTGATCGGCTTAGGCGCATCGGCCCCGCCCGCCGGCGCCGCCGGGCCAGAGTTCCTGTCTGTGCCCTCGCCGAGCATGGGCCACAACATCACGGTGGAGTTTCAGGGTGGCGGGGCGCCGGCTGTCTACCTGCTGGACGGGCTGCGTGCCCGTGACGATCGCAGCGGCTGGGACATCGAGACACCGGCATTCAGTGAGTACGCCGGTTCCGGGATATCGGTGGTGGCACCGGTCGGCGGACGCTCCAGCTTCTACACCGACTGGTATGGGTCGGCCAACGGGCAGACCTACAAATGGGAGACGTTTCTGACCAGTGAGCTGCCGAATTTCCTTACCGGAAAGGGCGTGCGATCCACCCGAAACGCTGTGGTGGGCATCTCCATGTCCGGGTCGTCGGCCCTCATCCTGGCGGCCTACCATCCGCAGCAATTCGCTTATGCCGCATCTCTTTCGGCATTGTTGACACCGTCCAGCGGCAACGGGCCCACGCTGATCGGAATGGCGATGAATGACGAGGGCGGTTTCAACCCCCAGGACATGTGGGGCCCCTCCGGGAGCGCCGGATGGCAGCGCAACGACCCCACGGTCCAAGCCGGGCGCCTGGCCGGCAACGGCACCCGGCTGTGGATCTACAGCGGCAACGGCACCCCGTCGGAGATCGGCGAGGGAAGCCTGCCCGGCCAGGTGATCGAGCAGGTCGTCATGCAGAGCAACGTCGCCTTCCGCGACGCCTACACCGGGGCGGGCGGTCACAATGCGACCTTCAACATCGACGCTGCCGGAGTGCACAGTTGGGGCTACTGGAACGCCCAGCTGGTGGCGATGAAGCCCGATATGCAGGGCACGCTGGGAGCGGGAGGCCGAGTCTGACCGTCTGACAGGCGACCTGGCTCAGGACGGCCCGGCCCGCAACGCCGCCTGCACCGCCGATGCCACGCCGTCGAGCCAGGGTTCGCCGTGTCCGGGAAGTACGGTTTTTGCGCCCGTGTCGGCCAGCGCGGTCAATGAGGCCAGCGCTTCGCTGCTGTCCGCCGTCGCGGCACCCGAGACGATCTGCGGGCCCGCAACGCCGGTGTAGGGATCCAGAGTGACCAGCGCGTCCCCGGAGATGAGGGTGTTGCGGTCTGCCAGGTGCAATCCGCAGTGCCCCAGCGTATGACCGGGACTGAACACCACCCGCGGCCGGCCGGGTACATCGAGCACGCTGCCCGCGCCATAGCAGGTGGTGTCGGTGATGCCCCGCACCAACAGAGCGCCGGAAGCGGCCATCTTCGCCTGGTAGCGAATCGATCTCGGATAGCGCAGCGGATAGATCAAGCGGCTGCGTTCGTGAGCATATCGATAGGGATGCGCGGCAAGGTACTGATCCGCAGCGTGCACCCACACCGGCACCTGCCACCGCTGACGCGCCCGCCGGGCCGAGCCGACATGGTCGAAATGCGCGTGGGTCAACACCACAGCTGCCACATCTTCGGCGGAGCGCCCGAGTTGACCCAGGGCCGATTCGATGTGCCTGAAGGTGGCCGGTAAACCGGTGTCGACAACGGTGACACCGCTGTCATCTTCGATCAGATAGACGTTGACCGCCGCATGTGCCAGCCGGTGGACTCCGTCGGCGACATTGCGCTCAAACACGGCCGGCACGGTGGATCAGTACCAGTAGCGTCTGCCGCCAACCGGGCGCCCGACCGCTCCCAGCAGCCAGAACACCGCTCCGACGACCAGCAGGACGATCCCGATCGCCCACAGGACGTAGACGTTGAAGACCAGCCCCAGGATCAGCAGCAACAACCCGAGGCCGATCACGAGTCATACCCCAGGATCGCGTCACGGGCCCGGTCAATCATCGAGGCAAAGGGCCCCACCAGCGCATTGGCCAGCGCGCTCTCGACCCCCGCGCGCGGCCTGGTCGGCGCGATCGCCTCAGCGAGCTTGACCGCCCGCTGCAGCCGCTGCAGCTCATCGTCGCTGAGTTCGGCCTGCAACTCGGAGAATTCCTCGTGTTCCTCGTGTTCGGCGTGGTCGATCACGTCGTCGCGCAGTTCCCGCAGCTTCTCGGTGAAGAACTCCGAATCGACGTCGACGTCCTCCAGCTGGGCCAGCATCGTCTTGGCCTGCTTCTCCTCTTCCAGCCGCGCGCTGATCACCTCACGGCCGTGGTCGAGTTCGCGGGCGGCCCGGGGATGCACGATCCCCTCTTCGGCTGTTTCATGCACCGCCAACAGCCGGCGCAGCCGGATGAAGGACTCCTCGCGTTCGTCCCCGGCCGCCAACAGTGTCTCGTCGAACAGCGTCTTGATGCGCTGGTGCTGCTCGGTGAGGAAATCGACTACGTCACTCCTGCTGTGCAATGTCGTCTGTGCCATGGCTTTGGGCTACCCCGACCAGATGGGGGCAAAACCCGCGCCGGGCCTTATGCCACCACCCGGATGTGTTCCAACGACGAATCGGCGGCGTCGGGCAATGTCATCCCGGCCGTCAGCCCGGACCGCAGATAGTCGATGACCGCGCTGTTGAGGCGCTCGCCGGGCACCACCGCCGGCACGCCGGGCGGGTACGGCGTGATCTGTTCGGCCGCGATACGTCCGGCGGCCTGCGACGCGGCGACCATCTCGGTGGGGCCGAAGAACGCGTCGCGGGGTAGCTGCACGGTCTCCAGTTGAATCTCTTGCGGCGAAGGCAGACGGATCGGCGGCGGTGGTTCGAAAGCAGTTGCGGCGCTGCGCCAACCGGTGAGCGCATCAAGCAGCCGGTCGGTGGTTCCGCGGTCATCGGCAAAGGACAGGGTGGCCAGGATGCGCCGGTGATCGGCCAAACCCACATCGAGGCAGCGTTGTTCGCGCAGCCAGTCGCGGGCTTGATAGCCCGACGTCCCGGTCGCCGACACATCCACCAGCACCTGCAGCCGATCCAGATCGTGGGATGCCTCCGTGCCCAACAGGACGTCCTCGAGCACCTCGACATCGGGAATCTCCGCGATACGCCGGCGCACGTCACGCGCCCGCTTGCACGCGGCGTCCAGCAGTTCGTGGCCGTGCCGCACCATCTGGCGCCGCCAACCGTCCAGCGCCGCGTAGATCGGCACACTGGGGCTGGTGGTCATCAACAGATCCGCGCATGCCGTCAGTCTTGCCCGATCGATGAGATCACCCTGGAGGTGGTAGACGGAGCCCTGCTCGAATCCGGCGCCCATCTTGTGCACGCTGACCACGCAAACGTCCGCACCGGCGTCCATCGCCCAGGTCGGCAGGTCCTCGTGAAAAGGCAGGTGCGCTCCCCAGGCTTCGTCGACGATCAGCGGTTTGCCGCGCTGATGACAGATCTCGGCGATGGCAGCCAGGTCCGCGCAAGTGCCGTACGGCGAGGGACTGACGATCAGCGCGCCCGCGGCATCGGGATTCTCCTCCCAGGCACCGGCGACCCGTTCGGGTAACGGCGGGTGGCACAGATGCCGTTCGGCGTCCCAGCGCGGCGTGATCCAGCGCGGCTGGATTCCGGAGAAGATCAGCCCGCCAACAATCGATTTGTGGCTGTCACGAGGCAGCAGCAGACCCCCGGAAGCTCCCCCGGCGACCGCCATCATGGCCGCGCGAACCGACAGTGAACTGCCGCAGGTGGAGAAGAACGCCGTTTCGGCACCGACCGCGTCGGCCATCAACTGCTCGGCGTCGGTCAGAACGTTCCCGCGCGCCTCCCAGTCGTCCAAACCGCCAGCGGGCGAGCACGTCGGCGCGAAAGAGATCGCGCCCCAACGTGTCGCGCACCGACTGGTCGGCACCCCGGCCCTGGCGGTGTCCCGGCGGGCTGAAGCCGTACCGATCCTTGCGTTGGTAATCGGCCAGGGCTTCCAGCACAGGTGCTCGGCGCTGATCCATCGGCGGGCCGCCTGCCCGTCAGCGCCGGAAGGCGATCATCAGCGCCAACAGATCGATCCCCAAAAGCGCCCACCCGGCCACCGGCACCAGGAACCCGCGCCGGCGGCCCGCCGTGACGAACGAAGCCAGGATGGTCAGTGCGGCGATGGCCGGAGCGCCGTAGTACAGCAGGCCGAAGACCACGCCGCTGGGCCCCAGGTCGGGGCAGTCGGCGGTGCTGCAGGCGGCGGTACTCATCACCGCACCCATTGCGACCACCATCACCAACGCGGCTCCCGCGGCGGTCAAGAGCGCCGACACCCAGTTGACCCAGAGCCGCGCACGACGGTTGTCGGTCTTGACCGGCACCGGCATCGGCTCTGCCATCACAGCGTCGCCCCGCGTACCGCGAGCTCCTCCACCAGGGCATCGCAAAAGGCCGGCAGGTCATCGGGTTTACGGCTCGACAACAGGATCGACGGCCCGCAGTCGCAGCGCACCAACTCCTCATCGACCCAATCGCCGCCCGCATTGATGATGTCGGTACGCACACTCGGCCACGAGGTGATGCGCCGGCCGGCAACAACACCGGCTTCCACCAGCGTCCACGGACCGTGGCAGATAACAGCGACCGGTTTACCGGCCTCGAAGAATTCCCGGACGAACGACACCGCGCGTTCATCGGTGCGCAACTGGTCAGGGTTGGCCACCCCGCCCGGCAGGACCAGCGCATCGAAGTCGTCCGCCGAGACATCCTTGACTTGTCGATCGACGCCGAATTTGTCGGCAGGATCCAGATGGTTGAAGGCCTGAACGGGCCCCTCGGCTGTCGACACCAGCATGGGATGTGCACCGGCTTCCGCCGTGGCACGCCACGGTTCAGTCAGCTCTACCTGTTCGACGCCCTCGGGCGCCACCAGAAACGCGACCCGTCGTCCTTCCAGCGATCCGGACATGACCTCTCCTTTCCATGCTGCGGACAGCGCGCCCAACACCGACCGGCATACCCGGCCCCCCTGGCCCACAAACGAAGCGGTGTAGGAGTGCGCGTGTGGGGGTACCCGGCGGTCATGAATTGGCGGGCCGAGTTCGGGACGGCAGTGGTCGGCATACTGGCGTGTGCCGGCTGCGCAGCACCGGGCTCGCAGAGCGCACCGCCAGCCGTTTCAGTGCAGGTGCAGATGCCGCTACACGCACCGGTGTGGTCCTATGCGACTGGGGCGCTGCTCGCCCTCACCGACGACGGGCGAGTGGCGGCAGTCGATCACCCCGCCAACCCCGACACGGTGGAAACCCGGTGGTCGGATCCACTGGACGCCGGACGAAACATGCAAATCAGTCGCGCCGATGATCGGACCGTGTTCGTGCCGCAGCCGGCGCGCAACCGAGTAGCAGAGGTCGAGTTGACCGGCCTGCGCCAAGTCGGCGACATCGACGCCGGGCCCGCTCCCGCCTACCTGTCCGAAGATGCCGGGATGCGGGTGCTGCTCGCGTTGTCCGCCGACGGCGCGACGGTGACCCCGGTGGACGAGTTGGGTCTACGGAAGCTGCCGAGCGCGCAGGTGTCGGCGGGCGGCACCGGTGTGATCGACGGCGCCAATCGCGGCCGCGCGATCGAATTCCACGTTTACGGCCCCGACGGCGTCTCCTACTTCAAGGGGCCGTCCTCACCACCGGAGCCGCGCGGCCACTACGACACAACCGTTTTCGCCGCCGCGGGTGACGGTACGGCGGCCGGCCGGGTGTATCTGGCAGACGTCCGGCGCGACACGCTGTACGCCGTCGAGGCCTCACGCGGCGGGGACGGCTTGGAACAGATCGGCCGGACTCCGGTCTCCTCGCCGATCCGCTACCTCGGCTCCGACGACACCCGGGTGTATGCCGCCACCGACACCGGCGTAGCGGTCTTCGAGTCGGCAGCCTTCACCGGCTATCCCCACGCCAGCATCCCGGTGCTGCGCGTCATTGACTACCGGGCCGGTCTACCGTCCGGGCCGGCCCGGTCCGCCCCTCTGTCCGGCATGGCGATCGGCCCTGACCGGATATATCTGACCCTGCGGGGCCAGCCGGTCGTGGCCAGCGTCGCCAAACCGCGGCTATGAGCACCATCGACATCGACGATGACGTCGCGGTGCTCACCGAGCAGCTGCGCGCGCTTCAGGATCTGGGGCAGCACAGCGAAATCGACGACGAACAGGTCTACGACCTGAGCATCCGGTGGGGCACCGCGATGGCCGGGCGGCTTCGCCGACTAGTGTATTGCCACAGCCGTGGTCTGCTCGACGACGACGCCGAGCGCCGCTTTGCGCTGGTCTGCGAGGAGCTACGCGATGTGGCGGATCTGGTGAAGCGATTCGATCTGGCCCGCCCCGACCTACCCCGCTGAATGACTTTGCGCCCACGGCGCAGGAGTGCGACTTCACCCCGCCGTGGGCGCAGGGCCGACGCCGGGCAGCTAGCCGAGGAATTCCTGGTATCGCAGCCGAATCGCGGCTCGCGGTTGCGGGCAGGAGGGGTTACGGCAGGTCAGCGCAATGAGGTAGGCGTCATGCTCTTCATCGAGGAACAGGAAACCCAGGTACAGCGCGCGCCCCACCGCGAAGTCGGTTCCACCACAGCCCGCACAGTGCCCGCCACGCACCATGACCAGTTCCGATACCCGATCACGGGCGGCCTGGCCCACCTCGATCAGTTCCGGGCGGGCCTCTTCCAGTGCTGTCATGTCAGATCTCCCCGTCCATGCCGTAGTAGACCTTGTCCTCGCGCCAGCCACCGCGTCCCTTCCCGATGTGGGCGTAGTCGTCGACGAACTCGATCTGATTGATCCACTTGACCATTTTGAAGCCGACCTGGGTCTCGGCTCGTAGCCGCAACGGCGCACCGTGCTTGATCGGCAGCGGCTTTCCGTTCATCGCGTACGCCAGCAGCATCTGCGGCTTATGGGCCAGTTGGAGATCGAAGACCTCGTAGAACTGGCCCCCGCCCTCCGCGCTCGGCTCGTCGGTGCTGTTGTCCTGCATGCTCATAAAGCAGATATAGCGGGCCTGCGGCATCGGCCGCACCAGATCGACCAGGGCGCCCAGCGGAAGACCGGTCCATTCGCCGATGGATGTCCAGCCCTGCACACAATTGTGCAGCACCCGCTGGGTCTGCGGCTCCGCCAGGGCGCGCAGTGCGGTCAGATCCAGTGTCACCGGTCGCTCTACCAATCCCCCGACCCGCAGGCGCCAGTCGACGAAGTTGTGCACCGCCATCACCTTGTAGTGCTCGGAGGTCGGCGGCTTGCCGTTGACCCGGTGCTCGGCGGACAACATTCGCGCCGGGTAGTTCTGCCGGGAGTCCAAGCGGCGCAACAGGCCCTTGCGCGGCACGGCGATCAGGGCCCCGAGCACGCGGCGCACCGACGGCGGGTTGCGCCGACTCCAGACCGTCGCCGCGACGTGGATGGCGACGATCGCCGCCACGATGAGCAACGACAGCGCGGTCGCCAGATACACGTTGCGGACCGACCCGAAGATCATCAAGGCGGTCAGTCGGCCCCAGCCCCAGAAGAACAGCATCGACAGGTGGATCGCGATGAACACCATAAACGCCGCCAGGCCGAGGAAATGCAGGCTGCGGGCGGCCTGCCGGCCGCCGAACATCCGCACGTATCGCGGGAACCGTGCCTCGATCGCCGGTGACTGCGCGGCACCGGTGAGTATCTGAAATGGCGCCAGGCCGAAGATCACACCGGCGTAGGTCAGCTTCTGAATGGCGTCCAGCGGTTCGCCCGGCAACAGCGGCGGCAGGTTGAAACTGGCGTAGGTGACGATGTCGTTCCACGCCTCGGAGAAGATCGACCAGGAATACGGCCAGTACCGGTGCCACTGCCCGGTCACGAAAAGCAGGATGTAATAAGACACTCCGACCAGAATCCAGCCGATGACCGCGGCGAAGTGCCAGTGCCGGCCCATCCCCAGCTCTTTGTGGCCGGGCAGTGCGATCAGCGGGTGGTAGTCCTCCTCCTCGTCCAGGGTGTCGTAAAGCCGGTCGGTGGGCATCGTCTTGCGGGTGAACCGGGCCCATTCCGTTCCGGGCGCGCTGTCGGCGTGCCAGTACAGCTTCGGATGGGTGGACAGAATCTCGATGCCGCTACGCAACAGCAGCGTCAGGAATAAGACGTTGAGCCAGTGGTCGATTCGTAACCAGGCCGGGAAGTCGAGCGTCATCAGTCGTACCAGTCTGTGCGCTGCCCGAACGCCACGTTGACCCCGGACAGCACCGTCAGATACAGCCCCAGGAAGCCCCCGGCGCATGCCAACGCGAGGTTTCCTGGGGCCAGGTCCCAGCGCCCTGTCAGCGCCGGCAGGCCCGGCAGGCTCACCAGGCGGCTGATCGGATAGCCGATCACGAATGCGGTGCACAGGGCGCCGCCGGCCCACCATCCCACGGTCGGCACGATGTCGTTGATGTCGATCCAGGTGAGGCCGGTGGTGACGAGGCAGCCGGCGATCAGCGCGACGCAGTAGGCCTGGAAATAGCCGGGAGCACCGATGGCGGTGGCCAACAGGTAGGCGTGTACACCCGCCATGCCCAGCAGCGCGGCGTCAGCGGCCAGCGTGACAGTGCGCGGCAGGTTGAACGCGATGCTTCTCATTGCGGGTCTACCCTGCAAACTTCGATCCGGCCGCCGACTTCCCGGCATTGCAGGGCCGGCTGGCGTCCGGTGGCCGGCCCGCGCAGCAGCGCACCGTCGCAGACGTCGAAGCGTGAGCCATCGCACGCGCCACCCACATGTCCAGGCAGAACGGGCAGGTCAACAGCTCCCCCAGGCTGTGACGCCACCCGCTGGAGTGTCTGGTCTGCTCCATCACCTCGGCGGGGCCGCCGGTGCCGGTGTACTCGGTGAAGGGCGCGCGTAGCGGGCTGGTCACCGCATCCTTGGCTAACGTGCGAGACAGCTTGTGGGTCCCCAGCGTCACCGTCAGCAGGTCGGCGGCCGACCAGCCCGGCGGCAGGCGGCGGCCGGTGGCCGCGGCGGCCACGGTTACCGCCGCGACCAACCCGCCATAGACCAGCAGCACCATCACGTATCCCCCCAGCGGACGCGGGTTGTCGCCGCGGTACGCGTCGGCCTCCCGCTTGGCCGCGTCCGCAAGGGTGCTGCCGGCCCCGGTCGATTGAGTCACCGCTCAGTACTTGTCACAAGTCTTGGCGATGGGCCCGACGAGGTTGACGTACTGCGCCGCCTCCGGCACCGCCTGGGCCTGCTCAAGCATCTGCTCACGCTGCGGCGGCGGTGAGGCGAGGAAGTTCTGCAGAAACGACTGCGCCATCGGTGCCGCATTGAATTGTGCTGCGGCATCAGGTGATTGAGCATTCATTGCCGCTACCACCTGGGAATAGCTGCATGTCGTGTTCACCGCAGGGTTCTGCGACCATTGGCTTGGCTGGCCCGGTTGGCCCGGTTGGACCGGCTGTCCGGGTTGGGCCGGTTGAGTCGGCTGCCCCGGCTGGGCCGGCTGGGTCGGCTGGGTCGGCGCGGCGTTTGCCAGTCCGGTGCCGCTCGCCAACGCCAGCGCCATGCCGCCGGCGGCGGCAAGCCTGGTCAAAGACGTTGTGATCATTGGATTCTCCCCTTCAATCCTGCAATTCATGTTTGCCACATGTTCCGTCGACGACGGCACCGAACTAGGCTTGCCGTTTTCGCCCGGGCTAAACCACGGTTTGCCCCTCGGTTGTATTGGGTATCGAACGAATTGCTGTGATTACTCGGATTCTCACCGTGGCGATGCTGTCTGGCTGGACGCTGTTGTCTTCGCCGGCCGGCGGCGAAGCGGTCGCCGCCGGCTGCCCGGACGTCCAGGTGGTGTTCGCGCGCGGCACCGGCGAACCGCCTGGCGTCGGATGGATAGGCCAGCAGTTCATCGACGCACTGCGGTGGCGCACCTGGGGTCGCCAAGTCGACGTCTACCCGGTCAACTTTCCGGCCGTACCCGATTTCGGCCCGTCCGCCGCCGGAGTCACCGACGCGGCCGGCCACATCCGCGACATGGCAGCGGGTTGTCCGAGTACCCAGCTGGTCCTTGGCGGGTACTCGCGTGGCGCTGCGCTGATCGGGTACGTCACCGAACCGACGGCCGGTGGGCTCGCGGACCCACTGCCGCCCGAGGCGGCGGACCACGTCGCCGCCGTGGCGCTGCTGGGAAGGCCGTCGGAGGCCTTCCTGAACTCCATCGGTGCGCCACCGGTGACGGTGGGGCCGGGCTACGCGGCCAAGACGATCGATCTGTGCGCGCTCGGCGATCCGGTCTGCTCGGCGGGCGGCGATGGCGCGGCCCACGCGGCATACGCGGCTAACGGCATGACAGCGCAAGCGGCCGACTTCGTCGTCGAGCACCTGGTGCAGCCGGGAAGCAATCCAGGTCAGTCGCTTTGACCGTCAAGCCGGGCCGCGCGGCGCGCCGGCCCTGGCGGGCACCGCAACCTGCATGACCATCGGTGACTAGCCGCCCCCGGCAGCGGGTATGCCCCGGCCATGGACGAGGGATCTCCGCTGCTCGAACATTTCCCGCCGCAGGTATTGCGCCAGTATGCGTTGATCGCAGACGGTGAGCGCGGGATCCTGGTCGGGCCACGAGGCGACTTCTGCTGGATGTGCCTGCCCCGATGGGACAGTCCGGCCGTGTTCAGTTCGCTCCTCGGTGGGCCGGGGGTCTATGCCGTCACCCCGGAGTTGCGCTACGTCTGGGGCGGCCGATACGAGGAGCGATCGCTGATCTGGCGTTCTCGCTGGGTCACCACCGATGGGATCGTGGAATGCCGCGAGGCCCTGGCCTTCCCCGGGGACATGCACACGGCCGTGGTGTTACGCCGCATCCAGGCACTCGACCGGCCGATGCGAATGCAGGTCGCGCTCGACGTTCGCGCCGAGTTCGGCGCCACCGCGATGTCGGAACTGTCCTGCGAAGGGGGGCTCTGGACCGGGCGGTCGGGGCCGCACCGTTTCCGGTGGACGGGCGGCGCCGAGGCCCGTCGCGCCGCCGACGGGTCGCTGCGCATGGTGCTCGACGTCGCGCCCGGACGCGATCACGACCTGGTGCTGGAGTTGTCCGATCGCGAACTGCCGGCGCAACCGGTGAGCGCAGACCTGGCCTGGGACGGCACCGAAAACGCCTGGCAACAAGCTGTTCCGGAGATCACCGGCACCCTGGCCGACGTCGATGCGCAACTCTCCTATGCGGTATTGCGGGGCTTGACCAGCACTGGCGGCGGAATGGTCGCGGCCGCCACGATGTCGCTGCCGGAGCGGGCCAGTGAAGGGCGCAACTACGACTATCGCTACTGCTGGATTCGCGACCAGTGTTACACCGGACAGGCGATCGCCGCCGCGGGCCCGCACCCGCTGCTCGACGACGCCGTCCGGTTCGTCACCGAGCGCGTCCTAGACGACGGACCTGACCTGCGACCGGCCTACTGCGTCGACGCCACGATGGCGCCGCCGGAACACGATCTGCCACTGCCCGGCTACCCGGGCGCGGTCGTCAAAACCGGCAATTGGGTCGGCGACCAGTTCCAGCTCGACAACTTCGGCGAGGCACTGCTGCTGCTGGCCGCCGCAGGACGCCTGGACCGGCTCGACAGCACCCATTGGCGTGCGGTGCACGTCTTGGTGGACGCAATCGAAAAGCGTTGCGCCGAGCCAGACGCCGGAATCTGGGAACTGGACGACCAACGCTGGGCCCACTCCCGGCTGATGTGCGCCGCCGGACTGCGCCGAATAGCCGGCGTGGCGTCATTGGCCGAAGGTGCCCGCTGGCAGCAGCTGGCCGACAAGCTGGTCAGCGATACCAGCACGGACTGCCTGCACCGCGACGGCAGGTGGCAACGCGCGCCGCAGGATTCCGGAGTCGACGCGGCCCTGCTGCTTCCGGCCCTACGCGGAGCCGTCCCTGCCGACGATGCCCGCACCCTGGCGACGCTGGCCGCGGTGCGCGACGAGCTCACCCA
This sequence comes from Mycobacterium sp. UM_WGJ, assembly GCF_000455125.1. Classification (GTDB taxonomy): domain Bacteria; phylum Actinomycetota; class Actinomycetes; order Mycobacteriales; family Mycobacteriaceae; genus Mycobacterium. The sequence continues at coordinate 103,949 of NZ_AUWR01000018.1, forward strand.
GGATGGCTTCGTCTACCGCTACCGGCCCGACCAGCGCGGCCTCGGGGAGGCCGAAGGGGCGTTCCTGTTGTGCAACTTCGTGATGGCGCTGGCAGATCATCAGCAGGGCAACAACCTTGCCGCACTGCAGTGGTTCGAACGGGGCCGTACCGCGTGCGGCCCGTCCGGACTGCTCGCCGAGGAGTATGACGTCGGGCAACGTCAGTTGCGCGGCAACCTGCCGCAGGCGTTCGCGCACGCCTTGCTGTTCGAGTCCGCGCACGTGTTGGGCAACTCCATCACGGCTCATCTCATGGCTTGAGCACGACCTTCACCGCGCCGTCGCGTTTCTCCTGAAACATCTGGTAAGCCTGTGGCGCCTGCTCCAGTGGCAGTTCGTGGGTAGCGAAGGTGTCGACACCCAACGGGTCGTCGTCGGTCAACAGCGGCATCAGCGCGTCCACGCGCGGCTTGACGTTGGCCTGCCCCATCCGCACCGTGATCTGCTTGTCGAACAAGGTGAACATCGGCAACGGGTCGAGTTTGCCGCCATACACACCGACGATCGAGAGGGTGCCGCCGCGGCGCACAATATCGATCGCGGCGTACAGCGCGGCGAGCCGGTCGATACCGGCCTTGTTGATCAACGGTCCGGCCACGGCGTCCGGCAGCAGCGAGCTGAGCTGCTGCACGGCCTTGGCGCCGGCGGAGCCGTGCGCCTCCATACCGACAGCATCGATCACCGCATCGGTGCCGCGGCCGTCCGTGCGGTCACGAATCACCTCACCGATATCGGATACCTCACTCAGGTCGACGATTTCGATCCCCCGCCTTGCCAGCCGGCCCAGCCGCTCAGGCACCAGATCCACGCCGATCACCCGGGCCCCCTGATGGGTGGCGATGCGGGCCGCCATGTCGCCGATCGGTCCGAGTCCCAGCACCGTCACGGAGCCGCCGTCGGGTATCGCCGCGTAGTCAACCGCCTGCATCGCGGTCGGCAGCACATCGGACAGATACACGAAACGCGAATCCGGCGGCCCGTCGGGAACTTTGATGTGGGTGTATTGCGCCTGCGGCACGCGCAGGTACTGTGCCTGCGCGCCCGGAACCTGCCCGTAGAGCTTGGAGTAACCGAACAGGGCAGCGCCGGTGTCCTGCTCGCGGACCCGGGTGGTGTCGCATTGGGTCGGCAGACCGCGTTTGCACATGCAGCAATGCCCACAGGCGATCTGAAACGGGATGACCACCCGGTCACCGGGTTTGAGATTGCTGACCTCACCACCGACCTCGGTCACGATGCCGATCGGCTCATGGCCCAGGATGTCGCCGGGATCCATGAACGGACCGAGCACCTCATAGAGATGCAGATCCGACCCGCAGATGTTGGTCGTCGTCACTTCGATGACGGCGTCGGTCGGCTTCTCGATCACCGGGTCGGGGACCGTGTCGACCTGTACTTTGCGCTTGCCCTGCCATGTGACTGCCCGCATCGGGTCGCCTCCGTCGTATCGCGCGAACACCGACGGGCTACCCGCCCGCAGCGCGGCGCAAACACGCGTCGACTGGGTCCGAGTCGCACGTTTAGCCGGGGTGCCCACGGGTACGCAGCCGTCATCGATTCAGCACCGCTATTAGGGAGCCAACATGTTCGTGCACAACAAGGAGATGCAGTTCGAGGTCCGGGTCGAACGGCCCGATCCACGGTTCGCCAACCTGTTGCAGGAGCAGTTCGGTGGTGAGAACGGTGAGCTCAAGGCGGCGATGCAATACTTCACCCAGGCGTTCCTGCTGCGTCGCAAAAACCCGAAGATGTATGACCTGTTCATGGATATCGCCACCGAGGAGCTCAGCCACCTTGAGATGGTCGGCTCGCTGATCACCATGCTGCTCGACGGCCTCAACGACGATCTGAAGAACGCCAACGAGCGCTGCGATTGGATGCCCGCGGTGGCCGGCCGCGACGGTCGCGAGCAGATCATCCACCAGGTTGCGCTCAATCCGCTGCACTTCGTGGAGACCGGCGGCGGCCCGCACGTCAGCAATGCAATGGGCACACCCTTCACCGGGGCGTACATCAACGCCAATGGCGACCCGTCGGTGGACCTGCGCAGCAACCTCGGGGCCGAATCACGGGCCAAGGTGGTCTACGAATACCTCAAGCAGTTCACCGATGACCCCGGCGTTCAGGACACTCTGACCTTCCTGATGACCCGTGAGGTCACCCACTTCCAGCAATTCACCGCCGCGCTCAACGAGCTGCCGGTCAACTTCCCGCCCGGCCAGGCGCCCGGCGACGAGCGCTTTCAGAACGTGGCATTCAACATGTCCGAAGGCGAGACCAGCCGGGGACCGTGGAACCAAGGCCAGGGCCCGTGGCCCAATGGCATGGAGTGGGACTACGTCAAGCGCCCGTCCCGGGATTGGCTCGGTGGTTCTGTACGGAAAAACCTTGGGCCGCAGGATAACCCGGAGGGCAGTCCCGCTGTGCACGCCGACAAGCCCTTCGCGCACCAACAGCACACCGCCACCGCGTAGCCCAGCCTGCCGGCGTCGCGGCCGCACATGGGAGCCACATCTATGACATACCGTCCTGACGAACAGCCCAAGAACAAGACGTCCTCGGAGAGCACCGTCGATCGCCTCGAGAAGAAGGTCGCCGAAGAATACGGAACCGAATCCAGGGCACGCGAAACGCCCAAACGTGGCGTCCCGGACGAGCCGCCCGATTAGGCGCCCTCGTCAGCTCTTAGGCGTCAACTCTTAGGCGCATCGGGCGGATTGTCCGCCACCCGCCCGCTCAACTGGTCGCGCAGATGGTCGACAACGGCAGCGGCCATTCCCACGGTGTTCTGAGCCAAGCCGCCCGACGGGGCATTGGGATGTGGCCGGGTCGCCGCGATCTTCTTGGCGGTTTGCAGCTTGTCACCCAGCTGCTCAAGATCGTCTGCACTGACCGCCCCTCTGAACCGCGGCCACACCACATTCTCTTCGTAACTGATGTGCTCCCTTGCCACCGTGACGAATTCGCTCAGCGCCCGGTGATACTCGAGCTCACCCGGCTGACCGTCCTCAAGCTCCTGCAGCAGCACCTTGCCCGCTTCCTCCTGGGCGATGGCGTGGTCCGCCAAATCATCGCCATCTTCGAGGGCCGCGCGGACCGCCGGCCAGAACAGCTGTTCCTCGATGGACTCGTGCTGGGACTCGGCGATCACCAAGTTGGTGACCATGGTCGCCAACCCGCTCTGCTGCGCCCCGTCGCCCTGCGGCGCGCCGTCGAGTACCTGCAACATGCCCAACACGCTCTCGTGGTCGGCGCGAAGAAAGCTCAATGCGTCCACGGGTTTCCTCCCCTCGCTGGCGGGTCCGGATCCGAACCCGCCTGGTCGCATACCCGCCGGGATGGGACCGAAACCCGCGCTCCTTGGCACCCGCACGTTTCACCACCGCCTCGCGGGGTACTGATCGACCATGACCTCGTTGTGGCTCGCCGACCGGATCGAGACATCACCGGCTTCGGGCACCGCCGAAGATGTGCCCGGTGTCGCCGACGTGGTGGTGGCGGGCGCCGGTATCACCGGTTTGATGACCGCGGTGCTGCTGGCGCGCGCCGGCCGCCACGTGCTGGTGCTGGAGGCCAGGACGGTCGGAGCCTGCGCGACCGGCAACACCACCGCCAAGATCAGCCTGCTGCAGGGCACCCAGCTGTCGACGATCTCGGCGAAACAGGGCAAAAGCCTGGCCGCTGCCTACCTGGACGGCAACCGCGCCGGACAGGACTGGCTGCTGTCGTTCTGCGCGGCTGCCGGGGTGCCGATCCAGCGGGAGGACGCTTACAGTTTCGCCCAGTCCGAGCGTGGGGTGGCGGCGGCGCGGGCCGAGTTCGAGGCCTGCCGCGCATTGGGTCTGCCGGCGACATGGGAGGCGCACGCTGACGTACCGTTCGACTACCACGGCGGTGTCCGCCTGATCGCACAGGCACAGTTCGACCCCATGCCGTTCCTCGATGCGCTGCGCGCCGAGCTGCTCGCCCACGGTGGCCAACTTCTGGAACACACCCGGGTACAGCAGGTTTCGAGCAACCGTCACGGAGTTCGACTCGAAGTCGACGGCCCGCACAGGCGCGCCGAACTGCAGGCCACTCAACTGGTGCTGGCCACCGGAATCCCGATCCTGGACCGCGGCGGATACTTTGCCCGCGTCAAACCCAGCCGGTCATACTGCATGGCGTTCGACGTGCCCGGCGAGGTCACCCGCCCCATGATGATCTCCACCGATTCGCCGACCCGGTCGCTGCGCTACGCCCCGGTCAACGGCTCGGAACTGCTCCTGGTCGGCGGGGCGGGCCACACCGTCGGCCGCGAAAAGCACCCGACGGATGCGCTGGCCGAACTCGAGTCGTGGGCGGTCCGGCATTACCCGGGCGCCATCCGCACGCACCTGTGGTCCGCGCAGGACTACGCACCCGTCGATGAGCTGCCCTACGTCGGCCCCATTCTTCCGGAGAACGAAACCATCTACGTGGCAACCGGGTTCAACAAATGGGGCATGACCAACGGGGCGGCCGCCGCGCTGGCGTTGTCGGGCCGACTGCTCGGCAAACGACCGAAGTGGGACCGAGCGTTCGCCAGCTGGAGAACCAGCGAGCTACGCGGCCTGCCGACGGCCCTGGCAGCCAATCTCTCGGTCGGCCTCAATCTGGCGAAGGGCTGGATCACGCCGACGGCCCACATCGGCCAGCAATGCCTGGGCACCGACTCGGGCGTGGTCAGCGGACCCCCGTGGCGACTGCAGGCCAAGTGCCGGGTGGACGGCGTTGAACACCGCCTCTCCCCGGTCTGCCCCCACCTGGGTGGCATCGTCACCTGGAACGACGCCGACCGGGCCTGGGAGTGCCCGCTGCACGGGTCGCGCTTCGCTCCCGACGGGACCCTGCTGGAAGGCCCGGCCACCCGCGGCCTGACCGCCGGCAGCTGAGCAGCCGCCGACGAGCAGGCCTATTGCAGCTGATCGCGCAGCTTAGCCAGCGATTTGGCCAGCAGGCGCGACACGTGCATCTGCGAAATGCCGACCCGCTCGGCGATCTGGGTCTGGGTCATCGATTCGAAGAACCGCAGCACCAGCACCGTGCGTTCGCGCTCCGGCAGGGCATCCAGCAAGGGCCGCAACGCCTCCCGATCCTCGATGCGGTCCATCCGGGCGTCGACGTCGCCGAGGGTGTCGGCGATCGAGCGGACGTCGTCCTCGTCCGAGCTGCCGCCGCCGTCGATCGACAGCGTGTTGTACGAGCTGCCCGCGACCAGTCCTTCGACCACCTCGTCGCGGCTCAACTCAAGCTCGCCCGCCAGCTCGGAGGGGGTCGGCGCCCGCCCCAGGCGTTGCGACAGCTCAGCTGTGGCGACGCCCAACCGAAGATGCAGCTCTTTGAGCCGGCGGGGCACTTTGACCGACCAGCTGTTGTCGCGGAAGTGCCGGCGGACCTCGCCCATGATCGTCGGAACCGCGAACGAGACGAAATCCGAGCCGGTTTCGACGTCGAAGCGCGTCACGGCGTTGACCAGACCCACCCGCGCTACTTGAACCAGGTCGTCCCGCAGCTCTCCGCGCCCCTCGAACCGGCGAGCGATGTGGTCCGCCAGCGGCAGACACCGTTCCACGATCTTGTCTTTGCGGTTCCGGAAGTCGGGCGAGTCGGCGTCATATTGGGCGAGCTCGCGAAACATGTCGCCGACGTCGGCGTATTCCGATCCGGACTGTGAGCCGCTGCCGGCGGCACGCGGGCTCACCGCCCGGAGTCCGCCCGGCGGGTTGTCAACGTGACACCGAATACCTCACCCGCACCGTTGGAGTCGTGCCCGTCCCGGAATGCCTCGACGTCATCGACCAGCGAGGTGAGCACGTGCCAGCTGAAGCTTCCCGGGGTCAGTACGCCGGCCCCGTCACCGGCTGCCGACGCCTGGACCGTCACATGGTCGTCGTGTGGGTCGATGACGACAGACAGCATCGCGCCGGGGGCGGCGCTCCGGATCAGCTGGGTGCACAGCTCGTCGATCGCCAGCCGCAGATCAGCGACGGTGTCGACGTCAAGATCCTCGTAGGTGGCGATCGCACCGACCAGCATGCGCACCACCGCCAGACTTTCCAGCCTGGGCTTTACCCGCAGTTCGACGGCCCGTTCACTGCAAGAACGCTGAGTCCGGTCACTGTCAATGTCGGTCATGAGGCCTCCCGGCGAAATCGGACCGAGACTACTGCTGCGTGTCAATCGACTGCTCACCACCCTCGCCTGCAGGCACCCTCGCGTATTCCGCCTTCAGCCGACATCGTCAGCACCCAACGCCGGCTGCCCGGAGATCAGTCATGGGATGTCTGTACCCGATCACCGGGGAACTCAATCATCGATTTCGCACATCGGCCACAGCGCGGACCGGCCGGAATACCGGCCGGGCCGACTTGACCCCCTCGGGTTAACTCGTGGAGGGCTGCTGACGCAGCTCGGCGTGCGCCAAGTGCCACTGGTGGTTCACCCTGCCGATCCGGCGATGCTCGAGCAGCAGCCACACCGTGCCCAGCGCGGCGGCGAGCACCGCGATGACCGCGACCTCCACACCCTGCCGGTCGTGTCCGGTCCCGAATGCGGCGAGGCAACCGATACCGGCCACCATGCCCACCACCAGCAGGGAGTAGCCCGGCCAACCCAAGACGTCGATCATGGCGCGGCCCGCGTGGGGCCGCGTCGTCCGGACATGGTCGACGGGGTCATGAAACGTGTCGCCCATTGCAATTCCTCCTCCTGGACAGCAACCCGGAGCCGCCCCAGAAGTCAACCCGTGTGACGTGACCCGTCCGCGACCCGAAACTATCGTATGCCGATACATTGGGCGGCGCCCGGTTTGCAGGATGTTCACAGTCATGCAACAGCGATGCCGATGCCAATGCTCGGATCAGTCCACCCCCATGATCGGCACCGCGCTGACCAGCAAGACGACCAGCATCAACGTCAATAGGAACCATCCGGCGCCCTGCCAGCCCCACCAGGTACCCCGCGCGCGCCACACCCGGTAGGTGCGCACAAACGCACGCAACCCACCGGCGGCCAGAATCACCGGGGCGCCGACGGCGAGAACGGTCCGGTAGGGCCGTCCGCACCCCGCCGTGACCGAGTGCGGTTCGCAGGTGCCCACCCACAGCACCGCTATCACGACAAACGCCAGCGCGGTGGCGGTGATCATTCCGGCGAATCGAGCGGCCGCGCGGACCTCCTGGTCCTCCTGGCCCAGTCGGTCGCCACCGGGCGTGGAGCGCGGCGGTGTGCGCGGTGTCACATCTCCTACCGTCCGCGCTGATCAACTCTGCGTCAAGGCGATTCATTCGCCTGGGTCCACGTTTGGGCGCACGGCTGCCCGGGAAGCCTTGCCGTTGTGGCGGGCCTCTACACCGCGGGGGCTGTCACAGAATACGAAGGGAGCACCTATGTCGGACGACAAGAACAGCGCTACCGAGGACGGCATCCGCGGCGCCGTGGAGGGCGTCAAGGGCAAGGCCAAGGAAGCACTAGGGGCCGTGACCGGCAACGACGAGCTGGCCCGCGAGGGCCGGGCGCAGCAGGACAAGGGCGAAGCGCAGCGCGACGCCGCCAAACACCAAGCCGAGGCCGAATCGGCCCGGGCGGGTGCCAAGGCAGCCGAGGCGCGCGAGCAGTCGCACCAGTAGCCCGAGGGGAAGGCAGGCCCGGTCCGCCTGGCGGGCCGGGCCTGTCGCCGCGTGAAGGGGTTACTTCTTGGGTGCAGCGGGTAGTAAAAGCCTTGAGGCTGCATAGCATCCATGGGTTGGAGCCAGGCGATGGAGATCGTGTTACTGACCGACCGCGACGAATTCGCGGGGTCACTGTCGGGGTTGGCTGTCTTCGGGCATTCGATCGTCCGCAGGCCGCTGACCGTCACCGCGCGAGCCGACTGCCGTGACGCGAAAGCCGTACTGGTGGACGGCTGTGTTGATGTGACGGCAGCGCGGGAGAGCTGTCGCAAACTCGGAGCCTGGGCGCCGTCGGCCGCCGTCTTGGCCGTCGTCGCCGCCGACGACTTCCCGTCAGTCGGCCTCGACTGGCACGTCGACGATGTCCTGATCGCGACCGCGGGTTCAGCCGAGGCGAGCGCGCGGCTGCGCCTGGCATTGGCCCGTCGGCGCGAACCCGCCTCTAACGCGGTGCATTTCGGCGCCTTGGTCATCCACCCGGACAGTTTCAACGCGTCACTGTCGAATCGCGATCTCGACCTCACGCTCACCGAATTCAAACTGCTCAGCTACCTGGTACAGCACGCCGGCCAAGCATTCACCCGGGCCCGGCTGCTGCGCGAGATATGGGGCGGCGAGGGCGGCCGTCGCAAAGTCGACGTTCACGTGCAGCGGTTGCGCGCCAAGCTCGGCGCCGACCACGAGTCGATCATCGACACGGTCCGTGGCGTCGGATACATGGCGCCGGAACTGCCCCAGCCGCAATGGGCCATCGCCAACTGAGAGAGCCAGACACCATGACAGAGCAACCCGATTCCGATTCAGCGGCCACCGACACCACCGGCGACGACACGCTGCCGCCGAGCGAGGCCACCGACTCCGACGAGCTGCGCGACGACGACGGCGACGCAACCGTCGGTCCACCGGACGCCTGGCAAGCCGCCGACAGCGAGACCGCGCACGAGTCGTTGGACGCCAAACTGGCTGCCGAGCAACCCGATGTGGCCGGTCCTGACCACGATCCCGACGAAGCTGACGAAGCGGTAGGGGGCGGTCGACACCGAGCGCAGGTGTCCGGCACCCCCGAAGACGGCGACTCGTTCTTCACCGTCGAGGAGTGAACTCGGTAGTGGTTTTCGCAGGCCGGATCCGTCAGAACATCACAACCAAAGCGGCCAAGTCGGCCAGCAACAGCGTCCACCCGCACGCCCAGACCACCATCCCGCGGGGATGCGTCGCCAGGAAGAAGGCGAGGAACAGCGTCAGCGCCGCTACGCCGGCCGCTCCGTGATACAGCACGCCGAACAGCGAGCCGTTCACCTTCAGGTCCGGGCACGCCGCCCTGTTACACAGCGCGGTGCCGGACACCCTGGCCAGCGCGAACGCCATCAGCAGTGCGGCGGCCGGTGCGGTCAGCAGCGACAGCGCCCAGTTCACCCACGTCCAATCGCGGGGTGGCGCCTCGGGCGGCGCGGCGCCTGCCGCGCGCGGGTGTGCATCGGCGAAGATCGGCCGGACCGCCGTCGCACCGTCATCCAGAATGATCATCCCCGCCTCCGATCACCGAAATCACCGAGTCCGGATACCCCGCGGCGACGAGCCCAAAACCGCAGCGCGGGAGCATTCCGGCCGCGAACTTGGCACCATGGCTGGGTGAGCCCACAAGACCGAGGAACCCCGGCGTCGCTGGCTCGGTTCTCGGCGCTGACCCGGGACTGGTTCACCGGCACCTTCACCGCGCCGACGCCCGCGCAAGAGCAGGCCTGGTCGGCGATCGCCGACGGCCACAACACCCTCGTGGTCGCCCCAACCGGGTCCGGTAAGACGCTGGCGGCTTTCCTGTGGGCACTGGATCAACTGACCGCGCAGCCCGGTCAGAGCACCCGGGTGCTCTACATCTCGCCGCTCAAAGCGCTGGCCGTCGACGTCGAGCGAAACCTGCGCACTCCGTTGGCCGGCATCGCCCGGATGGCCGCCCGCCGCGAGCTGCCCGCTCCCGGCATCACCGTGGGTGTGCGTTCCGGCGACACCTCACCGGCGCGGCGCCGCGAGTTGGTCGCCAAGCCGCCCGACATTCTGATCACCACCCCGGAGTCGCTGTTTCTGATGCTGACGTCGGCGGCGCGGGAGACGTTGACCGACGTGCGCACGGTGATCGTCGACGAGGTACACGCGGTGGCGGGGACCAAACGTGGTGCGCACCTGGCACTGTCCCTGGAACGCCTCGACGCGATGCTCGAGCATCCCGCTCAGCGAATCGGGCTGAGCGCCACGGTACGCCCGCCCGAAGAGGTCGCCCGGTTCCTGTCCGGGCAGTCCCCCACCACGATCGTGACTCCCCCCGCCGCCAAGACGTTCGATCTGACGGTGCAGGTCCCGGTGCCCGACATGGCCAATCCGGCCGAGGGCACCGTCTGGCCCGAGGTCGAAGAACGCATCGTCGACCTGATCGAGGCCCACCGGTCCTCGATCGTGTTCACCAACTCGCGGCGGCTCGCCGAGCGACTGACCGCTCGGCTCAACGAAATTCACGCAGAACGTTACGCCGACTCCACGGAGCCGACCGCACCCCTGGCACGAGCTCACCACGGCTCGGTATCACTGCAGACCCGAGCCGACGTCGAGGAGGACCTCAAGAGCGGCCGGTTGCGCGCGGTGGTGGCGACCTCGAGCCTGGAGCTGGGTATCGATATGGGTGCGGTCGACCTGGTCATCCAGATCGAGGCACCGCCGTCGGTGGCCAGTGGCCTGCAGCGCGTCGGCCGGGCCGGACACCAGGTCGGCGAGATCTCCTCGGGCGTACTGATTCCCAAGCACCGGACCGATCTGATCGGCTGCGCGGTCGCGGTACACCGGATGCTCGCGGGCCAGATCGAGACCCTGACGGTACCGGCCAATCCCCTGGACATCCTGGCTCAGCACACGGTGGCCGCGGCCGCGCTGGAGCCACTGGATGCCGAATTCTGGTTCGACACCGTGCGCCGCAGCGCCCCGTTCGCCACTCTGTCGCGCGGTGTCTTCGAGGCAACATTGGATCTGCTCTCCGGTAAATACCCCTCGACCGAATTCGCGGAACTGCGGCCACGTTTGGTATATGACCGCGACACCGGCACCCTGACTGGCCGGCCCGGCGCGCAACGGCTGGCCGTCACCTCCGGTGGCGCCATCCCGGACCGCGGACTGTTCGCGGTGTACCTGGCGGGCGCGGAAAAGCCCTCCCGGGTCGGCGAACTCGATGAGGAGATGGTCTACGAGTCGCGTCCCGGCGATGTCATCTCGCTGGGCGCCACCACCTGGCGGATCACCGAGATCACGCACGACCGGGTGCTGGTAGCGCCCGCCCCCGGCCAGCCAGGCCGACTGCCGTTCTGGCACGGCGACGGTGTCGGGCGGCCCGCCGAGCTGGGTGCGGCGCTCGGCGCGCTCACCGGCGAGCTGGCCGGGCTTGACCCAGAGTCGTTCGACAAGCGCTGCGCGGGCTTGGGTTTCGACGACTACGCGGTCGACAATCTGAGGCGGCTACTCGACGATCAACGTGCCGCCACCGGGACGGTACCCACCGACACCACGCTGCTAGTGGAACGGTTCCGCGACGAGCTCGGTGACTGGCGGGTGGTCCTGCACTCGCCGTACGGGCTGCGCGTGCACGGGCCGTTGGCATTGGCGGTGGGCCGGCGACTGCACGAGCGCTACGGCATCGACGAGAAGCCGACGGCCTCCGACGACGGCATCGTGGTCCGGCTGCCCGATACCGACTCCGGTGCAGAAGCCCCCGGCGCTGAACTCTTCGTGTTCGACGCGGACGAGATCGAGCCGGTCGTCACCGCCGAGGTGGGCGGCTCCGCCTTGTTCGCCTCCCGGTTCCGGGAATGCGCGGCCCGGGCATTGCTGTTGCCCCGCCGGCACCCCGGCCGGCGCACACCGCTGTGGCAGCAACGCCAGCGGGCCGCCCAACTGCTCGACGTGGCCCGCCGATATCCAACCTTCCCGATCGTGCTGGAGACGGTGCGCGAATGCCTGCAAGACGTCTACGACGTCCCCGCGCTGACGGCGCTGATGGCGCAGATCGCCCAACGCCGGGTGCGGGTGTCCCAAGTCGAGACCGCCACCCCGTCCCCGTTCGCGGCGTCACTGCTGTTCGGCTATGTCGGGGCGTTCATGTACGAAGGCGACAGTCCGCTGGCGGAGCGCCGCGCGGCGGCCTTGTCCCTGGATCCCACGCTGCTGGCGCAGTTGTTGGGCCGAGTCGAGCTGCGCGAACTGCTCGACCCCGACGTGATGAAGGGCCTCACCGAACAACTGCAGCACCTGACTCCGGAGAAGGCCGCCCGCGACGCCGAAGGGGTGGCCGATCTGCTGCGACTGCTCGGTCCGCTGACCACCGAAGAGGTGAGTGCCCGCGCCGCGGGCGCAGCGGTGGGCGGTTGGCTGGAACACCTGTTGGCCACCCGGCGGGTGCTCACGGTGGCATTCGGCGGGCACCGCTGGTGGGTGGCGATCGAGGACATCGGGCGGCTGCGCGACGGCCTCGGGGTAGCGGTGCCGCCCGGGGTGCCGACCGGCTTCACCGACCCGGTTGCCGATCCGCTGGGCGACCTGCTGGGCCGATTCGCCCGCACCAGGGGGCCGTTCACCACCGGGCAGGCCGCAGACCGATTCGGGCTGGGTGTGCGGGTGGCGGCCGATGCGCTCGGTCGACTGGCCGCCGACACCCGGGTGGTGCGCGGCGAGTTCGCCGATTTCCCGGACTCCCCCGGCGAACAGTGGTGCGACAGCGAGGTGCTGCGGATCCTGCGGCGCCGGTCACTGGCCGCGCTGCGCTCGGCCATCGAACCGGTGTCACCGGCCGCCTACGGACGTTTCCTGCCGGCCTGGCAGCAGATCGGCACCCCCGACGCCACCGCCAGCGGTGTCGACGGGCTGGCCGGGGTGATCGAGCAACTGGCCGGCGTGGCTCTGCCGGCGTCGGCGGTCGAGCCGTTGATCTTCGGCCCGCGGGTGCGCGACTACTCACCGGCCATGCTCGACGAACTGCTGGCTTCCGGGGAAGTGCTGTGGTCCGGCGCCGGCGCCCCAGCCGGCAGCGCCCCGGCCACCGACGGCTGGATCAGCTTTCACACCGCGGATTCGGCGCCGCTGACGTTGACACCGGGGACGCCGATCGAATTCGGCGACGCCCACCGGGCGATTCTGGACGCCCTGGGCGGCGGCGGCGCCTTCTTCTTCCGCCAACTGTGCGGTGACGCCAGCGAGGCGGAACGCAAAGCGGCACTGTGGGAACTGATCTGGGCTGGATGGATCACCGGCGATACCTTCGCTCCGGTGCGCGCGGTGCTGGCCGGCACCCGACGCGCCACCCCGGCGCACCGCAGCAGACGCCCACCCCGGCTCAGTCGTTACAGCGTCGCCCACGCCACGGCCCGCGCCGCCGACCCGGCAGTGGCCGGACGCTGGTCGCTATTGCCTGCCCCACAGGAGGATTCGACTCTGCGGGCGCATCACACCGCTGAGATGCTGCTGCACCGCCACGGCGTGCTGACCCGCGGGGCGGTCGCCGCCGAGGCCATACCCGGCGGTTTCGCCAACGTCTACAAGGTGCTGACCGCGTTCGAGGATGCCGGGCGTTGCCAGCGGGGCTATTTCATCGAGTCATTGGGCGCAGCGCAATTCGCGCTGGCCTCCACCGTGGACCGGCTGCGCGGCTATCTCGACAGTGTCGACCCGACCCGGCCCGACTACCACGCGGTGGCGCTGGCCGCCGCCGACCCGGCCAACCCGTACGGCGCGGCGCTGAGCTGGCCGGCGCACCCGGCGGCGGCCCGGCCGGGTCGCAAGGCGGGTGCGCTGGTGGTCCTGGTCGACGGGGAGCTGGCATGGTTCGTGGAGCGCGGCGGCCGGACGCTGTTGAACTTCGCCGGCACCGCCGAGGCGCAGCGTGCGGCCGCCGGGGCGCTGACGCGGCTGATCAGCGACCGGCGGGTCGACGGGATTCTCATCGAGCGGGTCGACGGCGTGCCGGTCCTGGAGTTGCCCGACTCGCCGACACTGGAGGCGTTGACCGAGGCCGGGTTCTCCCGTACCCCGCGCGGATTGCGGATGCGCTGATGCCCGAGGGGGATACCGTTTTTCATACCGCCACGGTGCTGGCCGCCGCGTTGACGGGAAAGACCTTGACCCGCTGCGATATCCGGGTTCCGCGGTACGCCGGTGTCGATCTGAGCGGTCGGCGCGTCGACGAGGTGATCAGCCGCGGCAAGCATCTGTTCGTCCGGGTCGGACCGGCCAGCATCCATTCGCATCTGAAAATGGAGGGCAGCTGGCGGGTGGGGCGACGTCCTGCCCGACCCGGCCCGTTCGATCATCGGGTACGAATCATCTTGGAGGCGGGCCCTGTTCGTGCCACCGGTATCGACCTTGGTGTGCTCGAGGTGCTGGACCGCCACCAGGACGACGACGCCGTCGCGCACCTGGGGCCGGATCTGCTCGGCGCCGACTGGGATCCGGCGGCGGCCGCCGCACGGCTGGTCGCCGATCCGCAGCGTCCGCTGGCCTCGGCGCTGTTGGATCAGACGGTGATGGCCGGGATCGGCAATGTCTACTGCAACGAGTTGTGCTTCGTCGTCGGCTGGTTGCCGATGACACCGGTCGCCGAACTGAAGGATCCGCGTCGGCTGGTGTCGCGGGCACGCGAGATGTTGTGGGCGAACCGGTTGCGCTGGTCGCGCTGTACCACCGGCGACACCCGACCGGGCCGACAGCTGTGGGTGTACGGCCGAGCCGGCCTGCCGTGTCGGCGATGCGGTACCGGTGTGGTGTCCGACCGCAACGGCGAGCGGATTCAGTTCTGGTGCCCGTCCTGTCAGCGCTGACGCCGAGAACTTCGGGCCGCTGACAGAACCGAAGCCGGCCAGCTGTCTTGCTGGCCGGCTTCCGGCTGTGCTGTGAGGACTACCCGAGGGCGCGGTCGATCACGGCCACCCTCCGCAGCCCACACCGGGCACGCAGCCCCCGCCGCCGCCGGGACCCCCCCAACCGGTGGGGCCGCCCGGGATCTGGCCGCCGCCACCGCCAGGACCGCCGCTACCGGTCGGGCCGCCGGGAATCTCGCCGCCACCTCCGCCGGGGCCACCGCCGCCGGTGGGGCCACCCGGAATCTGGCCGCCACCGCCACCGGGTCCGCCACCACCGGTCGGGCCACCGGGCTCGCCCGGGTTTTCGGGGCCCGGCCCGCCGGGTACCGGCTCAGGTGGGGTCTCAGTCGTGGTGGTCGTCGTGGTGCTGGTCGTGGTCGTGGTGGTGCTGGGTCCTTCTTCGTTGGTGCCGCTGCAGCCGGCTGCGACCAGCGCGACTGCACTGCCGAGCACCGCGATCGTCATCTTGCTGTGTGCCTTCATCAGAATTGGACTCCCCTCTGCTCCGGTCGTGCCTTCCTGTACCCAGGACTGCCGCCGCCGAAACCCGGCGCCCAGCGTCAGTTCGTGTCGAGGTCTCGTTCGCTCACGAAGGCGCGGGGCCGGCCGCTGAATGGATCGTCGAACTCCAGCCGGTGGGCCAGCAGCCGCAAAGGCTGCGAGAAGTCGTCCGGTGCAACATCGATGACCTGCGGATACAGCGGGTCGCCGTCGATCGGGAGACCGAGTGAGGCCAGGTGAACGCGCAACTGGTGGGTGCGCCCGGTGCGCGGGATAAGCCGGTAGCGGCCATCACCCACCGACTCGACCCAAGTCTCGGCGTTCGGCTCACCGGGTTCCTCACGCGCCTGCAGCCGACCGCGTTCCTTGATGATCCGACTGCGCACCAGCTGCGGGAACGCGACGGTCGGCTCGGCGGAGGACCGCGCCAGGTATTGCTTGCGTACCGCGCCGCGGGCGAACAGGGTCTGGTAGGGCCCGCGCAGCTCTCGGCGGGTGGTGAACAGCAGCACCCCGGCGGTGAGTCGATCCAGCCGGTGCGCCGGGCTCAGCTCCGGAAGGTCCAGTTCGCGCCGCAGCCGTACCAGCGCGGTCTGGGCCACATGGCGGCCACGCGGCATGGTGGCCAGGAAGTGCGGCTTGTCGACCACCACCAGGTCGGCGTCGCGGTGCAGCACCGGAAGGTCGAACGGTACCGGCACCTCGTCCGGCAAGTCGCGATACAGGTACACGTGCGACCCGGCCGGCAGTGCCGTCGTGTCGTCGATCACTACCCCATCTGCGGTAACCACTTCGCCCGCAGCCACTTTCGCCGCCGCAGCTGCACCGAACCGGGAATGCAGCTCGGCGGCGACCGGGCCGCCGTGCAGGCGCAGACGTGCCGGCCCCAAGCCGTCGCGTACCGGCAGCGGGGCGGCCCGGCGACGCGTCATCGCCGTTGCAGATCGAAGGACGGCGCGCTGTCGGCGAGTCGACTCGCGCCGGCCGACGATCCGCGGCCGAAGAGCGGGGGGCGACCAGACGTCAAGGGAGAACCTTTGATTCGGTGACGGAGAGCCAGGGGCACGGGCCTCGACGCTGAATGACGGTCTCGTTCAGCGGTACGCCGGCGGGCAGCCGACCTGCCCACCGTACCGGGGCCGACAGCCATTCCGCCAAGTCAGCGGGGCCCGGGTGCAGAACGACACATCGGCCACAACCGTCGGGGGTTGTGGCCGATGTGTCTAATTCGGCGCGGACTACTCCGGCTCAGCTGAGGCCGAGCATGCTGAAGAGGCCCAGGTCACCCAGGAAGTCCGTCAGCGTGGTGGCATCGGTCACCGCGGTCGCCCCGGTGCCTAGCAGGGCGGTCAGCAGGGCTCCCAGCGTCTGGTCGCCCAGAACTCCGCTGCCGTCCGGGTCGGCGAGTGTCCCGCCGACCACCATGCTGTCGATGAACTGATCCCAACCGGCGCCGAGCTGGGTGGAGGTAATACCCAGCAGGCTCGCGATGGTGGCGTCGGTCATCCCGTTGGCGTCGAGCATGTCGTTGATCGAGGTCGTGGCGTCGATCCCCAACATGCTGTCGAGCAGGCTTGCCAGGGTGTCGGTCGGCGACAGGTTAAGGAACGGTAGGTCCAGCAGGCCGGCGTATTGGCCGAGACCGAAGTAGCCCAGCAGCGTGCCGATTTCCGTGGCAGCCCCGTCACCACCGATGAAGCCACCGATCAAGCTGTCGATCGGAATCGAGCCCAGGGGGTGCCCACCGAACTCCACATCGTTGAGCAGCGCGGTGAGGTCGGTGGAGAGCAGGCCCAAGGTGGCGTCGTCCAGCGTCATGCCGTCCGGGTTCAGCGCAGCCAGCAGGGTGGCGAGGCTCGAGGTGGTGGAGATGCCGTCGCCGAAGATCCCCAGCACCTGGCCCATGTTGCCGAAGTCGATGGCGTTCAGCAGGCTCTGCAGGCTCTCGGTGAACGTCGGGAAGGTGTCGGCGGTGAGCACGTAGTCGTGTTGCACGGAAGCGGTGAGGCCGGCGGTAATCGTCGGCGCCGCGGCGGCGCCGCCGAATAGAGCCGCACCAGCTAATGCGGTTCCAGCCGCGAGCGCGCCGGCTTTAGCCACAAAGCCGCGCCCCTCTATCGGCGCGACAACAGTGGAGCAAGTAGACATGAATGGGTCCCCCTTCTGGGATCGAACATTAAGACGATGCGATTACCACATCGGCATTAACTTATTATGAGCTCAGTCTTGTGTCAACGGTTTTATGGGCCGTTCTTCCGGATCCAGCAACGCCTACCCACAGCAAACTTCCAGTTCATCCCGACAACTGTGAAAACTGGGCAACGACCTCTGACGATGCTCGGCAGGGCGTAAGGCCGCCCGCGAGCAGCAAGAAGCTCAGCGTTTTCTCGGCCTTTTCATCCCAGCCGGTCACGCCCTACGTCAGATCGATGGCGAATGGCCCTTAACATAGCTTCATAACAGTCAATCGGTATGGAATTTACGGGGCAAAAATACTTGAGCTATTTTGCGACATGGAACGAAATTCCTGCACAACGCGCCCTATTTTATAGACAGCAAATTCACAGTGCGTTTATCGCGCATTCAGTACAGACAAAAGCCACGCCCGGCCTGCGGGGACAGACCGGGCGTGGCGAGAGGGGTCGAGCCGCTAGGGGGTCAGCAGGCCGAAGGCTTCCAACAAGTCGGTGACCAGTGTGTCGCCGGTGATCGCCAGGGTGCTGCCGTCGGGCAGAAAGCTGGCCAGGAAGGTGCCCAGGCTCTGCTCACCCCAGGTTTCGCCGGAGGGATCGAGCAGCGTCCCGCCGAACGGGAGGCCGTCGAGGTACTTGTCCCAGGTCTGCGCGGGATTCAAGCTGAACAACAGCGCCAGCGTCGCGTTGTCCATGGTGGTGCTGTTGGTGGAGCTGACCGGCAGGATGTGCAGGTACTCCCCCAGCGTGTAGGCGCTGCCGGCCAGAACGGTGGTGGCGCCGAGGCCCGAGTACGCGTGTTGGGTGATGTCGGCGGTAGGAACGGTCAGTATCGCGCTCAACCAGTCGACCAGCGAGCTGTTTACGGTCAGATCGGGATGGCTGGTGATATTCAGCAAGGCGCCGCAGGTCAGGGTGCAGTCGTCGACGTTCAGGTTCTCCAGACCCAGCGCGTTGATCATGCCGGCGAACTGACCGAGCAGAGTTCCCAAGCCCACCGCGTTGGCCAGGTCGGTCAGCGAATGCGCACCGGCACCGTCGCCCAGAACGACATCCACCAGCTCACCGAGGTCCACGTTGCCGATCGGCACGCCGTCCACCAAGAACAGACTGCCGGTACCCAGCAGCGACTGCACCGCGGCGTTCGAGCTGTAGAGCGGCTCGGTGAGCGAGATCCCGAAGAGGTCGGCGATGCCGGCCAGGGTGGTGGAGTCGGGATTGAACGAGGCCAGCAGGGCCGATACATCCGAGCTGACACTCAGCGGCGTGCTGGTCCCGGGGACATTGCCCAGGGCGGCCAGCACCTGATTGAGATCCCCCAGCGACATGGTGTCCAGCAGGGCCTGCAGGCTCTGCGTGAATGTCGGGTACGCCGTCAGCACCACTTGGTGCTGCGTCGAGGCGGTCGACGGGCCGGGGAGCTGCGGGCCGCCCGCACCGGCACCGAGCAGGCCGGTCCCGGCGACCACGGCGACGGCTAGCGCGCCCCCCAGTACGGACAGCTGGCGAGAGCGCCACACCCCGATTCCACCCGCCATGACCCGCCCCTTCCCCGCGCCCGGATCCCGCAAGTGATCCGGCTCATGGCAGAAAATAGCCCTGTCCGAAATGTGTGTCAAACAGATGTGAATGCTGATATCAGCCTAAAAGGCCGGAATAATTCCTAGAATCGTACCCACAGTAATGACATCCTGTTCAGGTAAGCGGAATCGGCTCCAGAATTTCGGCCCGCGCCTCGGGGGCGCTGACGCGCAGCGCATCCGCCGACGCGTCGTCGGGCTGTTCCTGCGACAGGATCTCGGCCTCCACCCGCGCGGTGTAGTTGGCCACCTCCCGCTCGACGGCCGCATCGTCCCAGCCGAGCACCGCCGCCATCACTTCGGCGACCTCGCGCGCACAGTTCACCCCACGGTGGGCGTACTCGATGGAGATCCGGGTCCGCCGGGCCAACACGTCTTCCAGATGCAAGGCACCCTCGGCGGCGACCGCGTAAGCGACTTCCACCTTCAGGTAGGTGGGCGCCTCGGCGATCGGGTCCAGCAGATCCGGTTGTCCGTCGGCCAACGCCAGCACGTCATGGATCAGCGAGCCGTAGCGATCCAGCAGATGCCGCACCCGGTAGGGGTGCAGGCCCTGGTGGGCACCCACGTGTTCGGCCTGGTTGACCAGCGCGAAATAGCCGTCGGCGCCCAGCAGCGGCACCTTCTCGGTGATCGAGGGCGCCACCCGCGTCGGGATGTACTCGGCGGCGGCGTCGATCGCGTCAGCGGCCATCACCCGGTAGGTGGTGTACTTGCCGCCGGCGATCGCCACCAGGCCCGGCGCCGGAACCGCGACCGCGTGCTCGCGCGACAGCTTCGAGGTGTCGTCGTTCTCCCCCGCCAGCAGCGGCCGCAGCCCGGCGTACACACCTTCGATGTCGGCGTGGGTCAACGGCGTGGCCAGGGCGGTGTTGACGTGGGTCAGGATGTAGTCGATGTCGGCCTTGGTGGCCGCCGGATGGGCCAGATCCAGGTTCCAGTCGGTGTCGGTGGTGCCGATGATCCAGTGGGTGCCCCACGGGATGACGAACAGCACCGACTTCTCGGTCCGCAGGATGATCGCCGCTTCCGAAACGATCCGGTCCCGCGGCACCACGATGTGCACGCCCTTGGAAGCCCGGACGTGGAACCGACCGCGCTGGCGCGACAGCGCCTGGATCTCATCGGTCCACACCCCGGTGGCGTTGACCACGACGTGGCCGTGGACTTCGGTAACTGCACCGTCCTCGGAGTCGCGGACCCGCACGCCGGTCACCCGGTCACCTTCGCGCAGTAGCGCGACGACCTGGCTGGAGGTACGGATCACCGCCCCGTAGTGCCCCGCGGTGCGCGCGACGGTGAGGGTGTGGCGGGCGTCGTCGACGACCGTGTCGTAGTAGCGAATCCCGCCGATCAACGCGCTGCGCTTCAGTCCCGGGCACAGGCGCAGTGCGCCCGCGCGCGTCAGATGCCGTTGCGCGGGAACAGATTTCGCCCCACCCAGTTGGTCGTAGAGGAAGATCCCGCTGGCCACATACGGGCGTTCCCACCACCGCCGGGTCAGGGGGTACAGAAACGGCAGTGGCTTGACCAGGTGCGGCGCCAGCGTGGTCAGCGACAGCTCGCGTTCGTGCAGTGCCTCGCGCACCAGCCCGAACTCCAACTGCTCGAGGTAGCGCAGTCCACCGTGGAACATCTTCGAACTTCGGCTCGACGTCCCGGCGGCGAAGTCACGCGCCTCGACCAGTGCCACCTTGAGGCCACGGGTGGCGGCGTCGAGTGCGCAGCCGGCGCCCACCACCCCGGCGCCGATCACCACTACGTCGAACTGCTCACTGCCCAGTCGTTCCCAGGCTCGTGCTCGTTGGTCCGGTCCCAGCGTGCTCACGTGTGCCAGGCTACGTGGCCGCCCGCCCCGACACTCTGTGACGCTCGGTTCAGCACTGCTGCTCAGTCGAGGTCGTCGTGCGTCATCAGCCGGCGGGCCGCTTCGGTGAGCGAGCCCGACAGCGACGGATAGACCGCCAGCGTCTGGGCCAGGTCGGCCACCGTGATCCGGTTCTGCACCGCCAGCGCGATCGGCAGGATCAGCTCGGAGGCGATCGGGGCCACCACCACCCCGCCGATCACCGTGCCGGTGGCCGGCCGGCAGAACAGCTTGAGGAAGCCGTAGCGCATCCGGCTCATCTTCGCCCGAGCGTTGGTCTGCAACGGCAGCATGACGGTCCGGGCCGGAACCGTGCCGTCGTCGATCTGGGACTGCGGCACCCCGACCGCGGCGATCTCTGGCCGGGTGAACACCGCGGCCGCCACCGTACGCAGCCGGATCGGAGCCACCGCGTCGCCCAGCGCGTGATACATCGCGATCCGGCCCTGCATGGCCGCGACCGACGCCAACGGCAGCAGGCCGGTGCAGTCACCGGCCGCGTAGATCCCGGGTACCGACGTCCGCGATACCCGGTCCACCTGCAGGTAGTTGCCCGGCGCGAGCTTGATCCCGACCCGCTCCAGGCCCAGTCCGGACGTGTTGGGCACGGAGCCGACCGTCATCAGCGCATGGCTGCCCGCCACGGTGCGGCCATCGGTCATGGTGACCAGCACCCCGTCGCCCTCGCGGGTCACGGAGGCGGCCCGGGCGTTCTTGACCAGGGTCACGCCGCGTTCGGCGAAAACAGTCTCGAGCACCCGAGCGGCGTCGGGATCCTCGTGCGGCAGCACCCGGTCACGGCTGGCCACCACTGTCACCTTGACGCCGAGTTCGGTGTAGGCGTTGGCGAACTCCGCGCCGGTGACCCCCGAACCCACCACGACGAGGTGCTCGGGCAACGTGTGCAGGTCATAAAGCTGGCGCCAGGTCAGGATGCGTTCGCCGTCCGGCTCGGCGCTGGGCAAGGTGCGCGGGCTGGCCCCGGTGGCGATCAACACCACATCGGCGTCGAGCACACGCTGCCCTCCTCCGTCGTGCTCGGCGACCAGAATCCGATGATGAGCCAGGCCGGATTCGGCGTCGATCAGTTCCCCGCGGCCGGCGATGACCTGGACTCCGGAGTTGATCAGCTGCGTGCGGATGTCATCGGACTGCGCCGCGGCCAGGGACTTCACCCGCTCATGGATCTGATTCAGCTCGATCTGGGCGTCGGTGAAGTGGATGTCGAAACCCAGGTGCGGGGCACGCCGTAGCTCGGTGCGCACCCCCGACGAGGCGATGAAGGTCTTGGACGGCACGCAGTCCCACAACACGCAGGCACCACCGAGACCGTCGGCGTCGACCACCGTCACCGATACCGCTTCGGGACCCTTGGCCGCCGCGACCAGCGCCGCCTCATAGCCGGCCGGGCCACCGCCGACGATCACGATGCGCGTCGAGGGAGAAGTCACAGCGACTAACCTATCCGGAGCGTGGCGTTTAAGATTTCTGCCGTGCCGCTCTACGCCGCCTACGGGTCGAACATGCATCCAGAACAGATGCTGCAACGAGCGCCGCATTCCCCGATGACCGGCACCGGCTGGTTGCACGGCTGGCGGTTGACGTTCGCGGGCGAGGACATCGGCTGGGAGGGCGCCCTGGCGACCGTGGTCGAGGACCCGGACTCGAGTGTTTTCGTCGTTCTCTACGATGTCACTCCCGAGGACGAGAAGAACATGGACAGCTGGGAAGGCTCGGAATTCGGCATCCACAAGAAGATCCGGCTGCGGGTGGACCGGATGGACGGAATCACCTCAGGCCCGGCCGACAGCGATCCCGCGCCAGTGTTGGCGTGGCTGTACGTCGTCGACGCCTGGGAGCGCGGGCTGCCGTCGGCGAGATACCTGGGTGTGGTGGCCGAGGCAGCCCAGATCGCCGGTGCCCCAGAAGAATACGTGCGCAACCTGCGGACCCGCCCGGCCCGCAACATCGGCCCCGGCAGCTAGCTTTTTTTGCGCGAGGGTGCGTGTTTGAACGGCGACACGCCAGCGTGGATGTACAACTGCGCACCCTCGCGCAGGGTGGCACGGTCAGGCGGCCGCACGTCCTAGCTGAGTTTCGATCCGGCGGAGGGTCTCCCACGGCCGGCGCCGCACATCATCGGCGATGATCGAGATCACCACCCAGCCCATCTCCTGCAACGCGGCGCGCCGCTGACGCTCGTAGACGAACGCGTCCGGCCCCTCATGCCAGATGACGCCGTCGTATTCGACCGCGACCCGCTGCTCCGGCCAGGCGAAATCGACGCGCCAGATCCGGTTGTCGCGGTCCACAATCTGATGCTGCAGGACCGGGGTCGGCACGCCACCGTCGACCATCATCAGCCGGGACTCGCTCTCCATCGCTGATTCGGCCAGCGGGTCGGCAAGCTGTAGCAGCTCGCGCACGGCCACGATGCCGCGCCGGCCCGCCTGGCGGATCGCGGCGCGTTGCAGCGTGCGGCGGGTACAGGTCCCGCTGCGCAGCGCGGCATCCAGTGTCGCCAACGCCCGTGGGCGACGAAGCGTGCGGGCCACCTCGATCGCAGTCCACTCCGGCGTGGTCGCCGGTCGGCCCGCGACTTCGCTCAGTGGTGCGCCCTCGCGCCGGTGCACCACCAGTCCGTCGGCCGACCGCAGTTGCTGGTCCGGTGGGTTGAGTACGTGCAGATCGACAGGCTCCTCGGTGTCAAAGCCGTATGCCGCGGCCGCGGTCCCCAGACAGACCGCGACGGAGGTTCCTGTCGCCAGGTCCAGCCCGCGCAGCCGCAGCTCGGTCGTGATTCGTCCGTAGCCGTAGATTCCGTACCAGATCTTCTGCAGTGGTCCATGTTTCAGCTCTGCTTCAAGTCCGCGGCGGGTCAGGTAGGTCAGCACCTGGGCGGACGTAACCACGCCGCCTTGGCGATCGAGTAGCCGCTGCAGTCGTTGATCCATGCGCCCGATCGTCGACGTCGGCGATGAAAGCCGATTCCCTCATCCGGCCCGACCGGCCCCAACTGTGGACAACGGCCGGATTGTGAATGGCCCCGGAGCCGCGAGGGAGCCGCGAGGGTGCATCGTTGTACGGAATCTGCGGCGTGTCGGCGTGCAAACGCGCACGCTCGCGCCAGACGGGCTCAGAGCAGACCGGCTTGGTCAACAACGCCGGCCATCACCCGCACCCCGACGGCCAGCGCCCGCTCGTCGAGATCGAACGTCGGCTGGTGCAGGTCCAACTGCGGCCCGCTGCCCGGCCACACCCCGAGCCGGCCCATGGCACCGGGCACCTGCTCCAGATACCAGGAGAAGTCCTCCCCGCCGCCGGACTGCCGGGTCTCGGCCAGCACCTCGGGGCCGATGGCCTCGATCGCGTGGGTCAGCATCCGCGTCGACACCGCTTCGTTGACCACCGGCGGCACTCCGCGGTGGTAGTTCAGCGTGTGTTCGATGTTCAGCGGCTCCAGCAGGGACGCCACCGCCTCCTCGACGATGCTTTCCATCGCCACCCAGGTGTCCCGGCTGGCGGTGCGCACCGTGCCGGCCAGCCGCCCCGACTGGGGTATGGCGTTGGCCGCGGCACCGGAATTCACTGCGCCCCAGACCATCACGGTGCTGTTTCGCGGATCGATGCGGCGGGACAGCACCCCGGGCAGCCCGGTGATCAGCGTGCCCAGCCCATAGACCAGGTCGGCGGTCAGGTGCGGCCGCGAGGTGTGTCCGCCCGGACCGCTGACCATGATCTCGATGGTGTCGGCCGCCGAGGTGATCGGTCCCGCAATGGTGGCCACCCGACCGACCTCAAGCCGCGGGTCGCAGTGCAGGGCGAAGATCCGGCTGACCCCGCTCAACACCCCCGCGGCGATCGCGTCGATCGCGCCACCCGGCATCAGTTCTTCAGCGGCCTGGAACACCAGCCGCACACCGACCGGCAACTCCGGCGCGGATGCCAGCGCCAGCGCCGCACCCAACAGGATCGCGGTATGCGCGTCGTGACCGCACGCGTGCGTCACCCCCGGCACCAGCGACGCGTACGGCGCCCCGGTCTGTTCGGTCATCGGCAAGGCATCGATATCGGCCCGCAACGCGATACGCGGCCCATCCTCGGGACCGAAATCGCAGGTCAGACCGGTTCCGCTGGGCAAGGCCTTGGGATTGAGCCCGGCGCTGGCGAGGCGCTCGGCGATGAATTGGGTGGTGGCGAATTCCTGCCGGCTCAACTCCGGGTGGCGGTGCAGATGCCGTCGCCACGCCACCAATTCCTCGGCATGGGCCGCCAGCCACGCCTCGACGGCGTGCGACACGGGAGTTGGAGACATTCAGGCAGTATCCCATCGCGGCGCACTACTAAACTCAGTGCCTGTGACGGTACCGCTGGCAACTCAGGCGGCCGCGGTCGTAGCCCGGCGCACCGGCGTCCAGACGCATGACGTGGCGGTCGTGCTCGGTTCCGGTTGGGCGCCCGCGGTGGCGGCCCTCGGCACCGCGACCGCGAGCCTGCCGATGGCCGACTTGCCCGGGTTCAGCACGCCGACGGCGGCGGGCCACACCGGCGAGCTGGTGTCCATGCAGATCGGCGCCCACCGGGTGCTGGTGCTGGTCGGCCGGATCCACGCCTATGAGGGCCATCAGCTCGTCGACGTCGTCCGCCCGGTACGCACCGCCGTCGCGGCCGGGGCCAACACCGTGGTGCTGACCAACGCGGCCGGCGGCCTGCGGGCCAGCTACCACGTCGGTCAACCGGTGCTGATCAGCGATCATCTGAACATGACCGGGCGCTCTCCCCTTGAGGGGGCGCACTTCGTCGACATGGTCGATGCCTACACGCCGTCGCTGCGGGCGCTGGCTCACCAGGTCGACCCCAGCCTCGCCGAGGGCGTCTATGCCGGGATGGCCGGCCCACAGTACGAGACCCCCGCCGAAATCCGGATGCTGCGCACCCTGGGCGCCGACCTGGTCGGCATGTCGACCGTGCACGAAGCGATCGCCGCCCGGGCAGCCGGCGCCCAGGTCTTGGGGCTGTCCCTGGTGACCAACCTGGCGGCCGGGATCACCGGTGAGCCGCTCAGCCATACCGAGGTGCTGGCCGCAGGCCGGGAATCGGCGGCCCGCATGGGCGCACTGCTGGCCGACGTCATCGCGCGGCTGCCGGCGCCCTCAGGTCAGTAGCTCACTCCCGAGCTGTGCCGCATCCGCGGCCACATCGATGCCCAGCTGCCCACCGGCTGCTCGCACAGATAGATCTTGGCGGCACTCTCCCCGTTGCGCACGCCGGCGGGGAACCGGATCGAGTCCAGGTAGGTCACATGCCGCCAGTATTGGGTCAACTTCACGACCGGGAACCGCCCGACGCACAGCACGGTGTCGGCGCTGCCGGCCGGCGGGCCCCACTGGGCGTAGCTGCTGTCGCCGCTGACCACCGGACGGTTGATGCCGGCCGCCGGCCCGAGGATCCGCAGCGCCGAGGCTTCGCCGTAGTTGCTGGTGAAGATCGGCGCGTCGTCGGGCAGCGACTCAGCGGCAGCCGCGACCCCCTCGACGAACTGTGGCCAACCATAGGTCTCCATCGGAATGGGATTGAACCGGCGCAGCATGGTCTGGTTCGCCGGCGGCAGTACTGGCAGACAGAACACCACCGCGCCGGCAAACAGCGCGACCAGCGCAATCGCCCAGCCTCGCGGCGGCCGGTCGGGATTCTCGCGCTCGATCCAAACCGCCCCGGCGGCGAACAACGCGACCAGCGCCGGGCCCGCGTAATAACAGCGACCGCCGGTGACGACGCACAGCACCAACGCGACCACCGGCACGGCCAGCATCCAGCGGTGCTCGCGGGCATCATCGGACGCTAGCCACCGTGCTCCGATCACCCATAGCAGCACCAGCAACGGGCCGGCGTACAAGAGGAGCAGCAGTGGAACCTGGGTCAGCGATCCCGCCGGGCCGCCCATCCGTACCGACATCGCTTGCGCGAACGTCCGACTCGGCCAGCCATGTGCGGCGTTCCAGATCAGATTGGGGACCGCCAGCGTGATCGCCG
>NZ_AUWR01000019.1 GCF_000455125.1 Mycobacterium sp. UM_WGJ
GGGCCGCCGATCAGCCGGCCGCGATGGCCAGCGCGGTGACGCAGGCGGCGCCCAAGGCGGCCGGATCGGCACCGATCTGGTCCAGGGTGACGGTGCGCAGCGCCGCGCGCGGGGCGGCGGCGGCCCATTCGGCGGCGGTCTGCAGCGGATGAACCGCGTCGTCAACCGCCGCGGTCAGACCCATCGGCACGGTCAGGCCCGCCAGCTCGGCGTGCGTCGGCGCGACGTAGCTCGCGGCCTCCTCCAGCGCGTCGGGCAGCTGCGGCCACTGAGCAGTCCATGAGCGGGTCAATTCGTCGCCGAGCCACGTCGGGCTCGATGCCCGCATCTGGGCCAGCACGGCGGCCAGGCCGTCGCTGCGCAACTGCCCGGCGCTATAGCGCGCGGCCTGGGCTGCCGGGGCGTCCTCGGGGGTGCCGCTCCAAGCGGGCAGCGCAGCCAGCACCCCGACCACTCGTTCGGGATGGCGCAGGGCCCACGTGGTGGCCACCGCCGCGCCGATCGAGACCCCGCCGGCGAGGATCGGGCCACAGTGTGTGGCCGCCGCATCCAGCGCCTCGAGGTAGCCCTCGACAAGACGGTCGGGCTGCGGGCGAGGAGTGACCAATTCGGCACCCACCTGCTGCAACGGAGACGAGAACGCTCGGCGGATGTAGTCGTCGTCGGATCCGGTCCCCGGCAGCAGGACGGCCGTCACGCCGCGCAGAACCATGCCACCCCTTGATCGTGTTTGGGTGTTGTCAGCCACCCCGTGGGCAGGTCATGTGGCATTCGATATTCAACAGGTCTACCGTAGCGTGCGCACACGATTGAGGGAGAGGGCAATGGCTGCTCCGAAAGGGTACCTGCGCCGGCTGACTCGGCGATTGACGGAAGATCCCGAGCTGCGTGACGTCGAAGAGCTGTCGGATGAGGCGCTCAATACCGGCGCACAGCGTGCGATCGACTGCCAACGCGGCCAAGAGGTCACCATGGTCGGGGTACTGCGCAGCGTCGAAGCCAACGCCAAGGGCTGCGTGGGCGGCGTCCGTGCCGAGCTTTTCGACGGCACCGACACGGTGACGCTGGTTTGGCTGGGGCAGCGACGCATCCCGGGAATCGACTCCGGCCGCACTTTGCGGGTGCACGGCCGGCTGGGCAAACTCGAAAGCGGCTGCAAGGCCATCTACAACCCCCACTACGAAATCCAGCAGTGATCGCGCCTTCCTTCGGGCCGGTGCAGCGATGAGCGAGGAATACGGCGCCGAGGGCGCCCAGGGACCGCAGCGGCTGCTGGAACAGATCGGCGGCCTGGCCGGGGTGATCTACTCCTCGTTACCGATCGTGGTGTTCGTGCCGACCTCCAATCTCTTCGGACTGCGCGCCGCCGTCCTGGCGGCGTTGGGTGTGGCCGCGGCGGTGCTGGTCTGGCGCCTGATCCGCAAGCAATCCAGCCAACCGGCCATCTCCGGGTTCTTCGGGGTCGCCGTCTGCACCCTGATCGCCTATCTGATGGGCGACTCCAAGGGCTATTTCCTGCTCGGAATCTGGACATCGCTGGTGTGGGCGGTCGTGTTCGCCGCATCGATCCTGATCCGCCGTCCAGCGGTCGGCTACATCTGGTCATGGGCCAGCGGCCAGCCCCAGACCTGGCGCGAGCTGCGGTCGGCCATTTACGCCTATGATCTCGCGACGTTGACCTGGGCGCTGGTGTTCGGCTCCCGCTTCGTGGTCCAGCGACTGCTCTACAACGCCGATCAGACCGGCTGGCTGGGAGTGGCGCGCATCGCCATGGGCTGGCCGTTGACCGCGGTGGCAGCGGTGGTCACCTACCTGGCGGT
The DNA here is from genome assembly GCF_000455125.1 of Mycobacterium sp. UM_WGJ. GTDB lineage: Bacteria > Actinomycetota > Actinomycetes > Mycobacteriales > Mycobacteriaceae > Mycobacterium. The sequence continues at coordinate 1,821 of NZ_AUWR01000019.1, forward strand.
CAAATACGTGCAGCGCGCGCTGGATGAGCGCCAGGCCGTCGGCGAGGCCGAGCCCGAACCGCGCTCAGTGGGCCGGTAGCAGCAGCGCGCGCAGTTCGGTCTCGACGCCACTGGATGCGACGAACAACAGCTCGTCGCCGCCTTCGAGCGGCTCGTCGTCCTGCGGCACGATCACCCGTGTCCCACGCAGGATCGTCACCAGCGCGGCATCGCGCGGTAGGGCGAGTTTGCGCACCGGCTTTCCGCCCCAAGGGGTGTCGTCGGGAAGTGTGATCTCCAGCAGGTTGGCCTGACCCTTGCGGAACTCCATGAGCCGGACCAGGTCTCCGACCGCGACCGCCTCCTCGACCAGTGAGGCCAGCATGCGCGGCGTGGAGACCGCAACGTCTACCCCCCATGCGTCGGTGAACAGCCACTCGTTGCGGGGATCGTTGACCCGGGCCACCACCCGCGGTACCGCGAATTCGGTCTTGGCGAGCAAGGACAGCACCACGTTGGCCTTGTCGTCGCCGGTGGCGGCGATCACCACGTCGAAGGATTCCAGGTGCACCGACTCCAGCAGGCTGAGCTCGCAGGCATCGCCCAGATGCCACTCCGCGTCGGCGATGTCCTCGGTGTCGACGTGGTCCGGGTTGCGCTCGATCAGCGTCACCTGGTGATCGCTGTCGAGCAGCTCGCGCGCAATCGATCGTCCGACCGCGCCGGCGCCGGCTACGACTACTTTCATTTGCGCCGCTCCTCAACCCTGGCTACCCGGGCTCCGTCCGCGCCTTCATCGACGGCGCGCTTCATTTGTCCAGGTCCTCGCTCGGGGGCAACGCGGCGATCGCGATCGCCTCGGCGACCCGGCCGGACACCGCCACGATGTACACCTGGTCGCTGGCCTGAATCACCGTCTTGGGCTCGGGCAGGATTCCGGTGCCGAACCGGATCAAGAACGCCACACGGGCGTTGGTTGCCGCCTCCAGGTCGGTGACGGGGCGGCCGATCCAGTCCTCGTGCAGGACGACCTCGGCCACGGCGACGGTGCCGGTGGGGTCACGCCACTTGGTGGTCTCACTTTCCCGGGTGAGTGCGTCGAGGAGCCGGTCGGTGGTCCACGGCACGGTGGCGATGGTCGGAATGCCCAGGCGCTCGTATACCGCGGCCCGCTTGGCGTCGTAGATACGGGCGACCACCCGCGAAACGCCGAACGTCTCTCGGGCCAGCCGCGCCGCGATGATGTTGGAGTTGTCACCCGAGGACACCGCGGCGAACGCAGCGGCTTCTTCGATGCCGGCTCGCAGCAGCACATCGCGGTCGAAGCCCATGCCGAGCACTCGCTCACCGTTGAACTCCGGGCTGAGCCGGTTGAACGCGGTGCTGTCTCGGTCGATGATGGCGACCTCGTGGCCGATCCGGGACAGTCCGTCGGCGAGCGAGGCTCCCACCCGGCCGCAACCCATCACAACTACCCGCACGTGCTGTGTCCTTTCAGGTTCTCTGGGCCGACTTTCGGCTGGTTATCGACTGCGATAGTGCCTGTATTCGGTGAACGCTACCGCCAGTGCCCGCCTGGCTTACCCTTGGCTCTCGTGTCGAAGATTTCCACCGCTGCACGGCGCCTGGTTCTGGGTCGGCCCTTTCGTAGCGATCGGCTGAGTCACACGCTGCTGCCCAAGCGCATCGCCCTGCCGGTATTCGCCTCCGACGCGCTGTCTTCGGTGGCCTACGGACCCGAAGAAGTCTTTCTGGTGTTGTCGGTGGCGGGCCTGGCCGCCTATCGGATGACGCTGTGGGTGGGCCTGGCTGTCGCCTTCGTGTTCATTACCGTGGTGGCCTCCTACCGCCAGAATGTGCACGCCTACCCCTCCGGTGGCGGCGACTACGAGGTGGTCACCACCAATCTGGGTGCTACCGCTGGCCTCACCGTGGCCAGCGCGTTGATGGTGGATTACGTTCTGACGGTTGCGGTCTCGATCTCATCGGGGATCGCCAACATCGGCTCGGCGATACCGTTCATCGCCGACCACAAGGTGGCGTTCGCGGTCGGGACCGTGATCGTGGTGGCGGCGGCCAATCTGCGGGGCATTCGAGAATCGGGCACCGCGTTCGCCATCCCGACGTACGCGTTCATGATCGGGGTCTTCGCCATGCTGGGGTGGGGGCTGTTCCAGATCTTCGTGATGGACAACCCATTGCAGGCCGAGTCGGCCGAGTTCAAGATCCACTCCACCCAGGGCGAAATGGTCGGGGTTGCCCTGGTGTTCCTGGTGGCGAAATCGTTCTCGTCGGGGTGTGCCGCACTGACCGGGGTGGAGGCGATCAGCAACGGTGTGCCGGCCTTCCGCAAGCCGAAGTCGCGCAACGCCGCCACCACGCTGCTGATGCTGGGGGTGATCGCGGTGACACTGATGATGGGCATCATCGTGCTGGCCCGCGAGACCGGGGTGAAGATCGCCGCGCGCCCGCACGAACAGCTGATCGGGGCGCCGGCGGACTATGACCAGAAGACCTTGCTGGCTCAGCTGGCCGAAACGGTGTTCCGGGGCTTTCCGCCCGGTTTGTGGATCATCGCCGGAGTCACGGCGCTGATCCTGGCGCTGGCCGCCAACACCGCGTTCAACGGCTTCCCGGTTCTGGGTTCGATCTTGGCGCAGGACCGCTACCTGCCCCGCCAGCTGCACACCCGCGGCGACCGGCTGGCGTTCTCCAACGGCATCGTGTTCCTCGCGGTGGTGGCCGTCGCCTTCATCGTGGCGTTCGGGGCGGAGGTGACCGCGCTGATCCAGCTCTACATCGTCGGGGTCTTCGTCTCCTTCACGCTGAGTCAGATCGGTATGGTTCGGCACTGGAACAGGTTGTTGCGCAATGAAACCGACCATGCCGCCCGAGTCAAGATGATGCGTTCCCGGGTGGTGAACACGATCGGATTCCTCGCTACCGGGGTGGTATTGATCGTGGTGATCGCCACTAAGTTCGTGGCCGGTGCGTGGATCGCGATCGTCGCGATGTCGGTGCTGTTCCTCTTGATGAAAATGATCCGCCGGCACTACGACACCGTCAGTCAGGAGTTGGCCGAGCAGTCGGCCGCCCTGGACGACCAGGCGGTGCTGCCCAGTCGCAACCACGCTCTGGTCCTGGTGTCCAAGCTGCATCTGCCGACTCGCCGCGCGCTGGCCTACGCGCGCGCGACGCGACCCGACGCACTGGAGGCGATCACGGTCAATGTCGATGACACCGAAACCCGCGCGCTGGTGCGCGAGTGGGAGGATAGCGAGGTCACCGTCCCGCTCAAGGTGATCGCATCGCCGTACCGCGAGGTCACCCGGCCGGTGCTCGATTACGTCAAACGCATCAGCAAGGAGTCGCCGCGCACCGTGGTGACCGTCTACATCCCCGAATACGTGGTGGGCCACTGGTGGGAGCAGTTGCTCCACAACCAGAGTGCGCTGCGGCTCAAGACCCGGCTGTTGTTCATGCCGCAGGTCATGGTCACCTCGGTGCCCTGGCAGCTGAACTCTTCGGAGCGGCGCAACGTCTTGGAGCCGCATCACGCGCCCGGCGACACCCGGAGAGGCTTCTTGGAGTGATCGACCAGCAGTTGGTTTTGACGACCGGCGCACCGGCGAACGGCGGCAGTTGTGTGGCCCGCTACGACGGCCGAGTTGTTTTCGTGCGCTACGCGTTGCCCGGTGAGCAGGTTCGGGTTCGGATCACCGCTGAGCGGGGATCGTATTGGCACGGTGAATGTGTCGAGGTGCTCGAACCCGCGGCGGGCCGGATCGACTCGCTGTGCCCGATCGCGGGGGTGGACGGTGCCGGCTGCTGTGATCTGGCGTTCGCCGAGCCGGCCACGGTGCGTTCCCTCAAGGGGGAGGTGGTGGCCAACCAACTGGCGAGGCTGGGCGGCTACGACTGGGAGGGATCTGTCGAACCCGTCGGTGAGGACGGTCCGACCGGCTGGCGCACCCGGGTCCGGTTGGACGTCGGTGCCGACGGCCGGGCCGGATTTCACCGGTATCACAGTGATGAGCTGGTCACCGACCTGCGGTGTGGGCAGCTTCCAGCCGGAATGATCAAAGGACTGGCCGAGCAGAGCTGGCGGCCCGGCGATCACCTGCACGTGGTGGCCGACGACGACGGTGTCCGGCATGTGGTCAGCACCGGGCGCGGTCACCGTCCGCAGGTCCTGGAGGGTGACTACCACGCCACTCAGTGGGTGGGCCGGCGGCGTTGGCAGATTCCGGTGACCTCGTTCTGGCAGGCGCATCGCCGGGCGGCCGCGCTCTACAGCGCGCTGGTCGGCCAGTGGGCGCAGGCCGACACCGGGATGACGGCCTGGGATCTTTACGGCGGCGCCGGGATCTTCGCCGCGGCGCTGGCCGAGACGGTGGGGGAGTCGGGCCGGGTGATCAGTGCCGACACGTCGCGGGCCGCGACCGGGGCCGCGCGGGCCGCGTTGGCCGACCTGCCGCAGGTTTCGGTGCGTACCGATTCGGTGCGCAGGGTGTTGAGTGATGCGCACTCCGGCGCCGACGTCGCGGTGCTGGACCCGCCGCGCGCTGGTGCCGGGCGGGAGGTGATCGAGGCGCTGGCCGCCGCGGGTGTACCGCGAATTGTGCACATCGGTTGTGAGGCAGCGTCTTTCGCTCGGGATATCGGTCTGTACCGTGCCCAGGGGTATGCCGTGGAGCAGATCCGGGTGTTTGATGCGTTCCCGTTGACCCATCACGTGGAGTGCGTGGCGCTGCTAACCCGCTGACTCCCGGTGCCAGCGGCCGCGTAGCGCGGGTGGGTCTGGGGTCGCGATCCGGGGGCGGCCGCTGTCAGCCGAATACGAAGTAGCGCAACCACAGGTACAGCGCCGACAACGTCACCGACACCAGTGTGACCACAATTCCCTTGCGGGTGAACTCCCAGAACGAGATGGGACTTCCTGCCCGACGGGCGATTCCGAGCATCACCACATTGGCGCTCGCGCCGACTGCGGTCAGGTTGCCCCCGAAGTCGGCGCCCAGCGCCAGGGCCCACCACAGGGAATCGGGATGCAGATCGTTCGGGAGGGTGGTGCTCAGCTCCGCCACGATCGGCGTCATGGTCGCGACATAGGGGATGTTGTCGATGATTCCGGACACCGGTGCGGACACTCCGAGGATCCCCATCGTGGTCAGCAGCGCATTACCGCCGGTCACCTCGGTGGCGGCCTTGGCCAGGGCGGCGATCGCGCCGGTGTCTACCAGGGCGCCGACCATCACGAACAGCCCGGCGAAGAACAACAGCGTCTCCCACTCGACTCCGGACAGGTACTCCGAGCGCTCCAAGCGAGAGATCACGATCAGCACGCCGGCACCCAGCAGCGCCACCACCGAGGGCTCCAGATGCATCGCCGAATGCCCGATGAACGCGGAAAACACCGCGGCGAGCACCAGACCGCATTTGATCAACAGGCCGCGGTCTCGGATCGCCTCACCTTCTTCCAAGGCCATCACGTCGGCGACCCGTTCGGCCTCGACGGAAAACGATCCGGGAAACAGCCGGGGCAGCATGGCGATGAACACCACCATGACAATCGCGACGATCGGTGCCAGGTGAAGCAGAAAGGAGTTGAACGACAATCCCGCTCGGCTGGCGATGATGATGTTGGGTGGATCACCGACCAGGGTTGCGGCGCCGCCGATATTGGATGCGAACACCTCGGCCATGAGGAAAGGCGCGGGGCTGATTTCGAGCCGGTCGCAGACCAGCAGCGTCACCGGGGCGATCAACAACACCGTGGTGACGTTGTCCAACAGCGCTGAGGCCACCGCGGTCACCAGCACCAGCAGGATCATGATCCGCAGCGGAGAACCCTTGGCGCGCTTGGCCGCCCAGATGGCGATGTACTCGAAGACGCCGGTCTGGCGCAACACGCTGACGATGATCATCATGCCCAGCAGCAGGAAGATGACATCCCAGTCGATGCCGGTCTCGCGGGAATAGAAGATGTCATCGGAGGAAATGACCGGCAAGATGACGACTGCCGCCGCGCCGGTCAGCGCTACCACCGTTTTGTTGATCCGATCGGCGGCGATGAACGCGTAGGCGGTCAGAAACACCGCTACCGCGATAAAGGCCATCCGCGGGATCAGACCTTCAGCGCCGCGGCCAGCAGCCGCGACGCGGTAATCACCCCGTGCAATTCGCCGCCCTTGACGACGGCAATTAGTGGACTGCGCATTCTGGCCATCGTAGTGGCGACTTCGATGATGGTTTCGTTGGCATCGGCGGTCGGGAAGTCATGGAGGTGCTCGGGGAGCACGTCGCGCACGGTCTTGCCGCGTAGCTTCTCGGCGGCACGGTCGGCCATGGTCTCGCTGAGGACTCCCGCCAGAGATGGGTCATCTTGGATGTAGCCCGGCACGATAAAGCGCACCACCTGAGAGGCCGGCAGCACCGCATACGGTTTGCCGGCCGAGTCGGTGACGACGATCCCGGGTAGCCGGTGCTCGGCCAATAATTTGGCGGCCTCCAACGCATTGGAGTCGATGGTCACCACTGGGAAGTCTTCGGTGATCTCCTGGGCGCGCATACGACGACCATACGGGGGGTGCCCGCAGCCATGCGTAGACTGGCCGGATGCTTGAAGGGATCCGCGGCCCCGCCGATCTGCAGCACCTCTCGCAGGCTCAACTGACCGATCTGGCGGCGGAGATCCGTGAGTTCCTGATCCACAAGGTCGCCGCGACCGGTGGGCATCTGGGCCCCAACCTGGGTGTGGTGGAGCTGACCTTGGCGCTGCACCGGGTGTTCGACTCCCCACATGACCCGATCATCTTCGACACCGGGCATCAGTCCTACGTGCACAAGATGCTGACCGGGCGTAGCCGCGACTTCGACACCCTGCGCAAAAGGGGCGGGCTGTCGGGCTACCCGTCGCGTGCCGAGAGCGAGCACGACTGGGTGGAGTCCAGTCACGCCAGCTCGGCGCTGTCCTACGCCGACGGCCTGGCCAAAGCCTTCGAGCTGACCGGGCACCGCAACCGGCATGTGGTGGCCGTTGTCGGTGACGGCGCCCTGACCGGCGGGATGTGCTGGGAGGCGCTCAACAACATCGCCGCAGGCAACCGACCGGTGGTGGTCGTGGTCAACGACAACGGTCGGAGCTACGCGCCCACCATTGGTGGCTTCGCCGACCATCTGGCCGCGCTGCGGTTGCAGCCCGCCTACGAGCGACTACTGGAGCGGGGCCGCACCGCGATCCGCGGGGTGCCGGTCGTCGGAGAACTCGGCTACCAGGTGATCCACAGCTTCAAAGCGGGTCTCAAAGATGCGCTGGCGCCGCAGGCACTCTTCACCGATCTGGGCCTGAAATACCTGGGGCCGATCGACGGTCATGACGAGGCCGCGGTGGAATCCGCGCTACGCCGCGCGCGGGGGTTCGGCGGGCCGGTGATCGTTCACGTGGTCACGCAAAAGGGCAAGGGCTACGGCCCGGCCGAGAACGACGAGGCCGAGCAGATGCACGCCTGCGGGGTGATCGATCCGCTGACCGGTTACGCAACTGAAACCGCGGGGCGCGGCTGGACGGCGGTGTTCTCCGACGCGCTGATCGAGTACGGCACCAAGCGCCGCGACGTCGTCGCCATCACCGCCGCGATGCCGGGTCCCACCGGGCTCGCGCCGTTCGGACAGCGCTTTCCGGACCGGATGTTCGACGTCGGGATCGCCGAGCAACACGCGATGACGTCCGCGGCCGGGCTGGCAATGGGCGGCTTGCACCCGGTGGTGGCGGTGTATTCGACGTTCCTCAACCGTGCCTTCGACCAGCTTGTGATGGATGTCGCACTGCACCAGCTGCCGGTCACGCTGGTGTTGGACCGGTCCGGGATCACCGGGCCAGACGGTGCCAGTCACAACGGCATGTGGGATCTGTCGATCTTGGGGATCGTGCCCGGTATCCGAGTGGCCGCACCCCGCGACGGCATCCGGCTGCGCGAAGCCCTCGGCGAAGCGCTCGACGTCAATGACGGGCCCACTGCCTTGCGATTCCCGAAGGGCGATGTGGGCGAAGACATTCCCGCCATCGAGCGACGCTCGGGGGTGGACGTCCTAGCGCTGCCGGCCGACGGATTGCCCCAAGACGTCCTGCTGGTCGCGGTCGGCGCGTTCGCGCCCATGGCGTTGGCGGTGGCCGACCGGCTGCACAACCAGGGCATCGGGGTGACGGTGATCGACCCGCGTTGGGTGCTTCCGGTGCCGGAGGTGCTCGTCGAGCTGGCCGGCGCACACAAGCTGGTGGTGACCTGCGAGGACAATGGCGTGGCCGGTGGTATCGGCTCGGCGGTCTCGGCGGCCCTGCGGCGTGCCGACATCGACGTGCCCTGCCGTGACGTAGGGCTGCCGCAGCGTTTCTACGAGCACGCCTCGCGCGGTGAGCTGCTGGCCGAGGTCGGCCTGACCGCTCAGGATGTGGCCCGCCAGATCACCGGTTGGGTGGCGGCGATGGGCGCCACCAACTGCGTCGCCGAGGTCAGCGAGCGGCTGGACTAGCTGCCCTGACCGGCGGCCACACCGCGTCGAACAACCAGGCGAACACGAACGTGTAGGCCAGGAAGAACACCAGCAGGCCGATCTCAAGACCGAACGCCTGCGCCAGCGAGACCTTCAACAGCGCGGCCACGATCGGCAACAACAGCACCACCAGGCCACCTTCGAAGCCGATGGCGTGCACGATCCGGCGGCCCACCGTGCGGGTCGCGGAGTCCTGCCGGCGCTCCCATGCCTCGAAGAGGGTGGTCCAGACGTAGTTCCACACCACCGCGACTGTTGATGCCGCCACCGCGACGGCACCTGAACCGCCGCTGCCGAACCCCAGCAGGGTCAATCCCAAGGTGGTCAGCGCAACAGCGACAAGCTCGTAGCTGCTGACGTAGACGATGCGACGAAAAATTGGTGACACGAGGTCCTCCCAGGAAAATCAACCATGGGAAGTCCTTGACGGTTCGCGTCCACGGTCAGCGTGACGTGAGAAGCACTGGCCGAAACGTGAATACGGCTTGCTCCACAGACAAGTCTAGCAACCGCTGCGCCGGGCCACGGCTGCCGAGAGTTCGGCCCGGCTAGGTGCCGAGAGCCTGTGCCAGCACCGGCACCGTCAGCTCGCGCTGCCAGGGGCGCGCGCCGCCAGCGGCCAAGAACTCCTCGATCACCGCTGCCGCGTTCGGCGCCGCCGGTTTCCAATCCCAGCACAACCGGCGCACCAGGTCCGGGGTGAGCAGGTTCTCGGTCGGCACGTGCACCTGCTCGGATAGCGCACCCAGCGCGGCGCGGACGGCCTCCAGTCGTGCGGCGGCCTCGGGCTTGCGTCGCGCCCAGCGCGTTGGCGGCGGTGGGCCGCTGGTGGACTCGCCGGCTTCCGGCGGCTCGGGGTTGTCACGCGCCGCGGCCAGCGCTGCCAGCCAGGTCGATGCGCTGCGCCGCTGTTTGGGTCCGCCGAAGACCGGCAGGGCGAGCAGCTCTTCGACGGTGGTGGGGTTGGCGACGGCAGCGGCGATGATCGCCGAGTCGGGCAGGATGCGTCCGGGCGCGATGTCACGGCGCGCTGCGATCTGGTCGCGGACCGTCCAGAGCTCTCGGACGGCGGCCAAGCCGCGCCGATCGCGCACCTTGTGGATACCCGACGTCCGCCGCCAGCGGTCCCGGCGCGTGGTCGTGGTGAAGTCGGTTACCCGGACGTGATTGAATTCCTGTGCCGCCCAATCGGTTTTGCCCTGCTCGGACAGTACCTCCGCGACCGCCTGGCGCAGTTCGATGAGCACCTCGACGTCGAGAGCCGCATAGTTGAGCCAATCGGCCGGCAGCGGTCGTTTCGACCAGTCGGCGGCGCCGTGGCCCTTGGCCAGGCCCAGTCCCAACAGTCGCTGCACCATCGCGGCCAGGTTGACCCGGTCGAAGCCGGCCAGCCGTCCCGCCAGTTCGGTGTCGTAGAGCGCCTTGGGCCACATGCCGACCTCCGCCAGGCAGGCCAGGTCCTGGTCGGCGGCGTGCAGAATCCACTCGTCGTCGTCGAGCACCTCGGCCACCGGCCGCAGCAGGGCAGCGGGGTCCTCGCCGGCGCCGACCGGATCGATCAGCACCGTTCCGGCTCCCGCTCGGCGTATCTGGATGAGGTAGGCCCGGTTGGAATAGCGGAAACCCGACGCCCGCTCGGCGTCCACGGCGAACGGACCGTGGCCGCCTGCCAGCAGGCCGGCGGCGGCATCGATCTGCCTGCGGGTGACCGACACCTCCGGCACCCCATCGGCAGGATGCGGCAGTGGTGTCAGCTCGGGCTCTTCGGTGACGGCCGGTTCGGTGGTCTGGTCGGACATCTCAGACGCGGGTTCGCGAGCTCAGATCGGTGATCCCGACCGGCGGTAGCCCCGCGGCGTGTTCCAGCACCTCACAGAACGCCTGGACATGGGTGCCCAGCTCCGGGGTGGTGGCGGTCCACGACGCGCGCAGCTCCAACTGATGACCCCGCGGCGGGCCGGAGATGTCGCCGTACCGAACCGACGTAGTGGCGGTCACGGTGCCACCCAATGCGGTCACGTGCTCGGTGCGGGCGCCCAGCGCCTCGACCAGCCAACTCCAGGCGACCTCGGGCAGTAACGGGTCGATTGCCTCGTGCGGGTCCAGGTCAGCCTGGATGAAGGCCACCATCCGCATGGTGCCGTCCCAAGCGTCGGTGCCGTCGGGGTCGTACAGCAGGATCAACCGGCCGAAGGCGTCGCCGTCGGAGTCTTCCGGGACGAAGTCGGTCTCGGGATGTTTGACCTCGGCACCCAGCGCGTAGCTGTAGGGTGCCAGGCGCTGCGGCGGCCGGATCGGGCCCAGCTCGATTTCCGACCGAACGGTCGCGGCGTGCATCGTTGCCACCGCTTCCCGAAAGGGTGCAGGCTCGGCTGATGTCACTGGTGCCGCTCCTTAACTGATTGCCGTGCGCCACGCCGCCGGCGGCCGGCACACAGGACTCTGTTGCGCACCGCCGCGACGCGGGTCACCGAATCTCACGCTAACCCCCGTCGCCGATCGGCGCAGACAGGCGCGCCGAAACGGCACGAGGCGAAGCCGGGACCGTCGCAGGAAACGGTACGGTTCGGCGAGGCTCGGCGGAGGCGAGGGGAAGCCGGGACCGCCGCAGGAAACGGCACGGTTCGGCCTGCGGCAACCCGGCGTGGCAGCATTGAGCTCGATGAGTGCCCGTCGTGAACTGCCTGATTCCCCGTACCTGGCCGCCGCTACCGGCCGGCAACCCGACCGGATACCGGTCTGGTTCATGCGCCAGGCCGGCCGATCCCTGCCGGAATATCGTCAGCTGCGCGCCCAGCACAGCATGCTGGCGGCCTGTTTTGACCCCGAACTGGTCTGCGAGATCACGCTGCAGCCGGTCCGTCGCCACGACGTCGATGCGGCGATTCTGTTCTCCGACATCGTGGTGCCGCTGCGCGGCGCCGGGGTGGATCTGGACATCGTGCCCAATGTCGGCCCGGTGATCGCCAACCCGGTGCGCACCGCGGCCGACGTCGCCGCCCTGCGGCCGTTGGAACCACAGCAGGTGACAGCCGTCGCGGCGGCGGTATCGCTGCTGGTGGACGCGCTCGGAACGGTGCCGCTGATCGGCTTCGCCGGCGCGCCGTTCACCATGGCCTCCTATCTGGTCGAGGGCGGCCCCAGCCGCACCCATGCCCGCACCAAGGCGATGATGCTGGCCGATCCGGACACCTGGCATGAGTTGATGACCCGGCTCACGGACTTGACTATCGCGTTTCTGACGGTGCAGCTCGACCACGGCGTGGACGCCATCCAGTTGTTCGACTCTTGGGCCGGAACGCTGTGCCTGGCCGACTACCGGCGCTTCGTGGCGCCACACAGTGCCCGGGTGTTCGCCACCCTCGCCGACCGGGAGGTGCCGATGACGCACTTCGGCGTGCAGACCGGTGAGCTCTTGGGTGAGATGGCCGCCGCCGGCGCCACGGTCGTCGGTGTGGACTGGCGTACTTCGCTGACCGACGCCGCCGCCCGAGTGGGCGCCGGTCGGGCTTTGCAGGGCAACCTGGATCCGGCGGTGCTGCTGGCGGGCTGGCCCGCCGTGGAGCGTGCCGCCAAGGCCGTCGTCGCCGACGGGCGTGCCGCTGTCGCGGCCGGGGCGTCGGGGCACGTGTTCAACCTCGGCCACGGCGTGCTGCCGGAGATCGACCCGGGGGTGCTGACCGACTTGGTCTCGCTGGTTCATTCATTGTGACCACGTCGTACTGCGTCGTCGGGGGCGGAATCTCCGGTCTGGCCGCCGCCCACCGCCTGCGGGCGACACTCGGCGACGCAGTCGACATCACCATTTTCGATCCGGCCGACCGGCTCGGGGGGCTGTTGCGCACCGAGACCCTGGGCGGGATGGCCGTGGACGTGGGTGCCGAGGCATTCATCGCCCGCCGGCCCGAAGTACCGGTACTGCTGGCCGAGCTGGGTTTGGCCGATCGGCAGCGCAGTACCACCGGAGTGCGGCCGTTGCTCTACAGCCGCCGGCTGCTGCATCGGTTGCCGCCGGACACCCTGAGCGGGATTCCGTCGTCGCCGGAGTCGATGGCTGGGCTGGTCGACAACGGAACTCTCGCCCGGATCGCAAGCGAGCCCACCCGGCCGTTGGCGTTCGAACCGGGCAGTGATCCGGCTCTGGGAGCGCTGGTGGCCGACCGGTTCGGGGCACAGGTGGTCGCCTGCTCGGTGGATCCGCTGATCGGCGGGGTGTATGCGGGTTCGGCGGCGACCATCGGGCTGCGCTCGGCGGTTCCGGGCCTGGCCACCCTGCTCGATGAGGGTGCGTCCAGCCTGACCGAGGCCGTGCGGCGAGCACTGCCCACGACCACGGGTGGGCCGGTGTTCGGGGCGATCACCGGCGGGTATCAAGTGCTGGTCAACGCGCTGGTGCGCAGCGCCAGGCCGCGCTGGGTGCAGTCGGCGGTGACCCAGATCGACCCGACCGGCGATGGCTGGCTGTTACGAGACGCCAGCGGCGGGCATCATCGCGCCGACCGGGTGGTGGTCGCGGTGCCCGCCCCCGTGCTGGCCCGGTTGGCCACCGGCTTCGCGCCGCGTGCATCGGCAGCGGCCAGCCGGATCGGCAACGCGTCCTCGGTGGTGGTGGCGATGGCGGTACCCGCCGGTGCGGCGTTCCCGAACAACTCCGGAGTGCTGGTTGCCACCGGGGAACGACTGCACGCCAAGGCGATCACTCTGACATCGCGCAAATGGGGCGACCGGGGATACGGCGGCAGGGTCGAGGTGCTGCGGTTGTCCTTCGGTCGGTTCGGCGACCCCCGCACCAGCGCCTCGGATGCGGAACTGGTGGCGTGGTCGGTGCAGGACCTGGAAGCCGTCTTCGGCCTCACGGTGGACCCTATCGACGTGCGCGTGCAACGCTGGCCTGCGGCGATGCCGCAATATCGATCCGGCCATGCCGCTTTGGTCACCGGACTGCGCGCCGCGCTGCCACCGACCGTGGCAGTGGCCGGCAACTACCTCGACGGCATCGGGGTGCCGGCTTGCATCGCCGCGGCCGACCGGGCCGTAGCGGCCGTGATCAGCGCCACCCCGGCGCCCTAGCGAACTTCACAGCGCATCGTGGCAGCATATGGGCCATGGCGCACCTCGACTACGACAAGCTGAACTCCACTCTCCGCTACGTGATGTTCTCGGTGTTCTCGGTGAATCCGAGTGGACTCGACGCGGGTTCGCAGACCCGAGAGGCGATCGCCGACCAGGTCGCCACCTTCTTGAAGCAGCAGGAAGAGCGCGGCGTGGTGGTCCGTGGGGTGTATGACGTCGCCGGTCTGCGCGCCGACGCCGACTTCATGATCTGGACGCACGCCGAGCGCATCGAGGATCTGCAGGCCACCTACGCCGGGTTCCGCCGCACCGCACTGGGCCGGGCCTGCGCGCCGGTGTGGAGCAGCGTGGCGTTGCACCGGCCGGCCGAGTTCAACCGCAGTCATGTCCCGGCCTTCATCGCCGGTGAACCGGCAGGTGCGTACGTTTGCGTGTACCCCTTCGTGCGGTCGCTCGAGTGGTACGTCCTGCCCGAAGAGGACCGCCGCAGGATGCTGGCCGAGCACGGCATGGCGGCCCGGGAGTACAAGGATGTGCGGGCCAACACCGTGCCCGCGTTCGCCCTGGGGGACTACGAGTGGATTCTGGCGTTCGAGGCGCCCGAACTCGACCGGATCGTCGACCTGATGCGCGATCTGCGCAACACCGAGGCCCGGTTGCATGCCCGGGAGGAAACCCCGTTCTTCACCGGCCCCCGGGTCGAGGTAGACCAACTGGTGGCGTCGCTGCCGTAGCGGCCCTCGAAGCTGTAGTTAGCGCGGGAAAGTGCTAGGTGGTGGCCACGGTAACAACAGGCTCGGTGTTCAGGACGCGACGCGTTCGTCAGGACGGCGGCACCAACCGCAGACAAATCGAGTTGATGCAGTAGCGCTGGTCGGTGGGGGTGGGGTAACCCTCGCCGGTGAACACGTGGCCCAAATGGCTGTGGCAGGACGCGCACAGCACCTCGGTGCGCCGCATCCCCAGTGAGTCATCAGAGCGAAGTATCACCGCGTCGGAATCGGCCGGGTCGAAGAACGAGGGCCAACCGCAGTGAGAAGGGAATTTCTCTGTGCTGCGGAACAGTTCGGCACCGCACGCCCGGCATTCATAGACGCCTTCGGCGGTGGTGTCGGTGTATTCGCCGGTGTTGGGCGGTTCGGTACCGGCGCGGCGCAGCACCGCGAACTCTTCGGGGGTCAGTTTCGCGCGCCACTCGTCGTCGGTGAGCGACACCTTGGGAGAGGTCATGCCTCCACGTTAGCGTTCGCGGTGACCCGCTGCGCCCGGCTCCGCCGTCAGCCACGCCGGATCGATCCCGTCATCCAGGCGGCCCTGCTCCTTGGCGTCCAGGTAGCGGTAACACAGCACCGTGCAGATCACGATCAGCAGCAGTGACCAGCCGTAGGTGATCTTGAGGTAGTCCAGCGGTCGTCCGACGTTCATCCACCGGAAGATCAGCCACTTGTCCAGGGTCATGAAGCCGTAGACCCCCAGCCACGCCGGCCAGTTGCGCAGCACAGAGTTCGGCAGCACCACGGTCATCAGGAACGGGAACAGCACGATCGAGTAGTAGCCCTGCCCCAGTGACAGCACCAGGAACGACGCGGTCAGCAGCACACCCGACGAGGTCAGCATCCAGAACCGGGGGTCGCGGGTGCGGTAGTAGCGGTAGAGCAACCACAGGCTGACGGCGGCCAACACAGTGAACAGCACCCGCAGGAACAGGATCAGACCCGACGGCAGCCCGAAGAACACGCCGTTACCCAGGATCGAGGAGTTGAAGTAGTCGCGGGTGCCCATGATGTAGGGCACCGTCTGGGTGAAGTAGCTTTTCGGATCGCTGGCCAGCGGGAACGCCACCACGTTGAACAACACCGGCACCGCTATCGCCCCGACGAACGGCCGCCACTGCCGGCTCAGCAGCGGCAGTAGCAGCAGCGGTATCAGCACCGGTTTGACCACGATGGTCAGCCCGATGGCGACACCGGCCCACCACTGGCGGCTCTCCCGGCCGTCCAGCAGCCAACGCAGGAACAACACTTCGGCCAGCAGAATCACGCCGTTGATG
Organism: Mycobacterium sp. UM_WGJ; assembly: GCF_000455125.1. Lineage (GTDB taxonomy): Bacteria > Actinomycetota > Actinomycetes > Mycobacteriales > Mycobacteriaceae > Mycobacterium. The sequence continues at coordinate 17,476 of NZ_AUWR01000019.1, forward strand.
TTGGTGAACACCAGTGTGCTGCTCACGCTTTCGGTGAGGAACATCGCGGCCAGCAGGGCCGGCGCGGCCACCGAGCTCAATCCGAATCCGAACATCCGCAACAGCAGGTAGGCGGCGAGCACGATCGCAATCGTGTTGGTGGCGATGAACGTGTAGCGCGACAGGGTCTCCGGCAGATACCCGAACGGTGACATCAGCAGGGTGCCGCCGGGGGAGTACAGGTAGTGCGGATCGACGTAGTCGAAGTGCTCGTTGTAGATGTCCAGGCCGTGCCGGAAGTTCAGCACGGCCCGGTACACCGGTTTGAAGTCATCGGTGATGTTGCCGTTCAGCGGCAGGATGATGGCCCGATGGATCAACGACATGATGGCCACCGGCCACAGCACCGAACGCAGTACGGTGGCGGTGCTCGGCGGGGACGTGGGGGGCCGGAACGCGGCCTGTAGGGCGCTGCCCGCCCGGTGTGTCAAGGAGTCGGCTGCCGTCACCAGCGAACCGTACCCCGGACCGGTCCCGGGAGTCCGGGTCAGGCCGGGCAGTAGACGTCGGTGTCGGGCAACTTGCCGCTGTCGAGGTAGCCGATCAGGGGCGGCAGCGTGCACGCCGAATACACCGCGGCGCCATGGCCGATGCCCTGCCACATCACCCGCTTGCTGGCCGATCCGGCGTTGATGACGGCCGCGGCGGTGGCCGCCACACCTTCCTCCCCGACGATCGGATCGTTCTGCACTCCCAGCAGCAGCACATCGATTTTGAGTTCCTTGGGCAGGTCCGGGGTGCTGCTGCTGGGCCAGCTCAGGCATTGCGCCATGTCCAGCGCGCCGACCGTGCCGAACTGCGGGTATTCCTTGCCCCAGGCGACCACCAGTTCCCGGACCCGGTCTGGCGTAGGCCGGTTGAGCGCGTCGGCGCATGAGTTGATGAAGTGGCCGTCACTGCCGGTGGTGCCTTGGGCCCGGTTGATCAGGTTGTTCAACAGGTTGGCGTCGCCGGAATTGGCCGAGGCCAGCGCCTTGGCCAACTCGTTGGTGGTGTTGACGCGATCGCCGGTGGGATAACCCAGGGCCGTCACGATCGCATTGGTCACCGCGGCCACCGAGGCGCCGCCGGGACCCTGCCCGGAGCGGGCGGAGTCCAGCACCGCGTTGACCGCACCCTTCGGATCCGGACCCAGTGCACAGCTCACCGCGACGCACTGCGCGGCGAACGCCTCGAAGGCCGCCTGCTGGCCCTTGACCCGTTCCTCGGCCGCGGCCTCGGCGGCGACTCCGAGCGGGATGGGGGAGTCCAGTGCCAGCCGGGCCACCTTCCCGGGATGCGAACCGGCGTAGGCCAGGGCGATCTGAGCGCCGTTGCCGATGCCGACCAGCGCGAGCGCGGGGATGTCCCAAATGCTGCGTAGCCGTTCGAGATCGGTGGCGGCGTGGGTGTTGTCGTAGGAGGATTCACCCGGCGAGATGGAGTCGGTGCAGTCGGTGGTGGCTTCCATGGTGACCGTGCCGAGACTGGCCACCGGGTCGTCGCCCGGGGCGAATTGCGCCTGATTCCACATTTCGTCGCGCTGGCTGCGATCACGGCAATCCACCGGGCTGGACATCCCGATGCCGCGCCGGTCCACGGCGACGATCGGGTGGCTCTTGAGCACGTCCGCGCCGGCCCGCGCCAGCCAGATCGGCAGCTGCAGCGACGACGGCAGGTCCCAGCCGGTGGTGAACACGACGGGACCGGCATCGCCCGGGGTCTGCACGGAGCGCGCCCGCACCACCCCGATGCCGATCGACCCGGAGCCGCCGCCGAGTGGGTCGACGTCGGCGTCGTAACTGGCGCAGTCCAGCCGCACCCCGGGTGTGGCTGGAACCGCGGCGTCGCCGAAGACCCGGGCGGTGCAGTCATGCCACGGCAGGTCGTTCTTGGGCACCTCCACCGGCGGCGGCCCGGCGTGATCCGAGGTGGATTCCGGTTGCCCCTGGGGTCCCGCGCCGGAGTTGGTTGCGAAACGCGGGTCGGCGGCCAGCCCGGGCGCGCAACCGGCCAGCAGGGGCGCGGACCCGGCCAGCACGACGGCAGCCGTCACCACCGCGATCCGGGCGAACCTCGAAGAGCTGGTCATGCCGTTCACCTTATAGGCGCGCGCTTTTGACGTAGCGGCCGTAGAGGTAGCCGGATTCGTCGGAGAGCAGATGCGCACATCGCATCGGCGTCGTCAGCTCACCCGGGCCGGTGGCGATCCGGCGGGCCAGGCCACCGACCAGATAGGGGGCCATGGTCAGGCACAGCTCGTCGAGCAGCTCTCGCTCGATGAACGATCCCAGCAGGGTCGGGCCGCCTTCGGTGAGGACCCGGAACTGCTCGCGCTGCGCCAGCTCGGCCAGCACTACGGCTTCATCGACCCGTCCGGGGTCATCGCCCGAACAGTCCAGTACTTCGGCGTAGCCGGCCAACCGCCGCCGGGTGTCGTCGGCGACCGCGGAACAGGTCAACACCAGCGGTGCCAGCTCAGTGTCGTTGAACACCCGCAGGTCTCGGTCCAGTTGCCCGGACTGGGTGACGATCGCCAGCCGGGGTAGCTCGGACTGTCCGCGGTCACGGCGGCCCTGGCGTTGGGCAACACCGAGCCGCGCTCCGCCGTAGTTCTCGACTCGGACCGTGCCCGCGCCGACCAGCACGATGTCGGCCAGCGCCCGCAGCAGCATGAACAGGGATCGATCACCGGCTCCGGCCAGCCCGCCGGAGGTGCCGGCCACCGTTGCGCCGCCGTCGATGCTGCCGATGAAATTGGCGCGCAGCCACACGCGTGGCGCGTCGGTTTCGGGATAGGCGTACAGCCGGCCCAGTTCGGCGTCGTCGACGGGCGCCGTGGAGCCCAGCAGGGTGAATCCGGGGTCTGCGGTGAGGTCGGACATGGCCTCGATTGCACCATGTGACTACAGTTCGTGCGTGCCCAATCCAGCCGCCGAGTCGATAGACCATCTGGTGGACCGGCATCCGGCGGTATCCCCAGAACGGTTGATCGCGCAGCTCAAGCCGCCGCCGACGTTCGCGGGTGCCAGCTTCGCCAGCTACCGGCCAGACCCGGCGCAACCCAGCCAGGCGGCCGCGGTGACCGCGTGCACCGCGTTCTGCGCGCAGGCCGTGACCCGGCGCGCCGGACGGCGCAAGCTGCTGGGCAAGCGTGAGGTGTTGCCGGGCGTGGGTATCTACCTCGACGGCGGTTTCGGTGTCGGCAAGACGCACCTGCTGGCCTCGATCTATCACACGATCACCGGCGCCGGGGATGGCGCTGGGCAGGCGCCTGGCACGGCATTTGCGACGTTTATGGAGCTGACCCAGTTGGCCGGGGTGTTCGGTTTCACCGAGTGCATCGAGTTGCTCGGCGGCTATACCGTGGTGTGCATCGACGAGTTCGAACTCGACGATCCGGGCAACACCACCCTGGTGTCCCGGTTGTTGTCGGAGCTGGTGGCGCGCGGGGTCTCGATTGCCGCGACCTCGAATACGTTGCCTGAGCAGCTCGGCGAAGGTCGTTTCGCGGTGCAGGACTTTTTACGCGAGATCAGTGCGCTGGCAAGTATTTTCACCCCGGTACGCGTGGACGGTCCGGACTATCGGCACCGGGATCTGCCGCCGGCGCCCGAACCGCCCTCAGCGGAACAGGTCACGCAGCGCGCAGCGGCGAGCCCCGGGGCGACACTGGACGACTTCGACGGGCTGTGTGTCCACCTGGCCACCATGCATCCGTCGCGCTACCTGACTCTGATCGAGGGGGTCACCGCGGTGTTTCTCACCGGTGCGCACCCCATTGACGATCAGAATGTGGCACTGCGGTTGGTCGCTCTCACCGACCGTCTGTACGACGCGGGCATTCCGGTGGTGGCGTCCGGGGCCAAACTCGACCAGATCTTCAGCGCCGAGATGCTGGCGGGCGGTTATCGCAAGAAGTACCTGCGGGCCACCTCCCGGCTGCTTGCGCTCAGCAGCGGGGGTTAGCGAGCCTCGACGTAGGAGAGGCGACGCTGGACTCACAGATTCCACTGCGCCAGGCGCAGGCCGGTATTGCGCGACAGCATCACCACGTGGGTGACCAAGCCGCGGTAGACGTCCCAGTACACGCCACCGTCGACGGTGGAGCCCGCGGGAGCGTTGGTAAGCACCGCGTCCAGGGTGGTCGGGTCATCGGTGTGCTTGGCCACGTATGCGTCGCCGCCGGGCGTGACACCGTCGAAGGTGACTGAGGCCGCCATGATGTAGGGGTTGGGTACCGAGATCGGGTGCACGGTCACGTTCGCCCGCCACGGCCCGCCCTGGTTGCGCCAGCGCGGCGAGCCGTTCGCGCCCCAGCCCGGGGGGATCTCGCTGGGCACCACGTCATGCACCGTGACGTCGGCGACGATCGGGCCGAATGCCTCATCGTGGTAGGAGATGCGCAGGGTGTCGCCGAGGCGACCGATCGGCGCTTCCGGGGTGGTGGTCGGCGTGGCGTACCCGGCGGCCGGCGCTATCAGGGCAGTCAACGCGGTGACGACGGAAGTGACCAGGGCCAGAATCCAGCGGTGCATCTGGGCATGATGGCACATCGAGATCGCGGGTGCAGCGGCCTTGGGGTTTGACGGGTCAGTTCGCGGTTTCAGGACCGGGGGAGGCCGGGTTCACGGTGATCGCCTCCAGTGCTCGAGCCAGATCGGCTTCGGCCCGGCCCCGGTCGACGCCGGCACGGTGTAAGGGGCCGGTGCCATCCTCGGCTTCCAGCAGCGCCAGCAGCAGGTGTTCGGTCCCGATGTAGTTGTGACCGAGGCGCAGTGCGGTGCGGAAGGTCAGCTCCAGTGCCTTGCGGGCCGGGCCGTTGAACGGGATCAGTGCGGGCGGTTCGGTGTCGCCGGGCTCAAGGGTGACGGCGGCGGCAAGGGATTGCGGGTCGATCTGCTGCGCGGTGAGCAATGCGGTGGCCAGCGCGCCGGGATCGTGCAGGAGTCCCAAGACCAGATGATCGGGGGTGATCTCGGTGTTGCGTGCTCGGTGGGCGGCGTTCTGGGCCGCAACCACAGCACTGCGCGCCCGCGGGGTGAAGCGGGCGAAGCCCTGTTCGGGATCGAGCGTGGCGACCTCGGGACGCGGGACGAACTTCTGCTGCGCCGCCTGCTTGGTGACGCCCATGCACTTTCCGATATCGGTCCACGAAGCCCCTGATCGGCGCGCCTGGTCGACGAAGTGCCCGATCAGATGGTCGGCGACTTCGCCGAGGTGCTCGGCGGCCAGTACGGCATCGGTCAACCGCTTCAGGGCGTCGTCGTGCACGCCGGTGATGGCGTTGATCAGGTCGTCGAGGCGGACGGAGGGCACGAGCGGCGTCGGATCGGCCATGCCGTCAACGTTAGGTTGACGCTAGAGAATCGTCAACGGTTAGTTGACGACCGGGGACGGGACGGCACGGCTGGGGGAGGGCAACAGCCATTCCCCGAAGCCGTCGGCGAACCCGGATGACGGGGCATACCTGACTTTCGCCGGGCTGACACCCGCAGGCAAGGCGAACACCACGCAGCCGGTCGCGGACTCGCCGGGGGCGATGTGGAACATGCCGGCGTCGAAGTTCGTGCACTCGCCGACATCTTTGAGATTCGGCGCGTAGCGCTGCCCGTCGGAACCGAACGCCCAGACGTTGGTGTTGACGTCGCCGTTCATGGTTGCGGTTCCCGGGTTGGCGATCGTGAACTGCGTTGCGATGTAACTGATGCCCGGGTCGCCGGGGCCGGGCGTGATGGTCGCGGGGTCGAACACCTTGTCCAAGGTGACGGTGACGGTGCTGCCATCGACTCGGGTCAGGGACAGAGTGTCGCCGGTGTGCCCCGCAGGTTTCGGGGTGGCCGGGCTCGATCCGCTGAGGGTGCCGGCCGCGGGTGGCGCACTCGTCGAGTCGGTGTGGCTCGAACACGCCGCTGACATGGCGGCGGCCAGGGCCAATACCGACAGGGCGACGATGGGTCGATTCATGGGGCCACGTTTCGCAATTCCCGCTTCGTGCATTGCTAACGATTGTGGTGCTTACCAGCCGGTGGCTTCGTCCCGGCCCGGGATTCCGCTCGATCTCCGCTAATGCGACTTTGTGCAGCGTGATCCGGTCTGTGGATGCAGCTAACAAAGCCGCGCAACGTCCGCGATGGACCGGGCGATGGTCGAATCGCTGCTCGCAGGTGCTACCGGCGGCCCGCACGGGAGCAACAGAATCGACACCTCGGCAAAGGTCCGCGTCCGGGCGGGATTGGGAGTCTGCTCGGTTGCGGCCTCGGGGGGCTGGTCGGTGGCAGCGTGTTGGGCACCATCGTGACCGCGCTCGTCGGCATGGCGCTCAAAGGCGAACAAGGCCTAGTTGTTCGAAACGGAAAAACCCCTGTCGTCACGCGGTGGCGGCAGGGGTCTTCACAGTGTTGAGTCTGGTGCGCGGTACTGGGATTGAACCAGCGACCTCTTCCGTGTCAGGGAAGCGCTCTCCCGCTGAGCTAACCGCGCTTAGAGCCTTGGGACGGAGGTGGAGACGGGAATCGAACCCGTGTGCACGGCTTTGCAGGCCGTTGCCTCACCACTCGGCCACTCCACCGCAAGGGGTTGATGCCACTTGACACCCTCGAGCGGATGACGGGATTCGAACCCGCGACCCTCACCTTGGCAAGGTGATGCGCTACCAACTGCGCTACATCCGCGTGCCTCGGGCGAGATCGTCGCCCGGTGCGATGCAGAACATTAGCCGACTGATGTGAGACAACACAACTTTGCATGTCAGAGCGGCGAGTCGCCCGAAAGGCGGCCTGCGCATTGATGCTTAGCGGGTTCGGCGTGCTAGTGTTCGTCCTCGTTCATCCGGTCTCGTAGCTCAGGGGGAGAGCGTCCGCCTCACACGCGGAAGGTCGCTGGTTCGATCCCAGCCGGGACCACAAGAAAGCCACCTGGTGACAGGTGGCTTTTCTCGTTCTGTGGCAAGCCAGACCGTGTCAACGACGGTGTCGATGCTCCGGCGCTCAAACTGAGACTAATCTGCAGCTGCGTCTTCAGTTTGGTTCGTTGGCGAGCGCCGCTAGGTGAGGAGTTCCCGTGACGTCCTACAGTCCGACGCCGAATGCAGCCTCCGCCGCGCACCCGGGCCTGGAGCGATATCTGGCGACGTTGACGACCGGCGAGCGGCACTGTGCGGCAGCACGGCTCGCCGGCCTCGCCGACGCCGACCACTGCAGCCTCGGAGTCAGTGAACCGCAACCCGTCGAGTACGACTACCGCGTCACCGAGATCGAGGGATCGCTGCCCGCCGACTTAGCTGGGACGCTCTATCGCAATGGCCCCGGACGGTGGGAGGACCACACCGGGCGGCCGCTGCATCACCTCTTCGACGGCGACGGCATGGTCTCGGCGTTCACCATCGGCGACGGGAACGTGCACTACCGCAATCGCTACGTCCGCACGCGCCACTACCTCGGCAAAACGGGAACCCGACACTTGGGCACCGCCGCGGCCGGCGGCTGGCGGACCAACATCGGCAGGATCCCGCCAAATCTGGCCAACACCAACATTGTTGAGCATGCCGGCCACCTTTATGCACTGTGGGAGGGCGGTCCGCCACACGAGATCGACCCCGTCACCTTGGAGACGCGGGGCGTTCGCCGATTCGGCGGGCGGCTGCGATGGATGGGTTCCTACTCGGCGCACCCGAGCTTCTGCCCTCGCAGCGGGGAGATGTTCAACTTCGGGGTCGAATTCATCCCGCGGCCGCACCTGCGCATCTACCGCACCGATGTGCGTGGACGCCTGACGCACTTTCGCTCGGCGGGGCTGCCTTACGTCGCCATGGTGCACGATTTCGCGCTCACGGAGCGCTACCTGGTGTTCCTGGTGTCGCCGATCATTCCCGACGCGGTGCCGATCGCCTTAGGGCTCAAGCCGCTCGGCGACGCCATGCACTATCGACCCGAGCGTGGCAGCGCGTTCATCCTGGTCCCGCGCGACGGCGGTGACATCCGCCAGGTCGGGTGCGACCCCGTGCTCCAGTTCCATCTGAGCAATGCCTACGACGACGGCAGCGATGTGGTCGTCGACTCGATCACCTACGCCGACGGCCGGCTGCTGGAGCGCATCGCACGATTTCACACCAGCACCCTGGTGGATGCCCGGTCGGAGTTCACCCGATTCCGCATCACCGCATCGGGTCGTGTCACCCGTGAACCGTTGAGTGACACGCCTTGCGAGTTTCCCCGCCACCACGGCGGCTACGAGGGACGGCCGCACCGATACGCCTATGTCAGCAGCCGCAGGCGACTGGGCTCGTTCTACGACTCGATCACCAAGCTCGACTTGATCGAGCGCACCGAAACCACCTACACCGCCCAGGGGACCGGCGACAGCTTCTGCGAGCCCGTCTTCACCCCGCGGCCCAACGCCACCGCGGAGGACGACGGTTGGCTGCTCACCGTGGAATACCATGCCGCGCAGCACAGGTCACGATTGGTGATCTTCGACGCGCGCGATCTCGACCGCGGCCCCGTTGCCACCGCCCAGCTGACCCACCACATCCCGCAGGGGTTTCACGGCAATTTCAGCCCCGGCTAGGCCAGAGCAAACTCCGCCGGGAGCTCAGGCCATCTCGGGCACGTTGAGATGGGCTATCGCCAGATCGAATTCCGCGACTTCGAGCACCTCGGCACCCGCGTCATTGACGGCGCGGGCCCAGATCGCCTGCTCGCTGGCGCGACTGGCCACCAGCGCCGCTCGGTCGTCGAAGCTGACCGACGACACCGCGCGTCCCGAGTGCCGATCCACCAGCAAGGTGGTGCTGCAGAAACCGTGCAGATCCTCCAACTCAGGGATCAGCGCCAGCTTGTAGGTGTCGATCATCCGCTCGCAGCCCGCCGGGTCGGTCCGCAGCCAGGTGACGCGCACACCCGCGTGCCGCCGAGACCGGTGATCACGGCGCACCGCGGCGATCTCCCAGCGGGTGATCTCGGCAGTGGCGTGGAAGATCTCCGCGGCACGGTCGCACATCTGCTGAGCGCCGGCCTCGCTTGCTCGCAAGGTGTCCTCATCCAGCCAGGACGAGGTGACGATGCACCGGCCGGCGTCGCGGTCGACCAGCATTGACATCCCCGCACAGCCGTCCATGTCGGCCAGGGTCGGCATCACTACGCCGCGGACGTGGGTGATCCCCTCATCAAGGAAGGACGGATGGGCGTGAATGGTGGTTGCGCGCGCGAACATAAGGGCCTCCGGGTGATCGGGCGACGCCCCGGCGGCGCCGCCGGTCCCTTCCACCATGCTCTCGCTTGGGTGCGGGGACAACCCTTATTCGCCCACCAATTCGCTGGCTATTCGGTGACGGGGTCCCGCTGGGCTCGATGTTGGGCATCTAGCTCCGCGATCTGGGCACCGACGCGGCCCTTCAGTGCGAGGGCAGCGATCAGCCCGGCGAGCAGCGCGATCAGCAGCGCCACCCAGGAGAACCGGGACAGCCAGTGTTCGGCTGCGACGCCGGCGTAATACACCAGGGCGGTAGTCCCGCCGGCCCAGAAAATCGCGCCGGTCACGTTCGCTATCAGAAAGTGCGGGTAGTGCATCTTCAGAGCCCCGGCCAGCGGGCCGGCCAGGATACGCAGCAGTGCCACGAATCGACCGAAGAACACCGCGCTGGCGCCCCAACGGCCGAAGGACCGTTCGGCGAAGGCGACATGGCCGGGGCCGAAGTGATTCGGAAATCGACGGCCCAGGCGGTCGAAGAGCGGCATACCGAATCGCCGGCCGATCGAATAGCCGATTGAGTCACCGATCACCGCACCGATCACCGCCGCCACCGCGACACCGACCGGATCGACCCCCAACTCGTGCCGCGATGACAACAGCGCGGCGCCGACCAGCATGAGTTCGCCCGGCAACGGGACGCCCAGGCTCTCTACCCCGATGACCGCGCCGACGAGCAGATAGATCAAGACGGGCGGGATCGAGTACAGAAGGACATCCACCGACATGCGGCCAAGCATGCCTGACGTTGCCCAGGAAAGCCCGTCACGACCGTCGGCGGCCCGGAGATGTGTCACCTAGTAGCGTTGCCCAGGCGTTGCGATCGATCGAGGAGGGGTAGTGGAATTCAACCTCGCCCAAGTGTTCTCAGCAGTTGCGGCGGCCATCGGCGATCGGGACTGCATCGTCTTCGGCGACCGGCGATTCAGCTATCAGCTGATCGAGGACCGATCCCGCCGGTTGGCGCGGGCGCTGCATGAGCGCGGCTTGGGCGCACGCCGCGAGCGGTCCGAGCTGGCCCCCGATGAATCCGGTCAGAGTCACCTCGCGCTGTACCTGGCCAACGGCAACGAATATCTGGAAGGCATGCTCGGTGCCTACAACGCCCGGGTCGCGCCGTTCAACGTCAACTACCGCTACGTCGCGGACGAATTGGTCTACCTGCTGGCCAACGCCTCCACCGAGGCGATCATGTACCACGCCCGGTACGCCCCCACCTTGGCCGAAGCGCTGCAGCAGGCCGGTGACCTGCTGCCCGCGATGCCGCTGATCCACGTCGATGACGCCTCGGGGAATGCGCCGCTGCCCGGTGCGGTGCGCTACGAGGAGCTGCTGGCCACCACCTCCGCCGAACCGTTGGGCCTGGCGCTGTCCCCGGACGATCTATACCTGCTTTACACCGGTGGCACCACCGGCATGCCCAAAGGCGTGTTGTGGCGTCAGCACGACATCTTCGTTGGCGCCATGGGCGGCCGTCAGTTCGGCACCGGCGCCGTGCCCACCACCGTGGAAGAGATCGTCGAACGCGCCCGAACGGCAGCGGCCGCCGGCTCGATGACGGTGGCGCCGTTGATGCACGGCGCAGCCCAGTGGGCCGCCTTCATCACCCTGCTGGGCGGGCGGCCCTTCGTGATGTCGGCGACCACCGACCGGTTCGACCCGGTCGGGGCCTGGGAACTGGCGGCCAAAGAGCGGGTCATATCGCTCTCGATCGTCGGCGATGCCTTCGCGCGCCCGCTCGCCGACGCACTGGAAGCCGGAGGCGCCGCGCTGGCGGACGATCTGTCGGGACTGTTGGTGCTGGCCAGCGGCGGAGCGCCGCTCACCGTGCCGATCAAGCAACGCCTCTTGGATCTGCTGCCGCAGCTGTCGATCCTCGACGCCGGCGGCTCCTCGGAGACCGGGGCGCAGATGGGGCAGACCACCAGCCGGGCTCAGGCCTCCACCGGCCGCTTCACCCCGAACCCGGGCGCGGTCGTGGTCAGCGAGGACATGGCCCGCATTCTGCGGCCCGGCGACGACGAGATCGGCTGGCTGGCACAGCAGGGATATGTGCCGCTGGGTTATCTCGGCGACCCGGAGAAGTCCGCGCGCACCTTCCCGGTCATCGAGGGGATCCGGCATTCGGTCCCCGGCGACCGGGCCCGCTGGGACGCCGACGGTGGCATCGAGCTGCTGGGCCGAGACTCGGTGACGATCAACTCCGGCGGCGAGAAGATCTTCGCCGAGGAGGTCGAAGCCGCGATCGCGCATCATCCCGCGGTCTACGACGTTGTGGTGGTGGGCCGGCCCAGCGAGCGGTGGGGCAACGAGGTGGTCGCGGTGGTTCAGCTGGCGCCGGGCGCCGACGCCGGGGCGCAGGACATCGTCACCGAGGCCGCCAACTACATCGCGCGTTACAAGCTGCCCAAGGACGTGGTGTTCTGCGCCCAGCTGCAGCGTTCACCGTCGGGCAAGGCCGACTACCGCTGGGCCAAGGAACAGGCGCTCGGCGCGCAACGGGTCTGAGCGGCCGCCGGCTCAGCCGAACTGCGGCTTGCGCTTCTCCCGGATGGCGGCCAACCCCTCGTGCACGTCGGGACCGGAGAAACCGAGGAACTCCAGCCCCAACGCGGTCTCGAAGGCCGGCGCGAACTGCCGATACCAGTAGTTGAGGCTGTGCTTGGTGAAGCGGATCGCGTCTTGGGCGCCGTGCGCCAGGTCGTCGGCGATGCGGGTCGCGGTGGCCAGCACCTCGTCGTCGTCGACGCACTTGGAGACCAGTCCGATTCGCTCGGCCTCCTCGCCGTGCAGCGTTTCGCAGGTCAGCAGGTAGTACTTGGCCTTGGCCATGCCTACCAGCAGCGGCCAGCAGATCGCCGCGTGATCCCCCGCGGCCACCCCGAGCTTGGTGTGGCCGTCGATCAGTCGGGCGGTGCGCCCCGCCACCGAGATGTCCGCGAGGAGTGCCACCACCAGTCCTGCGCCGACGGCCGGGCCATTGATCGCCGAGATCACCGGCTTGGAGAAGTTGACCATGTTCAGCACCAGATCGCGGGCCTCGCGCAGCACCTGCATCCGTCCGGCGTGATCACCGACGATCTTTTCGATCAGCTCGAAGCTGCCGCCGGCAGAGAAGGCCCTGCCCTCACCTCGCACCAGCACCGCCCGCACGTCGTCATCGCGGTCGAGAGCCGGCCACACGTCGGCGAGATCACGGTGCATCTGCGGGCCCACCGAGTTCAATCCCGGCGCGTCCAGCACCAGCTCCAGCACGCCGTTGTCGCCGGGCTCCAACCGAAGGCTGGGGAAGTCGGCGGAGGCACGGTAACGCGGGGCGTCAGTCATCATTCGTTTCTACTCGACGGCCCCACGCCGCGACACTGCGGCCTCCCACTGGCACGTCCGTGAAACCGCCCCGCAGTGGACTGCTGTTCTGAGTGAATCCGCAACGAGCACAAGCGTTCTCGGGTCAGTCGGGTGGCCGCCGCGGGGGAGTGCCGAGACCCCGCATTCGGCCTCCCGAGATTTAGGTCTGCCTTTCTAGTTTCTACAAAATCCCTTGTGTAAACTCTCTGCCCATGGCATATGTGATCGGGAAGCCGTGCGTTGACGTGATGGACCGGGCCTGCGTGGAGGAGTGCCCGGTTGACTGCATCTACGAAGGCGGACGAGCCCTTTACATCCACCCGGACGAGTGTGTGGACTGCGGAGCCTGCGAGCCGGTGTGCCCGGTCGAGGCCATCTACTACGAAGATGACCTCCCGGACGAGCTCCAGCCGCACCTGGCCGACAACGCGGAGTTCTTCACCGAGGCGCTGCCCGGGCGCGATGAGGCGCTCGGCTCGCCCGGCGGCGCCGCCAAGATCGGCCCGCTGGGCATCGACACCCCGCTGGTGGCCAGTTACCCACCCCAGGGGGAGTGAGCGACATCGCCAAGCCGCCTGTACCACCTGGAGGACGTCGCCTCGACGTTCTGCGGCTGGTACAGGCCGCCGACGAACCGCTGAGCATCGCCCAGATCGCCGACGAGCTGGGGGTGCACCCCAACACGGTGCGTTTTCACCTGGACACCCTGGTTGAAGAAGGTCGCGTCGAGCACACCGAGCCCGATCACAAAGGACGCGGACGCCCCGCGCTGATGTTCCAGGCCATCCGCCAGATGGACCGGGGCGGAACCCGCCGGTTCCGGCTGCTCGCCGAGATCCTCACCATCGGGCTGGCCGCCGACGCCGACCCCAGCGGCAAAGCACTGGCTGCCGGCCGGGCGTGGGGGCATCGGCTGCGGCCGCTGCACCAGCCATCCGGTCCCGTCGACGCCGAAGAATCCACCGACCACCTGCTCGAGATGCTCGACGAGCTGGGCTTCGAACCCGAACGCCTGGAATCCAATGACCCGGGAGACGAGCAACTCGGTCTGCGACACTGCCCGTTTCTGGAGCTCGCTGAAACCTCCACTCAAGTGGTCTGCCCGATCCATCTCGGGCTGATGCAGGGAGCCCTGGAGGCCTGGGACTCGCCGGTGACCGTCGACCGACTCGATCCGTTCGCCAAACCCGATCTGTGCGTGGCGCACCTGAAGTCGGCCACCCGCAACGGAAGCCCGGTCGATCTCTCGCCCCCCACCGCGGTACGTGCGGAAGGGCCCACCGGGTGAGTGCCGGCGCCTCGGTCGCGATCGCTGCGACATTCATCTGGCTGGGGATGGTGACCGCGATTTCGTTCATGGAGGCGCCGCTGAAGTTTCGGGCGCCCAACGCGACCATCCCGATCTGTCTCGGCATCGGCCGGTTGGTCTTTCGGGCCCTCAACTCCGCCGAATTCCTGCTGGCCGCCGTTATCGCGGTCACCTTCGCGATCGAGCGGCCGACCATGGGCGTCGTGGTGACCTACGCGGTTGCCCTGGGGATGCTGCTGGCGCAGGTGGTCGCGGTGCGCCCGGCATTAGGTCGACGCGCTGATCAGGTGCTGTCCGGGCTGGAGGCGCCCCGCTCGCGGGCGCACTACGCCTACGTCGCATTCGAGCTGGTCAAGGTCGCCGCGCTGGTGCCGCTGGGCGTCCTGCTGCTGTCCCGCTGAACCGTCCCACCGAGTGTGAAGGAGAACCCGATGGAATCGACCTCGCTGAATGTGTTGGCCGACGAGAAGCTCGCCGAGGCCACCCAACATCACAGCGGCCGGGCGGCCCACACCGTCTACGGCGGATCGGTGCATCACCTGCGCCAGACCTTGGTCGCACTGCAGGCCGGCCAGTCGCTGGCCGAGCATGACAGCCCGGGAGAGTCGACCCTGCAGGTGCTGCGCGGCCGGGTGCGCTTGACCGCCGGTGACGACAGCTGGGAGGGGGCGGCCGGCGACCTCGTCACGCTGCCGCGCACCCGCCACGCCCTGGAGTCGCTGGAAGACGCCGTGGTGCTGCTGACCGTCGCCAAGAGCGCCTCGCACTGAGCGTGCCGCTGAGCACACCCTGGTCGCAGGGGGCCGGTCTGCGGGTGCCCATCCTCAACGCCCCGATGGGTGGGGTGGCCGGTGGGCGGCTGGCCGCCGCCGTCACCGCCGCGGGCGGGCTGGGAATGATCGGAATGGGCAGTACCGCCACGGCGGCCTCGCTGGCCACCGAGTTGGCCGCGCTCGGGGCCGCACCGCGGTTCGGGATCGGCTTGGTGGACTGGGTGATCCGCGATCAGCCGGACCTGCTGGATGCCGCGCTGGCTGCCGGCCCGGCGTTACTGTCGGTCAGCTTCGGAGCTGACCTGTCGTGGGTGCGGCGCGCCCACGCGGCCGGGATTCTGGCTGCCACCCAGGTCTATGACACCGACACCGCCCGACGTGCCGAAGACGCCGGGCTGGACGTGCTGGTGGCGCGCGGCGCCGAGGGCGGCGGCCACGGCGAGATCCGGCTGGCCACCTTGCCACTGCTCGACACCGTCCTGGACAGCGTCGAGGTTCCGGTGCTGGCCGCGGGCGGCATCTCCGGGCCGCGCAGCCTGGCCGCCGTGTTGGCCGCCGGTGCGGCCGGGGCGTGGCTGGGCACGGTCTTCTCGGCGTGCCCCGAGGCCCTGACCGGCGAGGCTGCCCGCCGCACACTGATCTCGGCCGCCGGCACCGACACGATCACCACCCGCGTCTTCGACGTCGGGCAGCGCCTGGACTGGCCGGCACGGTTTCCGTCGCGGGTGCTGCGCAATGACTTCACCGGCCGCTGGATCGGCCGCGAGGACGATCTGGCCGGCGACCGGGAGGCGGGCGCGGAACTGGCCGCCGGGATTGCCGCCGACGATCAGCGCATCGCCCCGGTCGATGCCGGTCAGGGCGTGGGCATGCTCACCGACAGCCGCCCGGCGGCAACGGTCCTCAACGAGCTGTGCACCGGGGCGCAGCGCCTGCTGGCGCGCTGGAGCTGACCCGCGGCAGCGTCACACCGCCCGCAGATAGCGCTTGGCGATGGTGCGCTGCGCCAGCCGCCCGATCGGACCGGCTGCCCTGGTCCACCAGGTGGCGGGCCGGGAGAACGCCCGCACCTGCGCGTACACCGTCTCGTCGGCCGGGTCGTAGCGCACCGAGAACAGTTCCTCACCGGATTCGGGATGCCCGGCCAGCGTGCCGTAGGCGAAACCGCGCCGGTTGAGCTCGTTGACGACGTAGACCACCCGGCACGGCGCGCTCAGCACGCCCAGACGTACGCGCGCCACCGCGTCCACCGCGGCGATGTCGCTGTCGGCGTGCACCCGAACCCCCAGCCCAGCGCCGCGCAACATGCCCCAGCGCAGCACCGCATCGCCGGCCTCCTCGAAACGCCGGCGACCCTTGCCGATCGGTGCGCTCAGGTCGAGGTGGTGATACCCGTCGGGCAGCGTTGCGGCGGTAGCGCCCACTTCGGCGTAGGTGAGCGGCAACCCGCGCAGCGTGCTCAAGTCCACGGCCCAACCTTGCCATCGCGGGAGCGCCGCCGGCACCCCAATTGCCGGAACGTTAAATAGGGGAGTGAGTGCCCCACATGCCGGCGGCGGCTTCAACCCGCCCGAACCGACCGAAAAGGGCGGGCCGGACTACGGCCGGTTCTTGGAGAACGTGCGCGCCCTGCAGGACCACGCCCGTGCCGCCGACGCCCCCGCCGAGGTGATCAGCCGCGCCGCCGACGCACTGGCAGAGGTGTGCGCGCTGCTGGCGCCGTTCGACACCGATGAATGGTCCTCACCGTCCGGGCGACGGCTGGACCTGCCGATGCGCGGCAACCTGCTGGCAGTGCCGATGAAGCTCAAGAAGGGCGACGACGGGCGGTTGCGCGGCTGGGCCCGGTTCCGGCGATTCCACCTGGGGCGCAACGGCGCGGCGCACGGCGGGGCCATCGGGTTGCTGTTCGACTCGGTGCTGGGAACCGCGTCCTGGCTGCTGACCGGTGGGCCCTATCAACGCACCGCCTACCTGCACCTCAACTACCGCCAGATCGTCCCGATCGACAAGGAGTTGCAGGTCGAAGCGTGGATCAGCCGGACGGAGGGACGCAAGATCTTCGTCGAGACCAGACTCTGCGACGGCGACACCGTGCTGACCGACGGCGAGGCGTTGTTCGTGGTGCTCAAACCCGGCCAACCATGAACCCGGCGTACTCGCGAACGGCTGGCCACCAGCGCCCCGATAGCATGGTCGCGGACGTTTCTAGCCCCTAGCTACCCCCTTGGAGACCACGTCATGACCGCGCCCGCCATCCCCGCCCCGGCAAGCCCGATCCGGGTGGCTGCCGGGACCACCGCGGCCGCGGCGGTGCGCGCAGCGGGCCTGCCCGACCGGGGAGCCCCGAACGCCGTTGTGGTGGTGCGCGACGCCGAGGGCCGACTGCGCGACCTGAGCTGGACTCCCGAGGTCGACGCCGAGGTGACCCCGGTGGCCGCCGACACCGACGACGGCCGCAGCGTGATCCGGCACTCGTGCGCCCACGTGCTGGCCCAGGCGGTGCAGGACCTGTTTCCGGCCGCCAAACTCGGCATCGGCCCGCCGATCACCGACGGCTTCTACTACGACTTCGACGTACCCGAGGCGTTCACCCCCGAGGATCTGGCCAAGCTGGAGAAGCGGATGCGCGCCATCATCAAGGACGGGCAGCTGTTCTCTCGGCGCGTCTACGAATCCAAGGATGCCGCACGCGCTGAATTGGCCGGCGAGCCCTACAAGCTCGAGCTGGTCGACGACAAGTCTGGTGACAGCGACATCATGGAAGTCGGCGGCGACGAACTCACCGCCTACGACAACTTGAATCCCCGCACCCGGGAACGGGTTTGGGGTGATCTGTGCCGCGGCCCGCACATCCCGACCACCCGGTTCATCCCGGCTTTCAAGCTCACCCGATCCTCGGCCGCCTATTGGCGCGGTGACCAGAACAACGCCAGCCTGCAGCGCGTCTACGGCACCGCATGGGAATCGCAGGAGGCACTGGACAGTCATCTCGAACTGATCGAGGAGGCGCTGCGCCGCGATCACCGCAAACTCGGGGTCGAGCTGGACCTGTTCAGCTTTCCCGACGAAATCGGTTCGGGGCTACCGGTTTTCCACCCCAAGGGCGGAATCATCCGTCGGGAGCTGGAGGAATACTCGCGGCGCAAGCACATCGAGGCCGGTTACCAGTTCGTCAACACCCCGCACATCACCAAGTCCGAACTCTACGAGACCTCCGGACACCTGGAGTGGTACCGCGAGGGCATGTACCCGGCGATGCACATCGACGCGGAGTTCGCCGAGGACGGCACGCTGCGCAAGCCGGGCCAGGACTACTACCTCAAGCCGATGAACTGCCCGATGCACCACCTGATCTTCCGGTCGCGGGGACGCTCCTACCGGGAACTTCCGTTGCGGCTCTTCGAGTTCGGCAGCGTCTACCGCTACGAGCGTTCCGGCGTGGTGCACGGGCTGACCCGGGTGCGCGGGATGACTCAGGACGACGCGCACATCTACTGCACCCGCGAAAGCATGCGTGACGAGCTGACCTCGTTGCTGCGCTTCGTGTTGGACCTGCTCGCCGACTACGGCCTGGACGACTACTTCCTGGAGCTGTCCACCAAGGACCCGGAGAAATATGTCGGCTCCGACGAGGTGTGGGAGGAGGCGACCGACACCCTGCGTGAGGTCGCCGAGGCGTCCGGACTGACCCTGGTACCGGACCCGGGCGGTGCCGCCTTCTA
Source organism: Mycobacterium sp. UM_WGJ (assembly GCF_000455125.1). Taxonomy (GTDB): domain Bacteria; phylum Actinomycetota; class Actinomycetes; order Mycobacteriales; family Mycobacteriaceae; genus Mycobacterium. Next base: position 35,898 of record NZ_AUWR01000019.1, read on the forward strand.
CGGACCGAAGATCTCGGTGCAGGTCAAAGATGCGCTCGGGCGCAGCTGGCAGATGTCGACCATCCAGCTCGACTTCAACATGCCCGACCGCTTCGAGCTGGAGTACACCGCCTCCGACGGGACCCGGCAGCGGCCCGTGCTCATCCACCGGGCGCTGTTCGGTTCGATCGAGCGCTTCTTCGGTGTGCTGACCGAGCACTACGCCGGCGCCTTCCCGGCCTGGCTGGCGCCGGTCCAGGTGGTCGGCATCCCGGTCGCCGACCAGCACGTGGCCTACCTGGACGACCTCGCCGGGCAACTGCGTCGCCACGGGGTGCGGGTCGAGGTCGACGCCAGCGACGACCGGATGCCGAAGAAGATCGTCAACCACACCAACCAGAAGGTGCCGTTCATGCTGCTGGCCGGCGACCGCGATGTCGAGGCGGGCGCGGTCAGCTTCCGGTTCGCCGACCGCACGCAGATCAACGGGGTGCCGCGCGATGAGGCGGTGGCGGCCATCGTCGGCTGGATCGCCGCACGCGCCAACACCGTGCCGACCGCGGAGACGGTCAAGGTGGGCCTCGAGGCGGGCTCCGAGGCGAGTGAGGCGAAGTGAGCGGCGAGCAGACCGGCGAGGAGGCGATCGTCGACACCGGCGCCGGTGATCCCGACCGACTGGAGCGACTGTGGACGCCCTACCGGATGAACTATCTGGCCGAGGCGCCGCTGAAGCGTGCGGACTCCGGGTCGGCGCGATCCACCCAACCGTTCACCGACATCCCCACGCTCTCCGATGAGGACGGGCTGGTGGTGGCGCGCGGTGATCACGTCTATGCGGTGCTCAATCTCTATCCGTACAACCCGGGCCATCTGATGGTGGTGCCCTACCGGCGGTTCTCGGAGTTCGAAGACCTCACCGATGACGAGGGCAGCGAGCTGATGGCGTTCATCCAGAAGGCGATCCGCGTCATCAAGGCCGTGTCACGTCCGCACGGATTCAATGTCGGGATGAACCTCGGCGAGTCGGCCGGCGGGTCACTGGCCGAGCACCTGCACGTGCATGTGGTGCCGCGCTGGGGCGGTGACGCGAACTTCATCACGATCGTCGGCGGCTCCAAGGTGATCCCGCAACTGCTGCGCGACACCCGCCGATTGCTCGCCGACGAGTGGGCCAAGCAGTAATGAGCAGGCTGCCGTTTCTGTCGCGGGCAACGTTCGCCGGCATCACCACGCCGGTGGCGCGGGTCCTGCTGCGAGCCGGACTCACCGCCGACATCGTCACGATGGTGGGCACCGCCGGCGCGGTGTTGGCGGCGCTGACACTGTTCCCGACCGGTCAGCTGTTCGCCGGCACCCTGATCGTCTGGTTCTTCGTGCATTTCGACATGGTCGACGGAGCGATGGCTCGGCAAAGCGGCGGCGGCAGCGCGTTCGGTGCGGTCCTGGACGCCACCTGCGACCGGATCAGTGACGGCGCGGTGTTCTGCGGGCTGGCCTGGTGGGCGGCGTTCGGTCTGGACAACCCGCCACTGGTGGTGGCCACTTTGATCTGCCTGGTCACCTCGCAGGTGATCTCCTACATCAAGGCCCGCGCGGAGGCCAGCGGACTGCGCGGTGACGGCGGCTACATCGAGCGGCCCGAACGGCTGATCATCGTGCTGGTGGGCGCCGGATTGTCCGGCCTGCCGGTATTTCCGCTGCCGTGGGCGTTGCCGGTGGCGATGTGGCTGCTGGCAGTGGCCAGCCTGATCACCTGCGCCCAGCGCCTGCACACCGTGCGGACCTCGCCGGGCGCGGTGGAGCCGTTGCCGCAGATGTCCGACAGTTCCGACGGTGAGGAAACCGCGGGACCGTGACCTTCATTCCGAGCGGCCTGCGAGTTCCCGGGCTCAGCCAGCTGGATGCCTGGGCCACCGACGCCGGATTCGCGGCGGGTTGGATGCTGGTGCGTGCGATGCCGGAATTCTTCGCTCGCAACGCATTCGACGCCGGCGCCCTGTTCGCCTCGCGCGGCGGGGGACCCGAGCAGTTGCGCAAGAACTTGGCCCGCGTCGTCGGGGTGGCGCCGCAGGAGGTCTCGGCGGAGCTGATGCGGGCCTCGCTGACGTCCTATGCGCGCTACTGGCGTGAGGCGTTCCGCCTGCCCGCCATGGACCACGCGGCGCTGGCGGCGCAGCTGCACGAAACGGTGCGGGGCCGCGACCACGTCACCGCGGCGCTGGCGGCCGGACGTGGGGCGGTGTTGGCGTTGCCGCACAGCGGCAACTGGGACATGGCCGGGGTATGGCTGGCCCAGACCCACGGCGGATTCACCACTGTCGCCGAGCGCCTCAAACCCGAATCGCTCTACCGGAGGTTCCTGGCGTTTCGGGAGAGCCTGGGTTTCGAGGTGCTGCCGTTGTCCGGCGGCCCCCGGCCACCGTTCGAGGTTCTCGCCGAGCGACTCTCCGGCAACGGCCTGGTGTGTCTTATGGCTGACCGCGACCTGACCCGCAACGGAGTGGCGGTCAACTTCTTCGGCGACGTCACGCGGATGCCGGCCGGTTCGGCGAGACTCGCGATCGAGACCGGCGCACCGCTGCTCCCGGTGCACTGCTGGTTCGACGGAGCGGGCTGGGGCATCGATATCCAGGCCCCGCTGGACTGCAGCAGCGGGGAGGTCGGCCTGATCACCCAGGCGCTGGCCGACAAGTTCGCCGAGGGCATCGCGACGTACCCGCAGGACTGGCACATGATGCAGCCGCAGTGGATCGCCGACCTTCCCGAATCGCGACGGGCGCGCTTGGGGGAGACCTGATGCGGATCGGCATGGTCTGCCCCTACTCGTTCGATGTGCCGGGCGGGGTGCAGGCTCATGTGTTGCAGCTGGCGGAGGTGCTGCGCGCCCGCGGACACCACGTCAGCGTGTTGGCGCCGGCGTCGCCCGATGTCGTGCTGCCCGACTATGTGGTGTCTGCCGGCAAGGCCGTCGCGATCCCGTACAACGGTTCGGTGGCCCGACTTCAGTTCAGCCCGGCTGCCTATCGCAAGGTCAAACGGTGGCTCATGAAGGGCGACTTTGATGTGCTGCACCTGCACGAGCCGAACGCCCCCAGCCTGTCGATGCTGGCGCTGAACGTGGCCGAGGGCCCGATCGTGGCGACGTTTCACACCTCGACCACAAAATCGCTGACATTGAGTGTGGTGCAGGGCCTGCTGCGGCCGATGCACGAGAAGATCATCGGCCGCATCGCGGTTTCCGATCTGGCCCGGCGCTGGCAGATGGAGGCCCTGGGCTCTGATGCGGTCGAGATACCCAACGGGGTCGACGTGGCTGCGTTCGCGACGGCGCAGCCCCTGCCGGGTTATCCGCGGGCGGGCCGCACGGTGCTGTTTCTCGGCCGCTACGACGAACCGCGCAAGGGGATGTCGGTACTACTGGGAGCGCTGCCGGCTCTGGTCGAGCAACACGCCGACGTGCAGGTGTTGATCGTCGGGCGAGGCGACGAGGACGACTTACGCCGCAACGCAGGGGAATTGGCGAGCCACCTGCGTTTCTTGGGTCAGGTCGACGATGCCGAGAAGGCCTCGGCCCTGCGCAGCGCCGATGTGTACTGCGCTCCCAACACCGGTGGGGAGAGCTTCGGGATCGTCCTGGCCGAGGCGATGGCCGCCGGAACCGCGGTGGTCGCCAGCGACCTGGACGCCTTTCGCCGGGTGCTGGGCGACGGAGAAGCCGGTCGGTTGGTCCCGGTTGACGACTCCGCGGCGTTGGCCGCCGCCCTGATCGAAGTGCTCGACGATGATGTGCTGCGGGCGTCGTATGTGGCGGCCGGCGCGGAGGCGGTCCGCCGCTTCGACTGGCCGGTGGTCGCCGACCAGATCATCCGGGTCTACGAGACGGTCGCCGGGGTCGGCAGCAAGGTGACGGTGGGCGACTGATGGAGCTGACCATCGTGGCAACCGTGCTGGTGCTGGTCGTGGTGGCGGTGCTGGCCGCCGCGGTGGCCTGGGCGTACCAGACCGCCAACCGGCTCAACCGGCTGCATGTGCGCTGTGACCTGTCCTGGCAGGCGCTGGACGGGGCGCTGGCGCGCCGCGCGGTGGTGGCCCGGGCGGTCGCGATCGACGCCTACGGGGACCAGGTGGCCGGCCGGCGACTGGCGGCCGTTGCCGATGTCGCCGAGCGGGCGCCGCGCCACGCGCGGGAGGCCGCCGAGAACGCGCTGTCGGCCGAGTTGGCGATGGTCGATGCCCAGTCGCTGCCGCATGTGATGGTCGCCGAATTGGCGGACGCCGAAGCGCGAGTGCTGTTGGCCCGCCGGTTCCACAATGACGCGGTCCGTGACACGGTGGCACTGCGGGAACGACCGCTGGTTCGGGTCCTGCACTTGGGCGGAACGGCGCCGATGCCAACGTATTTCGAGATTGTGGAGCGCGCAGGCATGGTCGCCCACGGCGGTCTCGGAGTGCTGGACCCGCGCGTCTCGGCGCGGGTGGTGCTGCTCGACGAGGGCGGATCGGTGCTGTTGTTGTGCGGTCACGATCCGGCGCTGGCCGATGATGCGGCCAACCCGGCGCCACGGTGGTGGTTCACCGTCGGCGGGCAGGTGCTGCCGGACGAGTCACTGGCCGAGGCGGCGGCCCGCGAACTGGCCGAGGAGACCGGTCTGCGGGTCGAACCCGGTGCGCTGGTCGGACCGATCTGGCGGCGCGACGCGGTGTTCGAGTTCAACGGCGAGCGCCTCGACAGCCAGGAGTTCTTCTTCGTCCACCGCACTGCGCGGTTCGAGCCGTCTGGGGTGGGCCGGACCGGGCTGGAGCAGCGCTACCTGCACGGTCACCGCTGGTGTGATCCCGCAGAGATCGCGTCCCTGGCCGCCGGCGGTCAAAAGGTTTACCCGCTGCAACTGGGTGACCGTCTGGCCGAGGCGGCTCGCGCGGCCGACGGCGTCGCCGGAGCCGATGCCGATCTTCGGCGGATTTCCTGACCTACGCGGCTTAGGCTGAACTGGCCTTGGCCCGTCATCCTCGCTACCCAGGGAGCCGCCATGCCAACACATCGCGCTGTTCACGTAGCCGCTGTCGATGCGCCGCTGACGCTTGTCGATGTCGAGACCGCCGCGCCCGGGCCCGGTCAGGTCCGTATCGCCGTCGCCGCCTGCGGTGTCTGCGGCACCGATCACGCCTTCGTCAGCGGTGGCTTCCCCGCCATGACCTGGCCGCTGACCCTGGGCCACGAGATCGCCGGCACGATCGTCGAATTGGGGTCGGGCGTGACGGATTGGCAGCTCGGCGAACGGGTCGCGGTCGGCTGGTTCGGCGGACACTGCAACCACTGCATTCCTTGCCGCAAAGGCGATTTCATTCACTGCGTCAACGCCTCGGTGCCCAGCTGGCACTACCCGGGAGGTTACGCCGAATCGGTGACGGTTCCGGCCAACGCGTTGGCCCGAATCCCCGACGAGCTGTCCTTCGTCGAAGCCGCGCCCATGGGCTGCGCCGGTGTCACCACCTACCACGCGCTGCGGTCTACCCGGGCGCGTCCGGGGGATCGGGTCGCGGTGCTCGGCCTGGGTGGTTTGGGGCACCTGGGCGTGCAGTTCGCCCGGGCGATGGGCTTCGAGACCATCGCGATCGCACGTGGAGCAGCCAAGGAAGCCGACGCGCTTGCGCTCGGTGCCCACCACTACATCGACTCGACCGCCGGCGACGTCGCTGCGGCGATGGCCGCGCTGGGCGGTGCGTCGGTGGTGCTGGCCACGGCGGCCAATTCGCGAGCGATGGCCGACACTCTCGGCGGGCTGGCGCCGCGCGGGGAACTGGTGATCATCGGGGTCACCGGCGAGCCACTGCCGATCGCCCCCGTACAGCTGATCACCCCCGGGCTCAGCGTCACCGGCCACCCGTCGGGCACCGCCCGCGATATCGAGGAGACCATGGCCTTCGCGGTGCTGTCCGGGGTTCGGGCCCATGTCGAGGAGCGTCCGCTGGCCCAGGCCGCCGAAGCCTATGCCGCCATGGCAGAGGGGCGGGCCCGCTACCGCATGGTCTTGACCGTCTGACCGACGGCCGGATTCAGGCGGCCGGCAACGTCGCGTCGTAATCCCAGCGGGTCGGCGGTCTCATGCCCGGCGGCATCCAGCTGATGAACATATGACCGGCCGGGTGGGCGCTAGGCGTCGGCATCACGCCCAACGCCGCGCGAACCTCGGTGATCGGCTGGTCCAGCAGCTCCTCATAGGGCGCTGCCATCAGGTTGTCGGCGCGTTGGCCGCGGCGGACCGCTTCGCGGAAGTAACGGAGTTTGCGCACTGGCGAGGCCGGGATGAGGGGTCCGAGCAGCCCGAGGGTCAGCGCCTTGAGTGCGCCGGACGGTTCCATCTGGCCGCAGTGAAACCCCAGATTGCCGAACTCGCCGCCCATGTCCGGACCGTAGCCGCCCAGGGTGTGGAACATGTCGTGTAGGGCGGTGCCGCGCCGCATCATGTAGAAGAAATCGTCGTCCCAGCCGCGACGCTCCGCGATCGGCCGGATCACCGTGTCCACGTCGAACACCCCGGCGTCCAAGCGATTGGTGCGCAGAAACGAGCGGTAGGCGTGGCCGAGCGAGCCGTGCGGCAACGAGGCCAGATAGTCGTCGTCGCCGAGCAGCGCTAACAGATCGGGCTTCTCGGCGAACAGGCGCCGGCCGTTGGGATGCGCGCGCAGTTGGTGATAACTGCGGGCCAGAATCGGAGCCGCCAAGCCGACGATCAACTCGAAGGCGGATCCTCCGTTGCGGCCCGGATCGGCCAGCAGGCGCCAGGAGCCGGCCACGGCCCGCCAGTCTCGTTGCTCGGGAACGCCGGTAGTCGTTGCCGCCATACGACGAGCCTTCCGTCGGAAACGCGGGGTGATGCAGTGCGGTTAATAATAGACATATGCCTTGGAATGTCCATATAACTCGGCCGGGCGAGACGTGACGCTTCGCGGCCGGGGGCGACCGCGCGGCGGCGGGAACCCGCCCGAGCACTCCCGAGAGCTACTGTTGGACGCCGCAGAGCGATCCTTCGCTCTGCGCGGATATCGGGCCTCGACCATGCAGGTGATAGCGCGGGAAGCCGGATACACCCGTGCGGTGATCTACCGCCACTTCGCCACCCGGGACGAACTGCTGGACGCATTGGTGGTGCGGGTGGCCGCACGCAAGATCGCCGAGATAACCGCGCGGCTGGGACCGCCCCATGACGCGGGCCACCTGGTGACGGAGTCCCTGGTCATCGTGGCGACCGAGGTTGCCCAGGACCCACTGCTGCGGGTGATCTCCGAGCACACCGATGAGGGCAACGTCGCAGCGCTGATCGCCCGGTCGGCGACGCTGGGTGAGCTGCTGGCCGGGCTCTATGAAGCGGGATTCCGGCAGGCCGGCCCGCAACTGCGGGCCGGCCTGCATTCGGGCGATGCGGCCCGGTTCGTGCTGTCGACCGCACTGGGATTGCTGCTGGGCCTCATCCCCGGTGTCATTCCCGTTCCGGACGCCGACCAGGTCCGCCGCTATGTCCGGGTGTTCGTATTGCCTGCGCTGCTCGCCGATCCGCCGCCGGCGGGGCCGGTGTTCACGGTGTCGCGGTAATGAGCGGGAAAACGGTTGGCGTCGGCCCACTACACTGAGCGGGTATCGCAGGCCAGCAAGGAGAAGCATTCAGTGGACAGCGCGGCGCAGAACGGTTCGGCACCCGACGGACAAACGGGTACTGCGCGAGTAAAGCGAGGCATGGCCGAGATGCTCAAGGGCGGCGTCATCATGGACGTCGTCACCCCGGACCAGGCCCGCATCGCTGAGGCCGCCGGCGCCGTCGCGGTGATGGCACTGGAGCGGGTGCCCGCCGACATCCGTGCCCAGGGCGGGGTTTCGCGAATGAGCGACCCGGACATGATCGAGGGCATCATCGCCGCGGTCACCATTCCGGTGATGGCCAAAGTGCGAATCGGGCACTTCGTCGAGGCGCAGATCCTGCAGAGCCTCGGAGTGGACTACATCGACGAGTCCGAGGTGCTGACTCCGGCCGACTACACCCACCACATCGACAAGTGGCAGTACACCGTGCCATTCGTGTGTGGAGCGACCAACCTGGGCGAGGCGCTGCGCCGGATCACCGAGGGTGCGGCCATGATTCGCTCCAAGGGTGAGGCCGGCACCGGTGACGTCTCCAACGCCACCACCCACATGCGGTCCATCGGTGGCGAGATTCGCCGGCTCACGTCGCTCTCCGAAGACGAATTGTTCGTCGCCGCAAAGGAACTGCAGGCGCCCTACGAGCTAGTCGCAGAGGTGGCCAAGGCCGGGAAGCTGCCGGTGACGCTGTTCACCGCGGGCGGCATCGCCACCCCGGCGGATGCCGCGATGATGATGCAGCTTGGCGCGGAGGGCGTGTTCGTCGGTTCCGGCATCTTCAAGTCCGGTGACCCCGCCGCGCGTGCGGCGGCCATCGTCAAGGCCACCACATTCTACGACGACCCCGACGTGTTGGCCCGGGTATCGCGCGGGCTGGGCGAAGCGATGGTCGGCATCAATGTGGAGGACATCGCGCAACCGCACCGGCTTGCCGAACGCGGTTGGTAGACGCCGCGGGGCCAAGTCCATGGACCTCACGTGCGTTCGATGAACCTCCGCTGATGCGTGTCATAGGCGTAGTTGACGATATCGCCGGAGACGATCAGCTCGATGGCCTGGTTGATGACGTTGCGAGGAACCACGAACCACTCGGAGGGGTCGTAGGGGTGGCCCTTGCGGTCGATTTGGGTCAGATCGAGGCGGACCTCGGCGAAGACACGGTGCAGCAGATTCTCCAGTGCCGAGGTTTTGAGGTTGTAGGTGCGGTAGCTGGCAACCACCTCGACCGGAGCCATCAGATACGTCGGTGACTTCTCGGCGTTGTTGATACGCCTTTCCACCGGTCCGCGGGAGAAGCCGATCTTGTGCAGGTCCGTCATCGCGGCAATCTGCGGGTCGTCGCTGAGGGACCGGAGCACATAGATGTATCCGCTCTCGACATCGGCGTCGAGCACCTCGTCCTCGGAGAGTCCGGTTCGGACGATGGCCTGTCCGTCTTGCTCGAAGAGGCGGATCGAGAGCGATTGGCGATACATCGACGACTCGGTGCCGTTCTCGAAGATCACCCGCAGGCGTTGCTTCTGCTCCGGCTTTCCGCCGACGATCATCTCCCTCGTCTCGCCGACCTCGGCGACGAACAACATCACACCGGCCAGAACGAAGAAGCGGCCCTCGGCGACCGTGCTCAGGCCCTTGAACGGTGCAAGTGTGACTGTGCCGTCCGCGAGCTCGGCGTGCTTCATCTTGAATAGGTTCGCGAATTGATCGAAGTCGTGGCACTTCTTGCGTTTGGCAACCGACTCCGCGGCATCCGGGTTTTTCCGCGCAGGCAGATCCGATATGTCGAGCAGGCCGGACTCGTCGCCCAGGAGTTCGAACTGATCGCCGTCAAGGAGGTCATCGATCGTCATCGGGGCCTCTGGAATCGTCAGGAGACGGAACTCGTCGAGTGGTCGGAGGGCGGCGGTCTTGTCCTCGTTGGCGAGGATCCCGTCCAGACGTGCGCCGAGTTTGCGCTCAGCGATCTCGCGGGTCGTTGAGCTGGGAGCCCGGCCGTGGATGCGCCGGAACTCCACGATTTCGTGGAACGCCCGCTCCAGCCGATCGGCAGAGGTCACCCGCGCCGGCTTCTCGGGCGCATCCAACAAGCCACCGACATCGGAGGCGAGCAGCGCGTCGATACTGGCTGGAGTGGCGAAGCCGGCGGACTGATTGTCGTTGTCGTCGCTCATGATTCGTCGTCCCGTTGTGCGGCGCGCTGAGCGACTGCCCGCTGCTGCTTCTGCCGCTGCAAGTACAGCAGGATCTCGGCGTGGCGCTTCTCCGTCGGGTCATCGGCGCGCACGTCGGGCTTGCGTCCGTTGACCTTGGCCCACTGCTGGATCTTCGGCCAGGCCGCCAGCGCCTCTTCCTCGGTGACCTCGACGCGGGTTGCGGTGATCGCGTCGGAGATGATCCGCAGCACCGGCGGCGTGACCGATTTGGACATCACCTCGAAGGCGCGCTGGAACGGGTTGACCGAGTCGATCAGATTGATGTTGATGTCATCGATGTTGACGAACTTCTCCGACATCCGGATGAACCGCTTATCGCCGACCTCGCGGACCTCGCCATTCTTGATCACCGAATCCACCACGACCTGCTGACGCAGTTCCTCGACCTGAGATTCGTCCAGGTCGGGGTAACGCTCGCGGATGATTTTTGGGATCAGAACCTTGTTGGTGGTCTCCGGATCGACCGAACCGGCTGCGGCCTTGGCGAAGGTGTCGTCCTGCAAGATGGTGGCCTTCAGATCGTTGAGATCGGTCTCGACGATCTGCTTGACCCGCTCCGACGACGGTTCTTTGAAGCCCTTGATCTTGATGACACCCGGAGGGGTCGGGTCCGCGTCGCCGCTGCGTTTGGTTTTGAACGTGAAGTTCTGCGCCAGCACCTGCTCCATCAGCAGCGACGCGGTGATGGCCTTGAGCATGTTGTTCACCGACACCTTCACCTCGCTCTGGGAGGCGTCGGGCTCGGCGATCAGGTTGGTGAACTGGGCGTGCTCCTTGTCGGGGCTGTCGCGGGTGACGCGGCCGATGATCTGGATGACCTCGGTCAGCGAGGCGCGGTAGCCGACCGTCAACGCGTGTTCGGCGAACGGCCAGTCGAAGCCCTCCTTGGCCATTCCGAGCGCGATGATCACATCCACGGCGTCGCGGTCTTTCGAGGCGATGGACGACAGGTAGTGCAGGGTATCGGCGCGTTTCTTCTGGTCGGTGTCATCGACCAGGTCTGCGACGTGGACGATCTTGCCGGTGTCGGCACGGCGGATGCCAATGATTCCGGTGTCGGGATCGGTGGATTCCACGTGACCGATCGAGTCGATGATGAACCCGACCTCTTCGATCTTGTCTTTGGTGGACTCACCGGAGTTCACGTTCGGGATGTGGATGATCGTTTTCTTGTCCAGGTCGAACACCTCACCGATCGCGTCGGTGTAGCGGCCCTGATAGAAGTGGTGGCCGATGCCGAGTGAGCGCAGATGCTCGTAGCCGTTGAGCTGGTCGTAATAGTTGAAGGTGACCGGGGTAAACCGCGCTTCGTCCTCGGCGGAGAGCACCGGCACCGAGTCGCCCCGGAAGTACGAGCCGGTCATGGCAACGATGTGCACGTCAGAGCCGTTCATCACATCGCGGAGCAATGCGCCGAGCCGGCTGGCTTCGGTATCGGCGGAGACGTGGTGGAACTCGTCGATTGCGAGCGCCGTGCCGTTGAACGCATCGGGGGAGAGCCTCTCGAAAGCGAACCGCAGCGTGGCATGCGTGCAGATCAGGATCGCGTCCGGGCCGTTGAGGAACTCGATGAAAACGCCGACCTTGCCCGCCGAAGAGCCGGGATCACACAGGTTGAGCTCCGGCTTGACGTCCCAGTCGGCGAAGAACCCGAACTTGGTCAGGTCCGTCGAGGAGAACGACGCACCGATCGACCGCTCGGGAACGGCGACGATCACCTTCTTGCGGCCCTGGTTGTAGAGCTTGTCGAGTGCCACGAACATCAGCGCGCGCGACTTGCCGGAAGCCGGCGGGGCTTTGACCAGCAGGTGCTGGGCATTCCGCTTGGCGAACACCCTCCGCTGCATCTCCCGCATGCCCATCGCGTCGGTGTGCACCGAATCGCCGGTGCGGGCGTAGGTGACGTCGACGATGTTCGGTTGGGCGTTCACGTTGCGGACCCCTGGGCGTCGGTGGCTGCTGGTGGCTCATTTCTACCGGATGGGGCAGACACCAGTTTCTGTCTCGGGTCATTGTGTCCAGGGCAGATCGACGGGTTGGGTGGTTCGCGACCGACCGACCAGGTCAGCCGTCCCAAGGTTCGTTGCCGCACGTGCGGTCGCCGGTAGTCTGGAGGTCGTGATCGACTTAGCTGGGGCAGACCACGAAGCGCTGGTGCGTGCGTGCCGGCAGTGCGGTGTCGCGCGGCTACGTGTGTTTGGCTCGGCGGTGACGAGTGAATTCGATCCTGAGACAAGCGATATCGACTTCCTGGTGGACTTTGCCGCCGATGCGCCGAAGGGAATTGCCCCGTTCCTCGCGCTGCAAGAGGAGCTGCGGCGCATCTTCGGCCGCAACGTGGACCTGGTCGAGGCAAATGCCGTCCGGAACCCGTTCTTCGCCCGGCGTGCGTTCGGCGAGGCTGTGGACGTGTATGCGGCCTGAGTCCGCGGCCCTCATCTGGGACGCGCTCGATGCCGCCAAGTCGATAAGCAGCTTCATTGAGGGCATATCGCTGGACGCGTACCGGAGCGACTTGCTGCGCCGCCGCGCGGTGGAGCGGGGATTCGAGATCGTCGGTGAAGCGCTCGGAAAGCTGCGTCAGATCGATCCGGAGACAACCGGGCGCGTGCCTGGCCTGGCCAACGCGGTGGGGTTGCGGAACGTGCTGATCCACGGATATGCCGAGATTGTTGACGAGCGCATCTATGACACCGCCGTCGCGGATGTTCCTGGGTTGATCGAGGTGCTTACCTCGTTGATGGCTGAGGCTGGAGAACCGTAGATGGATCATCCTTTGGCTTCGGCCGCCGTCATCGCCTCATACATGGCGAACAAGTCCGACAGGCGCTGTTCGTCGGTCTCGTAGCCGCGCTTGGAGTAGATGGAGTCGACCAGAGCGTCCACTTCCGCGTGGGCCCGGCGCAGATCGTCGGGCATCAGGTCGGGGTCGTACAGCTCGGCCAGCGTCTTTTCGCAGTGGTATTCGCGCACGTCCAGCACCCGCAGCGCGGTGACGGCGAGCTTCTCCTTGGTGTCGTCGGAGAGTGGAGGGACTGGGAAGTTGTTGTAGACGATCGTGTTGGAGTATTGATAGTTGATACGCATTCGTCCAGAAACTGCTTTGACCCACACCATATGCATATTTGAAGTCAGCAGGGAAAATAACCAGGGATCGGCCCCGTAGATCGCGAATCCCTTGTTGGAGATCACGGTGTCGGGGCCAAGGTAGTCAATCGGAATGTATTTTCGCAGGCCAGACGAGATGCTCGGGACGATGATCGAATCCGTCGGCTTGTAGCTGATTTGGACAAACCGGTGGGGTTCTGCGGCATACGCCGCTGTGCTTTCCGCTTTGCTCATAGCCCGTTCGGCAGCTACTCGATCCAACCTGGATGAGATCGAGGGAATCGAACGTGCGAGCGTTGCGGAGTCGTCGGGTATCCAGAGACAATACCGCTCGCCATCATTGATTGCCTCGGCTGATCCCATGTAGCGCTTGATGAATTCGCTGCTGCGTTGATCCTCCCGAATCATCTGGTGGCGCTCGGCCGGCGTCAGGGTAAGCCAGCCACCATCGCGAGGCATCGAGCCGAATACCATCTCTGGGCGCGGTGCCCCAAGGGGGGTCTTGCGTCGCTCGATTATTATATTGGCACCGTCGGCAAGGTAGCCGTTGATGTTGCTTGCCGTGATTTGAAGGTCGTTTGAGTATAAATATTTTGGGCTCGATCGCGTTACCCGCAACCCAATGACAGCAACGGTCACGTCAGCATTTTTCTTCGCGTTGTTGTCCCACTGGAATCCGGGGTATGCGAACCCAATTTCGATTTCCTTGGAGAAGATCATGGGGAACATCAACCCCACGTGTTCACCTTGAGTCACCGTCTTAGTGGTAACGAATGCAAGCTCAGCTTGCGTTCCTTCGATGTAGTCGGCCCCCTTGATAAACCACAGTGCGATGTAGTTGAGGTTTTTCGAGTGCGGCCTCGCCCCGAATGCAAAGGCGTAATCTTCCTTCTGCTCAGGTGTCTGCCGCTTGGCGCCATAGTAGGGCGGATTCCCAATCAGATAGATCTCACCACCGTCGTTGGGGCACACGGTATTCCAGTCGATCCGGGTGGCGTTACCCTGGCGGATCTGCCCGGTCTCCTTGAGTGGGATCAGCGGGATGTCCTCGCCGAACTTGGCTTTGAACTCCACATTCATCTGGTGCTTGGCGATCCACAGCGAGAGGATCGCCACCTCGACAGCGAAGTCGTCGATCTCGATGCCGTAGAAGTTCTCGATGTTGATCCGGGAGCCCAGTAGGTGGCCCTGGTGCGAGCCTCGCAGCTCGGCGAGGCGCTCCAGGATGGCGTGCTCGAGCTTGCGCAACTCTTTGTAGGCGATGACCAGGAAATTGCCCGAGCCACAGGCCGGGTCGAACACCTTGATCGCGGCGATCCGCGACAGCAGCCCCTCCAATTTCTTCTCGCTGTCAAAGCCGGCATCGAGTTCCTCTTTGAGGCGATCGAGGAACAGCGGCTCGATGGTCTTGAGGATGTTGGGCACCGAGGTGTAGTGCTGGCCCAGGTCTGATCGCGCGCCGGGGGTGACGATCGCCTGAAACATCGAACCGAAGATGTCGGGGTTGATCTCCCGCCAGATCAACGTCCCGGATTCGATGAGCAGTTCGCGGGCCTTCTTGGTGAACGTCGGTACCGCATGCTCGGCCGAGACGGCGAACAACCGGCCGTTGACGTACGGGAACCCGGCCAGGTGCGTGGGCTTGTGCGCGGGATCTTCGGTGTCGAGTGCGGCGAAGAGATCGGTGAGGAAATCCGCCACATCGGAGCCATCAACCTGAGTGTGAGAGCCGACGGCGTTGGTGAACTGGTTCTCAGCGAATATGCCGGTGTCTTCGGCAAAGAAGCAGAACAACAGCCGGGTGAAGAAGAGATTGAGCGCGTGGCGCCCGTTCGGTTGGTGCAGCAGGCCGGGGTTCGCGCCGAGCAACTCGTCGAACAGCTTGCCCATCCGCTCGGCGGCCTTGACGTCGGCGTGCGCCTCGGCGACGTACTGCGCCTTCTCCATCCCGGCCCAGGGCAGGAAGAAGGTGAAGTGCTGGTCGATGTCGCGGATCGGGATGATCAGGTTCTCGCCGGTCTTGGTGTCGATGGCGAGCAACTCGGTGTAGTCGGTGACGATAACGAACCGTGTGTTGTAGCGCACCACCGTCGGTGAGGTCCTCAGCGCGTCGATCACCGCCAGCGGATCGCCGGTCGTCTCTTTGAAGTAGACGACGTTCTTCTGCGCCACTTCGGTTTCCGGATTGTCGGCGACATTGAGCGAGCCGTTGCGCAGCCGGGTGACATTGCCCTGCGGCTTCCCGTATGCCAGCAGCAGGTCGAAGATGAACTCGCGGTCGTAGGATTCCCGGCCCCCAAGCGGTGCGACCCGCTCCTCAACCGCCTTCAGATTGAGTCTCACCCGCGCAGTCTCGCCTTCACGAAGGCAAGCTCACCAGAAGCCGCTGACACCACGGCTCATTATGGCTGTTCGACGGGATCGGTCACCCGCAAGCCCAGGTGCTCGGCAACCTCTTTCATGGTGGTGTCGTGCGTCGCCACGGTGACAACCTCGCCGATCAGTAGGGCGGTCGCCAGGTGCAGGGCGTCGGGGGTTCTGATGTGGCGTTCGATCGACTCAGCGACGGTGTGTGTCTCCCGGGTGATGTCCAGCATCCCGACACGGTCCAGCAGCGGTGCCGCGTCGGAGAGCGGACGGTCGTCGCGGCGCAGCGTGCGAACCACCTCGGTGCGAAGGAGTCTGGAGGACAGAAACGTCGTCGCTGGCGTCCGCATCCAGGATTGGAGGTGCTCGCGTTCGGGAACGGCGAGGATGGTGCGCAGCGCCACCGAGGTGTCTAGGTAGACCAGGGTTGGCGCCACGATTCAGTGATCCCCGCGCATCTCATCGAGTAACGCGTCGACCTGACCGCCGCTGTAGGACGGTCCGCCCGGGGCACTCGGCCAGGGTGCGGGTTTGGCGGCGGGTGGGGTGTAGCGACCCTCGCGCTCCAGGCGCGCCAGCGTGGAATCTTGAGCGCGGACAGCGCTCACCCGCCAGCGCGGCCTACCCCGCTCGGTCACCACGAGGTCGTCCGTTTCTGTGACTTGATCGAGCACCGCAGCGGTCCGCTGATTGAGCTCTCGTTTGGTAACTGTCGGCACGCGCCCAGTGTACTACCTTTGTCAGACATCGACACCGATATTCTGGCGGAATGCTTGGCACCTCTTCCTTAGCGCCGCTTGCCGAACGCGGCTGGTAGAGCTTCTTCGTGGCGATCGAAGAGATCCTCGATCTGGAACAACTCGAGGTCAACATCTACCGCGGGAGTGTGTTCAGCCCGCTCTCTGCGGACAACCAGCGCACCTTCGGCGGACACGTCGCCGGCCAGGCATTGGTGTCCGCGGTGCGCACCGTGGATCCGCGTTACCGGGTCCATTCGCTGCACGGATACTTTCTGCGTCCCGGAGATGCCAAGGCGCCCACGGTGTTCACCGTGGAGCGGGTCCGCGACGGCGGCTCGTTCTGCACGCGGCGTGTCAACGCCGTTCAGCACGGCGAAACCATCTTCAACATGTCGGCCTCGTTCCAGACCGAGCAACAGGGCATTGAGCACCAAGATGTGATGCCCGATGCCCCCGACCCCAAGGACCTGCCCGACATCGCTGCGATGAAGGCCTTCGACGACGAAGGCTTCAAAGCGTTCGCCGAGTGGGATCTGCGCCGGGTGCCGCGTGAGCAGTTGCCGCACATGCCGGGCAAGGTTGCCGAGCAGCAGGTCTGGTTCCGCCACCGCGACCGGCTGCCCGACGATCCGGTGCTGCACATCTGCGCGCTGGCCTACATGAGTGACCTGACCCTGCTGGGCACCTCCTGGGCGATCCACCCGAGTGAGCGGGACCACTTGCAGGTGGCGTCGCTCGATCACGCGATGTGGTTCATGCGCCCCTTCCGAGCCGACGAATGGCTGCTCTATGACCAGTCATCGCCTTCGGCGGGCGCCGGCCGGGCGCTGACCCAGGGCAAGATCTACAACCGATCCGGGGACATGGTGGCCGCGGTCATGCAGGAGGGGCTGACCCGCTATCCGTCCGGATTTCAGCCGACGGGCCAGTGAGCGGCTCGCACATCGGTGTCCTCGCATTGCAGGGCGACGTCCGTGAACACCTCGCCGCCCTGAACGCTGTCGGTGCCGATCCGGTGCCGGTACGCCGCCGCTCCGAGCTGGACGCGGTGGACGCGTTGCTGATTCCCGGCGGGGAGTCGACCACGATCAGTCACCTGCTGCGCGAGCTGGAGCTGGCGGACCCGCTGCGAGACCGGCTGGCAGAGGGGATGCCGGCGTACGGCTCCTGCGCGGGAATGATCCTGCTGGCCAGCGAGATCCTCGATGCCGGCGCGCAGGGGCGCGCCGCAATTCCGTTGTCAGGCATCGATATGGCTGTGCGGCGCAATGCTTTCGGTCGTCAAGTCGATTCTTTCGAGGGTGATATCGACTTCGACGGTTTGGATGAGCCAGTGCACGCGGTGTTCATCCGGGCACCCTGGGTGGAGCGGATCGGCGAGGGCGTTCAGGTGCTCGCCGAGGCCGCCGGCCATCCTGTTGCGGTGCGGCAAGGGCGCGTGCTGGCCACCTCGTTTCACCCGGAGGTGACCGGAGACCGCCGTATTCACCGGCTCTTCGTCGACATCGTCGAGGGGCGGGCCTGACCAGCGCGCCCGTGGCTGGCCGTCCGTTGGGTGACCGGGGTACCGTCGTCGGGATCGGCCAGGCATGATGTCCGCATGGCAGATCTTGCGCGGGGCGGATTTCGCCGCGCAGTAAAACTGGCGAGCCTCCCGGCCGGAGTGGCAGGCCGCGCAGCGCTCGGTGTGGGCAAACGGATGACCGGCAAGACCAAAGACGAGGTCAACGCCGAGCTGCTGGAGAAGGCCGCCGACGAGATGTTCAAGGTGCTCGGCGAGCTCAAGGGCGGCGCGATGAAGGTCGGCCAGGCGCTGTCGGTGATGGAGGCTGCGATTCCTCCGCAGTTCGCCGAGCCGTTCCGCGAGGCGTTGGTCAAGCTCCAGAGCGAAGCACCGCCGCTGCCGGCCGCCAAGGTTCACCGGGTGCTCGACGCGCAGCTCGGCACCAAGTGGCGCGAGCGTTTCGCGTCCTTCGACGACACCCCCGCTGCCTCGGCGAGCATCGGGCAGGTTCACCGGGCGGTCTGGAAGGACGGCCGTGAGGTCGCCGTGAAGATCCAATATCCCGGCGCCGACGAGGCGCTGCGCGCCGACCTCAAGTTGATTCAGCGGTTCAACTGGGTCGCCAAGCAAGTCGTTCCCGGCGCTGACGTGGACCGGCTGGTCTCGGAGATCAACGACACCCTGGAAGCCGAACTCGAATACCGCCAGGAGGCCGATAATCAGCGGGCCTTCGCCAAGGCCTATGCCGACGACCCGAAGTTCTTCGTCCCGGCGGTGATCGCCAGCGCGCCGAAAGTGATCGTCTCGGAGTGGATCGACGGTCGGCGGCTGTCGGAGATCATCAAAAGTGGCACCAAGGAAGAGCGCGACTCGGCCTGCGCGTTGCTGCTGGAGTTCACCTTGAGCTCGCCGGCGCGGGCCGGGCTGGTGCATGCCGACCCGCACCCGGGCAACTTCATGATGTTGCCCGACGGCCGGCTGGGCGTCATCGACTTCGGTGCGGTGGCAGAACATCCCGAGGGCATCCCGCCGGGATTCGCCGAACTGCTGTGCTGGGCCCGTGACGAGCAATGGGACGAGGCAATCCGCCTGCTCAAGCAACTCGGGTTCATGCCGGCCGACTACGACTTGAGTGCCGAGCAGCTGGTGGAGTACATCCAGCCGCTGTGGCCCTACATCGACCCGCTGCGTTCGGGGGAGTTCCACTTCACCCGCGAGTGGTTCCAGAAGTCTGCGCTGGTCACCACCGATCCGATGGCGGAGGGGTTCGCCGACCGCTTCAAGATGGCACGCCGGCTGACCATCCCCGCTGGTTACGTCATGTTGCTGCGCACACTGGGCGGTTTGCTGGGCGTCGCCGTGCAGTTGGACGCCCACGTCGAGTACGCCGCGCTGATCGAACGATGGGCGCCGGGATTCTTCCCGCCCGAGCAGCCCCCAGCACGCGATCAGGACTGACACGTAGACTCGTCGCGCGAAGTTTTTGATGCAACAGTGAGGTAGGGCAA
>NZ_AUWR01000020.1 GCF_000455125.1 Mycobacterium sp. UM_WGJ
CGTCGACTACCTGCAGTCATTGATAGGTTCACCACCACCGGATCTGGTGGCGCCCAACGGATTGCCGGCAGGTGATCGCGCCCCTTTTGAGTTAACCGGAGCGGAGGTGGCGCGCTACGCGGTACGCGCCACCGCCGCTCCGGTGAGCGGGATGGGGATGCCCGGTCTGTATGCCGCCAGGACCGTCGAGATCGTGACGGCCGAGGCAGTCCAGGACGGGCTGACTGAAACGGCCGAGGCCCTGGCCGCAATTCTGCGCACACACGGCATTCGCGCGGCGATCGTGGCCCGACCCAGTGCCGACGCCGAGGCGATCATCCATCTCGGCGGCCTGCGGCAAATCGCCACTCGTGACGAGGCGCTTGCCGTCAACCGGGTGCTCTTCGCCGACGCGCAGTCCGTCGCAGCCCAATTCGCGGAACATGGTGGCGTCTTCGTCACCGTTCAAGACACCGGCGGCACCTTCGGTCTGCTCACCGACCCCGGCCTGCGGGCCTGGTCGGGCGGGATCGGTGCGCTGGCCAAAACTGCTGCGCAGGAATGGACCAGTGCGCAGGTCAAGGCGATCGATATCGCCGTCGGACATCGTTCCCCGCTGGTCGTCGCCGAGCAGATCGCCGACGAAGTCCTAGCCGGCGGGGTGGAGCTCGAAGTGGGCCTCGGTAGTCCACACGGGCGAACCACGGTCGTCGCGGACGAGCAGCAGGTGAGCACCCGCACGCACCGCATCGGCCGGCAGGACGTCATTGTGGTCTCGGGTGGCGCCCGCGGGGTGACCGCCGGTTCGGTGATCGCCCTGGCGCAGCAGACCCAGGCGGCGTTCGTGTTGATCGGGCGCACCGAACTCAGCGACGAACCGCCGGAAGCCCAGGGCTTGACCACCGATGCGGAGCTCAAGCGGGCGCTGCTTGCCAGCGCTGCGGCGCAAGGACTCAAGGTCACACCCAAGCAGTTGGAGCAACAGGCGCAGCGCATCCTGGCCGACCGCGAGGTGCGGGCCACTCTGGCCGCGCTGACCGCGGCCGGTTCCCGCGTCCGCTACGCCGCTGCCGACGTCCGTGACGCCGCGCAGCTGAGCGCGCTGCTGGACAGTGTGCGAAGCGAATTCGGTCCCATCACCGGCCTGGTGCACGGTGCCGGCGTACTCGCCGATGCGCCGCTGCACAAGAAGACCCTCGACGGGTTCGACCGGGTCTTCGAGACCAAGGTCGGCGGCGCGTGCGCGCTGCTGGATGCCACAGCCAACGATGCGCTCAAGGTGATCTGCCTCTTCTCGTCGGTGGCCGCGCGCAGCGGAAACGTCGGCCAAAGCGACTACGCCATGGCCAATGAAATCCTCAACAAGGTGGCCTTGGCGGAGCAGGCCCGGCGCGGACCGTCCTGTCTGGTGCGGGCACTGGGTTGGGGCCCTTGGGATTCCGGCATGGTGACCCCGGGCCTCAAGGCGATGTTCGAGTCCCGCGGCATCTCGCTGATCCCACTCGCCGACGGCGCGCGCGCGTTTGTCGCCGACGTCCTCGACGGCGAGAGCGGAAGCTCCGAGGTGACTCTCGGCGACGGCGTACTGGCAGGGCTGCCCACGCATCCGATCCCGCCGGAAGGCAGGGTCGCGCGGGTGCTCGCCCACGTGACGCAGCAGCCCTACCTGCTCGACCACCGGGTCCAGGGCAATGTCGTGTTGCCCGTGGTGCAGGCGCTCGAATGGTTCATCCGGATGGCTGAGGCATGCCGGCCCGGCCACCACGTGGATCGGGTGCTCGACCTCAAGGTGCTGCGTGGTGTCACGCTCTACGAGTTCGAAAGGCACGGCAATCCCCTGATCGTGCGGTGTGTGCCCGTCGACGATCGGCCCGAACTGCTGACCGTGACGCTCTCCGACATCGAGGGCTCGACCGTGTACTACTCAGCCAAACTCGAGATGCGTTCGGGCGCACCGGTGGTCCCGGGCGCCCTGGCCCCGGCCTCGGACGGTCGCAGGATCGACCGCGAAGCCTGCTACACCGGTGGGGCACTGTTCCACGGTGCCGCATTCCGGGTGCTCGACGGCATGGACTGCGCCGAGACCACCGCGACGGCGTATCTGTCCGGATTGACGTCCGTGGGCTGGGCGGGGGAGGGCTGGGCGACCGACCCGGCCGCTGTCGACGGATGCCTGCAGGCGGCACTGGTCTGGAGCTACGAACTGCTCGGCCGCAATGTCCTTCCGCTGCGGGTGGGCGAGATCGTCCGCTACCGGTCCGGCGCGCTGGGTGCCGGCCTGCAGTGCGTGCTCACCGGTGGGGACGCCAAGACCAGCCGTGCCGTCTGCGATCTTGACCTGGTCGACGCCGACAACCAGCTGGTGATCAGTCTCAAACGACTCGAGTTGTATCCCTACGGCGGCTGAATCGACGGCGGCTGATTCGAAGTGAAGTTTGATCCGATCGCGATCGTCGGGCAGGGGTGTGTCCTGCCCGGGGGACTGAACGCGGGTGAGCTCTGGACAACGGTGCACGACGGCCGCGACGCATTGGGCTCACCCGGGCCGGATTACTGGGGGGTATCCCCGGAGCGCGTCCTGTGCGCCCCGGCGGACGTGCCCGAACTCGACCA
Organism: Mycobacterium sp. UM_WGJ; assembly: GCF_000455125.1. Classification (GTDB taxonomy): domain Bacteria; phylum Actinomycetota; class Actinomycetes; order Mycobacteriales; family Mycobacteriaceae; genus Mycobacterium. The sequence continues at coordinate 2,593 of NZ_AUWR01000020.1, forward strand.
CACCTGGTCGGACCGCGGCGGCTACGTCCGCGGGTTCGACGACCTTTTCGATCCGCGCGGACTGTTCCTCGACGCCGACGACCTGGCCGGACTCGACCCGCTCTACCGGTGGGGAATCGAGGCGGCCAGACAAGCCCTGGACAGTGCGGGATGGCGGGCAGGTGAGGTGCCGGGTTCCGCCGGGATCGTCCTGGGCAACCTGAGCTATCCGACCAAGAAGATGACCGACCTCGCCGAATCAGTCTGGCGGGGAGAAGAACCCGGAGTCGACTGGCGCAACCGCTTCATGTCCGGCCTGCCGGCTCACCTGATCGCGCAGGCATTGGGCCTGACTGGCGGAGCCGCGGCCCTCGACGCCGCCTGCGCCTCGTCGCTGTATGCCATCAAGCTGGCCTGCGATCGGCTACACGACCGCACCGCCGACGTGATGTTCGCCGGCGGCATCAACGGCGCCAGTGATCTGCTGCTGCACGTCGGCTTCACCGCCTTACAGGCCCTGAGCCGAACGGGGAGGTCACGACCGTTCAACAACGGCGCCGACGGCCTGGTCCCCGCCGAGGGCGCCGCCATCCTGGTGCTGCGGCGGCTTGACGACGCGATCGTCGACGGCGACTCCATTCTGGGCGTCATCCGGGGCGTCGGCTTGAGCAATGACGGTCGGGGACATGGGTTTCTGGTGCCCTCCCAAAACGGCCAAGAACGCGCGATGCGCCTGGCCTACGAGATGGCCGGACTTGAGCCGCGCGACATCTCCCTCATCGAATGCCACGCCACCGGGACATCGCGCGGTGACCTGACCGAACTGATGAGCATGGCGAGCATCTTCACCGGCATGACCGACGTGCCCATCGGTTCACTGAAATCCAATCTGGGCCACTCGATCACGGCATCCGGCGCGGCGGGAGCCATCAAAGTACTGGCCGCGATGCGTGCCGGGATACGTCCCCCGACCCTGCACGCCGAAGATCCGCTCCCGTTCATCGCCGACTCGCCGTTCCGGTTGCTCACTGAGGCCGAGCCCTGGGACACCGACGGGCCGCGTCGCGCCGCGGTCAACAACTTCGGCTTCGGCGGAAACAACGCCCACCTGCTGCTCGAAGAATGGGTCGAGGGACCCGGTCCCACGCCGGCTCCTCCGGTCGCCGCGCCCCGGGCCGAGCAGGAGATCGCGATCGTCGGCCTGAGCCTCCTGATCGGCGACGGTCACGGAACGGCCTCCGTCGCCGAGCACTTGAAGACATGTCAGCCGATACCCACCGGCCTGGCCGACGGAGCCCGCGGCGCACGCATGGACGAGGTCTGCCTGGATCTGACCCAGACCCGCTTCCCACCGGCCGATCTCAAACAGACCCAGCCTCAACAACTGGCGTTGCTCGGTGCGGCCCTGGGCATCGGCGAGTTGATCAAGAGCCTGCCGCCGGACACCACCAGCGTCGTCGTCGGCATGGGCTGCGACGCCGAAGTCAACCGGTTCGGCCAGCGCTGGCGGCTGGCCGATGAATTCGACGACCCCGGCCGGCTCGCCGCCGCTCGCGACGATGTCGTCGCGGGGTGGACCGCCGCGGGGGTCGTGGGAGCCATGCCCAACATCGTCGCGAACCGACTGAACAGCCAATTCGATTTACGTGGGCCCAGTTTCACGGTGTCGCGCGAACAGCTCTCGGGCACCACGGCCCTGGAGATGGCCGCGCGGGCGTTACGCCGCGGAGAGGTCGACGCGGCCGTGGTCGGGGCGGTGGATCTCAGCTGCGAACCCGTGCATCAGGCGGCGGCGCGCGCCCTACTGCACCCCGATGAGCAGACACCCGCAGACGCCGCCGTCGTCCTGGTGCTCAAGCGCGCCGCCGACGCGCGCCGTGACGGCGACCCGGTGTACGCAACCCTGCTGCCCGATCAGCCGGTCGACGCCGAATGTCTGCACCTGGGCACCGTTCCCGGTGCGGTGAGCCTGTCGGCGTTGTTGGGTCACGCGCACGCCGCCTCGGGACTGCTGCATGTGGCCGCGGGCGTGCTCTATGCAGCCCTCGGAGTGTGGCCCGACGGCGAGCCCTGGACATCCGCGCAACGGCGCGTCGCCGTCGAACTCACCGGACTGGCCGGCCAGCGACAACACATCACGCTGGTGTCCTCGGCAACCGGGCCGGAGGCCGCGGCCTTGACGGCGCCGGCAGCAGCCAACGGTGCCGGGAAACCCATCCGGCTCAACTTCCCCGCGCACCTGCCCGCGGTCCACCTGCCCCCACGCGTCCCGGCCCCAGGAACGAACCCCCCTGATCAACTGGAGCAATTCATGCCGATACAACTCCCGATGCCTCCGGCTTTGGCAACGGTCGCGGAGTCGCTGGCCCGGCTGCCGCTGGGTGTCGCCGCGGCGACACCGGCGCTACCGGAACCGCAGCCGACTGCGGCCGACGCTGCCCCCGCGACGCCCGCCACCGCACCCGCCGGCGCAAGCCGGGCGATCCAGCCGGTCAAACCTGCCGACAAGGTGGTCCCGACCCCGACGGTGAAGCGTGAGCCGGTGGGCCTCAAGCTCGACAAGGACGGGTTGCGCGTGCACTCCTCGGGGAACATCTCCGAGATCTTCGGCCCGGCCTTCGCCGAGCAGGACCAATATCCGCGCCAGGTCCGGATGCCCGAACCGCCACTGCTGCTGGCGGATCGGCTGTTGGGCATCGACGCCGAGCCGGCTCGGCACGGCACCGGAACGCTGTGGACCGAAACCGATGTCACCGCCGACTCCTGGTGGCTCCAGCAGGGCCGGATGCCCGCCGGTATCATGATCGAAAGCGGGCAGGCCGACCTGATGCTTATCTCCTGGATGGGCGCGGATCTGCTCAACAAGAGCGAGCGGGTCTATCGGTTGCTCGGCTGCGAGGTCACCTACCTGGGTGGGTTGCCCGAGATCGGCGACACCCTGCGCTTCGACATCCACGTGGACGGCCACGCCCGGCAAGGCGATGTGCGGCTGTTCTTCTTCCACTACGACTGCACGATCGACGGTGTCGAGCGGATGTCGATGCGCAACGGCCAGGCCGGTTTCTTCACCGACGAGGAGCTGGCGGCATCCGGCGGGGTGTTGTGGCGGCCTGAGGAACAGACCGTCAGCGGACCGATGGAGCAGACGCCCGCCCAGACGTCGCGCACCTCGCTGCAGCGCGCCGACCTGGAGGCGATGGCGTCCGGTGAGATCTGGCGTACGTTCGGCGAGGGATTCGAGCGCGCCGGCAGCCACACTCGCACCCCCAGCATCCACGCCGGCGACATGCTCTTCGTCGACGAAGTGACGGATCTGGACTTCACCGGTGGGCCGTGGGGCCGCGGATATCTGCGGGCCGTCGCGCCCGTGACGCCGGAGAACTGCTTCTTCGCCGGCCATTTCAAGAACGATCCCTGCATGCCGGGCACGCTGATGTATGAGGCGACCATGCAGACCATGGCGATCTACATGACCGCCCTGGGCATGACACTCGACTGCGACGGCTGGCGCTTCGAACCGGTTCCCTTCGAGACCTACAAGCTGCGCTGCCGGGGCCAGGTCACCCCGCAGTCGCGCGAGGTGGTCTACGAAGTGTTCGTCCGCGAGGTGATCGCCGGACCCGAGCCGACACTGTTCGCCGACCTGCTGTGCACCGTCGACGGGCTGCCCGCCTTCCACTGCGAGCGGATGGGCCTGAAGCTGTCACCGGGCTGGCCGATGGACCTCGGCGCCAAGGAACTCGAAGGCTACGTCGAGCTCAAAGCGGTCGCCGAAGTCAACGGGTTCCGCTATGACTACCAGGCGATGCTCGCCAGTGCGATCGCCAAGCCGTCCATGGCGTTCGGACCGTTGTTCGAGAAGTTCGACTCTCCCCGCAAGGCGGCCCGCCTGCCCGGCCCGCCGTATCACTTCATGTCCCGGGTCACCGAACTGGTCGGTGAGACCGGCGTGATGAAGGCCGGCGCCGAAGTCGTCGTGGAGTACGACGTACCCGCCGACGCCTGGTATTTCGCCGAGAACGGTGCCGCCAACGGCCATGAGACGATGCCCAACGCGGTGCTCATGGAAGTCGCGCTGCAGCCCTGCGGCTGGCTGGCCAGCTACGTCGGCTGCCCGCTGGACGGTGACGCGGACCTGTTCTTCCGCAACCTGGACGGGACCGGAACGCAACACCGGGAGGTGACCCCGGCGACGGGAACACTGCGCATCAAGGTGAAGCTGAAGAGCCTCGCCAAGGCCGCGGGAACCATCATCGTCGGCTTCGACGGGGAGATCGTGGCCGACGAGGGACCGGTCTACACCTTCGACACCGTGTTCGGCTACTTCAAACGCGAAGCGCTGCAAAACCAGGTCGGTCTCCCGGTCAGCGACTCGCAACGCGCCTCTCTGGCGCAGCCCTCCGAGGCTCCGCTGGTCGACTTGACCACTCAGCCCGCCGAGTTCTTCGGGGCGGGAGCGCGGTTGGCAGACCCGATGCTGTTGATGGTCGATCGGGTCACCGGCCGCTGGCCCACCGGAGGCGCCGCCGGCCTGGGCCAATGGCGCGGCGTTAAAGACGTCAACCCCGGCGAGTGGTACTTCAAGGCGCACTTCTTCGGCGACCCGGTCCAACCGGGGTCCCTGGGCATCGAGATGCTTTTGCAGCTCCTGCAGTTCGGGATGCTCGACCTCGGACTCGGCAAGGAAGCCGGACCGTCGGCCCGCTTCGAGCCGGCCGCCCTGCACGACGCCATGACCTGGCGGTACCGCGGCCAGATCATCCCCACCAACAAGCAGATCACCGCACAGGTGGAGATCACCCGGATCGTCCGCGAGGACGCCGGCATCCTCGCGGTGGCCGAGGCATCGCTGTGGGTGGACGACAAGCGCATCTACACCGCCAGCAACCTGGGCATGCGCATCGTGGCAGGCCCGGAGGAGCGGCTGTCGCCGGCAGCTGCCGGGGCCATCACCACATCGGCAGCGGTACCGGGGAGCGCGGCGGGTGCAGCCGCTCCGGCATCGCTGCCGTCGGCGGAAACTGCTGCCGCGGTGCAGAACACCGCGCCCGTGACCACCACGATGGAAGTCACGCTCGATCCGGTCAACGACTCCTGGGTCGTCGATCACTGCCCCACGTACGTGATCCCGTCGCTGCCGATGATGTCGGTCATGGACCTGTTCGCCCAGGCGGCGGCCCGTGCCTCAGGCGGAGCCAAGGTCGTCGAGATCACCGATGTCCAGATGGTTCGCTGGGTCGTGGTCGACGCCCCGAAGCAGCTGCGGGTCGTGCTGGAGCAGACGCCGGAGGCCGGACATTCTCGGGGCCGCCTCGAAGTCTGGCGTGATGCGCCGCGAGCAGAGTTGTCCCGCTGGGAAATTCACGCGCACGCCGTTGTCGTCACCGCCGCACAGTACAGCGGTGAACCCGAGCCGCCCGCCCCGCTGGAAGGTGCGGTGCCCTACGCCGATCCCTATGACGGAACGGTGTTTCACGGCCCGGCGTTCGCGACCCTGACCGAGGGCGCCCGGATCGGCCGCAACGGCTCGACCGGAACGCTCGCGATCGAGCGCTGCGCCGTTCCGGTCGGCGAACTGCAGCCGGGGCTGTTGGACGGCGCGCTGCATGTCGTACCGCACACCGCGATGAGCGTGTGGACCACCGACACCGCCGATCCGGCATCGTATGTCGATGCCAACGACCCCGACGTCGGGTTCCCGCGCCGCATCCTCTCGGCCCGGTTCTACTCCGACACCCCGGTGGCCGGAACCGTGGATGTCGAAGCCCGATTCGTGGGCTTCGACGACGACGAACGCCGTATGCCGATCTTCGACCTGTGGCTCAGCGTCGCCGGAAAACCCTGGGCCCGTATCCGGATGGCCGAGTTCCTGCTGAGCAAGGGACCGCTGGCCGAGGTCGGCGGGCCCGAACGACGCGCCTTCATGGGTGACCGGCAGGCGGTCCCGGGACTGTCGCTGAGCGAACGACTCGGGCGCGGCGTGCTGGAGCTCGACACCGCCCGGATGGCAACCCTCGACTGGTTCAAGGGCACTCTGCAGGCCGTGTACGGCACCGACAGCCAAGGCGATTCGCTGATGGTCGACATCGTGACCAAGGAAGCGGTCGCGGACGCAGTTCACAATGCGGTCCACCCCGCTCAGGTTCAGGTCATCGACGGAAAGGTGAGCTGCCCCGCGCTGCCGCTGGAGCGCATCACGGTCGACGTCGAGAAGCTCGGGCCGGGTGCGTGCCGTGCGAGCGCGTCAGCGGAAACCGACTGGGAGCCGGTCCGAGCCTGGTGGACCGAGAGCGCCGGCATGCCGGATGGCTGGTTCGGCGAGTTGGCCCTGGGAGCGGTGCTGTCGCGCTATGTACGCCACGTGGTGGTCACCGATCCGGCCGCGATGGCGGCCGTGCACGGCCGGCCGGTGTTGCTGCTGGCCAACCACCAGGTGCAGGTCGAATCACTGTTGGGCACCACCATCGGATCGTGGCTGACCGGCACGAAAGTCGTCACTATCGGCCACGCCAAACACGAGACCGGCTGGGTCGGCAATCTGCTGCGGATGATCGACGCGGCGGCGGGCAAACAGTTGGGCCATCTCCGCTACTTCGACCAGCAGCAGCCCCAGGAGTTCTTCGGTCTGGTCGACGAACTCAAGCGGGAGACCGCGGCGCTGGGGGTGTCGGTCATGGTGCACGCCGACGGGACCCGCAGTGTGAGCTCGAGTCAGCGGGTGGAGAGGCTGACGTCGACACTGCTGGACATGGCGATCGAGATGGCGATGCCGATCGTGCCGGTGTACTTCGCGGGCGGCCTGCCCGAGGAGCCGTTGCCGCACAAGCTCGAAGTTCCCTACGGCCATGCCGCGCAGGACTACATCTTTGGCAGGCCGATTCTGCCCGAAGAGCTGCGCGGTCGTCCCTACGCCGAGCTGCGGCGTTACGTCATGGACGCGATCAACGCGCTCGCACCGTTCAGTGACGCACCGCACGCCCCGAACTACGATGTGGAGAGCCGGATTACGGCCGCCGCCCCGGGTGCCTCGCCGCTGGAGTCGGTGTGGTTCTGCATCGAGGACGCGCTGGACTCGCTGCCGGTCGACTGGCGAAACCTGATCGCCGACGAGGACTGGGAGCTGGCCGGGTTTCGGCAGTCAGCGAGCACAGCTCAGTAATCCCACACCGCCGGTACGCACCGAAAGGCGTTGCCGGCGGCGGCCACGTGGCACACCGACGGGAACGGGAGGTGAGTGGCCACCAGCGCTTCGCCGGTCGATGCCAGCTCCTGCAGCAGGCCGACCCGGACCTCGATCGACTGCTCCGGGTCGTGTTCGAATCCGTTGTGCCACTGGGGGTTGTCGAATCCGACCTGGAATATGGCGTCGCCGGCGAAGGTAAGTCGGTGATCACCGGATGCTAGCCGGACCACGCTGTGGCCGGGGGTGTGCCCGCCGGTACGTGTGGCGAGCACGCCGGGGGCCACCTCGTAGGACTTCTCGAAGGGGACCAGGTGGTTACGGTATTCGTCCAAGAACCGCGAGGCGATCGATCGCAGCGCGTCCGGAACCGGAGCCGGCATGTTGGTCCCGGAAAAGTCGGGCGCCTCCCAGAACTCGGCTTCCGCGGCCGCGACGTGGATCCGCAGGTCCGGACGCAGTCGCGCTTTGACCCCGTCGGTGAGCAGTCCCCCTACGTGGTCCATGTGTAGGTGGGTCAGCACCACGTCGGTGATGGCAGACAGATCGATGCCGGCAGCCTCCAGCCGACGGACTGCCTGGCCTGCACGCGGAAAGTCCGGAAACTCCATCCCGAGGCCGGCGTCGACGAGGATGGTCCGGTCACCGGAGCGCACCACGACCACGTTCAACGGCCAGTCGATGACGTCAGGCGGCAGGAACATGTCGTCGAGCCAGCCCGCCAGGCGGGACGAGTCGACGTTGGTGGCCATGGTCGCGGCGTTGATCGGCAGCACGCCGTCACTGATCACCAGCACCTCGATGTCGCCGACCTGTACCGCGTATCGCGATGGAACCAGATCGTTCGGCTCGTGACTCTCAGCACGTACGGCGGTGTTCAAGCTCATCTGCGTCTCCTTGATCGTCGGTCTGCGCCTGCCCGGATCGTTCGGATCGAGAATCGCGCGACAGCGTCGGTCTGCGCACCCTGGAAACCGCGTAGTCCTTGGCGCCCCCCGGGGGCTCTGGAGCGTTTGTTGACTGCGGCCGAGGTGGACGGCTAACTTAGTGGCGATCGCGGCACGGCCGTCCAGCTACGCAGCTGGACGTAGATCGGCCGTCAACGAATCGAGACCGACCAAGTCTTCGCAGACAGGAGCCCACTCATGGCGTCAGCATCTCTGGGCGTCTACACGTGCCTCGCGTGTGTCGTGCTGCTTACCCTGGCACTCTTCTGGGCCAGCGGGTCCTGATCGGTCGCACGACCTCACGGATGTAGATTCCACTGGCCGCAGTCCTGGGCCAGGACGTCGTTGACGTCGACTTCTATCCCACCGACGATGGGCCCCGGGTTCGAGGCGGTACTCACAATGCGCTGGTAGAGCACTGCCCCGGGATCGACCTGACCACGTGACCAGGATCGGGTCTGCCAGGCCCACCGCTTACCGGGTGTGCGTGAGACTCCGATGACACCGTCGGCGGCCGCCCACTGGCACACGTTCACGCCCCCGTAGACGCCGGTTCGCTGCACTCCCAGTACCGAGTTGATTCCGCGAAACCACTGCAGTGCCACGGTGTTCCAGGTGTTGCGGTCGATGTCGTCGTCGACGCTGAAGAAGACCGGCGCGCTTTGGCCCCCGCCGGCGGCGGTGTGTATCTGCCAGGCGGTGCGTGCGTCGGCAACCCCGCCGGGGTAGCCCCGGGTGAAGTCCGACGGGGCCGTCCCGCCGGGCTTGCCGTACTGGAAGTTGCTGACGATCACCAGTCCCGCGGCGGTCAGTGACTCGGCGTAGGGCCGGGTGATCGGCTTGGCGCCGAAGTTGGAGCCGGGCCGCGACGTCGACACGTAGTTGATGACGCCGGCATGGCCCGCGGCACGGATGTCCTGCGCGGGAATCTGACGCATGGCGTAGTCGATCAGCGTGGGAGCCGCAGCCGAAGCCGTCGGTGCACCGGCCGACGCCGCGCCCAGCCCGGTGAGCGCTGCGGCGGATGCGTACCGCAGCGCGTCCCGTCGGGAAACGTGGTTCCGAGGGTGGGAAGTCCGCGGCGAGTCAGGCACGGGCCGATGTTAACAATGTGGCAGCTGTTAACTGTGTCGCCCGCGCCGGGAACCCTGAATGCTTTTCCCCGAACATCCTTGCTTTGCCCGGAGAACGAGTCGCCGACGGCTACGATTCGGTGCGTGTCGACGCCCGTCACCAGCACATCATCGCCGACGACTCCGCGCGCCCCTAGAGCCCCGCTCGTGGTTGCGGGCTGGTGCCTCGTTGCTATCTACATCGCCGCGATGGTAACGACGGCATTGAGTGCCGGATCGATATCCGCTGTAGCCGAAGCAATCTCGGGTGCCGCATTGGCGGCGTTCGTGGTGCTCCATACGTTGGCGCTCTATAAACCCGCCGGAGCCGTCGCCTACTTCGCCACGGCCGCGACGGTGGGTCTCGGCCTGGAGGCGTGCAGTACTGCGACCGGCTTCCCGTTCGGCTTCTACGTCCATTACGCGGAAGGGCCTCGCGCGTTCGACGTTCCGGTGGTTGTCGTGGCGGCGTGGGTGATTCTGGCCTGGTTGGCGTGGATTCTGGCCCGGGTGATTGTGGGCGAGATCCACAATCGGCGGCTGTCCGTTGTGGTGACACCCGTCGTGGCCACCCTCATCGTCGGTGGCTATGACCTGGTGATCGATCCGATCGGCGCCTACGTGCGTCACATGTTCGCCTACCGATCACCGAGTGGGGTCCTGGGTGTCCCGTTGAGCAACTACATCGGCTGGCTGATCACCGGGTGGGTGCTGTTTCAGACCTTTGCCTTGATCGAACGGCGGTGGCGACGCGACCCCGCAACCTCGACCCGATCGGCTTTGTTGATGCCGTCCATCATCTGGTTCGGTTTGGGCCTGCAGGTGAATCTCGGGCTGCTGCGCGCCGGCGATGCCACCACGACCATCCAGGGTGTGCCCGTTGCTCTGGCCGATATCTATGAGACGTCCGCTGAGATGACCTGGTTCATGATGGGCCTGGTGGTGGTGATCAGCGTGATACGGCTTTATCAGGGCACGCCGGCGACCTCGCCGGAGATCGCCGACTCGAGCGCACACCGCGCCGGCTAACCGACCCCGACGGGCCGCGGCATGACGGTCAGCTTGACGCCATAGCGCGGCGTGCCCAGACCATAGCTGCCGTGGCGGCCGGCGCCGCCCGGAGGAATCGGGGGAGGCATCGCGGTCATCGACCGGTTTTCCGGGGCTACGGTCCAGCCGCTACCCATCCCAGCGGTAGGAGGTCCCGTCGGGGTGGCTGCCGCCCAGCTCGGGGGCGTCGACAACGAGCCGACCAGGGTGGCCCGGCCCACTCCCGCGGCCACCGGGGAGCTGCTGCCACCGGCAGCGCGGGCCGCGGTCTCCAGCTCACCAGTGGCCGTCGACGCCAGGGTCATGCCCGGCATGGTCCCGACCCCGCCGCGGGCCAGGGCGGCCGTGCCGCCATCCATGCCGCGCGCAAGAAAGCCGAGCGTGGCTAACCCGGAAAACCCCTCGATGTTGCCACCGGGGTCGAAAATGCCGGTGGCGGCGATCGTGTTCCACAGCTGGGCATTGATGTTCAAACCCGACCCGTCGTCGTGGCCCCAAGTTCCGTCGAAGAGGCCGTCGAAGAACTTCGTCCAGTGCCAGTCCGGATCCGTAGGACGCGAGCCCTCCGCCGGCGACGCGAGGCTCCGTAGCGCATCGGGCAGCTGGGTGTGGGCATCGGTGGGGTCCACACCGCCCGCGGCCTGCCTGCCGTCATCTCGATTGGTGGTTTCCGGCGCATTGGCAAAGGGGATCAGTTGGGTGGCGGTGGCGGAAGCCGCGGCGTAGCCATACATCGCCACCGCGTCTTGCGCCCACATCTGGCCGTAGCGCGCTTCGGCCGCTGCGATCGCCGGTGTGTTCTGGCCCAGCGCGTTGGTCTTGACCAATGACGCCAACAACACGCGGTTGGTCTCGATCGCAGCCGGGGGCACCGTCATAGCGTGGGCCTCGGCATACGCCTCGGCCGCGGCGTAGGCCTGTGCCGCGGTCTGCTCAGCCTGCTCGGCGGTCACGCTCAACCACACGAAGTAAGGCTGGGCAGCCGCAGCCATCGCCGATGCAGATGGGCCCCACCAGCCTTGACTGCCCAGGCTCGCCACCAGCCATTCGAACGACGTTGCCGCTGAACGCAATTCCGCGGACAGTAAATTCCATGACGCCGCAGCCGCCAGCATCGGCCCTGATCCTGCTCCGGCGTACATGCGCGCCGAATTGATCTCTGGTGGCATCGATCCGTAGTCCATTGGCCAAAACCCTTTCAGTAGACGGAGATAACGTTTGCGGTATCGGTCATTGCGTACGACTCTGCGCTGTGCAGCAGCGTTTTGACGAACATCTCGTGCACCTCCGCGGCGCGCTTGCTGATCGCTTGGTACATCTGTGCATGCCGCGCGAATTGCGCCGCGGTCAGTGCAGAAATCTCGTCGGCGGCGGCGGGAATCACGCCGGTGGTCGGCGCTGCGGCAGCGGCGCTTTGCGCGGATACCGTGTCGCCGACACCGCGCAGATCGGCCGCTGTCGCGATGAGATCTTCGGGCAGTGCGTACACAAAAGACATCGGAGACTCTCCTTCGAGAGGACATGACGAATTTCGCCGTCCTACAAGAACGGTCGCGTGCCGAAGCGGCGCAGGTCCACGTTTCGGACAGCGCTGATGCGGTGCGGGCGAACCGATTCAGGGGGTGAAGGCGGCGCCGGGGCAGGGTTCGAACGAAATGGTCGTCGATCTCGGATAAGGACTATCGCTCGTACTCAATGTCGCTCTCACCTCCTCACGGCCAGGGCACACGGGGATGCCGTTGCAGCGGGCACAGCGGGACTACCGAACCAGCGCAGAGTCGGCCGGACGGCACCCCTCTCGACAGAGTTTTGGCACTGCACGGCGTATCCAGTCGTATGCCGAAAGCCACTTGGGCTCAACCCTTAAGCCGGGAAGAGCTGTCCTGACCCTGGGCGTCTCTCGACGTTTGAGGTCAGTGGCCTGTATCCGTACAGACGCCTCACCTAGCGAGGTGCGTTCGCGGCCATGGTGGCATCACCGTGGGGGATAGTCAACTCGAATGTGAACCTCTGCGCTGCCCGATGAGTTGCCCAAAATGTAACGAGCATCGCGAATGATACTGGTGTTCTACATGTTTCGTGGGTGCGAAAAGTTTGCCCAGCAGCGGTTGATGTGCTCTTGCTGAGAATGTCAAAGCGGTGACAGGGTGAACGGCCAGAATTACCAATGCATCCCGACGCCAAGTACTCGACCCGAACTCCGGAATGCCTCGTAGCAAGGCGATTCGGTAGACCGATCCGGATAGAGCTCCTGCTACCTTCGAAAGTGCCCTCGGTCGATCTGAGTGCGCGTGGTCGCCTGAGCACGGTTCGGGTTCGACCCTTGACCGATGTCGCTCAGATTTACTTAAATGGGCTAGCAGTCACATCACCGGCTACCCGTGTCGGCAGTCCGCCGCGGACGGGCCACAGCGGGTGAGGAGGAACTTGTGCAGACGTCGGCGTCCGAGGTCTCCGCTCACCCCGACTACGGCGGTCCCCTGCTCGGGTCGGGAAGTCAACTGGAACGCGCCACGCTCGACGCGCTGGACCGGCTGCAGCAGGTGCTGACGCTGCACTCACTGGGCGAGGACCGATTCCGGGCGGACAACGAGGCCGGCCGGTTCGGCCGGATCTTCGGCGGCCAGCTCATCGCCCAGGCGATGACAGCGGCCGCGGCCACGGTCCCCGAGCTGACCGCCCATTCCATTCACGCGTCGTTTCTGCGTCCCGGCGACTCGGGCGTACCACTGGAGATCGTCGTCGACCGCACTCGCGACGGGCGCACCATGTCGGCACGGCAGGTCACCATCCAGCAGGGCGGTCGCACCCTCGTGGTGGCGACGGTGTCCTTCGACACCAGCCCGGACAGCACAGACGCCGACCCCGTGCCGTTGCCCGGGCCCGCACCGGAAGCCCTTCCGCTGCTACAGCACTGGGTGCAGCACGCCCCGCCATACCTGGCCGGGCGAGGGAACACCTGGATAGAACGGCCCCCGCCGCTGGAAGTTCGCACCGCCGAAGCCCCGGTCTTCCTGGGCGGCGCCCAAGCGCCGGGTCCGCGTGCCCATTGGATGCGGTTGCCGCGTGGAATCGACGGCGATCACCAGCTGCACGCGGTGCTGCTTGCCTACGCCAGCGACTACCTGCTGGTGGATACCGCGTTTCGTGCCCACCCGCAGCCGGTCGACCATGCCACGCACACCGGCCTGACCTTGGACCACAGCGTGTGGCTGCACCGTGCAGTCCACTTCGATCGATGGCACCTCTACACCCAGCAGACCGTCGCAACGGCCGGACACCGCGCCCTGGTGCACGGCACCATGGTCGATGACACCGGCCGCCATGTGGCCAGCACCGCACAAGAAGTGCTCGTCCGGCCGATAGCCGAGCCGCCGGGACGGCAGAAACCCGGGGACCAGTAGTGGTCCTGCGCGCAGAGACGGCGACACTCGATGGACGCGTAGCGGTCATCACCGGCGGCGGTTCGGGAATCGGCCGCGGTATCGCCGAGGGCTTCGCGGAATTCGGCGCTCGGGTGGTGATCTGGGAACGCGACGCCGAAGCGGCCCGAGCGACCGCGAAGCTGGTCGGCGGTCATGCCTGCGCAATCGATGTCCGCGACTCCGGCCAGGTCGATGCGGCAATGGCGGAAACCCTTGCCACGGTGGGCTTGCCGACGGTGTTGGTCAACAATGCCGGCGGGGTGTTCTTCTCCCCGTTGCTGGAAACCGCACCCAAGGGGTGGGACACCCTGATCCGCTCCAACCTCACCCAGGTCCTGCTCTGCACGCAGCGCGTCGCGCAAACACTGGTCCAACACGGCGCGGCCGGCAGCATCATCAATGTCGCCAGCATCGAAGGCACCCGTGCCGCGCCTGGCTATGCGGCCTACGCGGCGGCGAAAGCGGGTGTCATCAACCTGACTAAAACGGCGGCTCTGGAGTTGGCGCCGCACGGCATCCGGGTCAACTGCCTGGCCCCGGACCTCACGCTCACCGAAGGTATCGAACGAGTCGGCTCGGCAGAGATGCTGGCCGGCGTGGCCCACATGATTCCGATGGGCCGCCCCGGCCATGTCGACGAGATGGCCGGGGCCGCGGTCTTTCTGGCCGGCGACCTGAGTTCGTACGTGACCGGCCAGACGCTTCACGTCGACGGCGGAACCCACGCCGCGGGCGGCTGGTACCACCATCCCGACGGTGGCGATTACATCCTCGGCCCGCCACGGCCGACGACCACTTAGCAACTCCACGCGAAGGAGAGGCGTATGCGGTTCGCGTTCACCTACCCGATCATCACCCATCCCTGCCATCCGGAGCTGGTTTCGCCGCAGGCGGTGAGCACCGTTGCGCGGGCCGCCGAAGCCGCCGGGTTTGACGCCATGGGTTTCACCGACCACCCGGCACCGACACAGCGCTGGCTCGACGCCGGCGGCCACGACAGTCTCGATCCCTTCGTGGCGATGGGATTCGCCGCGGCGCATACCGAAACGATCCGGTTCATCCCGAACGTCGTTGTCTTGCCCTACCGCAACCCGTTCGTGGTGGCGAAATCGGGTGCGACCCTGGATCTGTTGTCGGGGGGAAGGTTCACCTTGGCCGTCGGTGTGGGCTACCTCAAGGGCGAGTTCGCCGCTTTGGGGGTGGACTTCGAGGAGCGCGCCGCACTGGTCGAAGAGAGCCTGGACGTCATCCGAGCCATCTGGACCGGTGACGACGTCTCATTCGAGGGCCGGCATTTTCGCGCCCGCGGGATCACCGCGCACCCGCGACCGGTCAGCAGCCCCCATCCGCCGATCTGGATCGGCGGAAACACCGGCAAAGCGCGTCAACGGGTCGCGACACGGGGCCAGGGCTGGGCGCCGTTCCCGGCGTCGCCCGGCCTGGCCAGCACCGCCCGCACTGCCGAAATGAATTCGGTCGAAGCCCTGACCGCGGGCATCGACGACCTGAAACGGCGCTGCGACGAGGCCGGCCGTGACTGGGCCGCCATCGACATCTGTTTCTCGAACCTCGTCGGCGGCCGTCCCGGCTACGACGGCTTCGATCCCGGCGCCTACCTGGACGGCCTGGGCCGGCTGGCCGAAGCCGGCGTGACCTGGGTACAGGTCACCGTTCCCGGCGACAGCCTCAGCCATACGGTCGAGGCACTGGGCCAGTTCGGCGAATCGGTGATCAGCACATTGTAGGAACGTCTCGCCGGTACCCTTGCCAGTTGTGACGCGTTCCGCTTCGCGCCGCGACCTGCTGAGGTATGCCGCGTTACTTCCCCCGGCGCTGGCCGTGCCCGGCGTCCTCGGGGCGACGGTCGGCGCACCGAGGTCCCGTGCGAACGGGCTGCAGGTCATTGATTTCGCCCACCGGCTGGTGCCGCCCGACCAGATCAAGGCCGCCGGATTCGACGGGGCGATGGTGTACGTCTCCGAGCTCCGTCCGGGCGCCACCTTCGACTTCAAACCCGTCACCCGCGACTACGCCGACGGGCTGCGTGCCGCCGGCCTGCAGGTCGCCAGTTGCTACCAGTTCGGCAAACCAGGCTGGACACAGTCGCCGTCGGACTTCACCCGGGGTTACGACGGCGGCGTGGCCGATGCGCAGACGGCGCTGCGGCTGCATGCCGCGGCCGGGGGACCCCCGTCGGCGCCGATCTACTTCAGTGTCGACGAGGACATCGACGCCACAACATGGAGGAAGCTGGCGCTCCAATGGTTTCGCGGGATCAACTCCGTCCTGGGCGTTGACCGCACGGGCATCTACGGCGGCGCGCGCCAATGCACCTGGGCGATCAACGATGGGGTGATCGGACAGTCGACCAGCCCGGGTCACCGGTGGGCATGGCAGACCCGGGCATGGTCGCACGGAGACCGCGAACCGGCAGCCGTACTCTTCCAACGAGACATCGTCACCGCGACCGAGCCGGGTTTCGTCATCGACGGCGCGCATGTGGATGTCAACGACGTCCTCGCAGCGGACTTCGGTCAATGGGACCTCGCCCGACCACAGGGGGAACTTTCGTGATCGGCACATCCTGGGACGCGCCACGGGTGGCCCGGTGGTCCGGCATACTGGGCGCCGTCCTGCCCGCGGCCACGTTGCTGGCTTACCCGATCTGGTCTTTCCCGGAAACCCGAACGCAGGCCGTCGACGTGGCGCGGTGGACCATGGTTCACCACGACCGGTTGGTTGTGGCGATGGCGCTCAACACCATCGGCGTCACGCTCTGGTTCGTCTTCGGGGCCGCGGTGTGGGCCTACCTGCGGGATCGGCTGCCCATGAAGTCGATCCTTCCGACCTGCTTCGCCGCCGGCTTCATCGGATGCCTGACGCTGCTGCTCAGCGGGTTCACCGCCTTTGACCTCCTGCTGTACCGGCGCCGCAGTGCCGACGCGGCGTCACTGCTTTACGACCTGACGTTCGGACTGCTGGCCATGTCGGGGATGCCCCTGGTGGTGGCGCTGGGCGCGTTCGTGATCGCGGTCTATGCGCGCCAGGCGTTGCCGGCCTACACCGGTCACCTGGCACTGGCTGCCGCCGTGGTCCATCCGGTGCTGCTCCTGACGTTCGTCTTCCGCAGCGGCCCGCTGTCGCTGGAGGGCTACTCGATCACCGCGATGCCGGCATTCTTGTTCGCCTGGATCCTCGGGACGGCGCTGGCAATGCCCCGCTCCAGCGCTGGCGCACCCCCGGGCACGGCGTCAGCGCAACGTCGCGGGTCCGGCGTGCGGATCACCTCGCCAGGGCGCTAGCAGCAGTTCGCAGGCGCGCCGCATGTCGCGTTCGGCCTGCGCCGGCGTCGTCTCACCCATCACCGCCCAAGACAAGATGCCGTAGGCGCACTGCTCGACCAGTAGCGCCAACTGGGTGTCCCGCCGTGCGGGCCGAGAGATCCCGGCCACCGACAAGATGCGGGCACGCAGGTTGAAGTCCCCGGTTGCCGGCGACTCGGACCGGCGGGCATTGACCGAGATGACCATTGCGCGAGCCAGCCGAGGCCGCGCGAGCATCGAACGGCAGATGCCGACCATGAGGTCGGTGACGTCGGCCGCCGGGCAGCCCGTCGGCGAGTGCGACGGGCCGGCGGTCCGGGTGTAGTGCAACAACAACGCGCTGAACAGGTGATGCTTGGTGGGGTAGTAGCGGTAGAGGGTTGCGATCGACACCGCCGACCGGTCGGCCACATCCTGCATCCGAACGGCTTCCAGCCCGTCGCTGGCACCGAGCCGGGCCGCCGTGGCAAGGATGCGTTCGCAGCGTTGCCGTTGCGCGGCCGTGGTGGGAACAGCGGCGTCGCGCTCAACCGGCGGGCGGGGCATCAGAAGCTCGGGGGGCCGTTGCGAGCAACTTCTGCATCAGCCGATGCGAGGCGAGCACAGCTTCGGCCCGATCTGTGATGGCGTGCACCGCAGGACTGTCGGCGTGGGCCGAGATGACGTGCACCGGTCCCCGCGGAAGCTGTTCGAGCCCTTCACGGGCGACATCGGCCGGATCGGACACGCGCAGCCCCGGCAGGTCGAAGTTGAGGCCGGCCCGTGCCATCGCAGGCGTCCTGGTCACCCCGAGCACCAACTCCAGGACGTGCACGTTGTAGTCGCGCAACTCCAGCCACAGGCCCTCGGCGTAGATCCTGCTGAACGCCTTCACGCCCCCGTATACGGTCTGCCGCGCTGAACCGAGATACCCGGTCAGTGACCCGACCAGCAGCAGGCCACCGCGCCGCCGGCTGCGCATCGGTTTCCCGAAATGGTGGATCAGCGCCAGCGGCGTCCGAACGTTCAGGTCGAGCACTCGCTCGAAGGCCGCCAGGTCGCCGTCGAGGAACTGTGTGCTGTGAGTGTTGGCGCCCGCGTTGTAGATCAGCAACCCGACCTCGATATCCGACGTCGCCTCGCCGATCCGGGCGACCGCATCCGCGGCAGTCAGATCCACGGCCAGCTCACGGACGCGCACGCCACGCGTCCTGCATTGATCGGCGGTGTCGCGCAGCGGGTCTGGCTTGCGCGCGACCAGGACCAGATTGATGCCGGCGTCGGCCAGCTGGAAGGCGAACTCGGCGCCGACGCCTTCCGAGCCGCCGGCGACCACAGCCCAGGGGCCGTACTGCTGTACCCACCCGGGTTGACCACCGCTAGACAAGAGACGCCTCCATAACTAAAATTCATTCTAGTTTAGCTCCATGAGGCTATCCCACTCGCGCGGCGCAACGAAAGGCGTAGAGCCCTTGCGGTACAACGGTCCCCGGATTCGGTCCCGCTGATGCGGCTTGGCTTGGCGACACCGGTCGTCATCCAGGTCCCTGGCGCAGCCTCGAGCTGGGAAGCCGACGGCAACGTCGAGGACATCAGCCAGATCGCCGCGGCGGCAGATGAACTCGGCTTCGCCTACCTCACTTGCTCGGAACATGTCGCGGTGCCCGCCGAGGCCGCGGCCGGTCGCGGGACGACCTACTGGGACCCGTTGGCCACGCTCTCGTTTCTGGCCGCCCGCACCCGCTCCATTCGGTTGGTGACATCGGTTGTGGTGCTGGGCTACCACCATCCGCTGGAGCTCGCCAAACGGTACGGGACCCTCGACCGGCTCAGCGGCGGCCGGCTGACCCTCGGCGTCGGGGTCGGATCGCTGCGTGAGGAGTTCGACCTGCTCGGCTGCGCGTGGGATGACCGCGGCGCCCGGGCTGATGACGCAATGAAGGCGTTGCGGGCGTCGCTATCGACCACCCACCCCGCCTATCACGGCGCCTTCTACAGCTTCGACTCGATGGTCGTGCAGCCGTGCGCGGTACAGCAGCGAGTTCCGATCTGGGTCGGCGGACACACCCGCCGTTCGCTTCGGCGGGCGGTGGACCTGGGTGACGGCTGGACGCCGTTCGGCCTGCGTATTGAGGAGCTGACGAAACACCTTGGCTCTGTGGATCTCCCGGACAGCTTCGCAGTCGTGCTGTCGACGCCGCCGCTGGACCCGATCGGGTCCCCGCAGCAGACCCTCGATCGGATCGGCAGGCTCGCTGACGTCGGTGCCACCGATGTCAGTTGTATGATCGCAGCGCGCTCTTCGGCGCACTTCCGTGACCAGCTGATCGCACTGGCGGAGTTGGCCGACCTGTCGCCCCGGGTCGGGCGATGATCGAGCAACGGCTGGCCGAACTGGAGCGGCGCCTGCAGCAGGTCGAGGACGAGCGCGCCATCGAGCGGCTGATCGCGTCCTACGGCCCGCTGGTGGACGCCGGCGACTCCGAATCGACTGCGGCGTTGTGGCAACACGATGGGGTCTACGACGTCGAGAACTGGTTGATGAACGGCCGCGAGGAGATTGCGGCGATGGTGCACTCTCGTGGTCACCAGGATCTGATCGCTCGCGGATGTATGCATTTTCTGGGCCCGGCGGTGGTCACCGTGACCGGTGACGAGGCGGTCGCCGTGTGTGACTCGATGCTGCTGGTCAAACAAGGCAACCAGTTTCGCGTCGCGCGCGGCGGCGCCAACTACTTTCACCTCGGCCGGGTGGCGGGCGCGCCCGGCCGGTGGCAGATCGTCAGGCGGATCACCCGGATGCTCGACGGCACCGAGCAGGGTCGTGCGCTGTTGGTGGACGGCATCGCTGGGCGCATCCGTTAGGCAAGCCCGCGCGTATCAGCCGAGGCGGCGGGAGTCGGGTCGCACAGCACGGCGGCTAGACTTCGCGGAAAAGCGTCTATCCGCCGATACGGCAGGGGAGATTAATGGATCTGCGGTGGTCGGAGGAAGACCGGGCGTTTCAAGCGGAGGTGCGGGATTTTCTCGACCAAAAGCTGACCCCGGAGCTGCGGCGCGCGGGTCGGCTGATGACCAGCGTCTACGCCGATCACGAGGCCAGCATGGCGTGGCAGGCGATTCTGCATGAGCGGGGTTGGGCGGCGCCCGCGTGGCCGGTGGAGCACGGCGGCTGTGATTGGAGCCTGACCCAGCACTACATCTTCAGCCGCGAGTCGACGCTTGCCGGTGCACCGTCGTTGTCGCCGATGGGAATCCGGATGGTCGCGCACGCCATCGTCCGGTACGGAACGGACGCACAGAAGGACTACTTCTTGCCCCGGATTCTCACCGGTGAGGTGTTCTTCTGTCAGGGGTACTCCGAGCCGGAAGCCGGATCGGACTTGGCCGCTTTGTCGATGGCCGCCACCGTCGACGGTGACGACCTGGTCTGTACCGGCAGCAAGATCTGGACCACCCACGCCGGCGAGGCGAACTGGATGTTCGCCCTGGTACGGACCTCCCGGACCGCCAAGAAGCAGCAGGGCATCACGTTCGTGCTGATCGACATGACCTCGCCCGGCATCGAGATCCGGCCGCTGGTGATGACCTCCGGGGAAGAGATCCAGAACCAGGTGTTCTTCGACGAGGTGCGGGTCCCCAAGACGAACGTCATCGGAGAGATCGACAGCGGCTGGACCGTCGCGAAGTACCTGCTCGAATTCGAGCGCGGCGGCGGCGCGGTGGCCCCGGGCCTGCAGGTGGTGGCCGAGGAGATCGCCACGGCGGCCAAGGACCAGCCGGGACCGCGCGGTGGCAAGCTCGCCGACGACGACGCCTTCATGCGCAAGCTGGCGGACGCGCGGATTCGCGCCGAGGTATTGGAGATCCTGGAATACCAGGTGCTCACCGCCGTGGCCGAGGGGCGTAATCCCGGAGCGTCGTCGTCGATGCTGAAGATCTTGGGCACCGAGTTGAGCCAGGAACTGACCGCGCTGGCGTTGGAGGCGGCCGGACCGCGCGGACGCATCTATCAGCCGCATGTCACCGCGCCTGGAGGGCCGATCGCCGACTACCAGCCGCCCGCCGACGGATATGCGTCTGGCGAACCGTGGCAGGCGGTGGCTCCCCTGCGCTACTTCAACGACCGGGCCGGCTCAATCTACGCCGGTAGCAACGAAATTCAGCGGAATATTCTGGCCAAGGCGGCATTGGGGCTCTAATGGACTTCAACGTGAACACTGAGCAGCAGATGCTGCGTGACGGCATCACCAAGTTCCTCGCCGCGCGCTACGACCTCGAGACGAGCCGCGCCGCGGCCAAGACCGGAGCCGGCTGGCAGCCCGAGATCTGGCGCGCCTTCGCCGGTGAACTGGGCATCCTTGGCGCGACACTCCCCGAAGAGTTCGACGGAATTGGCGGCGGCGCAGTCGAACTCATGGTCATCACTGAGGCGCTCGGGCATGCGCTGGTGATTGAGCCCTATGTCGACACTGTGGTGGTCGCCGGCGGTCTGCTGCACCGCTCCGGCAGCCCGGTCGCAGCCGGCGTGCTCAAGGAGCTGGTCGCCGGTACCGCGGTGGCGGCCCTGGCCGCCGCGGAGCCGGGTTCGGCCGACCGGTGGCAGGATGCGGAGACCCTGGCGCGCCCCGATGGGGACGGCTGGGTGCTGAACGGCTCGAAGATCATGGCTGTGGCGGCACCGCTGGCCACGCACCTGCTGATCACCGCCCGCATCGAGGGTGAAGACGGAATCTCGCTGTTCCTCACCGAGGCCGACGCCGCGGGAATCACCCTGCATCCGTATCGCACCATCGACGACCGCAGCGCGGCCGACATCACCTTCACCGATCTGCGGCTCGGCGCCGACGCCCTGCTGGGCGAGCGTGGCGGTGCGTGGCCGTCATTGGCGCAGGCCCGGGACGAGGGCGCCGCGGCGATCTGCTCCGAGGCGGTGGGCTGCATGCGGAAAGTCTTGGCGGACACCGTCGAGTACTGCAAGCAGCGCCAGCAGTTCGGGCAGCCCATCGGCAGCTTCCAAGTTCTGCAACACCGGATGGTCGACATGTTCATGGAGGTGGAGCAGTCGGCTGCCGCGGTCTACCTGGCGATCCTCAACCTCGAGGCCGACGAGGCAACCCGGGCCCGTGCGGTGTCGGCCGGCAAGGCCACCATCGGCCGGGCGGCCCGATTCGTCGGCCAGGAGGCGGTGCAGCTGCACGGCGGGATGGGCATGACCGAAGAGTTGGCGATCGGCCACTACTTCAAGCGGCTCACCGCAATTCAATACGAGTTCGGAACCACCGACGCCCACATCGCCCGCTACGCGGAGCTCACAAAGGCGTAGGCCGACTACTTCCGCAAGTGCTGCGGGCAGTACGCATTGGCGGAGACGGCCGCGAACTTCGCGGCGCCGTCCATCGTCAGCCCGGGATTGTCGGCCGTGAGTTGTTTGACGACCTGCAAACCCGTCTCGCCGTTGTTGGCCATGCTGCAGACGGCATGGCCGGCCACAATGGCCTGATCGCTACCGGCGAAGGTGAGCCCCGCGGCTCGTAGGTCAGACAGGAAAGCGGCGTCACCGCCGTCGCCGTCGCCGGGATCCGCGTACGCCGGCGCGGCGCACCCGATGACGGCGGCAATGCCCAAGATCGCTAACACGCTGCGCATATCGTTCCTCCTACGTTGCATGCTGTGCAATCCCCCTACTGCGACGTGATGAGACGGGCGATCTCGATGTAGAGGGGAATGCCGATGGTGACGTTGTAGGCGAATGTCAGACCCAGCGATGCGGCCAACGGCAGGCTGGGACTGGCTTCCGGGATCGCCAGTCGCTGGATCGCCGGCACCGCGATGTACGACGCCGCGGCGCACAGCACGGCGAACAGAACGTACGTGCCCAGCTGGAAATGGACGCCGGTCAGCTGCGAGTAGGTGTGTGCGACAAACAGACCCAGCGTTGCGAAGAGGTTGGGAGCCAGCAGGCCGAAGAGGATGAAACCACGGCCGGCGGACTTCAGGTCCTTCAGCTTGCGCGCCGCGGTCAACCCCATCTCGAGTAGGAAGAGGCACAACACGCCCTGGAACGCGGTGACGAAGACCGGGTCGTCCACACCGGTGACCTTCGAGCCCTGCAGGCCACTGATGAAACCGATCGCGATGCCACCGAGCAGCAGGCAGATGCCCGGGTTGAGGAAGACCTCTCGCACCAGTTCCCGGCTGATCAGGCGCCCGTTCGAGGCCACCCCGGTCTCCACGCGACGCTCGGGGCTCGTCTCGATGGCCAGGCCGCCGGTGGGGTCACCGGCCTGCGTGGCGCCCACGGCTGTCGGGACCGAAACGGCCGGCACCGTGTAGCCCGGCTCGTGGGGCATGTTGCCCGACGCGTCCATACCGCGGTGGCGCAACCGGGCGACCAGGAACAGCGCCACCAAGCAGCCGGGGATCTCCATGATGGCCAGCATGACCGGCATGTAGGCGTCGAAGGCCATGCCGATGGTGGCCAGTACGCCCATGCAGGTGGCGAAGGTTCCGGCCGAATCGGAGCCGTAGTAGCCCGCGACCGTTGCGCGGTCGACTTCCCGCATCTTGGTCAGGTACTTCAGCAACAGGTAGGCGATGGTGCCGATCAGGAAGTTCAGCACGAAGCCGGTGAGCATGAATCCGAGGATTCCGCCGACCTGGGACAGGTCGATGCCGGCGAGCTCCTCGCCCCCGTGCCAGCCGATGGCCAGCAGCAGGTACATCGTCAGGCCCTGATACATCGCGTTCGGAAACTCGAAGGGCACCTTGGCCAGTGCGAGCAGGAAGCCGAAGTAGAAGAACAACAACAGTGGCTTGAACAGGTTGTGCGTGAAGTTCTGCCAGAACTCGAGAAGCATTACTCTCTCTTTTCGGGGAAGGGGGAAGGCTTTTGGCGCCGTTGGTGGGCGTCAGCTGTGGGGCGTTGCGGCTTTCTTGGCGCCCTTGAGGTGCACGGCGTGAACGCCGGGTT
Source organism: Mycobacterium sp. UM_WGJ (assembly GCF_000455125.1). Taxonomy (GTDB): domain Bacteria; phylum Actinomycetota; class Actinomycetes; order Mycobacteriales; family Mycobacteriaceae; genus Mycobacterium. Next base: position 26,561 of record NZ_AUWR01000020.1, read on the forward strand.
TGCGGGACAGTTCGTCAAGCAGTTCGTCGAGTCCGGCCTGATCGACGTTCCAGTGTTGGACCGCCTCGGGTTGGCTCTGCAGCTTGGCGATCACCGCGTCGAGCTTGACCGGAGTCTTGGCCTTGCCGCCCTGGATCCGGATCCGCCCGGAGCCGGCGTTCGCGGTCCGGGGGCTGGCACTGCCCAGGGCACCGCCGGCCATGCTGCCCAGTGCCGCCTGGTTGAGCAGGCCGCCGGCCATTCCCGCGGCCGGGGCGGCAGCCAGGCCCGCGGCGGGCGCGCCGGTGGCCGCCAGCCGGATCGCCGGGCTGGCAGAGGCCCAGCTCGGCGGGACAGACAGGTTGCCCACCAGGTTCGCCTCCGACATGGTGGCCGACACCGTCGAGGCAAGACCTGCGGAGGCGGCTCCGGCACGAAGCCCGGCGCCGAGCCCGCTGAGCGGCAGGCCTTCGAAAACCCGGCCTATCGGAGTTCCGAACTTGAGGAAGTTCTGGATCGGGAAGTTCACTAGCAGCGAGACGTCGTTGAATGGTGTGGTCAGCCCCGCCGGACCCTTGAAGGCGGCGAACAGCGACGCGAAGTTGGCTGGAGCACTCGGGTTGCCGGTCAGCTGGACGAGCAGGTTGTTGACGAAGGTGTTGTACTGGGTCGCCAGGTCGGCCAGGAAATCCAGGATCGAGTTGCTGCCCGAGGTGGCTGCCGCCGACCCCGTGCTGGCCGCCGAGGTGGCTGCGGCGGTCCCGGTGGTGGTCTGCGGAGGCTCGGTGAACGCGGTGATCTTGGTGGCCGCGGCGGCCGATGCGGCATAGGTCTGCATCGCAGCGGCGTCCTGCGCCCACATCTCCAGGTACTGGGCTTCGTTGGCCGCGATGGCCGCGAGATTCTGGCCGAGGAAGTTCGTGGCGTACAGCATCTGGTTCTGGGTCCGGTTGGCCGTGACGACTTCCGGCGGAACGACCGCCGCGTGCGCCGCTTCGTAGGCGGTGGCCGCGGCCTGCGCCTGGGCGGCCGCCTGCGCCGCGGTGGCCGCGGTCGTCGACATCCAGGCGGTGAAGGGCTGGGCGGCCGCCGTCATCGCCGCCGCCGACGGACCGGTCCACGATTCACCGGTCAGCGAGGCGAGCACCGCGTCGTATTCAGATGCCGCGGTGCTTAATTCGCTGGCGAGACGACCCCACGCCGTGGCGGCGGCAATCAGCGGCCCGGAGCCGGGGCCGGCGTACATGTTGGTCGAGGTGATTTCCGGCGGGAGAAAAGAGAAGTACATTTCGACACCCTTATCTGGTCGAGTGCGACTGAGTCGGCTGGGGGAGGCCACGTTTCGTCATCGCGGGGTCATTCGTCGAGTGCCGGAATGACGATGATGGTGGCCGCCGCGGGATCGGCTTCACCGGGCGGAATGGGGCCGAAGGCATCGGACCCGCCGCTGTTGCGCAGCGACCGGGTCACCGCGCCGACGGACTGGGTCGCGGTGCCGCCCAGGCCGCGGCCCAACAGGCTGGACAGTGCCATCTCGCCGAACATGGCGTCCTGACCGGCGACGGCCGCCATCGGGGCGGCCTCCAGGGTTGCCGGCAGTGACGAAGCCATGCTGACCAACTTGGTCGCGGGTGCCGCAACTGTCCATGATGCCGGCACCGAGAGCTTGCCGACCGACGCCGCGTTGCCCAGTACACCTGTGGCACTGCTCAGGCTTGCCGCCGGTAGTGCTGTTTGTGCGAGCGGTGCCAGCGGCAGCAGCGCTCCGGTGATGGCTTTCGGGCCGGCGAAGAAGGACTGCGCAGCCATCGAGTTCATGATCCAGGAGTACAGCTGCCCGAACGCCAGCCAATAGCCACCGGGGATCGTCGACCAGCCGAGCGGGGTTGTGGGCCCGGTCAGTGTAGAAAAGATCAAGTTCCAGTTGGCTAAGAGATCCGATGGTGTTGTCGCCGCCGCGGTCCCCATGGGGTTGGAGACCAGCGACTGCAGTGCCTGGGGCATCGCATTCAGCAGCTGGGAGACCTGCTGCGAGATGTTGGAGGCCGCCGAGTTTCCGGTTGCCTCTGCCGTCGCTGCCAACTGGTTGGCCGCGCCGGCCGGATTGGTGGTCTCCGGGGGCTGGCTGAACGGGCTGAGCTGCGTTGCCGCCGCGGCCGAGCCGGCGTAGCCGTACATCGCCCCCGCGTCCTGCGCCCACATCTCCGCGTAGTGAATCTCGGTGGCTGCGATCGCCGGCGTGTTCTGCCCGAGGAGATTCGTCGCGATCAGGGTTACCAGCTGCATCCTGTTCGCTGCCACCACCGGCGGTGGCACGGTGGCCGCGAAGGCCGCCTCGTAGGCTGCTGCCGCGGCGCGGGCCTGGTTGGCTGAGAGTTCGGCTTGGGCGGCGGTCGTGCTCATCCAGGTCACGTACGGCTCGGCTGCGGCGGCCATCGAAGTGGACGACGGGCCGGACCATTCGCCCGTAAGGCTCGATACCACGGACTCGTAGGACGAAGCCGCCGAACCCAATTCCGCGGCGAGCGCATCCCAAGCTGAAGCGGCCGCCAGCAGGGGGCCGGAGCCCGCACCCGCGTACATCCGTCCGGAATTGATCTCCGGCGGCAATGCAGCAAAATCCATATCGGGTGACTCCTTACGTCACGCGTCTTGACTGTCGACGCTCGAAACTCGCGTAGAAACCCGAACGCTAGACGGCCGTTGTCTATTCGAGGTTCCTGCGATGTAAACAGCGTGCGACTTTTTCAGTTGATAGTGGTAGCAGTACATCTTCGAAAACTGTTGTGAGGCAGCTGTCATCAGGCTATCCGCGGCGATTCCCCGCTTACATCAAGCTTTTTGACGGCTCTAATGCCCTAATTTCCAAACGAGAGAAATCGCAGCCGATTCGAGTTATCCGGCTGCGTCATCAGCCGGTTTGTCGAATCCGGTCTACGCCTCTACGTTCGGCGAAATTGTTCTTCACAAGCGTCATCTCAGTCGGACTGATCGTACGCAGTGTTTACTGGAAACTAGCTGTCAGCGAACTGGCTCTTCCCTGTCGCTGTACTGCAGGCGTCCTGCCAGGCTTGAAGATCCTCGTACCGAGCCGAAGGTCAGCGGAAGCGGACGTTCATGGTCGCCAGGCCGAAGATCTTCCGGCTCTCGGACTTCGCGGCGACCAAAATGACACCGCTGCGGGTCTCCGGGTCCAGCGACTTGATCCGGCCGCTGAATTCGATGTCGGCGCCTTCCTTGGCGGACACGATCGCGGGCGCGGACAGTCGTACGGCGTAGCGGGTGACCGCGCCCGGGTCGCCGGTCCAGGAGGAGGCGAAGCCCGCGCCCAGGCCCATGGTGAGCATGCCGTGGGCAATCACATCGGGGAGACCGGCCAGCTTGGCGATCTCCTCGTCCCAGTGGATGGGGTTGGCGTCGCCGGCGACACCGGCATAGTTCACCAGGTCGCCCCGGGACAGCCGGGTGTGATGCACCGGCAGTGCGTCGCCGACCTTCACGTCGTCGAAGGAGGGTGTGGCAGGGGTGCGGGTCAGGCCGCCCTCGGAGATCCGGACTTCGCCGGCGGGCCGCACCGTCTTTTCGTAGCGGGCGGCCGATTCGCCGACGTCAAGGATGTTGACGTCGTGCATCATGGCCCGCTGCACCGCGGTCTTGACCTCCGGGCCGATGTCCTCGGCGGTGACACCGACGACGGTGGTGTGCAGGGTGTGCACCACTTCCCCAGCCGTGTCGGTGAAGGTGTTGGTGACGGTGATCAGGTCGCGGCCAGCGATTCGCCGCACCGAGGTCAGCTCGACGTCGATGGTCAGGTCGTCGCCGTCGACGATCGGGCGGTGCTGCTCGAAGACCTCTTCGGTCTGCATGTAGGTGTCGTAGCCGACGACAACGGATTCGAACATGCGCCGGTTGCACGCCATGCCCGGGGTCGAGGTGAACGTCAACGGCGCCACCAGACCCGAGTAGCCCATTTCCGCGGCAGCGGCGACGTCCCAGTGTGCGGGGTGATAGTCCTGCACGGCGCGCGCGTACTCGCGGACCTTCTCCCGGCCGACCACGTAGGTGCCGTCCATCTGGTAGTAGTGGCCGACCCGCGATTCCAGCGCCGACGTCTCTGCTGTGGTCATGAGTTGACTCAACCGTTCTATCGGCTGGTTTGCGGAAAGCCGACTAAAGCACCCTAGCGGGGACCGCGAGCGCGGCGTAGCCGGGCGCTGCGGGTCGCCGCCGTTGGGTCAGCGGGGACCGCGAGCGCGGCGTAGCCGGGCGCTGCGCCGTTGTCGGGCAGGTGATGGGTGGCCACCACCACCGTCCGGTCGGCTTCGAACAGCCCGGGCGCGGCCAAGACGGCCCGCAGCAGGTTGTTCGCGTCGGTGGCGTCGAGGTGCTCGGTGGGTTCGTCGAGCAGCACGATCCGGGCCGGCGAGAGCAGGGCCCGGGCCAGTAGCAGGCGCCGCCGCTGCCCCGCCGACAGGGCGTCGGCGCCGCCGGCCAGCACGGTGGCCAAACCGTCCGGCAGACCCGCCAGCCACTGCCCGAGCCCCACCCGGCTCAATGTGCTGACCAGCTCGTCGTCGCGGCAATCGCCCCGCGCCACCAGCAGATTGTCCCGGACTGTGGTCGCGAAGACGTGTGCGTCTTCGGCGAAAAAACTGATCGCGGATCGCAGGTCCGCTTCGGAAAGCTCCTGCAGTACGGTCCCGCCGACGGAAACGTGACCGGTCAGCGGTGCCAGCAGTCCGGCCAGGGTCATCAGCAGCGTGGTCTTGCCGGCTCCGCTGGGACCGGTGATGGCCAGCCGGTCTCCGGGCGCCAGCTCAAGCCGCACGGGCACGGACTGATCCCGTCGATATCCGGACCGCAGATCGGCGTGCAGCGAGGGCGGGGTGGCCGAATCCGCCCGCAGGGCTGCCGGCGTGTCCGCCGTCACGGGGTCGGCCGGTGCCAGGTCGAGCAGCCGCGTCGCCGCGATCCGTGCACGGGTCAGGGCGACGGCGGCGCCCGGCAGGGCGGTGGTCGCCTCGAACGCGGACAGCGGCAACAACATCAGAATTGCCACGGTGGTAGGTGCCACGGCATCGGCCAGTCCGATCCCGGCTACCACGGCGCCCAACACGCTGACCCCGATCGCGGCGGTGGGCAGGGCAGCGGCGATCGCGGCCGGTTCGGCGGCCCCGTCCAGAGCCGCGCCCCACGCCTGCTGCCGGCGTTGGGATTCGCCGATGACGGCGGGCAGCCGCCCGGCGATCCGGAGCTGGGGGGCGTGGTCGAGTGCGTCCATGGCTGCGACGTCACGCTGGGCGAGGTGGTCGCGGGCCGTGTGTTCCTGCGCCGCGGCGGCCCGCGCGGCCAGCCATGGTGCCACGACACCGGCGACCAGCAGGCAGACGGCCAGCACCATCGCTGCCACCGGCGAGATCACCGCGATCACCGCGGTGGCGACCACGCCCAGCACCGCGGCGACCCCGATCGGCAGCAGGGCACGTACCAGGACGTCTGCCAGCTCGTCGACATCGGCGCCTACCCGCGCCACCAATTCACCACTGTGCAACCGCACGGCGTTCTGCACCGGGCCACGGGCCAGTCGCCGGTAGAGCTGTCCACGGGCGGTGCCCGCGGCCCGCAGCGCCGCGTCATGGCTCACCAGCCGCTCGCAGTAGTGCAGTACGCCGCGCGAGATCGCGAACGCCCGCACCGCCACCACCGCGATCGACAGGTCCAGCACCGGCGGCATCTGCCAGGCCCGCGTGATCAGCCAGGCCGAGATCGCGGCCAACGCGAGCGCACTGCACAGCGACAACGTCGCGAGCTGGCCGGCCAACAGCAGCCGCGGCAGGCGCGGGCGCAGCAGCGCGACGGCCTCCCGCAGCGGATCAGGCCGGCGCATGATCTGCGGTTCCCACGCTGTGCACGGTGACGACCCGGTCGCCGATCGCCAGCACCGGTGTTCGGTGGCCCACCACCACGACCGTCGCTCCGGCGCGCGCGCGTCGCACCAACTCGGCCAGGACCCGTCGTTCGGCGGCGGCGTCCAGGTGGGCCGTCGGTTCGTCGAGCAACAGCACCGGCGCTGTCGAGCCCAGCGCTCGCGCCAGCCCCAGCCGCTGCCGCTGCCCCAACGACAAGCCGACACCACCGCGACCCAACCTGGTGTGCAGCCCGTCCGGCAGCCCAGCGATCACGTCGTCGAAACCTGCAGCGGCGCATGCGGTATCGGTGTCGATGAGATTGCCGAACAACGCGAGGTTGTCCGCCGCGGTGCCCGGGATCAGCGCCGGACGCTGTGGCAGCCAGGACAGTTGGGCCCACCACGCCGGCTGGTCGAGGGCGGCGATATCGACGCCGCCCACCGTGATGCGTCCGGAGCTGGGTGTGGTGAGGCCGGCGATCGCCGCCAGTGTGGTGCTCTTGCCGGCGCCGTTGGCTCCGGTCAGCACGGTGACCTGGCCGGGTTCGATCACTGTGGTCAGGCCGGCCGGCGCAGCGCCGTCTCGGCCGGCGACGCTGAGCCGATCGAGGCGAATCGGGGCACCACGCGCGGCTACCGTGCGGGTTCCCGGCGCTTGGCGGGGAGGTTCACCGATCAGCGCAAAGGCCTTCTCGGCGGCGGCGCGCCCATCCTGGGCCGCGTGAAACTCCAGCCCGATCCGGCGCAGCGGCCAGTACACGTCGGGTACCAGCAGCAACACCGTCAGCCCGGCGGTCAACGTCATCTCGCCGAACACCAGGCGCAGGCCGATGCTGACGGCCACCACCGCCACGCTCAGCGTGGCCAGCAATTCGAGCACCAGCGCCGACAGGAACGCGATCCGCAGGGTGGCCATCGTCGACCGGCGCTGCGCATCGGACAGTTCGGCGATACGGCGCTCCGGCCCGGCCGCCCGCCCCAGTGCGCGCAGGGTCGGGATGCCGGCGATCAGGTCCAGCAGCCGCGCCCGCAAGGTCGTCATGGCCGCCAGGGCCGCCGCCGAGCGATCCGCGGTGGCCAGGCCGATAAGCACCATGAACACCGGGATCAGCGGCAGCGTGATCATCACGAGCACCGCCGCGCGCCGGTCGTAGCAGGCGATCACCAGCACGGTCACCGGGGTCAGGATCGCCGCCAGCAGGAGTGCGGGCAGGTAGGCGGTGAAGTAGGGACGCAGTCCGTCCAGTCCCCGGGTGACGACGGTTGCGGCGGCGTCCCGTTCGGTGGCCAGCCGGCGGGGGGAGCGCGCGGTGACCGCGGTCAGCACTTGTCCGCTCAGCTCGGCGATCACCGCGCTGGCTCCGCGCTGGCCCAGGCGGGCTTGCAGCCAGTGCGCCAGGGTGCGCGCCGTCCACAACAGCGCGAGTGCCGCCAGCAGCGGTGACCAGTGCGCGATGCTGCGTGTCGACGGTTCGGTGATCACTCCAGACACGATGTCGGCCAACACGATCGCGGACCCGATTGCGCAGGCCGAGATCACCACCCCGCAGCCCACCATGGCCAGCAGAAAGCGGCGCACCGCCGTCGATGCCTGCCAAAGCCGCGGGTCCAGCGGCGCCCGAGCTCCCCGGGCGCTCAGGACGGCTGCCTCGCCAGCCCGATGGACGGCGGAATCTGATCCGCTGAGATCCGTTGCCGGAACACCCAGTACGTCCAGCCCTGGTACACCATCGCCAGCGGGGCGAAGATCACCGCGGCCCAGGTCATGATCTTCAAGGTGTACGGGGTGGACGAGGCGTTGTAGATCGTCAGGCTCCACTGCGGATCCAACGTGGAGGGCAGCAGGGCCGGGTACAGGGCGCCGAACAGCAAGACGACCACCGCCGCGACGACGACGGCGCTGCAGGCGAAAGCCCAGCCGTCGGACACCCGGCGCCGCACCAGCGCCACCGCCGCCACCTGCGCCACCACCGCGACGCCCAGCACCAGCCACGTCCACCCGGTGCCGTAGGCGAGTTGGGTCCACACCCCGAAGCCGCCGACCAGCGCGGTCACCGGTAGCGCGAGCCGGGTCGCGAAGCGGTGCGCGTCATCACGGATCGCCCCGGAGGTCTTCAACGCGGTGAAGACCGCGCCGTAGAACAGGAACAGTCCGCCGGTGGCCAGACCCCCCAACACGGTGTAGGCGTTGATCACGTCGCGCAACGCCAGGCGGACATGGTGATCGGCGTCTACCGGCAGGCCTCGGACCAGGACCGCGAACGCCACGCCCCACAGAATCGCCGGCAGCCAGGAACCGGCGGCGATGCCGAAGTCCGCCCAGGCTCGCCACTTCGGGTCGTCGACCTTGCCGCGCCACTCGATGGCGACGGCCCGCACGATCATGCCGAACAGGATGGCCAGCAGCGGCAGGTACAGCGCCGAGAACACCGTGGCATACCAGCCCGGGAACGCGGCGAACATCGCGCCGCCGGCGGTGATCAACCAGACCTCGTTGCCGTCCCAGACCGGGCCGATGGTGTTCAGCGCGGCCCGACGGTGCGCTTCCGCTGAACCACCGGTACTGACGCGGCCGAACGGTGCCATCAACATCCCCACCCCGAAGTCGAAGCCCTCCAAGACGAAGAATCCGAGAAACAGCACCGCGACCAGTACGAACCACACCTGTTGTAGGTCCATCGCGATGACCTCCTTCTACGTCAGTAGGCGAACGACAGTGGCGCCACGTCGTTCTCGCCGGGCGGCGCCGGCGGAGCGGGTTCGGCGTCGTGCTCCAGTGGTCCCTCGGCCACGTAGCGTCTGATCAACCAGAACCAGATCACCGCGAGCACCGCATAAACCAGGGTGAACATCACCAGCGAGGTGACCACCACACCCACGCTGTTTCCCGACACGCCCTCGGCGACGGTCAGCCGTACATTCGGGTCCCCGGTCGGGTTGGGGACGACAACCCAAGGCTGGCGGCCCATTTCGGTGAAGACCCAGCCGGCGCTGTTAGCCAGGAACGGGGTCGGGATGGTCAGCAGGGCCAGCCAGGAGAACCAGCGCTGGTTCGGGATCCGCCCGCGGCGGGTCAACCACAGCGCGGCAAGCGCGAACAGCACCGGTAACAGCAGCAGGCCGATCATCGCGCGGAACGACCAGTACGTGACGAACAGGTTCGGCCGATAGTCGCCGGGGCCGAACTTCTGCTCGTAGTGCTGCTGGATGTCGCGGACCCCGTCGAGCCGAACGCCGGTGAATCGGCCCTCGGCCAGGAACGGCAGCACATAGGGCACCTCGATCACCCGGGTCAGGTGGTCGCAGTTGTTCTGCCGTCCGACGGTCAGCACTGAGAAGCTCGGGTCGGTGGCGGTGTCGCACAACGATTCCGCCGACGCCATCTTCATCGGTTGCTGGACGAACATCAGCTTGCCCTGAATGTCGCCGGTGAAGAACAGTCCAACCGCGGCGGCCAGTGCGACGAGGCACCCGAGGATCGTTGCCGGCCGGTACAGAGTGGCCGCGTCACTGCCGGCGGTCTGCGGGGCGCCGTCGGCACGGGACCGGACCATCCACCAGGCGCTGACCGCGGCGACGAACGTCCCGGCGGTCAAGAACGCGCCGGCAACCGCGTGCGACAGGGCGGCCTGGGCGGTGTTGTTGGTGAACAGCGCCATGATGCTGTCCAGTTCGGCGCGTTTGGTCTCCGGATTGAAGTGAGCGCCGACCGGGTGCTGCATGAAGGAGTTGGCGGCGATGATGAAGAACGCCGACACGTTGGTGGCGATGGCGACGACCCAGATGCACGCCAGGTGCACCACCCTCGGCAATCGGCTCCACCCGAAGATCCACAGCCCGATGAAGGTGGACTCGAAGAAGAAGGCGGCCAGTCCCTCCATCGCCAGTGGTGCCCCGAACACGTCGCCGACGAACCGCGAGTACTCGCTCCAGTTCATGCCGAACTGGAATTCCTGCACGATCCCGGTAGCGACCCCCAGCGCGAAATTGATCAGGAACAGCTTGCCGAAGAACTTCGTCAGCCGATACCAGGCGACGTTGTCGGTGAGCACCCACACCGTCTGCATGACCGCGACCAACGGGGCTAAACCTATGGTCAGCGGCACAAAAATGAAGTGATAGACGGTGGTGATCCCGAACTGCCACCGCGATACGTCGACAACATCCATGGGCGATCTCCCGGAGCTGCAGGGCAACTACTACGACAGAGCGTAGTAGCTCTGGCGGGTGGCAACAGACCGTTGTTATGCGGATAACGATGCCACCGCGACGTGACTTGAGTTGCTAAAACGGGGCGGTCACGCCGTGCTCGAAGATTCGGGTGAGCGTCGGCACGATGCTGTGGCGGGAGATGAGGCCGTGTGCTGCGTCGCTGCAGGCTTTGACCATCATCCCGAACAACGCGATCCGGATCCATTCCGTGCTGAGTCCGGGGTCGAAGACGCCTTCTTCTTGACCGCGCGCGATGAGTTCAAGGATCGGCGCGGAGTTCGGCAGGTGCTCGGCGGGGACATCGCGCAGTACCGCGGGGTCTGCGAACAGGAACACGATCCGATCGCCTTCGGGTACCAGGGTGGTGATCACCCGCCGCATCGCCTCGATGGCCGGGCCCTCGGCTGTCGCTGCCGTCGCGAGGATGTCGCTGATGATGCGGACCGAATCCAGAGTGGTTTCGTAAATCAGCCGCTCTCGGTCGGCGAAATAGCGGTGCAGGGTCGAGCGAGCGACCTGGGCGGCCGCAGCGATCTCGGGCAACGTGGCGGTGCGGTCGCGGGCGAGCACCGACGCCGTCGCCTCGAGGATCGCCGCCCGTGTGCGTGCTTGCGAACCGGTCAGCGTCCGGTCATCGACGTCCATGACCGGATGATATCTTGTCGCGCGTCCATTAATGGGACGTTGACGTCTCATTAATGGACGTATAGTGTCCGCGTTCGGGTGGAGTTGTCCATCCAGAGAGTGCGGCCGCGCACTGCGTGCGCGCTACAGATCGGGGGCGGGCGTTGCCATGAGCTGGACCATGTTCGGCACCAATTGGCACCTCTTCGGTGACCTTGCGGTGGTCGCTTTCGTGGCGTTACTGGTCTTCGCGACCGGGACGTTTCGCTACATCCGGCGATTGCGCAACCGTCCGCCCCTCCCGATCAGCGAAGGAATCGGCGCCCGAAAATTCGTACTGGCCAAGGTCCGCAAGGGCGAGGCGCTGGAACCGCAGGAGCTGGAGTTCGCCACTCGCACGATCGACGATCAGCGAAGCCCGCTGGCCTTCTGCATTCCCGCCACGATCTTCTCGCTCGGATGCTTCTACGTCCTCGGCAGCCTGGAGCAGCTACACGGTGCCACTCCGTCGGAGCGGACCTTCCTGGGGCTCATTCCGATGCTCGGCGCATTCAATGTGACCGCCCAGCTGCTGCGGACGGCGAAACTGAAGAAGAGGCTCCCGGCGCTGCCCGGCGAGGCGGACGAATGAGCCCCCGTGCACCGCGGCGGTCACTGCTGGCACGCGCCTGGATGCCGTTGGTCGCGGTCATCGCGCTCGGCTTAGGCGCGCTGGGCATGTGGAAGGTTCACCAGATGTCGGCACCGGGGCCGGTACTGACCGTCAATCCGCCCCAGGCAGCAGAGAAGTTCAACCCGAAGAAGCTCACCTATGAGGTGTTCGGCTCCGTCGGCGCGGGCGCCTTGCTGTCCTACGTCGACATCGACGGGCACCCGCACACGGTCGAGCTGGACACCCTGCCGTGGACCCATGAGGAGACGACGATGCTCACGGTGGTCTCCGGCAGTATCTCGGCGCAGGTGCGCGGCGACTATGTCGGTTGCCGGATCCTGGTCGACGACGTGATTCGCGACGAGCGGACCAATGCCCATCCCAACGCGGACATCAGTTGCCGGGTGAAGTCCGCATGAGCGGACATCGCGCGGCCCGCCCACTGGCGGCCCGGCTGGTCCGCATGCTGTCCATTCCGATCATCGTGTTCTGGGCACTGTTGGCGGTGGTGACCAATACCTTTGTGCCGCAGGTGGAGAGGGTCGCCGAGGAACTCGCCGGCCCGATGGTCCCCACCTATGCGCCCTCGCAGGCCGCGATGCTGGCGATCGGGGAGAAGTTCCAGGAGTCCGATTCGACGAGCATGACGATGCTGGTGCTGGAAGCCGATCGTCTACTGGGGGAGCAGGACCACCGCTACTACGACGCACTGGTGCGTACGCTGCAGGCCGACACCGAACACGTCCAGTACGTGATGGACACCTGGGGGAAGCCGATCACCGCCGCCGGCGCCCAGAGCGTCGACGGCAAGGCCGCCTATGTGCTGCTGCGACTGGCCGGCGACATCGGGCAGTTGCAGGCCAACGACTCCGTGGCCGCGGTACGGCACACGGTCGCCACCTCCGACCCGCCGGCGGGGCTGACCGTCTACGTCAGCGGCGCGGCACCGCTGGCCGCCGACACCGTCGCGATCGCGAATTCGAGCCTGAACAACATCACGATCGCGACGATCTTCCTCATCATCTTCATGCTGCTGCTGGTCTACCGGTCCTACATCACCATGCTGGTGCCGCTGTTCGGCGTGCTGATCCTGATGCTGGCGGCCAAGGGGGTCATCGCGACCCTCGGCCACTTCGGCTACATCCAGCTGTCGTCGTTCGCGGTGAACTTGGTCGTTGCGCTGACCCTGGGCGCGGGAACCGATTACGGCATCTTCTTGATGGGCCGCTACCACGAGGCACGGCTGAACGGCGAGAGCCGTGAAGACGCGTTCTACACGGCGTATCGCGGGGTGTCGCACGTGATCCTGGGTTCCGGGCTCACGATCGCCGGCGCGGCGTTCTGCCTGAGTTTCGCCCGCTTGAACTACTTCAACACGATGGGGCCCGCGGTGGCGCTCAGCATGGTGCTGACGGTCACCGGCGCGTTGACGCTCGGACCGGCGATTCTGAGTGTGGGCAGCCTGATCGGGCTGTTCGATCCTCGCCAGCAGGTCAAAGCACGGCTGTACCGCCGAATCGCCACCAGCGTGGTCCGCTGGCCCAAGCCGATCCTGACGGCCAGCGTCGCCGCGGTGGCTGCGGGGGCGATCTTCGTGCCGACCTATGTGGTCAGCTTCGACGACCGCAGTTACCAGCCGCACGATTCGGCCGCCAACCTCGGGTTCGCGGCCGCCGATCGGCACTTTCCCCAAAGCAAATTGTTCTCCGAGATGCTAATGATCGAGTCCGATCACGACATGCGTAACTCGGCGGACTTCATCACCCTGGACCGGGTGGCCAAGGCGCTCATCAGGCTTCCGGGCGTCGCGATGGTGCAGAGCATCACCCGGCCCATGGGGCGCGCACTGGAACACGCGTCGCTGCCCTACCTGTTCACCACCCAAGGCAGCGGCAACGGCCAGCAACTGCCGTTCACTCGGGAGCAGAACGCCAACACCGAACGGCAGGCGCAGATCATGGCGCATTCGGTGGAGGTGCTGCAGAGCACGATCGTGTTGACGCAGACGCTGGCCGACGAGATGCATGCCACGGTGCTCACCATGGAGGAGATGCAGGCGCTCACCGAACAGATGGATGAGGAGATCTCCAATCTCGATGACTTCATGAGGCCCATCCGGAGCTACTTCTATTGGGAACCACACTGTTTCGATATCCCGGTCTGCTGGGCGTTCCGATCGCTGTGGGACATGATGGACAGCGTCGACAAACTGGCGGCGAACATCAAAGACGCGGTATCGCATCTGGAAGTCGTCGATACGCTGCTGCCGCCGATGGTCGCGCAACTGAACAAGATGGCCGACGACCAGATCGCGTTGCAAGCATTGATCGTGAACACCTACGGCCCCACGAGCATTCAGGCCGAGAATACCGATCAGACCTTCGGTGACATGATCAATGTCGGCAACGATTTCGACGCCTCTGGAAGTGACGACTTCTTCTACATACCCCGCCCGGCATTCGACAACGAGGACGTCAAAACCGGGATGCAGCTGATGATGTCCCCGGACGGCAAGGCCGCTCGGTTCATCGTCACCCACGAAGGTAACGCGATGGGTCCCGAGGGCGTCGAGCACGTGGAGCGGTTCCCCGACGCGATCAAGATCGCGTTGAAGGAGACCTCGCTGGCCGGCGCCAAGATCTACATCGGCGGATCGGGCTCGAACAACAAAGACATTCAGCAGTACTCACGATCGGATCTGCTGATCGCCGCGATCGCGGCCTTCGTGCTGATCTTCCTGATCATGCTGGTCATCACCCGAAGTCTGGTGGCGGCGTTGGTGATTCCCGGTACCGTGGCATTCTCCTATGCCGGCGCGTTCGGGTTGTCGGTATTGATCTGGCAGCATCTGATCGGGCTGCATCTGCACTGGCTGATCCTGCCGCTGACGTTCATCATCCTGGTGGCGGTCGGCTCGGACTACAACCTGCTGCTGATCGCCCGGCTCAAAGAGGAACTCGGTGCCGGGCTCAACACCGGTCTGATCCGGGCGCTGGGCAGCACCGGCGGGGTGGTGACCTCGGCCGGCCTGGTGTTCGCCTTCACCATGCTGGCGATGCTCGCCAGCGATCTGCGCACCATCGGACAGCTGGGATCGACGGTGTGCATCGGCCTGCTGCTGGACACCCTGATCGTGCGGTCGTTCATCGTGCCGTCGCTGGTGCGGATCTACGGGCCGTGGTTCTGGTGGCCGACGATCGTGCGGAAACGGCCACTGCGGCAGCGGCCGCAGGTGACTACGCCGGTGTGATCGCCGGAGCCACCCAGCGTCGCAAGAAGGCGCGCAGCTGCGCGCCACGACGCGGTGGACGGCCTGGGTCGATGACCAGCGACTGCAGCACGCGCAACATGAACTCCACCAGCTGATCCAGGTCGTCGCTGGCGAAACCCGCGGCGGCCCAATCGACGTCGAACCGTTCGACGATCGAGCGCCCGAATGTCAGCGCCGCATCCGAGGTGACTCCGGCGGAGAACGCGCTGGCCTTGCCGGGCGTCATCAGCAGGCTCATGTAGCGCTCTCCGGGAAGGAGTTCCAGGGTGTGCGCGATGCCCTCCACGACGGACTCGGCGGGATCGTGGATACCGCGGACGTGGTCGGCCAGGCCGTCGAGGAAGGGGCCGACCTCGGCGACTGCGGTCGCGATCAGCAGCGCTTCGGTACTGGGGAAATAGCGATACACCGTCTGGCGGGTGACGCCGACGTCCTTGGCCACATCGGAGATCCCGAAGTTCATCCCGGACTGATCGATTCGCCGCCGGGTCGCGTCGAGGAGGCGGGCGATGGCCTCGTCATCGTCGGCCGGCTTTGCGCCCGACCACCCGTGGGTGCGCATGTGCGAACGTTACCGCCCGCCCGGCGCTCCCACTGGACCATACATATCTATCATGTGTATGGTCAGGGCGGCGATGCCGAAAGGAGCTTCTGGTGACGATCCCTCCGCAAGAGCGCACCGGTGCACTGGACACCGAACTCACCCGGCGGGCACTGCGGTTGGTGCTCGACAAAACCACCGAGATGGCAGATGACGTGCTGCGCGTACCGCTGCACTACTACCGGGACGCAAAGGTCACCGAGATCGAGGAGTCCCAGATCCTGCGGCGCACCCCGCTGGCGATCGTGCCGAGCGTGCAGGTACCGGCGCCCAACGACTACGTCGTGCGGTCGGTGCTGGGGGATTCGCTCCTGGTCACTCGGGACAAGGATGGCCGCAGCCACGTCTTCCTCAACTACTGCCGCCACCGCGGCGCCAAGCCGGCCTGCGGGGAGGGCAGTGCGGCGCGGTTCACCTGCCCGTATCACGCATGGACGTACCGCAACGACGGGAAGCTGCTGAGCGTCCCAGGCAGCACCGGCTTCACCGGAATGGCCAAGGACGACTATGGGCTGGTCGAACTGCCCAACACCGAGAGCCACGGATTCATCTGGGCCGTGCTGACGGTCGGTGCCGACATCGATGTCGAGGCGCACCTCGGCGACGTCGGCCCCGACCTGGAAGCGTTGAACTACACCTCCTTCGGCTACCACGACTACCGCGAATTCGAGTCCGAGGTGTCGTGGAAGGGCGCCTTGGAGGCGTTCGCCGAGAGCTACCACTTCCCGTTCGTGCACGGTGAGAGCCTCATCGGTCAGAACGCCCTGGCGAACACGTCGATCCACGACCGCTTCGGCAGACACCACCGAATGGGCTTCCCGTTCAACTGGATCACGAACCTGGAAAGCGACGCGAACGCTTCGTGGGATGTGCGCGACAACATGGGGCTGATCTATTGGATCTACCCGAACATCATCTTGGCGAACAGCTCCGTCGGCGTGGAAGTCATCGACATCCTGCCCGCCGGATCCCCGACCCGCTGCACGGTCCGGCACAGCTGGCTGGCCCGGGTTCCGGCCGTCGACGACGCCACCCGCTCCGGTTACGACATGATCTTCGCCGCGGTCCACGCGGCGGTGCGCGATGAGGACTTCACCATGCTGCCGCAATGTGGCGAGGGGGTCCGCCACGGCCAGCACGACCATATGATCATCGGCCGCAACGAAATCGGCGTCCAGCACATGATCCGGACGTTCGCCGACGAACTGGGTATCGCGCTGAGCTGACGAACTAGAACACCGCCTGCTCCACCAGGACGTCGGCGAATGCCGCCAGGTCAGCGGCGAAGATTGCGGGCTGCTCGAAGGCGGCGAAGTGCCCGCCGCGGTCCGCGACGCTGTAATGAACGAGGTTGTAGCGGTTGGCAGCCCACGCCCGCGGTGTCTGCAGCAGCTCATACGGGTAAACCGCGTAGCCGGTCGGCACGCTGACCCGCCCCCGCCACGAGCTGAGCGCGCCGTTGCCGGCGCGGGCGGACTCGCAGTACAGCCGGGCCGATGACGTCCCGGTCACCGTCAGCCAGTAGAACATCAGGTTGTCGATCAGCCGATCGGCGCTGATCGGCATGCCCTCGCGAATGTCGCACCAGGCGTGGAACTTCTCCAGAATCCAGCCGGCCAGGCCCACCGGGGAGTCGTCGAGGCCGAAGCCCAGCGAATGGGGACGAGTGGCCTGGAGATTCAGGTAGGCGGTGCCGTCGGCGGTGCGCTGCACCGAGTCGATGATCGCCGCCTGCTCTGCCGGTGTCACCGCGGCCATCAGTTCGGGGTTGTCGTGATCGGGCGGGGCGAAGCACATGTTGGTGTGGATGGCCGCGACGCGGCCCGCGTGGTGCTCGCCGAGGTGGCGGGTGACCAGCGCGCCCCAGTCGCCGCCCTGGGCGACGTAACGGTCATAGCCCAGCTGCCCCATCACGTCGTCTGCTGCGGCTGCCACGGCCGCCACGTCGACACCGGTCCGACGGGTGGGCCCGGAGAACCCGTAGCCGGGCATCGAGATGACCACGACGTGGAATCGCTTCCGTAGCAGCGGCACCGCGTCCAGGAACTCCACAATCGAGCCGGGCCAGCCGTGGGTGATCAGCAGGGGGATGGCGTCGGGCTCGGATGACCGGATGTGCAGGAAGTGCACGCGCTGCCCGGCGGCCTCGGTGACGAACGAGCCGAGCGCGTTGACCTCGGACTCGACGCGTCGCCAGTCGTATGCGTGCAGCCAGTGCTCCACCACAGAGCGCAGGAAGCTTTGGTCGGTGCCGTAATCCCATGCGGCGCCCTCGATCTCCGCCGGCCAGCGGGTGTTGGCGAGCCGGCGGCGCAGATCATCGAGTTCGGCTTCGGGGACGTGTAGCGGCAACGGTTCAGGGTGAGTCACGGTGGCCTCCGGTCAGTCCGTCGATGATGTGGTCGCTGACGAAGCGGCGCACGGCGCGGGGGTTGTCGAGGTTCACCCGCATCGGCGGCAGCAGTTCGAAGCTGAACAGCATCCGCACGATCCATTCCCCGGCGCGGCCGGCGTCGAGAGTGTCCTCGACTTCACCGCGCCGCTGCGCGGCACGCACCAGTGGCATCCACAGTGCCACCGAGCGCTGCATCAGGTCGTCGCCGCCGTGCTCGAGCAGCAGGACCAGCACGCTCTGATTGATCGTGCGCGGCTCGGCCGCCGATCTGCGCCGATGCGCCGAGATCAACACCGCCGCGGCCGCAACCTGCTCGGCCAGGGTGTCCAGCTCGTTGACCTCGGCGGCCATGGTCGCGATGAATGCCGCGGACAGATGATCGAGTGCGGCGGCGATGGCCTCATCGCGGGTGCCGAAGACGTTGTGCACGGTGCCGCGGGACACGCCCGCCGCTTCGGCGACCGCGGTCAGGCTGAAACGCCGGGGGCCGAGATGGCGCAGGGTTTCGGTGGCGGCCAGGAGCAGCGGCGCGGGGAGCGGTTTCGACGACTTCTCACCGGGCACTTGCACACATTATCGAGATGTGTACAAATTGATCAACACCGTTCTTGGGTGCGCGCGACACCACAGTGAAGGAGACGGCTGTGTACGACCTCACGATCACCGGTGGGACCGTCGTGGACGGGACGGGAGAACAGCGCTACCTCGCCGACGTCGGCGTCCGGGACGGACGCATCGTGGCGGTGCAGCGCCGTACCGGAACCGATGATCCGGGACTGACGGGGCCGGCGGCCGAAACGATCGATGCCACCGGCAAAGTCGTCGCACCCGGGTTCGTCGACATCCACACCCACTACGACGGGCAGGTCAGCTGGGACAACCTCCTGGAGCCGTCCAGCGGTCACGGCGTGACCACGATCGTCAGCGGCAACTGCGGGGTCGGGTTCGCCCCGGTGCGGCCCGGCAGCGAGGAATGGCTGATCAAGCTGATGGAGGGCGTCGAGGACATTCCGGGCACCGCACTCACCGAAGGCATCACCTGGGGATGGGAGAGCTATCCGGAGTACCTCGACGTACTTGACGGGAAGAACTTCGCCGTCGACGTCGGCAGTCAGGTCGCCCACGGGGCGATCCGCGCCTACGCCATGGGCGAGCGCGGTGCCCGCAACGAGCCGGCGACTCCCGATGACATCGCGGCCATGAGCCGCTTGGTGCAGCAGGCCATCGAGGCTGGGGCGCTGGGCTTTTCGACGTCACGGACGTTGACCCACCGGGCGATGGACGGCGAGCCGGTGCCGGGAACTTTCGCCGCCGAAGACGAACTGTTCGGGCTGGGCCGGGCGATGGCCGCCGGCGGTCAAGCCGTATTCGAGCTGGCGCCGCAGGGCACGGCCGGCGAGGACATCGTCGCGCCGAAGAAGGAACTCGAGTGGATGCAGCGCCTGGCCGCCGAGGTCGACCGTCCGGTGTCGTTCGCACTGATCCAGGTCGACGCCGACCCCAACCTGTGGCGTGAGCAACTCGACATCTCCGCGGCCGCACATCAGGCCGGTAGTGCGCTGTACCCACAGGTCGCCGCCCGCCCGTTCGGCATGCTGCTCGGTTTCGCCGGGCATCACGCCTTCACCCACCGGCCGACCTACCGGCGGCTGAAGGCCCAGTGCAGCCGCGTGGAACTCGCACAACGCCTTGCCGAACCGGCGGTCAAGGCCGCGATCCTGTCCGAACAGGATCTGCCCGTGGACACCTCGCTGCAGTTCGACGCGATGTTCGCTCTGGTGCAGCACTCACTGCACCGGATCTATGACCTGGGTGACCCGCCGGACTACGAGCCGACCCCGGACCGCTCGGTGGCCGCGATCGCCGCGGCGCGCGGTGATGATCCGTTGTCGACGCTGTATGACCTGATGCTGCAGGCCGACGCCGGTGCCATGTTGATGCTGCCGTTCTTCAACTACGCCGATGGCAATCACGACGCGATCCGCGAGATGCTCACCCACCCCGCCGGTGTGCTGGGTCTCTCCGACGGCGGCGCGCACTGCGGAATGATCTGCGACGCTTCTTACCCCACTTATCTGCTCACCCACTGGGCGCGCGACCGCCATCGCGGCGACAAGCTGCCCCTGGAGTACGTGGTGCGCAAACAGTGCCGCGACACCGCGCAGTTGTTCGGCCTGGGCGATCGCGGCGTCATCGAGGTCGGCAAGAAGGCCGACATCAACGTGATCGACATGGACGCGCTCAACCTGCTCCCGGCTCGGATGGCCTATGACCTGCCGGCCGGCGGGCGCCGCCTGCTGCAGGGCGCGAGCGGGTATGTTGCGACGATCGTCAGCGGTACCGTCACCCGGCGCAACGGCGTCGACACCGGTGCACGGCCGGGCCGTCTGGTGCGCGGAGCGCGCTAGTCGGCCATCACCGAAAGGAACCAGCACTTGTCTCGGATGCATCCATGTGAGCAGGTCGGCCTCGACTTCCTCGAGCGGGCGCCGCAGCGGTTCAGCAACAGCGTTGACCTGGCCGTGACGCCCGAGGAGATCTGGGAGGTGCTGGCCGACGCCGAAGCCTGGCCGCACTGGGCCAGTGTCATCACCAACGTGACCTGGACCAGCCCGGAACCGCACGGTGTCGGCACCACCCGGGTCGTCGACATGCGGGGCGGTATCGTCGGCGACGAGGAGTTCCTGGCCTGGGAACCCGGACGGCACATGGCCTTTCGCTTCAATGCGAGCTCGACCTCGGCGCTGGCGGTGTTCGTCGAGGACTACCTCATCGAGCCCATCCCGCGGGGGTGCCGGCTCACCTGGACCCTGGCCAATCGGTTGACCGGCCCGGCAGCGTGGTTCTCGCCGATCAGCGGGCCACTGATGAATCTCGGATTTCGCCGATTTCTGTCCAACCTGCGCCGTTACACCGACAAGCGTTTCGAGACGGCGAGCCGCGGGTAGATGAGCGCGTCCGGATGGTCACTGGAGCAGGCAGCTCCGCAGGCGGGCCGGACCGCGGTCGTGACCGGTGCCAACACCGGAGTCGGCCTCGAAGTCGCGCGGGGATTGGCGATCCTCGGCGCCACTGTCGTGTTGGCCTGCCGCAACACCGACGCGGCTGCCGCGGCCCGGCAAGACATCCTCCGGTCGGCGCCGGCCGCCCGCGTCGACGTGGTGCA
The DNA here is from genome assembly GCF_000455125.1 of Mycobacterium sp. UM_WGJ. GTDB lineage: Bacteria > Actinomycetota > Actinomycetes > Mycobacteriales > Mycobacteriaceae > Mycobacterium. Next base: position 47,369 of record NZ_AUWR01000020.1, read on the forward strand.
TCTGGATGTCAGCGACCTGGCGTCGGTACGGGCCTGCGCGGCCGAGCTGCGGGCCGATTACCCGGTCATCGACCTCTTGGTCAACAACGCCGGTGTCATGCACCAGACCCGCCAGCTGACCGTCGACGGCTTCGAGGGTGATTTCGGCACGAACTTCCTCGGGCCGTTCGCGCTGACCGGACTGCTGCTGGATCGCGTGCTCGCCTCCGCGGCGGGACGGATCATCGCGGTGAGCAGCAAGACCCACCGCAGCGGCCGGATCGCGTTCGACGATCTGCAGTTGGCCACGTCGTTCACCGCGTCGAGGGCCTACACCCAGTCCAAGCTTGCCCAACTGATGGCCACCTACGAACTTCAGCGGCGGCTGGAATCGTCTGCCGGCTCGGCGATCGCGTTGGCGGCGCACCCCGGTGGGACTCGCACCTCGATCCTGCGCGAGCAGTCCAGGGCGGTGCGCTGGGTGTTCAACAGCCGGTCTCGTTATGTGACGGGGTGGTTCACCCAGGGCCCGGCCGAGGGGGCCCTGCCGATGCTGCGGGCAGCCACCGACCCGGCCGCGAGGGGCGGTCAGTTCTACGGTCCGGGTGGGCGTTTCGAGCAGATCGGCCCGCCGGTGTTGGTGCGGGCCGCCGGCCGAGCCTTAGACACCGAGGCGCAGCGCCGGCTGTGGAAGGTCGCCGAAGCGCTGACCGGCGTCACCTACTCGCTGACGAGCGATCCGGCGTAGCGCTGCGCGCCGCGCTCACCGCCGGGCCGATCCACCGGCGCAACAGGCGCCGTAGTTCGTCGCCCGATGCGGGCAACGGGGCCAGGATGAACGACTGCAACGTGCGCAGCACCATCTCGATGATGTCCTCGACGTCCCGATCGTTGAAGCCGGACCAGTCGACGTCGAGACGGTCCAGCAGGGAGTGCCCGAAGCTTCGGCCGGTGTCGGTCGTGACAGTCACCGCGAAGGCGCTGGCCTGTTGGGTGCGCAGCAGCAGGCCGACGTACGGGTCGTGGGGGAGGCGTTCCAGGGTGAGTGCGACGCCCTCAGCGACGGCTTCGCCGGGATCGGTTATTCCGGCCAAAGCTTCGGCCAACTGATCCAGAAAGGCGCCGGCGCCATCGGCGGCCGTTGCCGTCAGCAGTTCCTCGGTGCTGGGGAAGTAGCGATAGATCGTCTGCCGGGTGACGCCCAGCGTGCGCGCGACGTCGGCGATGCTGGTCTGCTCACCGCGTTCGTCGATGGTTCGGCGGGTGGCTTGCAGAATCCGTGCCACCGCCTCCTCGTCGCTGGCGGGCACATTGCCGGCCCAGCCGCGGGTGCGCATCAGAACCTCCGTGCCCTGCTTCGACGCCGATTCATAGCCGGAACCGTAACCGCGGTGGCCGATGCCCACTGTTGACCACGCCGCGTCCGCAATGCTAAGCAGGTGCACAGCATCTGCCGTCGCGACCGAAGGACCCGCCCATGACCGTGCAGTCGGTGATCGATGATCTTGCGAAGCGGCCCGGTACCGGTGAAGTCATCCCGGTCATCGACCCGGCCACCGAGGAACAGATCACCGAGTTCCGCGACGCCGGACCCGAAGCCGTCAACGAGGCTGTCGCCCGCGCCAAGGCGGCCTACCAATCCGGTGTGTGGACTGATCTCCCGGCTCGCCAGCGCGCCAAGGTGCTGTGGCGGCTCGCTGACCTGATGGATGAGCACGCCGCGGAGTTCGCCGAGCTGGAGTCCCTGGACGCCGGCATGCCGCCCGCGCAGGCCGAGATGATCGTGTCCACCTGCGCGGAGTTCTACCGGTATTACGCGGGCTGGTGCACCAAGCTCAACGGCAGCAGCTACCAGGTGCAGATGGAGGGTGGCGTCAACAGCACCTACGCCAACATGCACGCCTACACCGTGAAGGAACCCTACGGCGTGGTGGGCCTGATCTATCCGTGGAACGGCCCGTTGTTCAACGCCTGCGCCAAGGTCGCCCCGGCGCTGGCGGCCGGCTGCAGCAGCGTCGTCAAGCCGGCGGAGGAGACGCCGCTGTCGGCGGTGCTGCTGGAGCGGCTGATCGCGCAGGCCGGGGTTCCCGACGGTGTCACCAACTTCGTCATCGGCTACGGCGCCACCGCCGGCGCGGCGATCACCGCCCACCCCGATGTGGAGAAAGTCGCCTTCACCGGCTCGACCGATGTCGGCAAGGAGATCATGCGCAACTCCGCGGACAACCTGAAGAAGGTGACGCTGGAGCTGGGCGGGAAGTCCCCGGTGCTGATCTATGCCGATGCAGACCTGGACATGGCGATCATGATGGCCGCGATGGGCATCTTCGTGCATTCGGGTCAGGGCTGTGTCTGCGGTTCGCGGATCTTCGTGGAGCGCAGCGTCTATGAGCGAGTGGTCGCCGGCATCGCGATGATCGGGGAGAACTTGGTGCTCGGCGGGCCCAAGGACGACGGCGCCATGATCAGCCCACTGGTCAGCGCCAAGCAGCTCGCGCGCGTCATGGGCTACATCGACCAGGGACGCAAGGACGGTGTCGAGGTGGTGTCGGGCGGTTACCGGGTGGACCGTAAGGGTTACTTCGTGAAGCCGACCGTGCTGACCGGTGTCGACCCGGCCACCAGTCGGCTGTACCGGGAAGAGATCTTCGGACCGGTCGTCACGGTTTTGCCGTTCGATGACGACGACGAAGCCGTGGCGATGGCCAATGACACCAGCTACGGTCTGGCGGCCACGGCGTGGACCACTAACCTGGCACGCGCGCATAACCTGGGCAAGCGCCTGCAGGCCGGCACCGTAACGTTGAACTGTCAGCTGGTCTTCGACCACAATGTGCCGTTCGGCGGCTACAAGCAGTCCGGCATGGGCCACGAGTTCGGCTACGAGGGCATCGACGGCTACCTCAAGACCAAATCGATCTGGGCGGCCCTGTAGCGGTCAGCGTGGCTGATTGGGCCACCAGACCCGGCCGCCGATCAGTGCGAACAACGCCGGAATCACCAGGGTGCGAACGACGAAGGTGTCCAACAGGATTCCCAAGCCCACGATGATGCCCAGCTGAGTCAGCACGATCAACGGCAGCACCCCGAGCACGCAGAACACCGCAGCCAGCACGATGCCGGCGCTGGTGATGACTCCGCCGGTGGCTGACACCGCGCGCACCATGCCGTCGCGGGTGCCGTGTGCGGGCGTCTCTTCGCGGGCGCGGGTCACCAGGAAGATCGTGTAGTCCACGCCCAGCGCCACCAGGAACAGGAAAGCGAACAGGGGAGTGCTGTTGTCCAGCGCCGGAAATCCGAACAGGTGCAGACTGGCCCAGCAGCCCAACCCGAGCGCGGCGACCGCGCTGAGCACCGTCGCCGCAACCAGGACCGGCGGGGCCAACACGGCCCGAAGCAGCACGAACAACACGGTGAGCACCACCAGCAGGATCAGCGGGATCAGCACCGCGCGGTCGCGCACGGCCGCGTCGCGCACATCGAGGGCCTGCGCGTCGGCGCCACCCACCATCGCGCGGGTGTCTACCGCGCCGACCGAATCTCGAAGTCCGGCAACGGTGTTAAAGGCGGCTTCGGTTGCCGGGGCGGCGTCGAGCACCGCAGACCACATGGTTCGGCCGGTCTCGGACATACCCGTCTGGACCACCGAGACGACGCCCGGAACCGCGGTGATCGCCCGCTTGAGCTGCTGCGACCGGGCGGTGGGGCCGATCACGACGGTCGGACTGACCGCACCGTCCGGAAAGTGCGCTGCCAGCGTGTCGAATCCGGTCACCGAGTCGGCCTGTAACCGGAACTGCTCGGTCTGCGACAACCCGATACCGGCGCCCAGCAGGCCGGTGGCCGACACCGCCAGGACGGCGATCGCCGCCGTGCACACCACGGCCGGGCGGCGCGAGACGGCCGCGGCGACGCGGTACCACGGGCCGGCCGGGGTGGCTCCATTGTCGACAGCCCGGGGAATGAACGGCCAGAACACCTTCCGGCCGACCAACGCCAGCAACGGGGGTAAAACCAACAGCACGAATACGGCGGCCACCACCAGCCCGCAACTGGCGCAGATCCCCAGGCTGCGGGTACTCGGGGTCACCGCCAAGATCAACGTCAGCAGAGCCAGCACCACGGTCGCGTTACTGGCCAGGATCGCCGGGGCGGCGGCGGCCACCGCCCGGCGCAGCGCGGTCCGATGGTCGGGCTGTGAGCGCAGTTCTTCGCGGTAGCGCGAAATCAGCAGCAGCGCATAGTTGGTGCCGGCCCCGAAGACCAGGACGCTGGTGATGCCTGCGGTGGAGCCGTCAAAGGTCACGCCCGCGGCGCGTGCGACATCGGAGCCCACTACGGTGGCCACCCGATCGGCGAACGCGATCACCAGCAGCGGTACCAGCCACAACACCGGCGACCGGTAGGTGACGATCAACAGCAGTGCCACCACCAGCGCGGTGACCACCAACAGGGTCACGTTGGCGCCGGTGAAGGCATCGGCGATGTCGGCGCCGAACGCCGGCCCGCCGGTGACGTGGGTTGACAGCGTCGGAGGCAAGCCGTCGGCGGCCGCCGCTCGCAGGGCTTTGACCGCATCGGTGAGCTCGAAGCCGGACAAGTCGGCAGCCAAGGGCACCGTCGCCAGGGCCGCCTGCTGATCGGTGGACAGCATCGCCGGCGGTGCCGGGCCGTCGAGCACTTGGGGCACCTGCGTCATACGGTCACGTGCGGCATTGACCGCTGCGACGTCGGCCGGCGTCAGGGGCCCACCATCGCTGCGGGTGGCGACCAGCAGCGCGGCCGCCTGGTCCCCACCGGCGAAGGTGGACTGCGCCGCGGCGACACGGGCGGATTCGGCGCTGGGCGGCAGCGCCTCGGGGGATTGTGTCGCGGACGCGTTGTCGTTGCCGAGCGCCATCAGTGCGACGGCGATCAGGATCGGAACCAGCGCAACGAGCCAGGAACGGCGGGCGCTGACCGCCGTGGACAAGCGCTCCCACAGCATCCGGCGAGCATGGCACCGAATCAACGGCCAAACAACCGAATGCCCTCAGATCGCCTACTGTGAGCTCGTGCCCGGCCGTGCGAAGACAGCGATCTCGCGCCGCATCTTCCTGCGCGGTGCCGCCTAGTCGGTGCCGGTTTTCGGCCTAGCGTTCGCCGCCCCGCGCGCGCTGGCGGCGCCGGCGGGTTCGCCCGGGTGCGGCGATCCGCACGAGCTGATCGACAACTGCGCAGTGGAGCTGCCGGAGGAATTCAGCTGGACCAGCTTCTCCACCACCAGGGCGATCGGCGGTGGAACCAACTACGCGATCCAGTTCACCACCAGGATTCAGCCCGGTCCGCCGGTGCCGGCGGACGCCACCGGCTACCGCATCGACAGCCTCAGCATCGCCGGCATCAGGCCCGACGGTTCGGCGTTCTCGGTGGTGCCGTCGATCGGCGAGACCGGTGACCGGGCGATCTGGATCCGGACGATGGACTCGTCGCTCGGATTCGTGCTGGATGTGCCCTGGGATGTCAAGCACTTGGTGCGCACGTTCACCTACACCTACAACGTGGTCTACCTCAATTCATCCACCGAGATTCAAACCTGTACCTACGTCACGACGATGCGACTCGCCAACAACGGAGCCGTCGACGGCGGGGTCGGTTCGGTCGCGTTCTCCCCGCCGCGGTTGGCCTCCTGCGGCGTATGAATCAGCAGACCGGTATCGGCTGATCGTCGTCGCGGTGGCCGAAAATCCCGAAGCTGTCGATCAGGTGCGCCGACGGCTCGGGCGACCAGTCCCATCCGGCGATCTGACTGCGGGAGCGCCTGCTGAACAGCCCGCGCATCAGCTCGTAACCTTCAGCCCGCAACACGGTGACGGATTCACCTGAACCACACCGCCACTGCTGCCCCAGCTCGTCGCTGATCACCAAGGTGCTGGTGTCGGGCAGGCGTCGGCCCGGCAGATAACCCAGGACGTCCAAAAACGGCTGCCAGTGTTCGCGGTCGATCCGCGGCAGGACCAGCGCCTCGCGCAGGTCGGCTTCATGGCAGATCGCGTCGGCGGCGAGGTTGGGCCCGGTGAACCGCTCCGGCAGACTGGCCTCGACCGCCGGGGAGGCGCGCTCCCATTCGTCGAGCAGTTCCTCAACCGGGCGGTCGCGACGTTCGGCAACGTGCCGCGCCGTCCACGAGTCACCCGGCGCGCCATCGAGTCGCTGCGCCAAGACGTCCGCGGCGCCACCGGTGAGGTGGGCCAACACGTCGTGCACCGACCATCCCGGTGTCGCCGGAACCGGGAGCTGCAACTGGTCCTCGGTGAGCCCGGCCGCCAGGCTGCTGATCCTGGCGCGTGCGGCCCGGTAGCAGGCGTCAAGCAAGGGAGCTTCCTCTCCGCACCGCCGCAGACGTACCCGAATTGACCATCGCAAGCCCCTCTCCGTGGCGCATGGGACCCACGATACAGACAAATTAAGAAAAATAAGACTATCTTGGCGTAACAGTAAGATCCTTAGCCGGCGGGGACGGCCGGCGGTGCCATCGGGGCCGGTGGCTTCGGCGCGGGCGTGAAGGTGTCTTCCTGTTCGGCGGCGGCAGTCACGGTGGCCGCGCGCTCGGCGCGGGCGGCGGACACGGCCGTGATCGGGGTCGGGCGGCGGTGCACGTTGATCGGCCACCAGAACCACCGGCCGAGCAGCGCCGCGATCGACGGGGTGATGAGGCTGCGGACGATGAACGTGTCGAACAACAGGCCCAATCCGATCGTGGTGCCGATCTGGCCGACAGACCGCAGGTCGCTGGCGATCATCGCGATCATGGTGAAGGCGAACACCATGCCGGCCGCCGTCACCACCTTGCCGGTGGCGCCCATCGCCCGGATCAGCCCGGTGCGCAGGCCGGTGGCAGTGCCGCTGTTGATCTCTTCCTTCATCCGCGAGACCACCAGCAGGTTGTAGTCCGACCCCACCGCCAGCAGCACGATCACCGACATCGCGATCACCAGCCACTGCAGTTCGATGCCGAACACGTACTGCCACAACAGCACTGACAACCCGAACGAGGAGGCCAGCGAGAGCACCACGGTGCCGACGATCACGATCGAGGCCACCAGCGCCCGGGTGATCAGCAGCATCACCACGAAGATCAACACGATCGCCGCGATCGCCGCGATCAGCAGGTCGTAGTGCGCACCGGTCGCGATATCGGCGTAGGTGGCTGCGGTTCCGCCCAGATAGAACTTCGCCTTGGCCAGCGGCGTGCCCTTGACGGCTTCCTTGGCGGCTTGCAGTTCGGCGCCGACGTGCGAGATGCCGTCGACGGTCGCCGGATCGGTGTCATGGGTGATCAGGATGCGGGCCGCCGAGCCGTCCGGCGACATCATCAACTCCATCCCGCGCTGGAAGTCGGGACTGTCGAACGCTTCCGGCGGTAGGTAGAACATGTCGTCGTTGCGGGCGTCGTCGAATACCTGGCCCATCACCGCGGCGGTGTCGGTCATCTGCTCCAGCTGCGTCACCACCTGGCTGAAGCTGCTGTGCATGGTCAACATCAGGTCGCGCATGTTGGTGGTGATGGCGATCATCGGCGGGATCTGATCGGCGATTGCCGGGGTGATCTCGTCGACCCGGTCCATCTGCTGGGCCAGCGCCGCGGTGTTCTCCGCCAGTTTGTCGAAGCCGTCGGTGGCGTCGAACGCCGCTCGGAACGCGTTGCAGACGCCGATATCGAAGCAGTGCGGCTCCCAATAGAAGTAGTTGCGCAGCGGGCGGAATTGGTCGTCGAAGTCGGCGATGCGGTCTCGGACCTCGGCCATGGTGCCTTCCATGTCGTGGGTCGCCTCGTCGGTGCCGTGGGTGGCATCGGAGAGTCGCACGGTGAGCCCGTGCAGCCGGTCCATCACCGTGATCATCGACGAGAGCTGGTCGGCCATGGTCTGGGTGTCATCGAGGCGGGCGCGCAAGAACTGCAGGTTCTCGGCCATCGTGACGCCCTGGGCGCTGATCTGGAACGGCACCGATCCATGTTCCATGGGCGGGCCCAGCGGCCGAGTGATGCTCTGCACCCGTTCGATGCCGGGAACCCGGAAGATGTTGCGGGCGATGCGGTCCAGCACCAGCATGTCGCGGGGATTGCGCATGTCGTGATCGGATTCGACCATCAGCATGTCGGGGTTCATCCGCGCGGAGCTGAAGTGCTTCTCGGCTGCGGCGTAGCCGATGTTGGACGGTACGTCGGCCGGGATGTAGTGCCGGTTGTCGTAGCTGGTCTTATACCCGGGCAGCGCCAGGACGCCCACGGCGGCAACGGCACTGGCAGCGGCCAGGATCGGCAGTGGCCATCGCACCACGGCGGTGCCCACCTTGCGCCACCCGCCGGTGTTGGCGACCTGCTTGGGGTCCAGCAGCCCGAAGCGGCTGCTGATCGCGAGGACCGCCGGAGCGAAGGTCAAGCCCATCGCCAGGATGGTGAACATGCCCAGAGCGCAGGGCACCGCCAGGGTGTTGAAGTAGTTCAGCCGGGTGAAGTGCAGGCACAGCATCGCCCCGGCGATGGTCAGGCCGGAGCCTGCGATGACGTGGCTGACGCTGGACAGCGTTGTGTTCTGGGCGGTCTCACGGTCCTCGCCGGCATTGCGTGCCTCGTGGTAGCGCCCGATCAAAAAGATCCAATAGTCGGTTCCGGCCGCGATGGCCAGCGCGGTGAGGATGCTGACCACGAATGTCGAGATCGCGAATGCGTGGGAATCGCTCAACACCGCGATCAGTCCGCGGGCCACGCTCATCTCGGTGACAACCACTGCCAGCCCGATCAGCGTGGTCGCGATCGAGCGGTAGACCACCAGCAGCATCACCGCGATGACGGCCATGGTGATACCGGTCATCTTCACCATCGAGGCGTCGCCGGCCTCGTTGGTGTCGGCGACCAGGGCCGCCTGACCGGTCACGTAGGAACGCAGACCGGCTGGTGGGTCGGAGTCCTCGACGATCTTGCGCACCGCGTCCACCGATTCCACACCCTGTGCCGAGCCCTGGTTGCCCGCCAGATGCACCTGCACGTAGGCGGCCCGGCCGTCCTCGCTCTGCGAGCCCGCCGAGGTGACTCGGTCGCCCCAGAAGTCCTGCACGTGCTCGACGTGGGTGGTGTCGGCCCGCAGGGTCGTCACCAGCTCGTCGTAGTAGCGGTGGGCGTCTTCTGCTAACTCGGCGTCGCTCTCCAGCACGATCATCAGCACGCTGTCGCTGGTGAACTCACCGAACTTCTCCCCGATGTGCTTCATCGCGATCACCGACGGCGCGTCCTGCGGGGAGAGCGAGACGGCGTTGCGGGCGCCGACGTTCTCCAGTTGCGGCACCAGCAGATTGGTCGCGGCGGCCGCGGCAAGCCAGAACAGGATGATCGGGATGGCGCACGCGCGGATCAGCCGCGGGAACCGCGGTGCTCCCGGGCCGGTCGGGCTGTGGAGGCCGCTCATGCCGCTTTCACCACGCAGAACGCCGCGGCGCTGTGGCCATCGGACTGGTGCTCGTCGCGCAGTTCGCCGTTGACGGTGATCCGGCAGCCCAATTCGTGGCCGTCACCTTGCGCCATGACGTTGGCGAACACGCTGGGCTGCGTGGTGGTCAGGGTCAGCGACCAGGGCAGCGAGTGGAACCGGGTCTCCCGGGACTGGGCGCGCTCGTCGACGTAGCTGACCATGCCCGACGTCGACTCGGGTCCGTAGAGCTCATAGGTGACGTACTTCGGCACGGTGGAGACGATCTCGCCACCGGCGCCACGGGCAACCGCCGCTCCGTCTGCGCCGAATACGCCGTGGAGCCGGTAGATGACCAGTCCGCCGATCGCGGCGACCGGCACGATCACCAGCGCGATCCACAGCCGCTCGAGCGGACCGCGCAGCTTTTCCATTGCCCTCATGACGCTTAACCTTACGACCGTAAATAAACGCGTGTAAAGTTAAAAGGTGCCAGCTCACACTTGCGCGGAAGATGTTATGCGGAACGCAGGTGGGGACAACTCACAGACCGTTAGGATCACCGCGTGCCCACTCCCCCTCGTCGGCGCAATATGCGAGGTCACGGCGCGCTGCTGCGCGACGAGATCCTGGCCGCCGCTGTCCGGGTCATCGATAGCGCGGACAGCGAGGCGGAGGTTTCGCTGCGCCGCATTGCCCGGGAGGCCGGCATCGCAGCGCCGTCGGTGTATGCGCACTTCGACGACCTGGAGCGGGTCCTCGAGTCGGTCGCCGAGTCGAGCTGGGTTCAGGTCTCCGAAGAGATCGCCGAATACGTCCAGCAGGCCACTGACCCGCGGGAACGCCTGCTCATCGGGTGTCGGGTGTACGTGTCGTTCGCACAGCGGCATCCACTGCGCTACGCCCTGATGACCCAGGATGGTCACGCTCCGCCGGCGGCTCGCCGGGCGCTGGCCGTCGTAACCCGAGGGTTGCTGGCCTGCCGGGGGGAGACTCCGGTTTCGGACTCGGATCCCGATTCGGACCGGATCGCGGCGGCGTTGTCGGTTGCGCTGCACGGTGTCGCGATGCTGCATCGCACCGACACCCCGAATCTGTGGCTCAGTGATTTCAGCACCGACGAGGTGATCGGAACGCTGGTTGACGGCGCAACGTTACTGCTGGCCGAGGCGGAACGAGTCTGAGCTGACGGCCACGGTGGCCTATCAGCGGTAGCCGCAATACCCGGCGCGACTTCAGGTGGCTTTCATTGGGCGCTCAGCTCAAGCGGCCCTACGCGCCCGGTCGAGTGGGTGCCGGCGGCTCGAGCGCTAACCGCCGCTGGGAGCGGGCGCCGGGGCCGGGGGCCGAGCCTGCGGCACGAAGCCCTTCAGCACATCGGGCAGGCCCACCGATTGCTGCGGCACCGGTGCGCAGGTGGGCGGACATTCGGTCAACTGCCAGGTCTGGCAGCGGTCGGTCCGGAAGGTGGTGTCGCTGGGCTCGATCAGCACAACCTGTGGCTTCTTGGTCATCGCGCTGTCGACGACCTTGTCGCCGCTGTTTCGACGCCAGTAGCAGGCGTTGCCGTCGCGGGGGCCGTCGGAGCGGTAGGTGCCCGGGACGATGTCCTTGCCGACCGCGAAGGTGCCGTCGGTGTCGATCACCTGCTTGGGCGCGGGCGGGGGAGGAGGGGCCGGATCAGCCCCGGCGACTCCGGCCGCGGTGAACCAGGTCGCCAGCGCGATCGCCGTCGTCCCGGCCAGCTCCATTAATCTCATACCTAACGAAGGTACCGCCACGCAATAACGGGGGACGGTCGTCACCGGCCGGCTGCCTACGGCTTGACCCCGACGGTGATCAGATCCGACACGACCAGCGTCCACGCCGGACGCGCCACCCGATGCTGGTCGGGAACGGTAAAACCGGCGTCGGTGAACAGCGTGCGCATCTGGCTGGGCGTCGGTTGACGCGCCGGATTCCACCGGATCCCGGTCAGCGCCTCGAGTGGGTCGGACAGCCGGGGGCTCATCGCCGTGACCGCCGCCATCCCGCCCGGCGCCAGCACCCGGTAGAACTCCCGTACCGCGGCCGGCTGGTTGAAGAAGTGAAACGCCGAGCTGGTGACCACCGCATCAAGCGCGCCGTCGTCAAATGGCAATTGCTCGGCAGGCCCGGTCAGCCACTGCACGCGCGACGAACGCTCTTGCGCCTCCTTGAGCATTCCGTCGGACATGTCCACCCCGTAGACCGCCTCCGGGGACAGCTCACGTTCGATGCGGTCGGCCAGGATGCCGGTGCCGCACGCGACGTCGGCGACCCGGGCCGGCTTGTGCGACCGTAGCGCGGCAATCAGCTCGTCCTGGGCCGGGCGATAGACCCAACGTTGCAGGAATCCGGTGTCATAGGCGGGAGCGGCGAAGCTCCAAAACCGGGTGACTACGTCGTTGAACGCTTGGCGCGGAGCTTGAGACGACATGGCGTGAAATCTACGCCGCGGTGCTCGGGCAAGCGCGCTCTGAGAAGGTATAGCCATGACCGTCTGCTATCGGCACCCCGACCGGTCCACCGCACTGCGCTGTACGCGGTGCGACCGCTACATCTGCGGCGACTGCATGCGCGGCGCCTCCGTCGGCCAGCACTGCCTGGACTGTGCGCACGCCGGCGCCGCACCGGGGCGCCGGACGAACGTGCTCACTCGGGTCGTCACCGGCACCCCGGTGGTCACCTACGGGCTGATCGCGTTGAGCGTGCTGGCCTTCGTCGCGCAGTTGTCCTCGCACGAGCTGGAGTCCGAGTTGGTGCTCTGGACGCCGGCGGTGGCCGACGGGCAGATCTACCGCCTGCTGACGTCGGCATTCCTGCATTACGGTCCGATGCACCTACTGCTCAACATGTGGGCGCTGTATGTGGTGGGACCAGCACTCGAAGGCAGTCTCGGCCGAGTGCGCTACACCACGCTGTATCTGCTCAGCGCGTTGGGCGGTTCGGTTGCGGCCTATCTGCTGGCGCCGCTGAACGCCGCAACGGCTGGTGCCTCCGGCGCCATTTTCGGGCTGTTCGGTGCCACCTTGGTCCTTGGCCGCCGGTTGAACGTCGACGTCGGGTGGATCGGTGCCCTGATTGTCATCAACCTGGTCTTCACCTTCACCGTGCCGAACATCAGCTGGCAAGGTCACCTGGGCGGTCTGATCACCGGGTTGGTGACCGCCTCCGTCTACGGTTACCCGCCGCTGGCCTACCGGGGCCGACTTCAGGCCGCAATCGTTCTTGTGGTGTTGGGCGTCTTGGTAGCGCTGATCTGGTGGCGCACTGCCGAATTGGTCTCCTGATCACGAGCGTGTCCTCCCGCTGAGCCGCCGGGTGGCCCCCTAAGCTTTCGGTGGTCCACCAGCGAGAGGATCGACCAATCGGCGCCAACGGCGACCAAGATGACATGAGTCGACCGGTCGGGAACCGGACTCGCCAGGCCACCTCGATGCGCACCTCGGGTAAATCCCGCTGGGTTGCGCCGGCCCCGCGTGCCGCCCGGTTGACCACCGCGCGCGCCGCGGACCGGGTTCGGCGGGAGCGACGACGCCCGGGCATTCACGCCCTGGATGGTCTGCGTGCGATAGCCGTCGCGCTGGTGTTGGCCGACCACGGCGGCATTCCCGGACTCTCGGGTGGGTTCCTGGGCGTGGATGTGTTCTTTGTGCTCAGCGGGTTCCTGATCACCTCGCTGCTCATCGACGAGCTGGGCCGGACCGGCCGCATCGACCTCACCGGGTTTTGGATCCGGCGGATCCGCCGGCTGCTGCCGGCGCTGGTGCTCATGGTGCTGACCGTCGCGATCGCCCACGAGCTGCTGCCGTCGGAGGCGGTGGTGGGCCTGCGCGAGGACGCGATCGCCGCCTTCTTCTGGATGGCCAACTGGCGGTTCGTCGCTCAGCACACGGACTACTTCACCGAGGCCGGCACCCCGTCGCCGCTGCAGCACACCTGGTCGCTGGGCGTCGAGGAGCAGTACTACTTCCTGTGGCCCCTGCTGCTGATCGCGATCGCGCTGCTGCTGGGGGCCCGGGCGCGGCGTCGCGGCGGGTGGGCTTCCGTCGGCGGGGTGCGCCTGACGGTCTTCCTGGTGGCCAGCGCGGGGGCGGCGGCCTCGGCGACGGCCGCGGAGATGCTCGCCTCTGATGCCACCCGTGACCGGGTCTACTTCGGCACCGACACCCGCGCGCAGGCCCTGCTGATCGGTGCCGCGGCCGCGGCCCTGCTGGTGGGCGACTGGCCGGCGCTGACCGCCGGCTGGTCGGTGGTGCGGAGCCGCCGCGCCCTGTGGGTCGCCCGGCTGATGCCGCTGCTGGGCCTGGGCGTGCTGGCGATGGCGGTCCACCGCGCCACCGGCACGGCCGCGGAGTTCCGCGGTGGCCTGCTCACCCTGGTGGCCGTCGCCGCGATCGCGGTGATCGCCCCGGTCGCCCTGCACCAGAGCGGCCTGGTCGCTCGGGTGCTGGCCTGGTCCCCGCTGGTGTGGCTGGGGACCATCTCCTACGGCGTCTACCTGTGGCACTGGCCGGTCTTCCTGGTGCTCAACGGTCAGCGCACCGGCTGGTCGGGGTGGGCGCTGTTCGGCGTACGGTGCGCCGCCACGCTGGCGCTGGCGGCGGTGTCGTGGTGGGCCATCGAGGAGCCGATCCGGCGGTGGCGGCCCGCGCGGGTGTCGCTGCTGCCGCTGGGGGCGGCGGTCAGCGGAACCGCTGTGGCGGTCACCGTGCTGGTGGTCCCGGTCGTCGAGCGGCCCACGGCCGAAAACGGAGTGACCCCGGATGTGGCCGCGGCCGCGGCGGTGTCCCCCTCACCCCCGGCACGGCTTTCGGACGCCAAGAAGCCACGCCCGCAGCCCGCGCGGCGCGACCCGAACCGGCCGCGCACCGTGTCGGTGTTCGGTGATTCGATCGGCTGGACCCTGATGCACTATCTGCCGGAAACCCCCGGCTATGACTTCATCGATCACACTGTCGTCGGCTGCAGCATCGTGCGCGCCGGTCCGTACCGCTGGGCCGGCAAGACCATCGATCAGGGCAAGGAATGCGACGGATGGCCTGCCCGCTGGACTCGGCAGGTCAAGGCCGACCAGCCCGACGTCGTGCTGTTGTTCGTCGGCCGCTGGGAGACCGTGGACCGAGTCAACGAGGGCCAGTGGTCGCACATCGGCGACCCGACGTTCGACGCCTATCTGATCGCGGAGCTGCGCCGTGCGCTCGACGTGCTGGAGTCCGCCGGCAGCCGGGTCGTGGTGACGACCGTGCCCTACAGCCGTTACGGCGAGCGGCCCGACGGCAGCCTGTGGCCTGAGGACAAACCAGAGCGCGTCGACCGCTGGAACGCGTTGCTGCGCCGCGAGGTCTCCGGGCGGAGTGCGGTCACGGTGATGGACCTGAACAAGAAGCTGGGACCGGCGGGCACCTATACCGCCAAAGTCGACGGCATCAAGGTCCGCAGCGACGGTATTCACCTCACGCCCGAAGGGGTGAAGTGGCTGCTGCCGTGGCTGGAGGAATCGCTGAGCTGACCGTCACAGCAAACGCGTGAGGGCAACGTCACAGCAGCTCAGCGGTTCAAATTTCAGTTAGTTTCGCTAACATAGTATCTGTCGGCGCAGAATGCGCCCCTCAAAAATCACTTTCCACGATAGCTATTAGAGGTTTGAACATGTCCCCTGTTTCTCCCACCGCTGACGAGGAGCAACTCGCCCGCCGCATCGCCGATCTCGTCGCCACCGACCCGCAGTTCGCCGCTGCCCGACCCGATCCGGCCGTCGCCGCCGTTGTCGAAGGGCTGTCGCGGCCGGCGCAGATCGCCCGGGCCATCTTCGACGGCTACGCCGAGCGACCGGCGCTCGGACAGCGTGCCGTCGAGTACGTCACCGATTCGGGCACCGGCCGTACCGCCGCCGCACTGCTGCCGCACTACGAGACCATCACCTACGCCGAACTGGGGGAGCGCGTCCGCGCCGCGGCCGCCGCCCTGTCCGCCGGTGCGGTGCGGCCCGGCGACCGGGTTGCGGTGCTGGGCTTCACCAGCGTCGACTACACGGTCATCGACGTGGCGCTGGGCCAGATCGGCGCCGTGTCGGTGCCGCTACAGACCTCAGCGGCGATCAGCGCGTTGGTCCCGATCGTGGCCGAGACCGAGCCCCGGGTGATCGCTGCCAGTGTGGACTCGCTGTCCGATGCGGTCGAGTTGGTACTGACCGGCCCGGCCCCCACCCGCCTGGTGGTGTTCGACTACCACGGGCAGGTCGACGACCACCGCGAGGCGCTCGCCGATGCGCGGGCGCGACTGGCCGGCGTCGAGGTGGTTGTCGAGCCGCTCGCCGACCTGCTGACACGGGGCCGCACGCTGTCTTTGCCGGACTTTTCGGCCCAGGCGGACGCTGGCGACGACCCCAACCCGCTGGCACTGCTGGTCTACACCTCGGGCAGCACCGGCGCCCCCAAGGGTGCGATGTACCCCGAGAGCAACGTGGCCCGGATGTGGGTGCGGTCGGCCAAGAACTGGTTCGGCCCGACTGCCGTCTCGATCACGCTGAACTTCATGCCGATGAGCCACATCATGGGCCGGGGCATCTTGTACGGCACTCTCGGCAACGGCGGTACCGCCTACTTCAGCGCACGCAGCGACCTGTCCACCTTCCTCGAAGACCTCGCCCTGGTTCGCCCGACCGAACTGAACTTCGTCCCCCGGATCTGGGAGATGCTCTACCAACACTTCCGCAGCGAAGCCGACGGTGTGAGCGGAGACCGGGCTGCCGCCGAAGCGCAGGTCTTGGCGCAGATGCGTGCCGAGCTGCTCGGCGGGCGGTGCGTGTTCGCGATGACCGGCTCGGCGCCGATCTCCGACGAGCTGCGGTCTTGGGTGGATCAGCTCACCGAGCAGCATGTGCTCAACGGCTACGGTTCCACCGAAGCGGGCATGGTGCTCTTCGACGGCGAAGTGCAGCGGCCGCCGGTTCTCGACTACAAGCTGGTCGACGTGCCGGATCTGGGCTACTTCGGCACCGACACCCCGCACCCGCGCGGTGAACTGCTGCTCAAGACCGAGAACCTGTTCCCCGGTTACTACAAGCGTCCTGAGGTGACCGCCGAGGTGTTTGACGCCGACGGCTACTACCGGACCGGCGACGTGGTGGCCGAGATCGCACCGGACCACCTGGTCTACGTCGACCGGCGCAACAACGTGCTCAAGCTGGCGCAGGGCGAGTTCGTCACCCTGGCCAAGCTGGAGGCGGTGTTCGGCAACAGCCCGCTGGTGCGCCAGGTCTACGTCTATGGCAACAGTGCCCAGCCCTACCTACTGGCCGTGGTGGTCCCGACCCTAAAAGCTCAGGCGCGCTTCGCATCCGAGGCCGCCCTCAAGGCCGGTATCGCCGAGTCGCTGCAGCAGGTGGCAAAAGACGCCGATCTGCAATCGTATGAAGTTCCGCGTGACTTCATCGTCGAGACCGAGCCGTTCACGCTGGAGAACGGATTGCTGACCGGGATCCGCAAGCTGGCCTGGCCGAAGCTGAAGGCGCACTACGGCGATCGCCTGGAGCGCCGCTACGCCGAGTTGGCCGAGGGCCAGGCCAGTGAGTTGAGCGAACTACGTCAACACGGAGCGCAGCGCCCGGCGCTGGAGACCGTCAGTCGTGCCGCAGCGGCGCTGTTGGGGGCCTCAGCCGGCGACCTGGGCCCAGAGGCCCACTTCACCGACCTGGGCGGGGACTCCCTGTCGGCACTGACGTTCGGCAACCTGCTGCGGGACATCTTCGATGTCGACGTGCCGGTGGGCGTGATCGTCAGCCCGGCAAACGATCTGGCGGCGATCGCCGACTACATCACCGCCGAGCGCAACGGCTCCAAACGACCGACCTTCGCCTCGGTGCACGGCCGTGACGCGGTCGAAGTCGCCGCAGCCGACCTGACGCTGGACAAGTTCCTCGACGAGGCGACCCTGGCTGCGGCTCCGTCGCTGCCCGGCCCGTCGGAGCAGGTCCGCACCGTGCTGCTGACCGGTGCGACCGGCTTCCTGGGGCGCTACCTGGCGCTGGAATGGTTGCAGCGGCTGGCCCCCGTGGACGGAAAGCTGATCTGCCTGGTGCGTGCCAAGTCCGACGAGGACGCCCGCCGCCGGCTCGACGGTGTCTTCGACAGCGGAGACGAGCAGCTGCTGGCCCGCTACACCGAACTTGCCGCCAAGCATCTCGAGGTGATCGCCGGCGACAAGGGCGAGGCGAATCTTGGTCTGGACCAAGATGTTTGGCAGCGTCTGGCGGACACCGTCGATGTGATCGTCGACCCGGCGGCGCTGGTCAACCACGTGCTGCCTTACAGCGAGCTGTTCGGACCGAACGCGCTCGGTACCGCCGAGTTGATCCGGGTCGCGCTCACCAGCAAGATCAAGCCGTTCACCTACTTCTCCACAATTGGTGTGGGCGACCAGATTCCGCTGGGCAAGTTCACCGAGGACGCCGATGTCCGCGTGATGAGCGCGGTCCGGGCGATCAACGACGGCTACGCCAACGGCTACGGCACCAGCAAGTGGGCCGGCGAGGTGCTGTTGCGTGAGGCCAACGACCTGTGTGGCCTGCCGGTCGCGGTGTTCCGCTGCGACATGATCCTGGCCGACACCAGCTACGCCGGCCAATTGAACCTGCCGGACATGTTCACCCGGATGATGTTCAGCTTGGTTGCCACCGGCGTGGCGCCCGGTTCGTTCTACGAACTCAGCGCCGACGGTCAGCGGCAACGCGCCCACTACGACGGGCTGCCCGTGGAGTTCATCGCCGAGGCGTCCACCACGCTGGGGTCCTTCGCGACCGGCGGGTACACCACCTACCACGTGATGAACCCGTACGACGACGGCCTGGGGATGGACGAATTCGTCGACTGGCTGATCGAGGCGGGCTACCCGATCCAGCGGATCGCCGACTACGGGGACTGGTTGCAGCGGTTTGAGACCACGCTGCGGGCGCTGCCGGAGAACCAGCGCCAGGTGTCGCTGCTGCCGCTGCTGCACAATTACCAGAAGCCGCAGCCGCCGATCTGCGGGTCGATCGCACCGACGGAGAGGTTCCGGGCTGCGGTGCAGTCGGCCGGGATCGGGCCTGACCCCGAGCATCCCGACATCCCGCATGTGACGCCGGCGGTGATCGTCAAGTACGTCACCGATCTGCAACTGCTCGGTCTGCTCTGAGTGCAGCACTGAATAGCACTGTCCGCTAATTGGTTTCGTGGTGGTGCTGGTCTCCGGTAGTGCGGCGACCAGCACCGCCACGACCCGTTTGCGTTTGACGGTCCCGTAATTCGATGGGACCATGGTGGTCATTGCCACGACATGCCCGTGTGTCCCGGCCGGAAGGAGGTGAGGGCGAAGTGAGTTCTAGTGACGGTCCGCATCCGTATCCGTGTTCCACGATCGATTTGTTCCTCACCGGTTTCGGCGCCTTTGCTGAAGGATTTTCCAAGGCCTGAGCCACGAGTTCTGCCGACCCTCCGGGTTCGTCGGCCGGTGAGTTTCCCGGCAGGAGAAAATCATGGCTTTCATCACCATCAGCGTTCTTGCTCTCGACGGCTCGTCGGACTACCGGGCGGGCAACCGCACCGTGAACCGGCTGCGCAACCGGCTGGCGGCTCGTCGCGAATTGCGTCGCGAGCAGCGCGCACAGCGCTACGTGGCGCACATGCCCACAGCGGTGCTCGGCGCCTGCTGACGCGGTGCGTCCCGGGTCAAGGCCAAGGCGATCGTAGACGCACCGCGTCTACGATCGCTTCAGCCGTTAAGCCCTAGGCCTGCACGATGATCGGGTCGCCCAGATGCACTGAGTTGAAGTACCACGCCGCGTCTTCGGGGCTCAGGTTGATGCAGCCGTGGCTCACGTTCGAATAGCCCTGCGAGCCCACTGACCATGGAGCGGAGTGCACGTAGACACCGCTCCAGGTGACCCGAACGCCGTACTCGCCGTTGATCAGGTAGCCCTCGGGGTCATTGAGCGGGATGCCGATGGTGCGCGAATCGAACTTGATGGTGCGCTCCTTCGACAACGCGGTGAAGGAACCGATTGGCGTGGGGCGCTTGGGTTTACCCATGGACGCCGCCATGATCCGCTGGATCTCGCCGTTAACGCTGACGGTGAAGGTGTGGTCGGAGATGTCGGCGAGTCCCACGACGGCGTCACCGGTCTCGAAGCCCGTCGACATCCCGTGGGCGTCGACGCTGATCTTGCTGTGCGGTGACCAGTAGCCGTCCGGGACCCACTGCACGACATCGCTGCTCGTCCATTCGAAGTGGCCCGCATTGTTGCCCGTGGAGTTGATGTGGATGCCACGTTCGGCGGCCACCCGGTCCCCGACCGGTCCGTTGAAGGTCACGATCACCGGGTAGGCCACCCCCACGACCGAGCCGGCGGCGGGCTCGATGGCCGCGACGGCCAGCCCCCGTGCCGGCGAAGTCTGAGCCGCTTCGCTGATTCCGGCCGAGACCCCGACCGACCCGACAGCCAGGGCCACCGACCCGGCAATCGCCACAATTCCCCGCCTCACGTTGCTCATGCCGTCCATTGTGCCAACAGCGACGGCATCAGCGCAGGTTTAGCCGTCGTCTGACGCGGTGAGCAGGTCCCCCCAGGCCGCCTCGGTCCCGGTCGAGCCGATGTTGTGGATCGCCAACATCGACCCGGCCGCCAGTGCGACCACCACGGTGACGATTCCCAGCCGCAGCAGCGAGCCGATATTGCTACCGCGTGACAGCGCCACGTGCAGCCCGGCCAGCAGTGCCGCGGCGACCGCCAGGCCCAGGGCCATATAGAGGCCGTACTCGCCGGCGGCCATGTGCGCGTCCAGTTCGGGAGACGGGGCGAACTTGCCGGTGTCGGCCAGCCACTCGCCGGCGGTGACCGTGAGCGGCGTCACCAGCAGCGTGATGCCGGCGAACGTCACGACCAACCAGACCAGTCGCCGTCGGGCCGCAGGCCATAGCGCACACACGATCAGCAGGACCGCGGTGAGCGGGACCAGTGAGACCACCACGTGCAGCAGCAGGACGTGGGCGGGCAGCCCGGCGATTGTCGACATGAACGTCCTCTCTGCGGCGATCAGGCGGTGCTGGCGTGCGCGGCCGCCGACTCTGACAGCGGTTCGTAACGCGCGAAGCCGCGGGTGAACGAACCGGTGCCGTGGGTCAACGATCGCAGGTCGACCGCGTACCTGATCAACTCGGTCTGCGGTACTTCGGCCTTGACGCAGGTTCGGTCGGCCCCGACCTTGTCGGTGCCCAGCACCCGAGCGCGGCGAGCGGACAGATCGCCCATCACCGCGCCGACCAGTTCGTCGGGGATCAGCACGGTGACGTCGTCGATCGGCTCGAGCAGGCGCACCGTCGCGTTGGTTGCCGCGTCACGGAGCGCGGCTGCGCCTGCCATCTGGAAAGCAAAGTCCGAGGAGTCGACGCTGTGCGCCTTGCCGTCGATCAGGGTGACCCGGATGTCGACCACCGGATAACCGCCGCCGGCGTCGCCGGTCAGCCCCCGCTCCATCTGGCCGCGAACGCCCTTCTCGACGCTGGGGATGAACTGGCGGGGCACCGACCCGCCGACCACGCGGTCGACGAACTCGAAGCCGGCTCCCTGAGTCAGCGGCTCCACTTCGATGTCGCAGATCGCGTACTGGCCGTGTCCCCCGGACTGCTTGACATGACGGCCGTGGCCTTTGGCCTTGGTGGCGAACGTCTCTCGCAGTGCCACCCGCAGTCCGACGGTGTCCACCGCTACCGCATAGCGGTGGGCCAGCGCGTCAAGCACGATCGCGGAGTGGGCTTCACCCATGCACCACAGCACGATCTGATGGGTTTCCGGGTTCCGTTCGATACGCAGGCTGGGGTCCTCGGCGACCAGCCTGCCCAGGCCGACCGCAAGCTTGTCCTCGTCGGTCTTGGCGCGCGGAATGACCGCCACGGGCAGTAGCGGATCCGGCATCGACCACGGTTTGCACACCAGAGGTTCATCCTTGTCCGACAAGGTGTCGCCGGTCTCGGCGTGGCTGAGACGGCCGATGGTGCAGATGTCTCCGGCCAGCACGACTGTGGCCGGGCGCTGTTGTCTGCCGAGCGGAAACGCCAGGGTCCCGATCCGATCGTCTTCGTCGTGGTCGCAGCGACCGGTCCCATCGCCGAAGAAACTCTCGCAATGACCGCTGACATGGATTCCGCTGTCGGGCTTGATAGTTCCGGAGAACACTCGCACCAGGCTGACCCGGCCCAAGTAGGGGTCCGACGTCGTACGGACGACTTCGGCCAGCAGGGGCCCGTCCGGGTCGCACGTAAGCCCGGTGCGCGCTACGCCGCTCGTGTCGAACACCTCTGGAAGCAGACGTTCCGGCGGCGCGGGGAAGCCGGTCGTGATGAGCCCGAGCACTTCGGGAATGCCGATGCCGGTGACGCTGCATGCCGGGATGACCGGGAAGAACGAACCGCGCGCCACGGCGCGCTCCAGATCGGCGGTGAGCACCCCCGGGTCGATCTGCTCGCCGCCCAGGTAGCGGTCCAGCAGCGACTCGTCCTCCGATTCCTCGATGATCGCCTCGATCAGCGCGCCGCGCTGCTGCTCGGCGCCGGGTTGGACAGCCCGTAGATCGAGCAGGCCGGCGCCCTCGGCCGGTGCGGGTAGATACAGCGGCAGCACGGTGTCGCCGAACGCCGCCTGGGCGGCGGCCAGACGGGCCGGAAAGTCGGCCCGTGCGTGGTCCAGCTTCGTGACGACGACGGCGCGCGGCATAGCGACCCGGCTGCACTCCCGCCACAGCGCGGCAGTCGCGTCATCGACATCTTCGTTGGCCGCGATCACGAACAGTGCACAGTCGGCGGCCCGCAGCCCGGCGCGGAGTTCTCCGACGAAGTCGGCGTAGCCCGGGGTGTCGATCAGGTTGACCTTGACACCGTTGTGCGCCAGCGAGGCGCACGCGACTCCGACCGAACGTTGCCCACGGAGCTCCGCGTCGTCGTAGTCGCAGACCGTGCTGCCGTCGGCGATGCAACCAGCTCGAGGCAACACCCCGGCGGCCACCAACAGCGCCTCGACCAGCGTGGTTTTCCCCGAGCCCGCCGGGCCGACCAGAACGACATTGCGGATGGCGGCCGGCGTGGCCGCGATCGGGGCAGCAGCGCCACTTCGTGAGGTCACGGTCTTGTCTGCCATGGCAGCCTCCTCCGGAGTTCAGCCTTCCCTCAACGGGCGCTGAGCACAAGACTTGCGAACCGGCGGCGGTTGCACTGCCGCCGTACAGCGTTTGCCAGGCCGACTCGAGGTTCCGGTAAGCTGGGCATTCTTGTTTCGCGAGTTCAGCGTCTGCGACATCCCGGGACGTGCCGGGTCGACGCCGCCTGGACTGTGACCCTGACTGCAGGAGGTATGACGGATGAGCGGAGCGTATCGCCCTGGCCGGTGGCGGCTGCTCAGCTTGATGACGGCGGCGGTCGCCACCGCGGGGCTGGTAGCGGTGCCGGCTCAGGCGTCGCCCACTCTGCCCGCTCCTCCGCTCGACCCGTCGGCGATGGTTGCCCAAGTCGGTCCGGCAGTGGTCAACATCGACGCCCAGATGGGCTACCAGAGCGCAGTCGGTGCCGGAACCGGCATCGTGCTGGACCCCAGCGGCGTGGTGCTGACCAACAACCACGTCATCGCCGGCGCGACCGGCCTCACCGCGGTCTCGGTTGCCAACGGCCAGAGCTACGAGGTCGACGTGCTCGGCTTCGACCGCAGCCACGACGTCGCGGTGTTGCAGTTGCGTGGCGCCGACGGGCTGCCCGCCGCCAATATCGGCAGTTCCGCGCGGGTCGCCATCGGTGACCCGGTGGTCGCGATGGGCAATGCCGGCGGCCACGGCGGCATGCCGAGTGCGGTGCCCGGACGCGTCATCGGACTGAACCAGACCGTCTCCGCGGCCGACGAGCTGACCGGCAGCACCGAGACCCTGACCAACATGATCAAGGCCGACACCGCGATCCGCCCCGGCGACTCGGGCGGTCCGATGGTGAACGCCGCCGGACAGGTGATCGGCATGAACACCGCGGCGTCGGACAACTACAAGTTCGCCCAGCCCGGCGGCGAAGGCTATGCGATCCCGATCGACCAGGCGATGGCCATCGCCGGCCAGATCCGGGCCGGCATCTCGTCGAACACCGTGCACATCGGTGAGACGGCGTTCATGGGCGTCGGCGTGGTCGACAGCAACGGCGGCGCGCGGGTCGCGCAGGTGCTCGACGGCACCCCGGCCGCGGGCACCGGTATCGCCCGGGACGACATCATCACCTCGGTCAACGGCCGTCCGGTGAACTCGGCCACCGACCTGACCGACGTACTTGACCAGCGCCACCCGGGCGACACCGTCACGCTGACGTGGCGTAACCCGGGCGGCGGCGAACACAGTGCCACCGTGACCCTGGTTCCGGGTCCGGTCGGCTGACTCACTTAGGCGCGTGTGCTAGATAAACGCTATGGCAGTGAATCAAGACTGTCGTGGGTACTTGCTGGGCTGGCCGGTGTGCTGGCCGCCACGGCCTACACCCATTCCGAGGGCTACTTCGTCACCTTCATGACCGGCAACGCCGGGCGTGCGGCGCTGGGCTTGTTCACCGACAGCCAGTGGATGTCGATTTCGGCCGCCGCCCTGCTGGTGTCCTTCATCTCCGGTGTGGTGATCGCCTCGCTGTGCCATCGCCACGTGTGGCGCAGCCGGCCCCACGGGGCGTTGCGGTTGACCGCGGTGTCGCTGTTCGCCGCGACCGTGACCGACTGGATCGAAGGCGGGCCCGCGCTGCCGGTGCCCCTGCTCCCGATTCTGCTCGTCGCGTTCGGGGTAGGCGCGCTGAACACCACGTTCGTCCGTGACGGCGAAGTGTCGATTCCCCTGAGCTACGTGACCGGCACCGTGGTGAAGCTGGGTCAAGGCATCGAGCGCCATATCAGCGGCGGATCCATTCACGACTGGTTCTTCAATTTCATGCTGCTGACCGGGTACATCTCGGGAGCGGCTTTCGGTGGCCTGATCAGCCTGTTCGTCGGCGGTACCTGGATGCTGGCCACCGCCACGTTCATCTGCCTGATGGCTACCTGGTACAGCCATCGTTACGTCGACAGCCGCGGGTTGTGGCGCTGACCGTTCGCCCGCTTCAGGCGCGCCCCGGGTTCCCTGCCAGCCCGTCCTTCTTTCCCTGAAAAGCACGTCGGCGGCAGTGCTGGATTGCACTGCCGCCGGCGTGTTGGGGGGGTCGATCAGGTCGGGTCGACGCCCACGCCCAGCGTGCGCTGGATGTCGGGCTTCATCGCGACCAGCTGCTGGTTCCAGTACGGCCAGTCGTGCGTGCCGTCGGACGGGAAGTTGAAGACCCCGTTGTTGCCGCCGGCTGCGGTGTAGTTCTGCTGGAACGTCTTGTTGGTGCTCAGTGTCATGCCCTCCAGGAACTTGGCGGGCAGGTTGTCGCCGCCGAGCTCGCTGGGCGTGCCGTTGCCGCAGTAGATCCAGATTCGGGTGCGGTTGGCCACCAGCCGCGGGATCTGCACCATGGGGTCGTTGCGCTTCCACGCCGGGTCGGACGACGGCCCCCACATGTTGGAGGCGTTGTAGCCGCCGGCGTCGCTCATGGCCATCCCGATCAAGGTCGGCCACCAGCCCTCTGACGGGTTCAGGAAGCCGGAGAGCGCTGCCGCGTAGGGGAACTGCTGCGGGTAGTAGGCGGCCAGTGTCAGCGACGAGCTACCCGCCATCGACAGGCCCACGACGGCGTTGCCGAACGGTGACACGCTCTTGTTGGCCTGCAGCCAGGCGGGCAGCTCCCGGGTCAGGAAGGTCTCCCACTTGTAGGTCTGGCAGCCGGTCTTGCCGCATGCCGGCTGGTACCAGTCGGAGTAGAAGCTGGACTGGCCGCCCACCGGCATGATCACCGACAACCCGGACTGGTAGTACTCCTCGAACGCCGGGGTGTTGATGTCCCAGCCGTTGAAGTCGTCCTGGGCCCGCAGCCCGTCCAGCAGGTATACGGCGTGGGTGCCGCCGGGCTGGAACTGCACCTTGATCTCACGGCCCATCGCCGCCGACGGCACCTGCAGGTATTCCACCGGCAGACCCGGGCGGGAGAACGCTGACGCGTCACCCGCACCACCGACAGCCCCGACGAGGCCGCTCAGCAGCGCGGCCCCCACCGCCGCGACCGTGAGCCGGCGCGGTAGCCGACTGGCCGCGTTACGCAACTTCTCAACGCTCTTCATAGCTCTTGTCCCATCCCAATGTCGTGCGGTCTAGCCCTTCTGAACGGAGTCAAACACACCGGCGCCACCGTGACCTGTTCGCCGCCACGGGTTTTCATATCGCGGTTCGGCAACGATTGAGATTCAGCGCGGACTCGCCACCGACCGGATGGGCGTTTTGGTAGGCATATAGTCGACGTAATCATGGACGAAGGGCAGGTCATGCAGGCCAGTGCTGCGGAGACGCCCGGGCCGCTGGCCGGTGTGCGCGTCATCGAGATCGGCAGTTTCGTCGCCGTCCCGCTCGCCGGAATGACGTTGGCGCAACTGGGCTGCGACGTGGTGCGCATCGACCCGGTCGGCGGCGCGGCCGACTACCGGCGCTGGCCCGTCACCGCCGACGGCACCTCGATCTACTGGACGGGCCTCAATAAGGGCAAGCGCTCCGTGGTCGTCGATCTGCGCGCGACCGAGGGGCAGCGGGTGGTGCAGCAACTGATCGCAGACAGTGGGGTGCTGCTGACGAATATGGCTGGCCGGCAATGGCTTTCCTACGAAACACTGGCGGCGCAGCGCCCCGACCTGATCCACCTCGAGGTGCTCGGACGGGCTGACGGCTCCACCGCGGTGGACTACACCATCAATGCCGGTATCGGCTTTCCGCTGGTCACCGGGCCCAGTGATTACGCCGCCCCGATCAACCACGTGCTGCCGGCCTGGGATATCGCCTGTGGGTTGCACGCCGCGCTGGCGGTGTCTGCCGCGCTGCACCGTCGCGACCACAGCGGCGAGGGCTGCCGGATCCGGCTGGCGCTGGAGGACGTGGCATTGGGCACCGCCAGCGCACTGGGTTTCCTCACCGAGGCCATGGTGAACGGCGACCGGCGGGAACGCATCGGTAATGCGGTCTATGGGCAGTACGGGCAGAGTTTCGCCAGCGGTGACGGGGCGACGTTCATGGTCGTCACGCTGACCAATCGGCACTTCGGTGACCTTGCCGAGCTGACCGGGTCGGCCAAAGTACTTGCGGCACTGTCGCAAGCGCGTGGAATCGATTTCGGCGACGAAGGGCAGCGCTATCGTCACCGCGACCTGCTGACCGGATTGTTCAGTGGCTGGTTCGCCGAGCGGCCGGCGGCGCAGATCGAAGCCGCGCTGGCGGGGACGTCGCTGCTGTGGGACCGCTACCGCAGCTTTGCCGAGGTAGCTGCCGACGAGCGCCTACGCGACAACCCGATGTTCGCGCCGCTGCATCAGCCCCGGGTGGGGGAGTACTTGGCGGCTGGGCTGCCGGCATCGATCGACGGTGCCCACCCGCCCGCCGTGGCGGCGCCCGCGTTGGGCGCCGACACCGTGCGAGTGCTGGCCGCACGACTGGCAATGAGCACCGACGAGATCAATCAGCTGCGCCAAAGTGGCGTGGTGGCAACGGATTAGCAAAGGGAGCGAAAGCACGTGCGTATCTTCGGATCAATCGATGAACTTGCTGCATGTCAGGGTCAGGTGATTGGGCACAGCGACTGGGTGACCATTACCCAAGACGCCGTCAACCTGTTCGCCGACGCGACGGGTGATCATCAGTGGATCCACGTCGACCCCGAGCGTGCGGCCACCGGGCCCTTCGGCACCACGATCGCTCACGGATACCTGACCCTGGCCATGCTGCCGCAGCTGATGGCGCAGATCAGCCGCCTCGACGGGGTAAAGCTGGCGATCAACTACGGACTGAACAAGGTGCGCTTCCCGGCTCCGGTGCCGGTCGGCTCCCGGATCCGGGCCGAGACTTCCGTGGTAGAGGTCGCCGATGTGGGTGGCGGTGCCCACCAGGTGACCTTCTCGACCACGGTGTCTATCGACGGCCACGCCAAGCCGGCCTGCGTCGCCGAGAGTGTTGTGCGCTACGTGCTCTGAGGACGGCCGGGCTTAGCGTCCCGGCCCCGGGGTCGGGACGCGAAGTAGTGCGCGACGATCGCGGCGATCTGCAGAAATCGACGGCGGGTCGCCGGTGCCATCTCGCTCATCACGTCGATCACTCCGCCCGGGCGCAGGTGCGGGTCGAAGGGAACCTCAACGACCGCCTGGCCGTGCTGCAGGAACTGCGCCGTCAATGCCGAGCGGGTGCGCCGGTCGGCATGACCGTCGGAGTCGTTGAGCACCACCACGGTGCGCTGCAACAGTCCACCCTGGCCGCGGTCGGCCAGCCATTCCATGGTCTTGGCGGCCGCGCCGGCACCGTCCGCCCAAGGCGAAGAGACCACGATCAGCGCGTCCAGGTCACGCAGCGCCTCCTGGGTCACCGGCGAGTCCATCGTCGAACCACAGTCGATGATCGAGATGGTGAAGTGCCGGTCCAGGCGCAGCGCGGCCTCCCGGTACAACGCCGCGTCAAGGATTCGGCGGCTCCCCGCGGCCGGCTCGCCCACCAGGACGTAGAGCCCCGCCGCGTTCGCGCCCACCCGGCTACTGATGTCGGCGAACGACTGCATGCTCTGGTCGGCGGCCAGATCCCAGTAGGAGCTGGTGGCATGCGGGTCGATGCGGCTGCCGAGCCGGCCGAATGCGGTGTCGGCATCCACTGCCACCACGTGGTCGGCCCGGCGCAGTGCGGCGAACACCGATCCGACGCTGGCCGCCACCGTCGTCTTACCGACCCCGCCCTTTCCGAGTACGCCGACCTTGTAGCTGCCGTTGGGCAGGGATCGGATGGCCATCTGGTAGGCCATCTCTTCCCGCTCGGCCGGTGACGGGCCCAGGTTGACCAACCCCAGCGTCGCGGACAGGACCACGCGTCGCCAGCCACGGGCCGGCTGCGGCCGTGGTATCGGACCCGGCGGCGGGTAGGGCCGCGGAGGCGCCGGATGCTGCTGTGGCTGCGGGGGAGGCTGCGTCCAAGGCCCCGGCTGTTGCTGCTGCTGCGGCACACGCTGCCGCAGAAAGTCGTCGTCTGCGTTCATCGGCTCCTCGAGGCATCCGGCGGTGGTACGGCCAGGTGGCCCAACACCCGCAGCCTAGTCGCGGAGGTGCCCATCAACCGTGAGCCAGCCCGAGAAGCGCGAGTCGGGCCGGCTCACCGGTCAGCAGTCGTAGT
>NZ_AUWR01000021.1 GCF_000455125.1 Mycobacterium sp. UM_WGJ
AATGACTCAGGACACTAGTTCAGCGCGATCATCGCGAGAATCAACGAGAGCGTCACGGCGACACCGCCTATCGCGGTTCCGGCCACTGCCATGCCGTGGCCGGCCTCGCCGGTCGACTTGATCTGGTTCAATGCCACGCCCCCGAGGATGACACCGGCCACCCCCAGTGGCCAGAACACCAGACCGAGCAGCGAGACCACCAGGGAGCTGACCGCCAAGACGTTGGTCTTCTGGGCCTGACCCGGGTTGAAATAGCTGCCCGGGTACGGCGTGCCGTAGCCCGACGGCGGGTAACCGGGAGGGTTGCTGTAGCCCGCGGGAGGGTATCCGGGCGGGCCGCCGAACCCCGGGTACTCGCCCGGGCCGAGCGGGGCGGGCGGGGTGGGCGGCAGATAACCGCCCGGTGGCAGGTAGTTGCCGGGCGGCGGGGGCGGCGGGAAACCCGGCGGGGGATAGCCGGGTGCCGGCGGGTAGCCCTCGGGTGCCGGCGGGTACGGCCATCCGCCCTGGTCGGGCGCGGGCGCGCCCGCGTCGGCCCAGGGCTGGTTGGGGTTGCCTCGTGGATTCTCGCCAGAATCCCCGCCGGGAGCTGTCATGCTGTTCAACCTAGCCGATGCGCCGGGACCGGCTTGTCGTCCGACAGTCGGCATCTCGGAGCGAGGAGAGAGAAATCCCATGACCAGCCCCTTCCAGCCCGGACAACCCCCCGGTCCGATCGGTGCGGCGGGCCCGCCGGGACGTCGCGCTCCGGCCCGACTGCCGACCCCGCCCCAGGGGTGGCCGATCGGGTCGTACCCCACCTACGCCGAGGCGCAGCGCGCGGTGGACTATCTGTCCGATCAGCAGTTCCCCGTTCAGCAGGTGACGATCGTCGGCGTGGACCTGATGCAGGTCGAGCGGGTCACCGGCCGGCTCACCTGGCCCAAGGTGCTCGGCGGCGGAGTGCTGACCGGCGCCTGGCTGGGCCTGTTCATCGGCCTGGTGCTGGGCATTTTCAGCGACAACCCGACACAGGCACTGGTGACTGGCCTGATCGCCGGAGTGTTCTTCGGTTTGATCACCTCATCGGTTCCCTACGCGATGGCCCGCGGGACAAGGGATTTCAGCTCGACCATGCAACTGGTGGCGGGTCGCTACGACGTGCTGTGCGACCCGCAGAGTGCCGAGCAGGGCCGGGATCTGTTGGCCAAGCTCACGCTCTGACTCTGCGTTGTTGCATAGCGTGGCCGGGCGGCCTTACCGTCGTGGCACGAAACGGCAACGGGAGGCAAGTGGCGTGGCGAGTCGGCGCGGTCGCGTACGGCGGCTGGGCGCGGCCGCATTGACCGCACTGACCGTTGTGTCGGCGGGGTCGGCCTGCGGTTCGTCCGGACAGTCCGGCGCTGTCCCGGTGATCAGCGTCTACACCCCGGCCAACGACACCGCGACGTTCCGGGTGATCGCGGCGCGCTGCACCGAGCAGGCCGGTGGTCGCTACCGGGTGCAGCAGTTCAGCCTGCCGCGCGCCGCCGACGATCAGCGCCTGCAACTGGCCCGTCGCCTGACCGGAAACGACCGCACCTTGGACGTGATGGGTCTCGATGTGGTGTGGACCGCCGAGTTCGCCGAGGCAGGCTGGGCGTTGCCACTGGCTGAGGATCCGGCCGGCAAGGCCGAGGCCGACGCAGCGGACGACACGCTGCCTGGTCCGCTTGCCACTGGCCGCTGGCGCGGTCGGCTCTATGCCGCACCGCTTGTCACCAACACCCAATTGCTGTGGTACCGGCCGGATCTGATGAAGTCCGCGCCGTCCACCTGGGACCAGATGATCGCCGAGGCGGCGCATTTGTACAGGGCGGGCCAGCCCAGCTGGATCGCGGTGCAGGCCAAGCAATACGAGGGTTTGGTGGTGTGGTTCAACACCCTGCTGGAAAGCGCCGGGGGAAGGGTCCTCGGGGATGACGGCAAGACGGTCACCCTCACCGACACCTCCGAGCATCGCGCCGCCACCGTCGCCGCGCTGCGGGTCATGAAGGCGGTGGCGACCGCTCCGGGTGCCGACCCGTCGATCACCCAGACCGATGAGGGCACCGCCCGGCTGGCATTCGAGCAGGGCAAGGCGGCACTCGAGGTCAACTGGCCTTTTGTGCTGCCGTCCATGTTGGAGAACGCCGTCAAGGGCGGGGTGAGTTTCCTTCCGCTGCAGGGGCGTTCGGATCTAGCCGGCAGTATCGACGGCGTCGGAGCTTTTGCGCCCAGCGACGAGCAGTACCGCATTGCCTATCAGGCCAGTCGTAAAGTGCTCGGGTATGCGCCGTATCCGGCGGTCTTACCGGGGCATCCGGCCAAGGTGACCCTCGGCGGGTTGAACCTGGCGGTGGCCAAGACCACCCGGCATCGCGGCGAAGCCTTTGAAGCGGTGCGTTGTCTGCGAAACGCCGCGAACCAGAAGTATCTCGCGATCGAGGGCGGCCTGCCCGCGGTGCGCGCCTCGGTGTACGCCGACCCGCAGTTCCAGGAGAAATACCCGCAGCACAACGTGATCCGGCAGCAGCTCACCGACGCTGCGGTGCGGCCCGTGACGCCGGTCTATCAGGCGGTGTCGACCCGGATCTCGGCGACGCTGGCGCCGATCAGCGCCATCGACCCGGAACGCACCGCCGATGAGCTCACGGTGCAGGTGCAAAAGGCCATCGACGGCAAGGGGCTGATTCCGTGACCCGCACCGGCTCCCGCGCCGATGATGTCCGGTCACAGCGCCGGCTCGCGGTGGCGCTCGTCGCACCGGCGGGGATCCTGATGCTGGCCGTCACCGCCTATCCAATCGGCTACGCGATCTGGCTGAGTCTGCTGCGCTATAACCTGGCCACCCCGGAGGACACCGCGTTCGTCGGGCTGGCCAACTATCAGACCACCCTGACCGACTCCTACTGGTGGACCGCATTCGCGGTGACGCTGGGCATCACCGTGGTCTCGGTGCTCTTCGAGTTCGTCTTGGGCCTGGCGCTGGCACTGGTGATGCACCGCAGCATGTTCGCCAAGGGCATGGTGCGCACGGCGGTGCTGGTGCCCTACGGGATCGTCACCGTCGCGGCCGCCTACAGCTGGTATTACGCCTGGACTCCTGGGACCGGCTACCTGGCCAATCTGCTGCCGACCGGCAGTGCGCCCCTGACCCACCAGCTGCCGTCGCTGGGAATCGTGGTGCTGGCCGAGGTGTGGAAGACGACGCCGTTCATGGCGCTGCTGCTGCTGGCCGGCCTGGCACTGGTGCCCGACGAACTGCTCAAAGCGGCCCAGATGGACGGTGCCGGCGCCTGGCGGCGACTGGTCACCATCATTTTGCCGATGATGAAACCGGCGATCCTGGTGGCACTGCTGTTCCGCACGCTCGACGCGTTCCGGATCTTCGACAACATCTACGTGCTCACCAACGGCTCCAACAGCACCGGATCGGTGTCGATACTGGGCTACGACAACCTGTTCAAAGGATTCAACGTGGGCTTGGGGTCGGCGATCTCGGTGTTGATCTTCGTCTGCGTGGCGCTGATCGCATGGCTGTTCGTCAAAGTGTTCGGCGCCGCGGCACCGGGATCGAGCCAGCGATGACCGAGCTTCGCCGACGCACCGCATGGCTGATCATCGACTTGGCCGTGGTGCTCTACGCACTGGTCCCGGTGCTGTGGATCTTCTCGTTGTCGCTCAAGCCCACATCAACGGTCAAGGACGGCAGACTGATTCCGTCCACCGTGACCCTGGACAACTACCGCGGCATCTTTGCCGGCGATGTGTTCGGCTCGGCACTGATCAACTCGGTGGGCATCGGTCTGATCACCACGGTGATCGCGGTGGTGATCGGGGCGATGGCCGCCTATGCGGTGGCCCGCCTGGAGTTCCCGGGCAAGCGGTTGCTGGTCGGGGCGGCCCTACTGATCGCGATGTTCCCCCAGATATCGCTGGTGACACCGATTTTCAACATCGAGCGCGCCACCGGGCTGTTCGACACCTGGTTGGGATTGATCATTCCCTACATCACCTTCGCGCTGCCGCTGGCGATCTACACCCTCTCCGCGTTTTTCTCCGAGATCCCGTGGGACCTGGAGAAGGCCGCCAAAATGGACGGCGCCACCCCCGGTCAGGCGTTCCGCAAGGTGATTGCGCCGCTGGCGGCGCCGGGCATCGTCACCGCGGCGATTCTGGTGTTCATCTTCGCCTGGAACGATCTGCTGCTGGCGTTGTCGCTGACGGCGACCAAGGCCTCGGTCACCGCACCGGTCGCGATCGCCAACTTCACCGGTAGTTCGCAATTCGAGGAGCCGACCGGATCGATCGCGGCGGGGGCAATGGTGATCACCGTGCCGATCATCGTGTTTGTTCTAATCTTCCAACGACGGATCGTGGCGGGACTGACCTCCGGTGCGGTGAAGGGATAGGCCGATGGCAGAGATCGAACTCGTCCACATCACCAAGAGCTACCCCGATGGCGCAGTGGCGGTAAAGGATCTGTCGCTGAGCATCGCCGATGGTGAGTTCATCATCCTGGTGGGACCCTCGGGCTGCGGAAAATCGACCACGCTGAACATGATCGCGGGTCTGGAGGAGATCTCGTCGGGGGAACTGCGTATCGCGGGCGAACGCGTCAATGAGCGTGCCCCCAAGGACCGCGACATCGCGATGGTGTTCCAGTCCTACGCGCTCTACCCGCACATGACGGTGCGGGGCAACATCGCGTTCCCGCTGACCCTGGCCAAGATGAAGAAGCCGCAGATCGCCGAAAAGGTGGCCGAGGTGGCCAAGATCCTGGATCTGACTGAGCTGCTGGATCGCAAGCCGTCGCAGCTCTCCGGCGGCCAACGTCAACGGGTCGCGATGGGGCGGGCGATCGTGCGGCACCCGAAGGCATTTCTGATGGACGAGCCTCTGTCGAACCTCGATGCCAAGCTGCGGGTGCAGATGCGCAGCGAGATCGCCCGGCTGCAGCGCAGGCTGGGCACCACCACCGTCTACGTCACGCATGACCAGACCGAGGCGATGACGCTTGGGGACCGGGTGGTGGTGATGCACGGTGGGATCGCCCAGCAGATCGGCACACCCGACGAGCTTTACGAACGGCCCGCCAACCTGTTCGTCGCGGGTTTCGTCGGCTCTCCGGCGATGAATTTCTTCCCGGGCACGTTGACCGCGACCGGCGCACGCCTGGCTATCGGCGAGGTACCGCTGGAGGCGGCGACTCGCGAATCGATCGGCAGGCATCCCGCACCGGCCGGCGGTGAGGTTGTCATCGGGGTACGCTCGGAGCATCTCGGCGATGCCGCGCTGCTCGATGACGCGCAGCGCGGTCGCGCGGTGAGATTCGCGGCCCGCGTCGACCTCGTCGAATCGCTGGGTGCCGACAAGTACCTGTACTTCACCCCGAACGAATCCGGCGCCGCGCCAGCCGAAAACGATCTGGTGGCCCGGGTTCCCGCTGCATCGAAGGCGTCCGCAGGGCAGCCGATCGAGCTGGCGCTGGACCCCGACAAGGTGGTCGTGTTCGACGCCAAGACCGGAGTGAACCTCAGCGTCGCGCCGGCTGGGCGGTGACCCGCCGGTGAGTGAGGTTCTGAACCGGCTGCGTGAGCATGTCCGACTCCACTTTGCGGGTGTCGCCGCCGAGCCCGACACCGCGAAGGTGACGTTTCTGGGTGTCGAGCCCATCGAGGTGTTGCGGTTCGGGCCCGGACCCGACCGGATGGTGCATTACGTCTCGGTCGGTTGCTCGCGCCATCCCATGGGTGACCCCGGCCAGCTGCTTGCCGATCCGGTGCACGGCCCCCGGGCCGAAATCGTGGTGAGCCTGCGGTCCTCGGGTTCCGATACCGGGCTGGCCCGCAGTCTTGCCGCGGTCGCGGCCGCGCCGGTGGTCGAAGGGGTGGTGCTGGCGCCCGATGCGCTGATCGACCTCGGGGGTCCGCTGTGGACGGGGCCTTCGGGTCCGGTGCCGTTCACCGCGGTGTTGCTGGGCGACTGCGACATCGCCGAGTTGACGCTGGCCCCGCCGCGGGAGCCGGTGCGGTTCTTGTCGGCCACCCCGATCACCGCGACCGAGGCAGCGTGGGTGCGGCTCAAGGGCGCCGAGGCGATGCGCGAAGCCTGGCGCGCCGACGGTGTGGACGTCTTCGACCCGGACCGTCCTGCCTCCCAGCCTCAGTAGCCGGGGCGCTCAGAGCCAGCCGTTGCGGCGGAACGCGCGGTAGAGCACCGCGGAGATCACACACATGCCCGTCACCACCGCCGGATAGCCGAACGCCCAGTGCAGCACCGGCATGCGGTCGAAATTCATGCCGTAGATTCCCGCGATCATGGTCGGGACGGCGATGATGCCGGCCCAGGCCGACATCTTGCGCATGTCGGTGTTCTGCTGCATGCCCACCCGCGCCAGCGCGGCCTGCACCAGCGAGCTGAGCAACTCGTCGTACCCGGCGATCTGCTCGGCGGCGCGGGTCTGGTGGTCGGCGACGTCGCGCAGATAGCGCCGTACCTCTTTGGAGATCAGGTCCCGGTAGTCGTTCTGCATCCGTTCAAACGGCACCGACAGGGGCGCGACCGCGCGCCGCAACTCCACGACCTCGCGCTTGATCTGGTAGATCGGCTCGACGTCGGTGCGGGTCCCGGGCGCGAACGCCGTCTCCTCGATGACATCGATGTCGCTTTCCATGAGGTTGGTCACCTCGACGTAGCGGTCCACCACGTAATCGGCGATGGCGTGCATCACTGCGAACGGGCCCAGTCGCATCTGCTGGGGATCGGTGTCCATCCGTTTGCGGACCTGCGCCAGGCCGCTGTGCTCGCCGTGCCGGACGGTGACCACGAAGTTCTTGCCGACGAAGATCATGATCTCGCCCGTTTCGACGATCTCGCGCGGCAGTACCGCCGATTCGTGCGGCACGTAGTTGACGGTCTTCAGCGCCAGGAACAACGTGTCGTCGTAGCGCTCCAGCTTGGGTCGTTGATGCGCCTGAACAGCGTCTTCGACGGACAACGGGTGCAGTTGGAAGGTGGCGGCCACGCCCTGCATCTGGGCCGCGTCCGGCTCGTGCAGGCCGACCCAGACGAATGCTTCTCGGCCACCAGCCTCGATCTCGCGCACCTTGGCCCGCGCGCCGGCGGGGGTGAATTCGCCGGGAATCCGCTCGCCGTCCGCATAGACACCGCAGTCGACCAGCACTCGGGGTGTCGGGTCTTGCAACGCCGTCATGGCCGCTCTCCCTCCGGCGCAGGTGCCGGTCAAATGCTACGCGTGTGGCGCCAACCTGCACGGTGAGCACGAGCCAGGGCCGGAGGTCCCGAAGTTTCGGCGACGACGCCGGTGCGCTAGTTTCGACCCGGACCAAAGCAGACCAGCCGAACCCGTTCGAGGAGCACTTGACGTGAGCACAACCCCACTCAAGGTGGCCGTCACCGGCGCCGCCGGCCAGATCGGCTACAGCCTGTTGTTCCGCCTGGCCAGCGGCTCGTTGCTCGGCCCCGACCGGCCGATCGAACTGCGCCTGCTGGAGATCGAGCCCGCCCTCAAGGCGCTCGAGGGCGTCGTCATGGAGCTCGACGACTGTGCCTTCCCGCTGCTGTCGGGTGTGCAGATCGGCTCGGACGCGAACAAGATCTTCGACGGCGTCAACCTGGCGCTGCTGGTCGGCGCCCGCCCGCGTGGTCCGGGCATGGAGCGCAGCGACCTGCTCGAGGCCAACGGCGCGATCTTCACCGCACAGGGCAAGGCCCTCAACGCGGTCGCGGCCTCCGACATCCGGGTGGGTGTCACCGGCAACCCGGCCAACACCAACGCGCTGATCGCGATGACCAACGCCCCCGACATCCCCAACGAGCGCTTCTCGGCGCTGACCCGCTTGGACCACAACCGGGCCATCTCGCAGCTGGCCGCCAAGACCGGCGCCAAGGTCACCGACGTCAAGAAGATGACCATCTGGGGCAACCACTCCGCGAGCCAGTACCCGGACGTGTTCCACGCCGAGGTCGGTGGGCGTAACGCCGCCGAGGTCGTCAATGACCAGGCCTGGATCGAGAACGACTTCATCCCCACCGTCGCCAAGCGCGGCGCGGCGATCATCGACGCGCGGGGCGCCTCCTCGGCCGCCTCCGCGGCTTCGGCCACCGTCGACGCCGCCCGCGACTGGCTGCTGGGCAGCCCGGACGGTGACTGGGTGTCGATGGCCGTGGTCTCCGACGGCTCCTACGGTGTGCCGGAAGGCCTGATCTCCTCGTTCCCGGTCACCACCTCCGGCGGTGACTGGAGCATCGTGCAGGGGCTGGAGATCGACGACTTCTCCCGCAGCCGCATCGATGCCTCGACCGCTGAGCTGGCCGAGGAGCGCGAGGCCGTCACCGGCCTGGGCCTGATCTGAGGCGTTAAGCCCGGCGGGCGACTTCCGGTGCGAGCTGCACCCGGGAAGTTGAGCCCGAGTTTGGTGTAGACGTCGAGCTCGGTTGGGCGTGAGCCCGAACCGAGCTCGACAGCTGCCCGCGCGCGCAGTGCGGCCGTCGTGCAGCGACGGTCAGATCGCCCCGTGCCACAGCGGTATCGCCTGGCACCAGCCGACGATGGCAGCGATCTGGTGGTACGCCGATGCGATGCCGGCAAAACATCAGCGAAAGAGCGTAGCCGCGCACGCGGGATGCGCTGGCTGCCCCAGCCGATCGAAAGAATGCAAAACCAGCGAAGTACCCTGGACTATCGATGCCCGAGAACCTTGCGATGAACAGTTCGCCGATCGTCATCGGAGACGAAGAGATCTTCGAAGCCCACACGGGCGGGAAGATCTCCGTCGACCTCAAAACCCCGCTGGACACCCAGCGCGCGTTGTCGATCGCCTATACCCCGGGAGTGGCGCAGGTCAGTCGCGCCATCGCCGCCGACCACACGCTGGCGGCCCGCTACACCTGGGCGCACCGGCTGGTGGCCGTGGTCAGCGACGGAACGTCGGTCCTGGGGCTCGGTGACCTTGGCCCGGCGGCGTCCCTGCCGGTGATGGAGGGCAAAGCGGCGCTGTTCAAGACCTTCGCCGGCCTGGACTCCATTCCGATCGTGCTGGACACCAAAGACCCGGACGAGATCGTCGAGACGCTGGTGCGGCTGCGCCCGTCGTTCGGGGCGGTGAACCTGGAGGACATCTCCGCGCCGCGGTGCTTCGAGATCGAGCGGCGCGTGATCGAGGCGCTGGACTGCCCGGTGATGCACGACGACCAGCACGGCACCGCGATCGTGGCCCTGGCGGCGCTGCTGGGTGCGGCCAAGGTGCTCGACCGCGACATCGCGTCGCTGCGGGTGGTGGTCTCCGGGGCCGGGGCCGCGGGTGTGGCGTGCGCGAACATCCTGCTCTCGAGGGGCATCTCGGAGATGATCGTGCTGGATTCGCAGGGTGTGCTGCATCCGGAGCGCTCCGGCATGAACGACGTCAAGCTCGAGCTGGCGCAGCGGACCAATCCTCGTGGACTTACCGGCGGCCTGGCCGAGGCGCTGGCCGGTGCCGACGTGTTCCTGGGCGCCTCCGGTGGCGTGGTGCCCGAGGAGCTGATCGCGTCGATGGCTCCGGGTGGGGTGGTGTTCGCACTGTCGAACCCCGATCCCGAGATCCACCCTGACCTGGCAGCCAAGTACGCGGCGGTGGTGGCGACCGGTCGCAGCGACTTCCCCAACCAGATCAACAACGTGCTGGCCTTCCCCGGCGTGTTCCGTGGTGCGCTGGACGCCGGTGCGCGACGCATCACCGAAGCGATGAAGCTGGCTGCGGCAGAGGCGATTTTCTCCGTCGTCGCCGACGAGCTGGCACCGGACCGTATCGTGCCCAGCCCGCTGGACCCCCGGGTCGAGCCGGCCGTTGCTGCGGCCGTCGCGGCGGCCGCAGAGTCCGCGTCGTAGAGCGCCCGGTGCCCAGGCGACATCACCTGCACCGCCTGGCGCTGGGATGCGCGGCTGTGCTGATCGCCGGTTGTGGTGCCCATCCGGGGCCGCCGCCACTGGGCGTGGGCATGTCGCCGGATCCGCAGTCGCAGGTCCTGGGCCACCTGTATGCGAGCGCGCTGCGCGGTACCGGCGCCGCGGTGCGCGTTGAGGCCGTCGAAGACCCGGTAACCGCGTTGGACGCGGGGGAGTTGACGGTCGTTCCCGGTTTCACCGGCCGTTTCTTGGTGATGTTCGCCCGCGACTCGGTGGCGCGCTCCGATCGGGGCGTCTACCGGGCGTTGGCCGGCGCGCTGCCGGAGGGCCTCGCGGTCGGCGACTACGCGATGACCGCCGAGGACAAACCCACATTGGCCGTGACGAAGACGACCGCGACCGCGTGGGGAGGCACCGACTTGCCCACGCTCGTCCGGCATTGCGCCGGACTGACCGTCGGCGCTGTCGCGGGCGTGCGGGTCCCGCGCGTGGTGGGCCGGTGCACGCTCCCGAAGCTACGTGAGTTCGCTGATGACGCAGCGTTGTTCGCTGCACTGAAGGCCCGCCAGATCACCGCGGCGTGGTCCAGTACTGCCGACCCCGACGTGCCGGAAGGCATGGTGCTGCTCGCCGACACGCGCCCCGCGCTGGTGCGCGCCGAGAATGTGGTGCCGCTGTATCGCCGTAATGAGTTGACCGAAGCCCAACTGCTGGCGGTCAATCAGGTGGCCGGCGTGCTGGACACCGACGCCTTGATCGAGATGCGCCGGCAGGTGGCCGACGGTGCCGACCCGCAGGCTGTCGTGGACGCCTTCTTGGACGAGCACCCACTCGGCAGATAGCCGGGCCTACTGGGGCCTGAGCTTGGGGAGGGCGAACGAGAAAAGGCGCTGGTAGCGCGAGCCCAGGAC
Source organism: Mycobacterium sp. UM_WGJ (assembly GCF_000455125.1). Lineage (GTDB taxonomy): Bacteria > Actinomycetota > Actinomycetes > Mycobacteriales > Mycobacteriaceae > Mycobacterium. The sequence goes on from NZ_AUWR01000021.1 coordinate 10,822, forward strand.
GCGCACGAGCAGGTCCAGCACTCGCGCGTCGTTTCCGATGAGCACGCGAGCCCGGTTCTTGCTGACGCCGTCGAGGATCACCCGGGCCGCCTCTTCGGCGGTGGTGGAGGCTAGTTTCCGGTCGAAGAAGTCGGCCATGGCCGCGGCGTCCAAACCCTCGGCGACGGTGGCGTTGCGCGCGATCGCGGTCTTGATGCCGCCCGGGTGCACCGTGGTGACCTTGACCGGGTGCTTGTTGATGGCCATCTCCTGGTTCAACGCCTCGGTGAAGCCGCGGACCGCGAACTTCGCCGCGTTGTAGGCGGCCTGGCCGGGCATGGCCAGCAGCCCGAACAAGCTGGAGATGTTGATGACGTGGCCGTCGCCGGACTCGATCAGATGCGGCAGGAAGGCCTTGGTGCCGTTGACCACGCCCCAGAAGTCGACGTCCATCACCCGTTCGATGTCCTTGAACGGGCTGATCTCGACGTCGCCGCTGAACGCGATGCCGGCGTTGTTGTAGATCTGGTTGACCTTGCCGAAGTGCTCTTTCACCTCTTCGGCGTAGGCGAGGAACGCTTCCCGCTCGGTGACGTCGAGGCGATCGGCCTTGACCCGTACCCCCAGCGCTTTCAGCCGCCGCTCGGTCTGGGCGAGCCCCTCGGTGTCGACGTCGCTGATCGCCAGTTGCGCTCCGGAGCGGGCCAACTCGATGGCCAGCGCTTGACCGATGCCTGAGCCGGCACCGGTGACGACGGCGACTTTCCCCGCGAATCCCTGCATGTGCTCTCCCCAACGGTTGGTGGAACCCCGAGCGTATCCGGTACCGCTGGTACCGCATTGACTGCCCTCGGTGAGCGTGCGCAGTTGCCCAGCAAGACGCGGCGTGTTGCGCACAAACACGCACACTCGCCGGTGGAAGGCCTAGCCGAATGCCGAGTCGATGATCTCCTGCTGTTCGACCGCGTGCACCTTCGACGACCCCGATGACGGCGCCGACATCGCCCGTCGCGAAATGCGCTTGACCCCGGTCAGCTTCTCCGGCAACAGCTCCGGCAGCTCCAGGCCGAACCGCGGCCACGCGCCCTGGTTGGCCGGCTCCTCCTGCACCCAGAAGAACTCCTTGGCATTCGGGTAGCGGTCCAGCGTTGCGGCGAGGCGGCGCTTGGGCAGCGGGGCCAACTGTTCGATTCGCACGATCGCGATGTCGTCCCGGCCGTCCTTGGCCTTGCGGGCGGCCAACTCGTAGTAGAGCTTGCCGCTGGTCAGCAGCACCCGGGCGACCTTGCTGCGATCGCCCACGCCGTCCTCGTAGGTGGGTTCTTCGAGCACCGAGCGGAACTTGACGTCGGTGAAGTCCTTGACGTCGCTGATCGCCGCCTTGTTGCGCAGCATCGACTTCGGCGTGAACACGATCAGCGGACGCCGGATCCCGTCGAGGGCATGGCGGCGCAGCAGGTGGAAGTAGTTCGACGGCGTCGAGGGCATCGCAATCGTCATCGAGCCCTCCGCCCACAGCTGCAGGAACCGCTCGACGCGTCCCGAGGTGTGGTCCGGTCCCTGGCCCTCGTGGCCGTGCGGCAGCAGCAGCACCACGTTGGACAGCTGGCCCCACTTGGCCTCGCCGGAACTGATGAACTCGTCGATGATCGACTGGGCGCCATTGACGAAGTCGCCGAACTGCGCTTCCCACAACACCAGGGCTTCGGGGTTGCCGACGGTGTAGCCGTACTCGAAGCCGACCGCGGCGAACTCGGAGAGCGGCGAGTCATAGACCAGGAACTTGCCGCCGCTCGGGGTGCCGTCGGCGTTGGTGGCCAGCAGCTGCAACGGGCTGAACTCCGCGCCGTTGGCCTGGTCGATGATCACCGAGTGGCGCTGCGAGAAGGTGCCTCGGCGGGTGTCCTGCCCGGACAACCGGATCAGCTTGCCTTCGGCGACCAGCGAACCCAGTGCCAGCAGCTCGGCGAACGCCCAGTCCACCTTGCCCTCGTAGGCCATCTCACGGCGTCGCTCCAACACCGGCAGGACCCGTGGGTGCACGGTGAAGCCCTCGGGAACCGCTAAGAACGCGTCGCCGATGCGGGCCAGCATCGCCTTGTCCACCGCGGTGTTCAGGCCGCGCGGCACCTGCTGCTCGGACTCCACCGACTCGCTGGGCAGCGCGGCGTGCTTCTCCAGTTCGCGGATCTCGTTGAACACCCGCTCCAGTTGGCCGTGGTAGTCGCGCAGTGCGTCCTCGGCCTCCTTCAGCGAGATGTCGCCACGGCCGATCAGGTCTTCGGTGTAGCTCTTGCGGACGCTGTTCTTGGTGCCGATCACGTCGTACATGTACGGGTTGGTCATCGACGGGTCGTCGCCCTCGTTGTGCCCGCGGCGGCGGTAGCACAGCATGTCGATGACGACGTCGGTGTGGAACTTCTGCCGGAAGTCCACCGCCAGTCGGGCCACCCAGTCGCAGGCCTCCGGGTCGTCGCCGTTGACGTGGAAGATTGGCGCGCCGATCATCTTGGCCACGTCGGTGCAGTATTCGCTGGAGCGTGAGTAGTCCGGCGCTGTGGTGAAACCGATCTGGTTGTTGACCACGATGTGGATGGTGCCGCCGACCCGGTAGCCGGGCAGCAGTGCCATGTTCAGCGTCTCGGCCACCACGCCCTGGCCGGCGAACGCGGCGTCGCCGTGCAGCATCATCGGGACGACCGAGAACGGCGGCTTGTCTTCGGTGCCCGAGGCGCCGCGGCCCAGCAGGTCCTGGCGAGCACGGACCAATCCTTCGAGCACCGGGTCCACGGCCTCCAGGTGCGACGGGTTGGCGGTCAGCGACACCTGAATGTCGTTGTCGCCGAACATCTGCAGGTACACCCCTGTGGCACCCAGGTGGTACTTGACGTCGCCGGAGCCGTGCGCCTCGGCCGGGTTGAGGTTGCCCTCGAACTCGGTGAAGATCTGCGAGTAGGGCTTGCCGACGATGTTGGCCAGCACATTGAGCCGGCCGCGGTGCGGCATGCCGATGACAACCTCGTCGAGGCCGTGCTCGGCGCACTGGTCGATGGCCGCGTCCATCATCGGGATGACGGTCTCGGCGCCCTCCAGGGAGAACCGCTTCTGGCCGACGTACTTGGTCTGCAGGAAGCTTTCGAACGCCTCGGCGGCGTTGAGCTTACTCAGAATGTATTTCTGCTGCGCCACAGTCGGTTTGATGTGCTTGACTTCGACGCGCTCCTGCAACCACTGCTGCTGCTCGGGCTCGAGGATGTGGGTGTACTCGACGCCGACATGGCGGCAGTAGGCGTCGCGCAGCACCGACAGGATCTCGCGCAGCTTGCGGATGTCACCGCCGGGCAGGCCCTCGACTTTGAATTCGCGGTCCAGGTCCCACAACGTCAGGCCGTGGCTCTGCACGTCCAGATCGGGGTGGCTGCGGAACCGGGTGTTATCCAGGCGCAGCGGGTCGATGTCGGCCATCAGGTGGCCGCGGTTGCGGTAGGCGGCGATCAGCTCGACGACGCGGGCGTTCTTGTCGACGACCGAGTCCGGGTTGTCGGTGCGCCACCGCACCGGCTCGTAGGGGATGGACAGTTCGAAGAAGATCTCGTCCCAGAACGCGTCGGAGAGCAGCATCTCGTGCACCGTGCGCAGGAAGTCGCCCGATTCCGCGCCCTGGATGATGCGGTGGTCATAGGTCGAGGTGAGGGTGATGACCTTGCCCACCCCGAGTTCGGCGATCCGCTGCTCGCTGGCGCCCTGGAACTCGGCGGGGTACTCCATCGCGCCGACGCCGATGATCGCGCCCTGCCCGGCCATCAGCCGTGGCACCGAGTGCACGGTGCCGATGGTGCCGGGGTTGGTCAGCGAGATGGTCACCCCGGCGAAGTCCTCGGCGGTGAGCTTACCGTCGCGGGCTCGACGCACGATGTCTTCATAGGCGTCGACGAACTGCGCGAAGCGCAGCGATTCCGAGCCCTTGATGGCAGCCACCACCAGGGAGCGCTTGCCGCCGGCGCCTTGCAGGTCGATAGCCAGCCCCAGGTTGGTGTGGGCCGGTGTGACGGCGTTCGGCTTGCCGTCGACCTCGGCGA
>NZ_AUWR01000022.1 GCF_000455125.1 Mycobacterium sp. UM_WGJ
CCCCCGACGAAAGCCGGGGCGTCACCCCATACCGTCTAACGGCTGATCATCCCTGACAGACCCGCCAGCCCGCCGACTACGGATTCGGGCTGCGAGCGTGGGAACTTTCCACGTACTCCGTCCGACCCATTAGGCGATGACTTGCCCCAGCGCTGGAGGACGCGTCGACCCCCGGGATCATGAACTAGGCCACCGATCTGTGGTGCCCACTTGAAGCTCCCGGCATCAATGACAGCCTCGGCTGGTCCTAGCATCATGTGGCCGGCATCGACCCCGCCTTCCTCTGCCAAACGCTCCAGCCTTGCCACATGTATTCGACGCCTAGCCGTCCCGATCATTCTCGGATGGATTGCCATCGTCGTTGTGCTGAGCACCGGGGTGCCGCCGCTGGAAGTCGTGGGCCAGATGCGCTCGGTGCCGATGAGTCCGGATTTCGCGCCGTCGGTGACCGCGATGAAGCGGGTCGGTCACGTCTTCGACGAGTACACCTCCGACAGTTCGGCGATGATTCTCCTCGAGAGCCGACAGCCACTCGGCGATGATGCGCACCGCTATTACGACGCTCTGATCAGCAGGCTCAGCGCCGACACCGCTCATGTCGAGCATGTCCAGGACTTCTGGGGTGATCCACTGACCGCCGCCGGGGCGCAGAGCAACGACGGCAGGGCGGCCTACGTACAGGTCTACCTGGCCGGCAACCAGGGCGAGACGCTGGCGAACGAATCGCTGGAGGCGGTCCGCAATCTCGTCGCCGAGGTGGACGCCCCACCGGAGGTGACCACGTATGTCACCGGCCCGGCGGCGCTGGCGGCCGACGAGCAGGTGGCCGGTGACCACAGCGCGCAAGTCATCGTGGGTCTCACGTTCTTGGTCATCACCGCGATGATTCTTTTGGTGTATCGGTCAGTGAGCACCGGGCTGATTGTCTTGGCATTGGTGTTTCTGGCACTCGCCGCGGCGCGCGGCGTGGTGGCCTGGCTCGCGTACTTCCATCTCATCGGCCTGACGACTTTCGCAACGAACCTTCTGGTCACCTTGGCCATAGCTGCCGCGACCGACTACGCGATCGTTCTGGTCGGCCGCTACCAAGAGGCCCGCACTGCAGGTGAAGACCGTGAGACGGCGTACCACACCATGTTCGACGGCACCGCGCACGTGATCCTGGCCTCGGGATCGACGATCGCCGGCGCCACATTCTGTCTGCACTTCACGCGGCTCCCCTATTTTCAGACGCTCGGTATCCCCCTGGCCGCCGGCATGGTCGTCGCCATGCTTGTGGCGCTGACCCTCGGTCCGGCAATCATCACCGTCGCCAGTCGGCGCGGGCTGCTGGAACCCAAGCGGGCGATGCGGATCCGCGGCTGGCGCAAACTCGGTGCGGTCATCGTTCGTTGGCCGGCTCCGGTTCTCGTGGCGAGCATGGCGCTGACCCTTATCGGTCTGGTCGCCCTGGCGGGCTACCGCACCAGCTACAACGAACGCCGGTACCTACCTGCGGACCTGCCTTCCACCGCCGGCTATGCGGCCGCCGAGCAGCACTTCTCCACCGCGCGGATGAATCCCGAAGTGTTGCTGGTGGAGACGGATCGGGATCTGCGTAATCCGGCGGACTTCCTGGTGATCGACAAGATCGCCAAGGCGGTTGTGCGGCAACCGGGGATAAGCCGGGTACAGACGATTACCCGGCCGGCTGGCACACCGCTGAAGTTCAGCACGCTGCCTGCTCAGCTCAGCCTTCAGGGCACCCTGCAGGTCCTGAATCAGGGCTACCTGCGGGACCGAATGAGCGAGTTTGGCTCAAGCGCCGAAGACCTGCAGCGCAGCATCGACACCATGCAGCGGATGCAGCTGTTGATGACCGAGATGAGCGCCACCACCCACAGCATGGTCGGCAAGACACACCAATTGGCCGACGACACCGCGGAATTACGCGACCACCTCGCCGACTTCGACGATTTCATGCGGCCGCTGCGCAGCTACCTATACTGGGAACCACATTGCTTCGGCATCCCGGCATGCTGGTCTCTACGATCGATTTTCGATGCCCTCGACGGCCCCGACGTGTTGACCGGCGACATCGATCGATTGCTGCCCGAACTCGACCGGCTCGATGCGCTAGTGCCACAAATGATTGAGCAGTTGCCCGGACAGATTCAGGCATTGACGTCGACGAGGACAACCATGCTGACCATGCACTCCGCGCAGAACGGCCTGCTCGACCAAACCGCGGTCATGCTGGACAACCAGTCGGCTATGGGCACCGCTTTCAACGACTCCCAGAACGACGACACGTTCTATCTGCCACCGGAGGTGTTCGGCAACCAGGAGTTCCAGCGCGGCCTGAAGGTGTTTGTGTCACCTGACGGCCACGCCGTCCGGTTCATCGTCACCCATGACGGCGATCCCCTGACACCGGAAGGGATCAAACACGTCGACGGCATCAAGCAGGCCGCCAAGGAGGCGATGAAGGGCACGCCGCTGGAGGGGTCGAAGATCTACGTCGGCGGTACGGCATCGGTGTTCAAGGACATGCAGCAGGGCAACAACTACGACCTGCTGGCGGTCGGGATCGCCGCACTGTGTCTGATCTTCATCATCATGCTGGTCATCACCAGAAGCGCGATCGCCGCCGCGGTTATCGTCGGAACCGTGCTGGCGTCACTGGGGGCGTCTTTTGGCCTGTCGATCCTGTTGTGGCAGCACATTATCGGCTTGGAGCTGCACTTCATGGTGATGGCGATGTCGCTGATCATCCTGCTGGCCGTGGGCTCGGACTACAACCTGCTGTTGGTGGCGAGGTTCAAAGAGGAGATCCACGCCGGGCTGAACACCGGAATCATCCGGGCGATGGGCGGCACTGGCTCGGTGGTGACCTCGGCCGGCGTGGTGTTCGCCCTGACGATGCTGTCGATGGCCGTCAGTGATCTGACAGTCGTGGCACAGATCGGAACGACGATCGCCATCGGTCTGCTCTTCGACACCTTGGTGATTCGCTCGTTCGTGATGCCTTCTCTGGCTGCCCTGCTCGGCAGGTGGTTCTGGTGGCCGCAACGGGTTCGCCCGCGTCCATTCCCGGCCCTCTGGCCGAATCCGAATACGGTTGGGCAGCGCGAAGATGCACCACCAGCGCCACAAACCGTGGGCTGATCCAACCTTTGGCGGCGACGACGTTCCGCGGCCAGTCGTGATCGCCAAAAGCGGGCGCTTCCGGTATGGAGCGCCCGCTTTGGGTGACTACTGCCCGAAAATGACTTCTTGTCAGCCCATCCCGGCGGCGAACATCTCCACCAGATTGACCAACGACGCGATGAGCCCGACACCCTCACCCGGGGCCAGGTAGGGCATTCCCATCCCTTGCATCTGCAGATCGAGACCAAGCGAGTTGTAGAGCGAACCGCCGACGTTGCCGGCGTCTGTTTCTCCCGGCGTGAGCAGACCGCCAAAGGCGAAACTGGCGCCGAGGACCGCATTGCCTTCCGGAACCTGCAGAACGTCGTTCAACAACGGCACCAACGCATCGAGGTCTAACGTTGCCCCGTTGAAGAACGCGCCCACGACGTTGGCCGGAGCGGCCAGCAGCCCTTGCAACGCCGCCTCGAGGTCTCCTGCGCCGACACTGTCGACGATCGATCCGATGCTGTTGATCAGTTCTACCCCGGGGCTGACAAGCGGGCCGATGAGCCCCATCAGGACACCGCTGAGCGGCGAGGACAACAGGGTCAGGAACGTTGCCGCGGGTTCCACCGGGTCGATCTGCGGGATCCCCATGCCGAAGTCCATCCCGGCCAGATACTGCAGGCCCCAAAGATGATTCCAGTCGAGGGTCTGAGCGGCCAACTCCGAACCCTCTGGCGTTGCCACGTCGACACCGAGGAACGTCGCCGCAGCGAACTGCCCTTCCAGCGTGTCGGCAAACCCGCCTAGAGCGTCCTTGATCGCGTCAAAGACCTGCGACCCGTTGGCCACCGTGGCGTTGAGGACATCCACCCACGGACCGAACGGGTCGATCGAAGCGGCGAGTTGCACCGCGGGCGTTGCGGTGCCGCCAGACAGCGCGGGGGTCGCGGGGCTGACCGCGAGTATTCCGGTAACGGCTAACGCGGCGCCGGCGACCATCAATCCCCGATTGCTGAGTTCTGCTGTGCTGACCTGAGAGTGGCGAAACTGTGTCATGACCAATAAGTCGAGCCGATATGAAAAAAGTTCCAGGCTTCGATAAGAATCACTCAAGTCCCCGGATTCTTGTGGCTGACATCACACTCCGGGGGGGGCGATCAGCCGAATTCGACCAGGTTGGTCGGGGCGCGGAACCGGCTCAGGAGCTTGGACCGATAGGCCAACGCAAGTGCCCTGCCGACCACCCTGCCTCGCCCGGGCGGTACACCCAGCTCAGAGACAGCGTGAACGCCAGGCACCGCACGCAGCTCGCAGTAGTCCTTCGCCGTGAACCAGAAGGGCATTGGAGGCGCCGTGTAGTTGTCGCTGAGCTTGATCCCGCGACGCGAGCGTGAGTAGGAGCTCAGCAGTCTCGGGACACTGTCGAAGATCATCCGGCCGCCCGGAAACCTCTCGGCGCAGGCGGCGAGCAGAGCAAACACCGCTTCGCGATCCAGATACTGCAACAACCCCTCGGCCGTGATCAACACCCCGGCGGAGTCGTCGACCTGGTCCATCCACGAGTAGTCGAGTGCCGACCGGGCACACGAGCGCAGCCGGTCTGATGCCGGCAGCAACAGTTCACGAAGTGCGATGATGGGTTCCAAATCCACCGAAAGCCAGTTCAACTGGCCGTTGTCGACACGCCAGAAGCTTGTCTGCAGACCCTCCGCAAGGGCAACGACAGTCGCGCGGGGATGCACCGCCAGGTACTCGCGGGTGGCCTGGTCGAACACCAATGCCCGCATCGCGGTGGCCTGGTGAATCCTGCCGAAGTCGGCGTAATCGTAATCAAGACTGTTGAACAACTCGATCGCCATGGGATCGTCGATCACCCCGTCGGGCCGCTTAGCCTCGGCCGCCCGCTGATACAGCGTGAGCAATGCCGTCTCCGATATCCCCTCAAGATGACGGGCGTCAATGACTGGCACGCCTTCAGACCGTACCCGCCGGACCCCCGTGAGTCGCTGCGAGAAACCTAACCGTGATCGACCGGAACTTTTTGATTCTCACATCCGACCACCTCGGTGGCGGGAACTGGCCCGCACCTTGCGTTCCGCGCAATCCACGACATCAGAGGAGGTGCCATCCTTGACCGCCCCGATCTGGATGGCAATGCCTCCCGAAACGCACTCCGCCATGCTTGCCGCCGGACCAGGGCCAGGACCTCTGTTGGCAGCCGCCGCGGAATGGCAGCGGCTCAGCGTCATCTACGACGACACCGCCGCCGGACTGACCCGGGTACTGGCCGCGGTGCAAAGCAGCCACTGGCAGGGCCCGAGCGCCACGGCGTATCTGTCCGCGCACACCCCGTACCTGACCTGGTTGGAACAAGCGGCCGCCGACAGTGCCACGACTGCTGCACAACACCAGACGGCTGCCTCCGCATACAGCGCCGCAGTGGCCTCGATGCCCAGCCTCGACGAGCTGGCCGCCAACCACGCGGTTCACACGGTGCTGCTCGCCACGAACTTCTTCGGAGTGAACACCGTCCCGATCGCCGCTAACGAGGCCGACTACACGCGGATGTGGGTGCAGGCCGCCGAGACCATGTCCGTATATCAGGGCACCGCCACTGCAGCCGTCGCAGCGAACCCGCAGATCCGGCCCGCTCCACCCATCGTCTCCAACCCCGCCGCGGCCACCTCCCCAGCAGGCGCTGAAGACCCCAATTGGCTACAGGAGCTGACCCGCCTCATCACTGAACTTCTCGACAATGCCGGCAATGTCGAAGAATTGCTGCGCATCTTCGAGGACTTCTTCCAGAACCTGGGTTTCAACCCGGTGATCGCTACCTTCTTGGCGGCGGTCGCGTTGATCGCCTACGACGTGTTGTGGTATCCCTACTACGCGTCATACGGCTTGCTGCTGTTGCCGTTCTTCGCTCCCGCGCTCAGCGCGCTGAGCGCCTTGAAGTTGCTGCCGCTGCTGAACGGCCAACAGATCCCGGCTGATAAAGGACCAGCCATCGTCGCTCCGTTGGCCGGTGAGGGAAGCGTGGACATCCCCGTTACGGCGATTGCGGCACCGCCCGCTGCGGCCGGCTCCTCCGCTGGCCTGGGCGGCACCGCCGGTGCACCAGGACCGAGCGCACCCGCCGTCATCCCGAGCCCCGACGGCGTTGCCGCGCTGATCCCCTATGTCGTCTCCGGCTGGGGACCACCCGGCGTCGAGACCGGCCCCAAAGACGATATGACTGCCTCCAACAGCGTCGCGGCTTCCAGCCGCACGACCGCTCCGCGGACCGTCGCCGCTGATGTCCGCGGCCGGCGCAATCGACGCAGCACAGGGCGGGTTCGTATGCACGGCAACCGTTACGAGTTCCTCCAAGCTGGCGACGGCGCTGTCATGGCCACGGAGTCCGATGCCCGCCCCGCCGAACGCCCCGAGGCCATCGCAGCAGTGGTCGCCTCCACTCGCGCCGCTGGACTCACGGGACACGCTGACGAGATCCGGCGAGTACCGATGTTGCCCACCAGCTGGAGCGCCTCCGACCAGGTGGAGCAACTGACCCAACCGATGAAGGAGGGAAAAGAAGAATGAGCAAGGAAAGCCACCTCGGATGACACTGACCGTCACCGGCACCGGCCTTGGAGCGCAGATCACCGGGGTGGACCCCAATGATCTGAGCAACATCACCCGCGACGAAATTCGCGAGATCGTATACGCCAACAAGCTCGTCATCATCAAAGGCGTTCACCCCTCGCCGGAGCAGTACCTCCAGCTCGGCAGAATCATCGGCGACATCGTGCCCTATTACGAATCCATGTACCACCATTACGAGTTTCCGGAGATCTTCGTGTCCTCCACCGAGGAACACCAAGGCGTTCCGCGAACCGGCGCGTTCTGGCACATCGACTACATGTTCATGCCGGAGCCGTTCGCGTTCTCAATGGTGTTACCCCTGAACGTTCCCGGACCTGACCGCGGTACCTATTTCATCGACCTCAATCAAGCCTGGGCGTCGGTACCAACCGCCCTACAGGACGCTGCCCGCGGAACATGGAGCACCCATGATCCACGGCGGCACATCAAAATCCGTCCCGACGATGTCTACCGACCGATCGGGGAAGTGTGGGACGAAATTACCCGGACCACGCCGCCCATCAAATGGCCGACCGTGATCCGGCACCCGAAGACGGGCGAAGAGATTCTCTACATCTGCGCGTCGGGGACCACCAAGATTGAGGACCAGGAATCCCGAGCGCTCGAACCGTCGGTGCTCCAGGAGCTGATGGCCGCCACCGGGCAACTTGATCCCGAGTTCACACACCCCTTCATTCATACCCAACACTACGAGGTAGGAGACATCATCTTGTGGGACAACCGAGTTCTGATGCATCGAGCCAAACACGGCAGTTCCGCGGGTACCTTGACGACCTATCGGCTGACAATGCTCGACGGGCTCAAGACCCCGGGATACCCGGCATGAGCGCCACCGGTTCGATGCCCCCAGCCTTGACCGACGCGACCCCGATCGCCGAGAACCTCTTGTCCAAGGTGCTGGAGCCTTACGCCTACAAGGGGTGCCGGTATCTGATCGATGCCGAAGCCCAAGCTGACACCGATTCGGTGTTGGCTCAAGGAAGTTTCTCGATCGCCGAATCCGCCTATATCCGCAGCACCGGCCATTTCAATGCAGTCGAATTGGTGCTGTGCTTCAATCAGCTCGCCTACTCTGCTTTCGCGCCCGCCATCGCCGACGGCGTGATCCCCGCGTTCCATGGTTGGACATTCGACGACTACTGCAAGCACCAGCTCTCCAGCATGTACATCAGAACGTCGTCGTCACGGTTCAGAAGACCGATTGATGCCACCAAGTTCCAGGCGCGGCTGCACTGCCACAACCTGGAGATCGTCGAACGCACGGTGCGGTATCTGCGCGTGCCATGCGCCATTGAGTTCTGGGATGAGCACGGCGGCTCGGCGTATGGCGAGTTTGAGCTAGCTGCCCTGAACATCCCGGGATGCCAGCCAGAACGAGCCCGCTGACATGAGGACGCAAGCCCCCTCCAGCATGCTGGAGCGCATTCTCGAACACGTTCGCCAACGGCCCGACGCGATCGCGTTGCGCCGTTGCGATGGAACCGGTTTGGTGAGCTACCGCGATATGGCCGCGGAGTGGGACAGGCTGGCCGGCGCACTGCACCAGCAAGGGGTGTCGCAGGGATCGCGAGTGCTGGTCATATCCGACAACGGGCCGCAGACCTACCTCGCGGTCCTGGCGTGCGCCCGGCTCGGCGCCATTGCCGTTCTGGTTGACGGCGACCTGCCGGTGGCCACCATCGATCGGTTCGCCCAGATGACCGATCCCTCCGCAATGCTGCGCACGGCCGGTACCAGGATGCCCACCGCGGGCCTACCGGACCGCCTGGCAGCGATCCCGGCACTGTCGGTTGCCGACGGTCAACCTTTTCGCAACCCACCGGGGAGCCTGGGTCATCCGGGCGGAGCCGCCGATGATCCCGTAGCGATGATCTTCACCAGCGGAACCACGGGTGAACCCAAGGCTGTGTTGTTGGCCAACCGAACTTTCTACGCCGTTGCCGACATTCTGCGAGCGGAGGGTTTGACGTGGATCGACTGGGTGATCGGCGAGACGGCGTATTCGCCGTTGCCGGCAACGCATATCGGCGGGTTGTGGTGGATCCTGAACTGCCTGATGCAGGGCGTGTCATGTGTCACCGGCGGCGAGACCGGCGCGTCGTTGCTGGAGATCCTCTCGGTCAATGACGTCGCCACGGTTTGTCTGGTCCCCACGCTGCTGTCACGCCTGGTGGCCGAATTGAAGGCGACCGGAGCACCGGTGCCGGCCTCGCTGCGCTTCCTGGGCTACGGCGGATCCAGGGCTATCGCATCGGACGTACATTACGTCGAGGCTGCCGGGGTCCGAACCGCACAGGTCTATGGCCTGAGTGAAACCGGTTGCACCGCACTGTGCCTTCCCACCGGGCCGGGTTCGATCGACGCCATCGAGGCGGGTGCTGTCGGCAGGCCGTATCCGGGTGTAGAGGTTCATCTCGACGGCGACGGCAGTGGGCCAACGGGGCCTTCGGCATCGTCGGGCACCCTGTGGATCAGATCGCCGGCAAACATGCTCGGATACTGGAACAACCCCGACCGCACCGCTGAAACGCTGCGCGACCGGTGGGTCAACACGGGCGACCTGCTCGACGCAGGCAGCGACGGCCTGTTCTATATCCGCGGACGAGCGTCGGAGATGATCATCTGCGGCGGCGTTAACGTGGCTCCCGATGAGGTCGACCGGGTCGCGGAGTCGGTCAGCGGTGTCCGCGACGCCGCTTGCTACGAGATTCCCGATCCGGAATTCGGTGCGCTGGTAGGGCTGGCGGTGGTCGCCGCGGAGAATCTGGACGAGGCAGGCGCCCGCGCCCTTAAGCAGTCGATCGCGGCCCGATACCGCAGCGAGGTGGAATCTGCTGCGCGCCCGTCGACGATCGTCTTGGTCACCAGCATTCCGAGAACCCAATCAGGCAAGGTCATGCGCACGTCGCTGGCCGCGGCGATCGATGCACGCGAACGTGAGTGAGCTTGTTCGGCAGAAGATTCTGGCCGCGGTCTGCGACGTGCTCTACATCGACGAGAGCGACTTCCTCGACGGTGACGCCACCGACCTACGCGACCTCGGATTGGATTCGGTGCGCTTCGTTCTGCTGATGAAACGACTCGGGGTGGACCGCGAGTCCGAACTTCCGGCTCGCTTGGCGCGCGATCTTTCAATCGCAGCCTGGGTTACCGAATTGGGAGATTCCGGTGGGCAGGCCTGACTCGGCGCGCGCGCGGCGCATTCCACTGTCCGTATCCCAGCAGAACATCTACCGGGGGGTGCTGCAGGATGGGGATCCCACGCTGTATCTGATCGGTCGCAGCTACCGGTTGCGTCCAGTCCCGCTTCGAGAATTTCTTCTCGCGCTGCAGGCCTGCGTCCGCAACAACCCAGTGCAGTTATGCGTACTGGAGGAGACCGAGTCGGAGTACCCGGACCTGGTGCCGCGGCTCGCAGTGGACGAGCTGGTGCGGATTGCCGGTCCTGAAATGGATCCGTTGGTCCACGAATGGGATTCGGGCATCCTCGATCGGCCGCTGGTGCGCCACACCGTGCATACCGGCGCGAGCGGCGAAGTCATCGGGCTGGAGGTGCACGCCCATCACATTCTGCTCGACGGCGGCGCAACCGGACTGATCGAAGCCGATCTGGGCCGGTTCTTGTCGGATGGACCCGGTGAAATGCGCGACGTCGCAGCCGGACTGGACCGGCTCGCCGAGGCTCATCGCCGGGAGGCTGAGAAGGTGCGCGCAGCACACGATCGGCTGACCGAATCGGTCCAGCGTGAACTCACCGCTGAGGTCAACATCGGCGGCCAACCACAGTCACCGTCCGCCTCAGGAAGCGCGCGGCGAGGACTGCTGCGTGAATCGATACAGATCTCCGGGGCCGGATACGACGCGATAGCAACGCTGGCCGAACAACAGCAGATCCCGCTGCACATACTGGTGACGGCAGCAGTTGCCGCGGTCGATGCGAGCCGTCGACACAGCGCCGACGCCATGGTGGTGCACGCAGTTGACAATCGATTCGGCGAACCGGCCCTTGATGTGGCTACCTGCCTGGTCAATTCGGTCGCCCAGTCGGTGCGATTTCCGGCGTTCGCCTCAGTGCGAGACCTCGTCAGCGCCTTGGACCGCGGCTATGTGAAGGGAGTGCGTCGCCGCTGGTTTCGCGAAGAGCTCTATCGCCGGATATATCTGACGACCAACCGGGCGCCCCAGATGGAGGCGGTAGCCCTCAACTACCTACAGCAGCCCTGTGCACCCGAACTGCGTCCGTTCCTGAACGGCCTGCCGTCGACAACGGACATCGGGCCGATCGAGTGCCCCACCGTAGCCGTCGTGCACGACGACCTGGGCCGAACACTGAGCCTGTCAATCTGGGATGGCGGCCCCCCGCAAACCCGTGGCGAATCCACGGGAACCGCAGAGCTGATCGCCGAGGCACTGCGACGGTTCCCGACAGGCTGGGATCGACCGGTCGCGATGAGCGTCGGCGCCTGGCTCGAGGTCTGTTCCGACGGCAGCTGCCTGCCTTCCGGGAGCGCAGCCGGGCCTAACGCCGAGACCCCATCGGCTTGGTTTCTGGACACAGCCGCCGACGTCGGCAGTTTGCGCCAACGCCGCCGTTACGTCGACGCATGGATCAGCTGGTTGGTCACCAACGGCGTCGAGCCGGGTGAGGTGCTGGTTCTCGCCGACGACCACACCGACAAGACCCTGGACCTCTTGTTCGCCTGTCACTTGGCCGGCTGTGGGTACAGCGTTTGCGACATCGCAGACGATCTCACCGAGCGCGCCAACGCGATCGCAACGCAAGGCGAAGTCTCGTCGCGGGTCATCGACGTGGCCACGGCCGCGCCTGCGCCAGATCCGGCGATAGTCGACGACCGCCTCCGTCGGGTCCGCAACGACGCCATGTTGGCGAACAGGATCGCGTACGTCATGCCTACCTCGGGCTCCACTGGGGTTCCCAAGTTGGTCCCGATATCCCATGGGGCGCTTGCGCTCTTCTGCCAAGGACATCGCGGCGCCTACGGCTGGCAGTCGAGCGATACCGTCTTGCAGTGCGCGCCGTTGACGTCGGATATCAGTGTCGAGGAGATCTTCGGCGCCGCCCAGTGCGGCGCTGATCTGATTCGGTCATCAGCCGTACGAACCGGCAATCTGCTGCAGCTGGGCGACGACTTCGAGCGACACCGGCCCACCATCCTCGACCTGCCCACCGCGGTCTGGCATCTGTGCTGCGAGGAGCCGGAGATTCTCGAGATTCTGGCAGCATCCGGGTTGCGCCAGATTGTGATCGGCGGCGAAGCAGTTCGCCGGCGTTCACTCGAAAAGTGGCTTGCAGCCGTTGACGTTTCGCATACCGCGTTGATTTCCAGCTACGGCCCGACCGAGGCCACCGTGGTGGTGACCTACCTGCCGCTGAGTGGGCAGGGATCCGTCATCGGATCGGACATCCGGCCGCAGGTGGGTCGCCCGATAGTTTCGAAGACGGTTTTCGTCGCCTTCGGTGAGATCATCGTTGTCGGAGATATGGTTTCGACCGGCTATCTGGGCAGGTCCGGCGCCTTCGGCACCGTGGTCGACGCCGACGGCACCCGACGCCGCGCGTTCGCCACTGCCGACCGCGTCACCTGGGACCGTCAGGGATTTCTGGTGTTCGCTGGCCGCAGGGATGCCGTCGTGAAGCTCGCCGGACGGCGCGTCGACACCGCCGAGATCACCCGCCTTATCGCCGAGGACCCCGCGGTCTGCGATGTCGCCGTCGAGCCCGAGGAGACCCGGCTCGGAGTGTGGTTTCAGACTCTGCTCACCCGTGACGGAGCACAGGATATTGAGGCTCGGGAACGCATTCGAAGCATCCTGCTGGCCGCCCGAGTACCCGGATTCGTGGTGTCGGGGGTCGCCGAGATCCCACGCAAGCCCGGCGGCAAAGTCGACGTCGACCGACTGCCCAGGATCCGACTCGAAAGCACCGGAAACGCAGGAGGTCAAGCGGCCGGCCTGGCCGAACTTTGGAGTCGGTGCCTCGACCGCGAACTACAGCCTCATTCTTCGTTACTGGCTGAAGGCATCGGTTCCCTGGACTTGATCCGCATCCTGCCTGCCACCCGCCGCTACCTCGGGTGGCACCTGTCCCTGCTGGACGTGATCAGCGCCGACAACGCGAGCCGTCTGCTCGAGTACACCGACGGTATCGGGTTGGACGAGGCCACTGCCGCCGAGATCGACGACGATCTCACCCGCCTGACCGCGCCTCCGCCTGCTGTAATACCCGGCCCCCTGGCCAGCGAGACTGGTGCCGTTCTGGTGCTGGGCGCCTCCGGAATTCTCGGCACCGGATTCGCTAGCGCCATAGGCGAGCTGCGCGCCAATGGATTCGCCTCCGAGCTGATCCTGGCAACCACATCGAACCTGCCGGACGCCGACCCTTGGCGCTCACTGGCCGGCGTCGAGGGCGTTCGTATCAAACGCATCGCACCAGAAGGAATTTCCGATCTGATACGCACCACTTCAGCTGCGACCGTGGTGAATGCCATCGGTAACACCAACGTGGTGGTGCCATATCGCGAGTTGCGACCTGCCAATGTGGCGGCGGTAGCAGACATCGTTGCGGCCTGCGCGGCTCACGGCGCCGGGCTGGTGCATCTGTCGACCTCGGTGGTGAACGCGCAAATCGCTGCACCGCAGGTCGTCGATCCGCGCGCCGCCCCCTATCCCTACGCGGCGTCCAAGGCGCTGGCTGAGCTGATCGTCGCGCGCAGTGCGCCGAATCTGGACTTCACCCTGGTGCGGCTGCCGCGGGTGCTGGGAGAACCGCATCAACTGCGTACGTCCGCCGACATTCTGGTCGCATTGGCGGATGCATGTGCGGCGCTGGGTGCTCACCCGGCCGTGTCGTTGACCGAGGAAGTCACCGTTGGCCGCTCGGCAGCGGCTGCCCTCCTGGGCACGCTCTCGACTTCCCTGGGCCGCACCATCACCGTGCTGCGGGGCACGCCCGTCGAGTACTCGGAGTTTCTCGCCCGCTTCGGCGCCCGGGAGTGCGATGTCGACCAGTGGAAGCAGCTTCTCGACGACAGTGATTGGGCACGGTGCAATCCATGCCGGTGGGCGGTCATCGACGCCTGGCTCACCCTCGGGATGGGACTCGGCGAGCGTTCGTACGCGCAGTACCTGGCAGGCCACGCGACTGTCGACCTGACGGTAGACGGGGTCACCGAGTTGTTTGCCACGCCTGCGCCGCTGGCCGAACTTGTGGCTCACGGCCGTTCATCGGAACCGGACAGCGCCGCCCAGCGACTACTTACAGAGGGATTGAAGGAGGAGAGGCCTTGACCGACATTCGACGGATCCAACTCGATGTGACGGGCATGACCTGCCGGATGTGCTCGGCGCACATCGAGCTAAAGCTGAACACGATCAACGGCGTGCGGGCCTCGGTGGACTTCCCGACCGCGACCGCCACGATCGACGCGGATTCCACCGTCGATGTCGCTGAACTGTGCGGGGCCATTGCAGACGCGGGTTACCAGGGTGAGCTGCGGTGGGAGCGGCCGCGCACCGCTGAGGACTTAGCGATCTCCGGCGGTCCCATCAAGCGAATCGCGCGCCTGACCCGGCTCTTCTCCAGGGGCCGGCGCATGCGAAACGCCGGTATTCGAACGCCGCACGCCGCAACACCGATTCGCTGATCAGCGGGGCCTCTGACAGAGCCGGCAGAAGGCGGCCGGCCAAGCGCAAGAACCGCGCCGCTCACATCGATCCGGTCCCGGTGGCCGACCAAGCCGGCGAGCTGAGACAACGACCAGCGTGAGGCGTACGGTTGATTCCAGCGGTGAAGCTCCACCTCATCCGATCGAAGCCACATTCTTTGCGGATCCGCAGGGCGGGCACTCCAGCCTCCCAATCGCAACGAGGTGCCACTGCACCACCGCGACCAGCGGGATCATCGCCGACCTGAAGGTGCGAGGCGAAGGCAACCCTCCGCGGTATCTGGGCCTGAATCAACGAGATTCGCCCAGCCGAACCGATGCTCTCGCCGAAAGCCATTGCTGCACCACTGATGGTGCTCACTTTCTGTCTGGAGCTGTGCCTTGATGTTGATCCCCATGTCCCCGACCGATTCGATGTTCTTGCTGGCCGAATCGGACAATCGCCAGATGCAGGTGGGTGGGCTTGCCATGTTCACCCCGCCCGAAGGTGCCTGTGCCTTGGATGTCCGTCAGATGTTCGCGGCAGCCGTCGCTCGCAACGAAGTCGCCGGCATGTGGCGCAAACGGGCTCGCCGCTCAGTGCTGTCGCTGGGACAGTGGGGCTGGGACAGTGGCACCGACGTCGACCTCCACCATCATGTGCAGTATTCGGCGCTGCCGCGGCCCGCCGGACTGCGGGAGTTGTGGACGCTGGTGTCGTGGCTGCACGCGATCCCGCTGGACCGGGATCGGCCGCTGTGGGAGATGCACCTGATCGAAGGCCTCGCCGACGGCCGCTATGCCGTGTACATCAAGGTCCACCATGCGCTCACCGACGGAGTTTCCGCGATGGGGATGCTGCGTGCGGCGTTGAGTCCTGACCCGTCTCGCCGCGGTCAGCCTGCGTTGTGGGAGCCGGCCGACACGCGCTCCGCGTCTGCACCGGACTCGACGTCGAGCGGTTCGCTGGCGGGGCGGGCGACGGCGGCGATCTGGGACGGAGCACGCGATGCCGCGGGGTTGCTGCCGGCACTCGCAGGCACGCTGGTGCAGGCCCTGCGCCAGCGCGGCGGCGCGCTGTCGCTGGTCGCACCGCACACCATGTTCAATGTGGCGATTGACAGTGCCCGGTCCTTCACCGGGGGCTCGTGGCAGCTGGAACGATTGCAGTTGGTCGCCAAACACAGCGATGCAACGGTCAACGATGTGGTGCTGGCCATGTGCGCCGGCGCCCTGCGCAACTACCTGACCACTAGGAAAGCGCTGCCGTTGGCGTCGCTGGTGGCGATGATCCCGGTCTCACTGCGGCTGCCCGGGCCTGCGGCCGGCCGGGACGACACCGGCAACAGAATCGGGTCTCTGATGTGCGGCCTGGCCACCGACCTGGCCGATTCCGGCGAGCGACTGCTGTCGGTGCGGAACAGCATGCACGAGGGCAAGACCGCGCTGGGTGCGCACAGTCAGCTGCAGGTCCTCGCGATGAGTGCGCTGGGTGCCACACCACTGGCGTTGGGCATGCTCTTCGGTCAGCACAGGCTGCTGCGGCCCCCGAACGTGATGATCTCGAACGTGACCGGATCTAAGGTGCCCTTGTACTGGAACGGCGCCCGACTCGACGAGCTCTATCCCCTGTCGATCCCAGTCGACGGGCAGGCACTCAACATCACCTGCACGAGCACCGACGATACGATTGCGTTCGGGCTTACCGGCTGCCGCGAAGCCGTTCCCGGAATGAGTGAGCTGACCAGACTTCTCGGCGAAGAACTCCGCTTGCTCGAGCACGCCGCAGGGCTGAGCACGCCGATCGGGCGCCCCTAAGCCAAGGTGCGGGTAGGGTATGGCATATCGGCGGTATTCCGCATCTGACCGTTCTGGGTTGTATCGCCGCCGATCTGAAGGTAGCCGGCCGGTTCGCGGCCCAGTCAGGAGCGTCGTTATGACGCAGCAATATTTCCACTCAGCAACGGGCCGACACCCGACACCGCCGCAACGCAGGCCACGGTTGCGCCTGAAGCCAAAGGCGCCGCAGACCGGACAGGTCGACGGGGCATGGTGGCCATGGAGTGGCACTCTCACCACCGAGCTCCCTGACCTGCTCTCGGTGTTATCGACTCGAATCGGGAGCATTCAACGAGTGCGATACAACCTCGACGAGTGGGCGCCGGCACCTGCCAAACTCCGCACCGACGGACGAACGGTGCAACTCCATGGCTACGAACGGCAGCCGGTCAACACGCTGGAGGTTCTCGGTGCCGACCGGAACCGGATCCTCTTGCTCGTGGTTCCCCCTCGGACCAAGCCCGACCAGGCGCACGAGACGATGATGAACGCGGCGGCACCCAACAACGACTCAAGCGTCGACGCACTTCTGGTGATCAGTGACCGCGAAAGGGCAACGCGCACCACACGAGCCCACGCGGAAGACCAATGGGTTGCCGGACGCGGCGTCCCCGGTTAGCCGGCCCGTCCTCAGTTGATTCGCTTGGGCCGACGGCTGACCCGGAGCCGGTTCTGCCGTATCAGCGCACGGTTTACGCCATTGTTCCCGACGCCGACGGCGAAATCGACATGAGTTTGGCTCTCAGTGCCACCGTGGCGACGCCGGCAGTCTCGTCAGCTGCTGAATATCTTTCGAGACAAAGCACTTTCGTTCACAAGACAATCAACAAACAAGGAAAACAAACGTGAAAACCCAAACAAGACCCGAAGAGGCGACGGCGTTGCCGGCCACGGCGATCAGAGACGATGGCAGCAATAACGGTGCTATCTGGCTGTGGCGCATTGTCGATGAGTTCACTGCCGAGCTCTCCGTCGCTGATTGCCACACCATCTACACCGCCATCTCCAGCGGCCTGGCTGACGGCTGGCTGCCCACCAGCACCGAGATTGCCAACCTGGTGGACTTTGCCCGACAGCAGGCGGTCGCAGCGGAGCACGATTCCTTCGCCAGAAGGCCCCGCCCTTCTAGCGGGACTCAGCCCTGATAGACCCGCGGGTCCAGGGTGCCGATGTAGGGCAGGTCGCGGTAGCGCTCGGCGTAGTCGAGGCCGTAACCGACCACGAAGTCGTTCGGGATGTCGAAGCCCACGTAGGTGATGTCGACGCCGGCACCCAACGCATCGGGTTTGCGCAGCAGGGTGCACACCCGAAGGGACCGGGGCCGGCGGGTGGCCAGATTGCGCAGCAGCCACGACAGGGTCAGGCCGGAGTCCACGACGTCCTCGACGATCAACACGTCGCGGTCGCTGATGTCGCGGTCGAGGTCCTTGAGGATGCGCACCACCCCCGACGACGACGTCGACGAACCATAGGAGCTGACCGCCATGAACTCGAACTGCGTGGGCAGCGGAATCGCCCGGGCAAGATCGGTGACGAACAGCACCGCGCCCTTGAGCACGGTGATCAGCAGCAGGTCGCCGCTCTCGGCGCTGCCCTCGGCGTAGTCGGCGGCGATCCGCGCAGCGAGTTCGGCAGTGCGGGTCCGGATCTGCTCCTCGGTCAGCAACACCGATTTGATGTCACCCGCGTACAACTCGGGTTTTCCCCCCGGCAAGATCGCAGCCACCAGCACAGCGTGCCATGGCAGGAGTTCGACAACCAACTGCAGCGACGGAAACTCCCACCCCGTGGCTCAGACCGGCTCGCTGCGCAGCCGCAGCAGCCCGTCCCCGCGAACCGCGAACAGCCGCTGTCCCCGCAGGTCCGATCCGATCGCCACTCCCCCCTGGCCGCGCCAGGCCGTCACCAGCCGGTCCACCGCGCGGATCTGCAGATCGGTCAGGCCGCGTCCGCCTCCGTCGATCAGCCAGCGCCGGATCACCGCCAGCCGCACCGGACCCGCCAAGGTCGCCAGCGCGGCAGCGTCCAACGCGGCGCCCGTGGTGGCGCCGGACAGCGCCTGCTCGGCCAAGCCATCGATGAGCTCGGTGTTCTCGCGCAGCGCGATCGCGGTGCGGGCCAGCGCTTCGGCCACCCCGCCGCCCAGCACATCTTCCAACAGCGGCAGCACTTCGGCCCGCAGCCGCACCCGGGTGAAGCGACCGTCGCTGTTGTGCGGGTCGAGCCACGGCGTCAGCCCCAGTTCGGTGCAGGCTTGTGCGGTCTGGGCGCGCCGCACCCCCAGCAGCGGCCGGCACCACGGTGGGTCGTACGGCCGCATCCCGGCCATCGACCGGGCTCCCGAACCTCGGCCCAGCCCGAGCAGCACTGTCTCGGCCTGATCGTCGAGCGTGTGTCCCAGCAACACCGGGTTCCGACCGCGGCCCTCGGCCAGTGCGGCGTAACGGGCGGTGCGCGCCGCGGCTTCCGGACCGCCCTCGGTTCCGACGGTCACCGGAATAACTTGTGCATCAACGCATCCCAGTTCGAGTGCCTGACGGCGTGCGGTCTCGGCCACCTGAGACGAGCCGGCTTGCAGGCCATGGTCGACGATCAGCGCGGTGGTGGGTCGCATCCGGGCGGCGACGGCCGTCAGCGCCAGCGAATCCGGTCCGCCCGACAACGCGACCGCCCAGCCTCCCGCCTGCGGCAGATACTGCTCGGCGAACGCCCCCAGTGCGGCGCGCAGCGCGGCTACAGCACCCGGTCGATCCACCGCTGCGGCTCTTCGATCTCGGCGGGCAACGGCAGGGTGTGCGGACTCGCCCACACCGCGTTGAACCGGTCCATGCCGACGCGACCGACCACGGCGTCGACGAAGGCCTTGCCGCGGGTGTACTGGCTCATCTTGGCGTCGAGGCCCAGCAACGCCCGCAACAATCGTTGCAGCGGCGGCTGGCGGCGCCGCCGGCGTTCCTCGAAGCGACTCCGAATGGCCGCCACCGACGGCACCGCGAGCGGCCCGACCGCGTCCATCACGTGGTCGGCGTGACCCTCGAGCAGCGTGCCCAGCATCAGCAGCTGGTCCAGCGCGGTGCGTTGCTCCTCGGACTGCACCGCCCGCACCAGGCCCAGAATCCCTGACGGGCCCGGCGATTCGGCGTCTCCCCGGTGGCCCCGCAGGTGGTCCGCCAGCCGGCCCACCACCTGGGTGAGGTCCGGACTGTTGTCACCGGTCAGTACCGCCAGGGCATCCGACATGTAGCCGGCCAGCCACGGGTTGGCGCTGAACTGCGCGCGATGGGTCACCTCGTGCAGGCACACCCACAACCGGAAGTCGGCCGGCGTCACCTGCAGCTGACGCTCGACGGCCACCACGTTGGGATAGACCAGCAACAGCGCCCCGCCGCCTGCACAGAACGGGTCATATTGGCCGAGGATGCCCGAGGACACGAACGCCAACACCGCGCCGGTCTGCGCCCCGGTCAGCCGGCTGGTGAGGAAACCGGCGGGCCGCTCCGAGCCGCCCATCATCACCCGCATCGATTCGGCGGCGGCGGCGATCCACTGCCGCCGGTCGACCACGCGGGCGTCGGGGACGGGGCCGTCCAACTCTTCCCGGCCGAGACGGGTGACCTCTCGGACCAGGGGTTCGGCCGCGCGGGCACTGGCGTGCAGTTCCTCGACGACCTGGCAGCGTGTGTAGTCGGTCATCGGCGGCGCGGGGCGTGCCAGCCAGCCACCGACCGTCGCGGCGAAGTCGAAGTCCACCGCGCTCCCCACGTCGGACCCGCTCATCCACACCCGCAGGTTCGCAGCACCGCCGCCAGCGCGTCGATCGCCGTCCGTCCGGTGGGCCCGGCGTCGTTGGAGATGAACGCAAACGTCAGCACCCGCTGGTCGCGGTCGGTGACGATTCCGGCCAGCGCATTGGTGCGGGTCAGCGAGCCGGTCTTGGCCCGCAGCCAGCCAGCCGCACCGCGCCCCGTCTTGGGGTTGAGAAACCGCTCGGACAGGGTGCCGCTGCCGCCGGCGACCGGCAGCATGTCCAGCAGCGGACGCAACTCGGGCAGGTCCGGCCCGGCGGCCGCCTGCACCACCGCATCGAGGGTCCGCGCCGACAACCGGTCATCGACCGACAACCCGCTGGAGTCCTGCAGGTTGGCTCCACTGACGGCGATGTGGGCGGTGGCCAGCCGGTTGATCACCGCGTCAACCGCTCCGGCAAACGACCGCGGCCGGCCCATCGCCGCTGCCACCTCGCGGGCGATGGATTCGGCCATCACGTTGTCCGAGGCGTTCATCATCTCGCCGAGCCGGACCACCAGCGGTGCCGATCGGACCGCGCCCAGCTCGCGGCCGGTCACCGACGACGACGCGATGCTCACATTGTCGGGGTCGACACCCAACTGCGCGGCCAGCGCCTTTCCGGCGTCCAGCGCAGGTGTAGTCGATCGCCGGGACTCAACGGTGGTCGGCTGCACGCGGCCACCGTCGACCATCACCGCCTCGATCGGGGCGATGTCACCGCCCTCGATGTCGTCAGCGTCCCAGCCCTGGGCCATGGTCGGGCCGGTGAACGCCGACGTGTCGACCTGCACCTCGGTGACGCTCACCCCGCTGCGGCGCACCTGATCGGCCAGATCGCTGATGCGCGCGGCTTCGCGATACCAGGTGTCCTGCCCGACCTCGGCCGTCGACAACGTGGGATCGCCGCCTCCCACCAGCACCACCACTCCGGGCTGATCGCTCGCGGTCACCCGGGTGGTGACCCGGGCATCCCGATCCAGCGCCAGCAAGGCGGCCGCTGCGGTGAGCACCTTGTTGGTGGACGCCGGCTGCATCGGCAGGTCTTCCTGCTGGGTCCACAGCGCCTTGCCGGTCAACGCGTCGGTGATCCGGCCGGTGAGCCGGCCCAGATTCGGGTCGGCCAGCGCCTGGGCCATGGCTGCGGCCAGTGCACTACCGACCGGCATCGGGGCGTCGTCGGAGACCGGCACCACCCCGGGCTTGGCGGTCGCCACCGGTGCCGGCGACACCACACGCGCACCTGCGCCGGATTCGTCCGGGAGCACAACGATCGCCACGACCACCACGGCGGCGGCCAGCGCCAGCACCGCAGCCGCGATACCCAGATGGGCGCTGCTGTGTCGCCACCGAGTGGGTTGCATGTCTCTCCTCCCCTGTCAGGCGCAATTGTGCCGGACGGGCGGAGTCCGGGCGTGAATCCGGGCCGCTCTAGACTGACCCGGTGCAATTCGACGTGACCATCGAAATCCCCAAGGGCCAGCGCAACAAGTACGAGGTCGACCACGCCACCGGGCGGGTTAAGCTCGACCGCTACCTGTACACGCCGATGGGCTACCCCACCGACTACGGCTTCATCGAGGACACCCTCGGCGAGGACGGCGACCCGCTGGACGCGATGGTGCTGCTGCCCCAGTCGGTGTTCCCCGGTGTGCTGGTCGAGGCACGCCCGGTCGGGATGTTCCAGATGACCGACGAAGCCGGCGGCGACGCCAAGGTGCTGTGCGTGCCGGCCGGTGACCACCGGTGGGATCACATCCAGGACATCAGCGACGTACCGGCCTACGAGCTGGACGCGATCAAGCACTTCTTCGTGCACTACAAGGACCTGGAGCCGGGCAAGTTCGTCAAGGCCGCCGACTGGGTTGACCGTGCCGAAGCCGAGGCCGAGATCACCCGGTCGATCGAGCGGTTCAAGACCTCCGGTCACTGATCCGGCGGTTTAGCGAGGCTCGACGAAGGAGAGCCGAAGCTGGGACCGCCGCGTCAATCCGGCGGCTGGGTCAGCATCCCCAGCAGCAGCGCGAGCTGGGCGTCGAACACCGCCCGCGGTGCCGACAGGGTGTCCGCGCCGTAGCCGCCGAACACCTCCAGGCTGACCGCGCCCACCAGGGCGGCCCACAGCAGGAAGCATTTGACGACGACGGCATCGTCGCCGGGGAAGCCGAACTCCTGGCGGAGCCGCTCGAAGTCTGACGATAACGGTTGCGCTGCATCGTTTTTCCCGGACGTGATCTCGCCGGCCGCGATGCCCGCAGCGATCGCTTCGAAGAACGCGCCGACAACCCGGGTGCCCGGCGCCACGGTCTGCTCAGCCGGCGCGTGATAGCCGGGCACCGGGCTGCCGTACAGCAGCGCCCACCCGGCCGGATGAGCTAGCGCCCAGTCCCGCACCGCGTGGGCGATGGTGACGATGTCCTCGCGCCACGACGCCGATGCCCGGACCCGGCCCACGGAATCGGCCAGATCGTTGTAGGCGTCGACCAGCAGCAGGGTGATCAGCTCGTCACGGCTGCCCACATACCGGTAGATCGCCGAAGACACCATGCCCACCTCGCGGGCGACTGCTCGCAGCGACAGCCCCGCCGCCCCGTGGGTGCGCAGATGACGCCGTCCGACCTCGATGACCTGCGCCTCGATGCGTTCCCGCGACTCCTGCCGTTTTCCCACGGCACTAGTGTGACAGATATGAGAGCAGTGCTCTTGATTTGCCCCCTACGATGTGCCACGATCAGAAAAACGAGAGCGCCGCTCTCGATATCGCGAGCAAGGGGAACACCCATGACCGCCGGATACGACCGACCCAATGCAGCCGCCCGCATCGCCAGTACGGTGATCCGCAAGCTGGCCGAAACAGGGATCAGCATCGCTGGCACCCGCGCCCTGTCCGTGCGCGGCCGCAAGAGCGGCAAGCGTCGTGGTGTCGTGGTCAATCTGCTGACCGTCGACGGAGTGGACTACCTGGTGTCGCCGCGCGGCAACACCGAGTGGGTTCGCAATGTGCGAGCCGCCGGCGAAATCCAGATCGGGCCGCGGCGGCGTCCGACGCCGGCCCAGGTCACCGAAGTGGCCGACGACGACAAGCCGGAGGTGCTGCGCCGCTATCTGAAGCGATGGTATTGGCAGGTCAAAGGCTACGTGGCGGAGCTGACACCGGATTCCAGCGACGACGAACTGCGGATCGCGGCACCGTCGATTCCGGTCTTCTCACTCCACTGAGGTAGCTCCGCGGGTCCGGTACAAACTGGCCCCCGTCGTCAGCAGCAACACCGCCACGACGACCCCCAGACTGACCGGGGTCGGGATCTCCGGGACATTGAGCGGACGGCCGGAATTGATGAACCACACCTCGTTGGCGCGCAGGGCGTGCAACACCATGCGCACCCCGATGAAGCCCAGGATCAGCGCCAGTCCCTGCGACAGGTACACCAGCCGGCTCAGCAGCTTGCCGAGCAGGAAGAACAGCTGCCGCAGTCCCATCAGGGCAAACACGTTGGCGGTGAACACCAGGTACGGCTGGCGAGTCAGCCCGTAAATGGCCGGAATGGAGTCCATCGCGAACACCAGATCGGTGGTACCCAGCGCGAGTGCGACCAGAAACATTGGGGTGATGGCCCACGCTCCGGCGTTGTCCCGGACGAAGAACCGCACGCCGGCCCAGCGATCGGTGGCGTTGAAATGGGTTCGCGCAAACCGCACCACGGCGTTGTTGCCGCCCTCGCCCTCCCCGTCGCCGGTGGGGTCGGAATGACGCAGCAGTTTGATGGCGGTGTAGGCCATGAATGCGCCGAAGACATAGAACGTCCACGACAACCGCTGCACGGCGACCCCGCCCAGCGCGATGAATACCGCCCGGAACGACAGCGCCAGGATGATGCCGACGAACAGCGCCTCCTGGCGATACTTCTTGGGCACGTTGAAGCTGTTCATGATGATCACGAACACGAACAGGTTGTCCACCGACAAGCTGTACTCGGTCAGCCAGCCCGCGTAGAACTGCATGCCGTACTTCGCGCCGTGAAAATGCCACACCCAGATGCCGAAAGCCACCGCCAGCCCGATGTAGCACGACAGCCGGATCGCGACTTCGCGTATCGACGGCTCGTGTACGCGGCGGGCCACCAGGAACAGATCGAAACCGAGCACCGCTCCCACGCCCGCGAATGTCACCAGCCATTCCAACAGCGACGGGTCCAACGGGGTCCTCCGGTGGTCGAGTCAGTTCAGCGGGCTGACCGACCGTACCCCGCGACCCGCTTATTATTTGCGCCGTGGTGACCGATGTCGGTGGTACCGGATCCTCCGGGTTCCCCCGTGGGCTGGCGACCGGTCCCGTCGCCCGAGCCAGCATGGCCCGGGTCGGCACCGCAACCCTGCTCAGCGCCCTGTGCGGCTACGCCGTGCTGTATCTGGCAGCGCGCGACCTCGACCCGGCGGGCTTCTCGGTGTTCGGCGTGTTCTGGGGCGCGTTCGGGCTGGTCAACGGCGCCGCCAACGGTCTGTTGCAGGAGACCACCCGGGAAGTCCGGTTCGCCCGGGACGCGGGGACACACCCCGCATCCACCCCGCACACCCGCCCCCTGCGGGTGGCCGGTCTGACTGGGCTGGCGGCGGCCGGGGTGGTGGCCGCCAGTTCCCCACTGTGGAGCGGCCACGTGTTCGTCGAGGCGCGCTGGCTGTCGGTGGTGTTGCTCTGCTTCGGGCTGGCCAACTTCGCGATCCACGCCACCCTGCTCGGCATGCTGGCCGGCGCCAACCGCTGGACACAGTACGGCGCGCTGATGGTGACCGATGCGAGCGTCCGGGTGGCGGTGGCCACCGCGACGTTCGTCGTCGGCTGGGGCCTGGTCGGGTTCCTGTGGGCCACCGTGGCCGGCGCGCTGGCCTGGCTGCTGCTGCTGGCCGCCTCACCCGCAACCCGCTCCGCAGCGCGACTGCTGACTCCGGTGAACACGGCGGGATTCCTGCGCGGTGCCGCGCATTCGATCACCGCAGCCGGGGCCAGCGCGGTCCTGGTGATGGGCTTTCCGGTGCTGCTGCAGGCCACCTACGGCGAATTGGGTGCTGCGGGCGGTGTGGTGATCCTGGCGGTCACGGTGACCCGGGCTCCGCTGCTGGTGCCGCTGACCGCCATGCAGGGCAACCTGATCGCGCACTTCGTCGACCAGCGGGGCCGCCGGCTGGCGGCACTGCGCACCCCGGCGGCGGCCGTTGCCGCACTGGGTGCGGTGGGCGCGGTGGCCGCGGGCCTGCTCGGTCCCTGGCTGCTGCGCACCGTGTTCGGCGCGGATTACCGTGCGGACGGGCTGCTGCTAGCGGGATTGACCACGGCAGCCACCGCGATCGCGCTGCTGACGCTGACCGGGGCGGCGACGGTGGCCGCGGCACTGCATCGCGCCTACGCGCTGGGCTGGGTGGGCGCCACAGTGGCCTCGACCTTGCTCCTGCTGCTGCCATTGGACCTGCCGACCAGAACCGTGGTGGCCCTGTTGTGCGGTCCCCTGGTGGGAATCACCGTGCATCTGGCCGCGTTGCGCACCGATTCGTAAGTCGGGCAGGCGTGTATTTTCTAAACCATCGATACCCGCTACCCCGATGTCTGGATCATCGTCCCGGCGTTCAACGAAGCGACCGTCATCGGTGACGTGATCGCCGGCATCCGTGCGAATTTCGACTACGTGGTCTGCGTAGACGACGGAAGCGCTGACGACACCGCCGTCACGGCGCGTCGCGCGGGCGCCTACGTGGTGCGCCATCCGGTCAACCTCGGTCAGGGCGCGGCCATCCAGACCGGGGTCGAGTTCGCCCGCCGGCAACCCGGCGCCCGACTGTTCGCCACCTTCGACGCCGACGGTCAGCACCGGGTGGCCGACCTGGTACGCATGATCGACCACCTCGACACCGCCGACCTCGACATCGTGATCGGCACCCGGTTCGCCGCACCCGACGCAGCCGCGACGGTACCGCCGCTCAAACGAGCGGTACTGCGGGCCGCGGTGTTGCTCAACCCGCGGATTCGCCGACTGGGGCTCTCCGACGCCCACAACGGGCTGCGGGTGTTCAACCGGCGCGTGGCCGATGGTCTCGACCTCACCATGAACGGGATGAGCCACGCCGGTGAGTTCATCGCCCTGATTGCCGAGAACCGTTGGCGGGTGGGCGAAGTGCCGGTCGAGGTGCTCTACACCGACTACTCGAAGTCGAAGGGGCAGCCACTACTCAACGGCGTCAACATCCTGTTCGACGGGCTGCTGCGCAAGAGGATGTCGCGATGAACAGGATCTTGCGATGAATTGGATCAAGGTCCTGCTGATCGCGGCGGTGCTGATGCTGCTGGTTTACCTGCTGCTGTCGCGCCGGTCCGCTCAGTCGCGAGCCTGGGTGAAAGTCGGCTACCTGGTGTTCGTGGTGGCCGGCATCTATGCGGTGCTGCGTCCCGACGACACCACCGTGTTAGCCAACTGGCTCGGGGTGCGCCGCGGCACCGATCTGATGCTCTACGTGCTGATCATGGTGTTCGCGTTCACCACGCTGAGCACTTATATGCGATTCCGCGATCTGGAGCTGCGCTATGCCCGGCTGGCCAGGGTCATAGCGCTTACCCAAGCCCAGCCGCCCGGGCTGCCCGAACCGCCTGAAACACAGTAATTCGGCAACAATTGTCTCAGCGGTAACAGCGGGTTTGCCGCACGGCCGATTCCAGCCCGCACCGTTGCAGGTATGAGGACGACCGAAGTCCTGGCAGAACCCCTGGCCGACGCGACAGCGGCACTCCTGACCGTGCCGGCGGTCGAGCTCTACGCAGTGCTCTGGCGCGCCGGTCTGCTGCAGGTGCGACCTCCCGCGGCCAAGCGACCACAGCCGCAGGTGAGAGTGCGACAGCCGGCGTAACGGGACAGGCTCAGCGCACCAGTTCCAGCTTCGCGGACGACTTCTTCGCGGCGGACTTTCTGGCCGGCTTTCTGGCCGGGGCCTTCTCCACCGGCGTTTCCTTGGCCACCGGTGCTTTCTTCGCCGGGGCCTTCTTGGCCGGAGCCTTTTTCACCGGGGCTTTCTTGGCCGGAGCCTTTTTCGCCGGGGCCTTCTTCGCTGGAGCCTTCTTCGCCGGAACCGCCGACACCGCCTTGATGGGGGCCTCGGTCTCCCTGGCGGGAGCGGCGATCTCCTTGGCGGGAGTCGAGAACCGGCTCGCCACGGCAACCGCGGCGGTGGCCGCCGCGGCCGTGCCGAGGCCCTGGGCCCAGCCGATCGGGCCGACCGGCGTGCAACCCAACAGCTGGCTGACCCCGGGCGTGGAGACGATCGCCGCGAACAGCGCGAACGATCCGGCCGCGGTGGCCAGCACCATCGGCGCCCGCGAGTCGACCACGGTCTGACCGAGCTCGGTGGTCACCAGCGAGATCAGCGCCACCGTCGAGGCGCGCTGCGGTGTACCGGTCACGGATGCCATCGCCCAGGCGGCGGTGCCTGCCGCGCCGGTCACCCCGCCCCGGAACGCCACTGCGCGCCATAGCTTCCGCTCTTCGAGTCCGGGCACCGCGTCACCGATTGGGCCGGCCGGCGTACTCACCGCCACAGCGGTGGCCGGCAGCGCGTCGGTCAGGGTGTTCATCAACAGCAGCTGGCGAGTGTTCAGCGGCGAATTGCCGGTGACCGCGGTACCGATCACCGAGAACATCACCTCCCCGGCATTGCCACCCAGCAGCCCGGAGATGGCAAGTTGCACACCCCGCCACAGGCGCCGGCCCTCGTCGATAGCGTCGACCAGCGCACCGATCTTCCCGTCGGTCAGCACCACGTCGGCGGTGGCGTGTGCCGAGTCGCTGCCGTGTGCGACGACACCCAGCCCCACCGTGGCGGCGCGGATCGCGGCGGCGTCGTTGGCGCCGTCGCCCACCATCGCCGACACTCGGCCGGCGCGCTCCAGGGTCTGCACGATCTGCACCTTGTTCTCCGGCGACATCCGGGCGAAGATCACCCGTTCGCAGACCACCTGCTCTTGTTCCTTGCGGTTCAAGGCATTCCACTCCGAGCCGGTGATGACCTCCTCGGGGCGGACCGTCACGCCCATCTCGGCGGCGATCGCGGTGGCCGTGATCGGGTGATCACCGGTGATCATCCGGATGTCGACGCCGCGGGCGGCCAGATCGGCCAGCAGTTGCGGAGCGTCGGCCCGGGGTGTGTCGGCCAAGCCGAGGAACCCGATCAGCGTCAGGCCGGAGGCGCTGACCTCCAGGAGCCGGTCGGAATCGTCCTGCACGGCCCGCACCTGCGCGGCGGTCAGTTTGCCGTGCGCGACCGCGATCACCCGCAGCCCCTGGGCCGCCATCGCGGCCACCTGCTGCTCGGCCTTGGCGCCGGCGTTCTTGCAGGCCTCCAACACGACTTCCGGTGCCCCCTTGACCAGCAGCTCCGATCCCAGCACCGACGCCGAGAAGGCCCGGCCGGAGCGGAACGGCAGGTGCGCGTCCGGTTCGATCCACGGCCGGGCACCGGCTGCGGATGCCGCGCCCTCGACGATGGCCTGGTCGGTGGCGTGCGCATGCGCCGCACCGTCGGGAGCCGGAGCCGCCTGCGCGGCCGTGCCGAGGACGTCGTCGTCGGAATATCCCGCAAGCGGGCGCACCGTGGTGACCCGCAGCCGGTTCTCAGACAGCGTTCCGGTCTTATCGAAGCAGACCACGTCGACCCGGCCGAGCGCCTCCACCGACCGCGGAATCCGCACCAGCGCACCGGTTTTCGTCAACCGCTGCGACGACGCGTGCTGGGCCAAGGTAGCCATCAGCGGCATGCCCTCCGGGACGGCTGCGATCGCGACCGCGATCGCGTTGCCGAGCGCAACCCGCAGCCCGCCCTGACGCAGCAGACCGAGCGCACCGACCGCCACACCGCCGGCGGCACTGTACGGGAAAGTCCGGTACATCAACTGAGACAGATGGTGCTGCAACCCGACCTCGGGCAGCTCGCCAGAGGCCAGTTCGGAGGCCCGACGGGCCTGAGTGTCGGCGCCCACGGCGGTCACCATCGCCAGCGCCTTACCGGCGATCACCGTAGTGCCCGCGTAGAGCATGGAGCTGCGCTCGGCCAGTTCAGCGCCGGGCGTCGGGTCCAGCTGTTTGCCGACCGACAGCGATTCGCCGGTCAGCGAGGACTCGTCGACCTCGACGTCATACACCTCGATCGTCCGGGCGTCGGCGGGCACCACCTCGTTGCTGCGCACCTCGATCAGGTCACCGGGCAGCAGTTGTTCGGCGGGGATCTCGTGGTAGGCCGGCGTGCCATCGCCCCCCATCAACACGACCCGGGCCGGCGGAGCCTGCTGTGCCAGCAGGGTGTTCAGCCGGCTCTCTGCCCGCAACCGCTGGTAAGCGGCCAACATGGCGTTACCGGTGAGCACCGTGCCCACCATCACGGCGTCGATCGGCGAACCCAGCATGGCCGTCGCCGCCGAGCACAGCGCCAAGATCGGCGTCATCGGGTCGGACAACTCCTCACGCACGGCGTGGAAGTACGGCCAGAACATGCCCTGGGATTCCGCGTCGACCGGCGCGCGTTCGGCCAACGGCAGCATGGCCTCCGGCGTCAACAGCTCGCGCGCCTGCTCGACCGTCATGGCGTGCCATTCGTAGGCCGGTGCCGGCTTCGGTGCCTGCGCACGCAACACCCGGCGGGCCAGCAGATACCCCGACAGCATTCCGGCGCCCGCACCGACGGTCACCGGCCCCGGACCGCGGCTCTGCCCCGCCCCGACACCGGGGATCGTCGCCCGAACCCCGCGAACCAAAAGCAGCCCGGCGATCGACGACGCCCCGATCGAGATCGCAACCCCACGCTCGGTGGCCGTCCGGGCAGCCGGCAGCGCGCGCAGCACCTGCCATGCGCCGGCAAGGTCGGCCAGCAGCAGATCGGCATAAAAAGGTGGTGGGGTGTCGGCATGCTCGCTCGTCGGCATCACACCCAGCGCCAGATCCGCCGACGCCAGCGCCTGCGCTGCCGAGGTGGACAACACCGCGACGGTACGGCCGGCCTGCTGCAGGTCGGCCACCGCCGCGGCCAGCGCGGCGTCGATATCCTCACCCGAGACCGGCCGGATGTCGTCGAAACCGGGGCGCAGCTCGCTGAGGATCTCGGTGTCCACCGTGACCAGCTCAGCGCCGGAGGCACGTGCTTCGAGGACCACCGCCGAGGCCAGCGCGTGATGCGCGGGCAGGATCAGCGCGTCCACCGGCTGCGTGCGGGTCGAGCCGCGGACTGTCATGCCCGGAACCCGGTGCCAGCCCGGACGCAATCCGGGCTTGTCGAGCAGGCTCTGCGCGCTGTTCCAGGCCTTCGGCAGCTCGTGCTCGCTGGCACCGCGGATCTGTACCACCCTGCGTTGTTCACCGGTCAGCGTCCGCGGGTCGATGACCACGGTGTCGATCTTGTCGAGGCGGCGCAGGCTGTCTGGCTGCAGCGGCAGCACTCCGTGCGCGTCGGCCAGGCCCTGTCCCAGAGTCGCGGCGAACGATTCGCAACTGGTGCGCACCGCTTTCGGCGAGGTCGCCAGGATCGCGCTCGACGTCACGTCCAGGTTGCGGGTCAGTGCGCCCACCGCCCCGGCCGCGACTACCTGCGCCACCGCGGTGCGCTTCAGGTAGCGCTCAGCCAGACCGTCCGGCCGCGGGACAGGCCGCGCAGTGGTGTGCACGTCCGGGTGGTCGGCGTACCGGGCCAGCTCCGGCTCGTAGCGATTCCAGGCCAGCGCCCCGGCGCGCGTCTCGGAGGCTTTGAGGCCCTCCACCATCAGATCCACCGCCAGGATCGCCGGGGACAGGGTGATGACGTGCGACCCGAGCGAGACCAGGGAAAGCACCCGGTCGGTCTTGGCCGGACCGATCCGGCTCGCCAGCGCGTTGCGGACCAGCGGCTGGTAGCGGGCCACCGACGCCGCGGCGTCGAAGATCTTGGGCGCGGCCGGCCAGCGCATCGCGCTGCCCACGGTCGCGATCGCCAGCCCTACCGCGTTGGCCCCCACCATCGCGCCCTTGGTGGCCAGCAGCAGTCCATCGCCCGGCAATGCCGCGGTGTCGGTCGGGGAAAGTTCGATGCTTTTCTCGGCCGCTTCCACCGCGGCGCACAGGTCCGCCAGCGCAACGTGGTCACCGATCTCGACGACTACCCGGGACAGCGGGCGGTTCAGCCGCACCGAGGTGACGCCGGGCTCGGCCCGCAGGGCTGCCAGAACCTCGGCACCGATGTCCACGCCGTCGGAGTCGTCGAGCCCGTGCACTTCGATCCAGGCCCGCCCGGCGCCGCGCCAGCTTCGTCGGCTGGTCAGATCGGAACGCTCACCGGCCAGGATCTTGGCGCCTTCGCGCAGTGGGATGGCGGCGAGGTCAACGCTGGCCCCCAAAACGGAGGATGCGGCGGCGCCGATGGCGTCCAGACCAAAACGGCCGATTGCGAAAACATCCATGGCTGGCCTCCAGCGTCATAGCAGCGCTGGAGGTCTCTTCCGCCGGTTGTCCGGCCCACAGCCCCGGTCACCCGATGACAGGCGACGTGATGACGACACTGCGAATTGGGGAATACTCCCCTCCGACCGGCCAGTATGCCACAAAGGTTCAGATGGACTTCATCTGCCGGAAGTACTCCACGGTGCGTGTCACGCCATCGGCGAGCGCGACCTGAGGGCGCCAGCCCAGCACCTCCGCGGCCCGCGAGATGTCCAAACAGGACCGCTTCAGGTCACCGAGGCGCGGCGGGTGGAACTCCGGGTCGTCGGGTCCACCGACGGCCGCGGCCACCGCGGAATGCAGCTGCCGGTCGGAGGTTTCCACCCCGGTGCCGACGTTGAACCGCTGCCGGTCACCGGCCTCGCCCGACGCCCGCACGAAAGCGTCCACCACGTCATCGACGAACACGTAGTCGCGGGTGTTCGATCCGTCCCCGAACACCTTGGTGGGCCTGCCCTCCAGCAGCGCCTGGGCGAAGATCGCCACCACCCCGGCCTCGCCGTGCGGGTCCTGGCGGGGGCCATAGACATTCGCCGGTGCGATGTGGGAGCACTGCAGCCCGTAGAGGTGGCCAAAGGTGTTGAGGTAGATCTCACCGGCGACCTTGCCGGCGGCGTAGGGCGAAGCGGGGTCGGTCGGGACGTCTTCCCCGGTCGGGTAGCACGGTGGGGTGCCGTAGATCGAGCCGCCCGACGAGGTGTGCACGACCTTGCGCACGCCCGCCGTCCGCGCGGCTTCGGCGAGCCGGATCGTCCCGATGACGTTGACCGAGCCGTCGAAGACCGGGTCGGCCACCGAATGACGCACGTCGATCTGGGCGGCCAGGTGAAAGACCACCTCGGGCTGGTGCTGCGCCAGGATCGCGTTCAGGTCCGCGGAGACGATGTCGGCCTCGACGAAGCTGAAGTCGGCGTCCTCGGCCAGGTGCTCGATGTTGCCGGCACGCCCGGTGGCGAAATTGTCCAGCCCGACTACCTGGTGCCCGTCCGCCCGCAGGCGGTCGACCAACGTCGATCCGATGAACCCGGCTGCTCCGGTGACCAGTGCTCGCACCGGCCCACCATACCGACAGGTAAGAAAGACTGATGCGCACGCGTTTCACTGCCCTGCCTTGGGTCTGCTGGGCGGCGGTGGGATTGGTCGCCGCCCAGCTGGTCGTTCGGGCGGTCGTGGCTTTCGGGGGTTACTTCTACTGGGACGACCTGATCCTGGTCGGCCGGGCCGGAACCCACCCGCTGTTGTCGCCGGCGTACCTGTTCGACGACCACGACGGTCATGTGATGCCGGGCGCGTTCCTGGTGGCCGGGGCACTGGCCAAGCTGTGGCCGCTGCAGTGGGCCGCGCCGGCGATCAGCCTGGTGGTGCTGCAGCTGCTGTCGTCGTGCGCGTTGCTGCGCGTGCTGTGGGTGATTCTGGGCTGGCGGCC
The DNA here is from genome assembly GCF_000455125.1 of Mycobacterium sp. UM_WGJ. GTDB lineage: Bacteria > Actinomycetota > Actinomycetes > Mycobacteriales > Mycobacteriaceae > Mycobacterium. Next base: position 32,973 of record NZ_AUWR01000022.1, read on the forward strand.
GGTGCTGCTGATACCGCTGACCTTCGCGTTGTGGACTCCGCTGGGCCTGCCGGCCTTCGCCTGGTGGGCGGCGGCGCTGAACTATCTACCGCTGTGCGCCGCACTGTCCTGGGTGTGCGCGGACGCGATCCTGTTGGCGCGCACCGGGAATCGGCGCTACGCGTGCACCGCCACCCTGGCCTACCTGGGCGGGTTGGTGTTCTTCGAGAAGTCCGCGGTGATCCCGTTCGTAGCCTTCGCGGTGACGGCACTGCTGGGCTATGTGTCCGGTAAGCCGCTGGCCGGCGCGATTGTCGGGGCGTGGCGGGCCGGGTCCCGCATGTGGACGGCGATGCTGGCGGTGACCGCGGGGTGGATCGGGGTCTACCTGGTAGTGGTGAATCAGAAGCGGTGGAGTTTCGACCTCGATATGACCCGCGACCTGCTGCTGCGCTCGATCACCCACGGCATCGTCCCGAGCCTGGCCGGTGGCCCGTGGACCTGGGCGCGCTGGGCGCCGGCCTCGCCGTGGGCGCTGCCGGGGCCGGTGGTGATGACGCTGGGGTGGCTGGTGCTGGCCGCGCTGGTGGCGGTGTCGCTGGCGCGCAAACACCGGCTGGTGCCGGTATGGCTTGCCGCAGCCGGGTACGCGGCGGCCTGCCAGGTACCGATCTATCTGATGCGCTCCTCGGCGTTCACTGCGCTGGAGCTGGCGCAAACCCTGCGCTACCTGGCCGATCTCGTCGTGGTGCTGGCGATCCTGGGCGCGGTCGGGTTGTGCGCCCCGAACCGCGCCTCGTCGCGCCGGCTGGACACCTCACCGCTGCGCACCGTGGCGGTGACCGGCCTGGCCGCCGCGTTCACCGCGAGCAGCCTGTATTCGACGGGCACGTTCTTGACCTGCTGGCGGGACGATCCGGCTCGCGGGTACCTGCAGAATGCCCGCAACGGTCTGGCCGCGGCACATGCCGCCTCCGACGCGCCGATGCTGGACCAAGAGGTCGACCCGCTGGTGCTGCAGCGGGTCGTCTACCCGGAGAACCTGGCCAGCCACATGTTCGCCCTACTGCGGGACCGCCCCGAATTCGCCTCGGCGACGACGCAGTTGCGGATGCTGACCAACACGGGGACGGTGGCCGACGCCCAAGTGACCTGGGTCCGCTCTCTAGTTCCCGGCCCGGTGCCCCACTGCGGCTATCTGATCCAGCCGGACCGGCCGGCGACCCTGGCGCTGGACGGCCCACTGCTGCCCGCGGACTGGACCGCCGAGATCAACTACCTGGCCAACGTCGACGGTGCGATGACCCTGTCACTGTCGGACGGCCCCGAGGTGCGGGTGCGGGTCCGGCCGGGGCTCAACCGTGTCTTTGTGCGGCTGCCGGGCGCCGGATACAACGTGTCCGCGCGCGCCGACACCGCAGCGCTGTCGGTGTGTATCGCGGCCGGCCCGGTCGGCTACCTCGCGCCCCGGTAGCGTCGCTGCAACCACCTGCGAGTAATCGCTGGTCACGAGGACAGGGTGGGCGCTACGGTGTCGCGCATGCGCATGCGTTCACCGCACTCGGCCGAGCCCCATAACGGCTCGCTGGCGTCGAAACTCAATTGGTTGCGCGCCGGGGTGTTGGGGGCCAACGACGGCATCGTCTCGATCGCGGGGATCGTGGTCGGCGTCGCCGCCGCCACCGCGCAACGGGGTCCGATCTTCACCGCCGGTATCGCCGGCGTGGCCGCCGGCGCCGTGTCGATGGCCCTCGGTGAGTACGTGTCGGTGAGTACGCAACGTGACACCGAACAGGCTGTGCTGCATAAGGAGCGCCGCGAACTGCAACAAGACCCGGCGGCCGAACTCGAGGAACTTGCCGACTTATATGCGGCCAAGGGATTGTCGGCGGCGACGGCCAGGTTGGTGGCCGAAGAGCTGACCCACCACAATGCGTTCGCTGCGCACGCCGAGGCTGAATTGGGCATCGACCCGGACGATTTGACCAACCCGTGGCTGGCCGCGGCGGCGTCAGCCCTCGCGTTCACGGCGGGAGCGCTGTTGCCGATGGTCGCGATCCTGCTGCCGCCGACCACATGGCGAGTCCCGTTGACCGTCCTGGTCGTGCTGCTGGCACTGATGCTCACCGGTGTGGTCTCGGCACGCTTGGGGGGCGCAAACGTCCGAAACGCCTTGGTCCGCAATACCACCGGCGGGGCGCTCGCGCTGGGCACCACGTACCTGATCGGCCAGCTGGTCGGCCACACGATCAGCTAGACCTTGAGCTGATGGACGGTCACACGACCCCTGATCCGCAGCCGACGTCCGGTGCGCTGCGCCGGCAGCTGGGCATGTTCGACGCGGTGACGATCGGGCTGGGCTCGATGCTTGGTGCCGGCATTTTCGTGGCATTGGCGCCGGCGGCCGCAGCGGCCGGTGCGGCGATGCTGATCGGGTTGATCGTGGCGGCGGTCATCGCCTACTGCAACGCGGTTTCCTCGGCGCGGCTCGCGGCACAGTATCCCGCCTCCGGCGGTACCTACGTATACGGGCGCGAACGGCTCGGACCGTTCTTCGGCTATCTGGCCGGGTGGGGCTTCATCGTCGGCAAGACCGCATCGTGCGCGGCGATGGCACTGACCGTGGGTTTCTACGCATGGCCCGCGCACGCGCACGCGATCGCGGTGGCGGTGGTGCTGGGGCTGACCGCAATCAACGTGCTGGGGGTGCAGAAATCGGCGTGGCTGACCCGGCTGATCGTGGTAGTGGTGCTGGCGGTATTGGCAGCGGTTGTGGTGACCGCCCTGGGCTCCCAGGGCGTTGAAACCGCTCGGTTCGGCCACTCGTCAGTGTCGGTGCCAGGGGTGTTGCAGGCGGCGGGTCTGCTGTTCTTCGCGTTCGCCGGCTACGCCCGGATCGCCACGCTGGGTGAGGAGGTACGCGACCCCGCCCGCACCATTCCGCGGGCGATCCCGGCCGCGTTGGCCATCACCCTGGTGGTGTACGCCCTGGTGGCGGTAGCGGCACTGAATGTGCTTGGCGCAGAAGGTCTTGCCGGAGCATCGGCGCCCTTGGTGCAGGTGGTGAGGGTCGCCGGGGCGGCCAAACTGACCGTGATGGTCCAGATCGGAGCGATTCTCGCGGCGACCGGGTCCCTGCTGGCCCTGATCCTGGGGGTGTCGCGTACCACCCTGGCGATGGCCCGCGACCGGTATCTGCCCGGGTATCTGACCGCGGTGCATCCCCGGTTCGGGGTGCCGCATCGCGCCGAGATCGCGGTCGGCCTGGTGGTTGCCGTGCTGGCCGCCACCACCGATATCCGCGGTGCCATCGGGTTTTCCTCGTTCGCGGTCCTGGTCTACTACGCCGTGGCCAACGCCGCGGCCTGGACCCTGTCCCCCGCCGAGGGCCGTCCCCCGCGCCTGATCCCGATCATCGGCTCGGTGGGCTGCATCGTTGTCGCGTTCGCCTTGCCCGTCAGCTCGGTCCTGGCCGGACTCGCGGTGCTCGGCGCGGGTATTGCCACTTACGGCGTGCACCGTCGATCGGGCCGGCTCGGGCGCCGGTAGTCCGCTACCGCGGCGAACAACGCGCCGAGCTGACAATGACGCGCTGCACTCCCCGACCGTGCTGGGTACGTTCTACAGTCGTGCCCTCACTGCAAGTCCCCGCGCAATATCTGCGCGGCTCCTCGGCGCCGCAGCCCCGCACCCTGATCGACATTCTGCAAGAGACCGCCGCCCGCTACCCCGACGCTCCCGCCATCGACGACGGCAATGTGGTGTTGACCTACGGGGAGCTGATCGAGGACATCACCGACAGTGTCGCCTGGCTGGCCGCCCGCGGTCTGGGCCGCGGCGATCGCATCGGCATTCGGATGCCGTCCGGCAATTACGCGCTGTACGTGGCGATCCTGTCCACGCTGGCCACCGGCGCGGCCTACGTGCCGGTGGATGCCGACGATCCGCCCGAGCGCGCCGAGCTGGTGTTCAACGAAGCTCAGGTGGCGGCGGTGATCACCGAACAGGGTTTGACCCGCGGCCCCGGCGCGTCACGCGGCTGGCGGGCCACGGCGCCGCAGACCAGCGACGACGCCTGGATCATCTTCACCTCGGGGTCCACCGGAACCCCGAAGGGCGTGGCGATCACGCACCGCAACGCGGCGGCCTTCGTCGACGCCGAAGCCCAGCTGTTCTTGCAGGACAACCCGATCGGGCCCGGCGACCGGGTGCTGGCGGGACTGTCGGTCGCGTTCGACGCGTCCTGCGAGGAGATGTGGCTGGCGTGGCGCTACGGCGCCTGTCTGGTGCCGGCGCCGCGGTCGCTGGTACGCAGCGGCATGGACCTGGGTCCGTGGCTGGTGTCGCGCGACGTGACCGTGGTGTCCACCGTGCCCACCCTGGCGGCACTGTGGCCGGCCGAGGCGCTGGAGGCGGTGCGGCTGCTGATCTTCGGCGGTGAGGCCTGCCCACCGGAGCTGGTAGCCCGGCTGGCGGTGGAGGGCCGCGAGGTATGGAACACCTACGGCCCCACCGAGACCACGGTGGTGGCGTGCGCGGCGCAGCTCGACGGCACCGGCCCGGTCCAGATCGGGTTGCCGCTGTTGGGCTGGGACCTGGCCGTGCTCGGGCCCGACGGGGCCCCGGTGGCCGCCGGCGAAGTCGGCGAGCTGGTGATCGGCGGTGTCGGCTTGGGCCGCTACCTGGACCCCGGCCGTGACGCCGAGAAGTACGCAGCACTGCCCGAGCTGGACTGGCCGCGGGCCTACCGCAGCGGTGATCTGGTGCGGCTGGATGCCGACGGGCTGGTGTTCTGCGGCCGGGCCGATGACCAGGTCAAGGTCGGCGGCCGGCGCATCGAGCTGGGTGAGGTGGACAGCGCCCTGGTGACGCTGCCCGGCGTCAGCGGCGGTGCGGCCGCGGTGCGGACCAGCGCCGCCGGGACCCCGCTGCTGGTCGGCTACCTGGCCAGCACCGATCCGGACTTCGACCTGGGTGCTGCACGCGCCGCACTGGGCCGGCGACTGCCCGCCGCGCTGGTTCCCCGGCTGGTGCTGGTCGACGAACTGCCCACTCGCACGTCGGGCAAGGTGGACCGCGATGCGCTGCCGTGGCCGGTGGGGCCGGAGCCGGGTGCCCTGCCCGGCGGAGGTCTCGGCGACGACCCGGACAGCACTCTGGGTTGGCTGGCCGGACTGTGGCGCGACGTGCTGGGCGCCCCGGTCGACGACGAACAGGCCGATTTCTTCGCGCTCGGCGGTGGATCGCTGCAAGCCGCTCAGCTGGTGGCCGCGGTGCGGCAGCGGTACCCGCAGACCACCGTCGCCCAGCTCTACGACCGCCCACGACTCGGCTCCCTGGCCGGGTTTCTCGACGACATGGGCCGCAGTGAGCCCGGGGCCGAGGCAGCCTCCCGCGCGGTCGAACCCACGCCCCGGCGGGCCCAGGCCGCGCAGGTGCTGCTGTCGGTGCCGCTGGCCACGCTGACCGGGCTGCAATGGGTGACGTGGCTGGCGCTGATCAACAACGTGATGGCGGTGATGCATCCGCTGCCCTGGCTGGCGCGACTCGACTGGTGGTGGGTGATCTCCGCTTTCGTACTGTTCGTGACACCGCTGGGCCGGATGGGTATCGCCGCGCTGGGGGCGCGTGCGCTGCTGTCCAATCTGGCGCCGGGAACGTACCGGCGCGGCGGCCCCGAGCACCTGCGGGTCTGGATCGCCGAACGGCTTGCCGCCGCCAGCGGCGCCGAGAATCTTTCCGGCGCACCGTGGCTGGTGTATTACGCGCGAGCGCTGGGTAACAAGATCGGCGAGGGCGTGGATCTGCACTCCGCCCCGCCGGTGACCGGGATGCTGACCCTGGGCCACCGGTGTTCCATCGAGCCGGAGGTGGACCTGACCGGGCATTGGATCGACGGCGATACGTTCCACGTCGGCCCTGTCACGGTTGGCAACGACGCCACGATCGGTGCCCGCACTACGCTGCTGCCCGGCGCCGTAATCGGCAAGGACGCCGATGTCGCGCCTGGGTCCGGGGTAGTCGGCGAGGTGAAGAAGGGCCAGTACTGGACCGGCTCGCCGGCGGTGAAATCCGGTAAGGCACACCACCCCTGGCCGGATCACCGGCCACCGCCGCGCCCGGTGTGGGCGGCGGTGTACGGGGTGACATCGATCCTGCTGGGCGGCTTGCCATTGGTGGCATTGGGTGTCGGGCTGTCGGTGGTGGGCTGGGCGGTGCGGGACTGCACCACGCTGATCGAAGCGATTCGGCCTGCGGCGCTGGCCACTGCGCCGGCCGCGCTGGTCGCGATGCTCAGCTACGCCGCTTTGACCATGGCCGGGGTGCGGCTGTTGTCGATCGGGCTGCGCGACGGCTACCACCCGGTGCGCAGCCGGGTGGGTTGGCAGCTGTGGGCCACCGAACGTCTGATGGACGCCGCGCGCGACTATCTCTTCCCGGTGTACGCCAGCCTGATCACGCCGTGGTGGCTGCGCTTACTGGGGGCCAAGGTAGGCCACGGCACCGAGATCTCCACCGCGCTGGTGATCCCGAAGTTCACCACGATCGCCGACGGCGCCTTTCTCGCCGACGACACCATGGTGGCCTCCTACGAATTGGGCGGCGGCTGGATCCACGTCGCACCGGCCACCATCGGCAAGCGCGCATTTCTGGGCAATTCCGGGATCACTCAGCCGGGCAGGCGGGTCCCCGACAACTCCTTGGTGGCAGTGCTGTCGACGGCACCGCATAAGGCCAAGACCGGCTCGTCGTGGCTGGGCAGCCCGCCGGTACGCCTGCGGCGTAAAGCCGCCGACCTCGATGCCGAGCGCACTTTCGAACCCCCGCTGCGGCTGAAGCTGATGCGCGCCGTCATGGAGACATTCCGGCTGATCCCGGTCATCGTCACATTTGCCATCGGAACCGCGGTTTTGGGCGCGTTGCAGTGGGGGGTGACAAGGTTCGGCTACGGCTGGACCGCGCTGGGGAGCGGCGTCACGCTGCTGGCCGCCGGTGCGGTGGCCGGCAGCAGCGCGGTGGTGGCGAAATGGCTTATCGTGGGCCGGATCCGGGCGTCACAGCGCCCGCTGTGGTCGTCGTTCGTGTGGCGCAACGAGGTCTCCGACGCGTTCGTCGAAACGGTGGCTGCCCCGTGGTTCGCCCGCGCCGCAACCGGTACCCCGGTGATGAACCTGTGGTTGCGGGCGCTCGGCGCCACCATCGGCCGCGGCGTGTGGTGCGAGACGTACTGGTTGCCCGAAGCCGACCTGGTGACGCTGGACACCGGCGCGACGGTGAACCGCGGCTGCGTGGTGCAGACCCACCTGTTCCACGACCGGATCATGCAGATGGACACGGTGACATTGGATGCAGGGGCCACGCTGGGCCCCAACTGCGTGGCGCTGCCCGCGGCCCGGCTGGGCGCCGGTGCCACCGTCGGGCCGGCCTCGCTGGTGATGCGCGGCGACGAGGTCCCGGCCGCGACGCGCTGGCAGGGCAATCCGATTGCGCCGTGGCCGGTGTCGGGCAAGAAGCGCGGGGCTTCGGCTGCCGCGCGTCAGGAGCCCGCGGCATGAGCAAACCCACGAAGATTTCGGCAAAGCCAGCCAAGGCCCCGGCGCCTGTTCTTGACCCCTATCTGCCCGACAGCGGCAACAGCGGTTACCGGGTCTCGCGCTACGAACTCGACCTGGAGTACAAGGTCAGCAGTAACCGGCTCTCGGGCACCGCGACCATCACCGCGGTCGCGCTGGACGCACTGCGCGAGGTCACCCTCGACCTTGCCGACACGCTGTCGGTGGCCAAGGTCTGGGTCAACGGTCGCCCACCCAGCCGGTTCGCGACCTCGGCAGCCAAGCTGCGGATCACCCTGGCCGCCACGGTACCGCCCGGCGCCGCACTGGTGATCGTCGTCCGGTATGCGGGATCACCGCGCCCCAGCGAAACGCTCTGGGGTGAAGTGGGTTTCGAGGAGTTATCCGACGGAGCGCTGGTTTCCGGCCAGCCCAACGGCGCACCGTCATGGTTCCCCTGCGACGACCACCCCTACTCAAAAGCCAGCTACCGGATCCAGATCAGCACCGACAGCCCGTACTACGCGGTGGCTAACGGCGAACTGATATCGCGGCGTGCCCGGGCCACCCGCACCACCTGGACCTACGAGCAGCCCGAGCCGACCCCGACCTATCTGGTCACCCTGCAGATCGGCCGGTACGTGACCCGCCGGTTGCCGGGCTCGACGGTGGCGATCCGCGCGGTGCTGCCGGCCCGGCTGCAGGCCGAGTTCGAACAGGACTTCGCCGCGCAGGCACAGATGATGGAGCTGTTCGTGCGCCTGTTCGGGCCCTACCCGCTGGCAGCCGGCTACACCGTGCTGGTGACCGACGACAACCTAGAGATCCCCCTTGAAGCACAGGGGCTTTCGATCTTCGGCGCCAACCACTGCGACGGTACCGGGGGGTCCAACCGACTGATCGCCCACGAACTGGCCCACCAGTGGTTCGGCAACAGCGTCACCCTGCGACGCTGGAGCGATATCTGGCTGCATGAGGGGTTCGCGTGCTACGCCGAATGGCTGTGGTCGGAGCATTCCGGTGGGCCGAGCGCCGACCAGCTGGCGCGGCGTTATCACCGCCAGCTAGCGGGCCTGCCGCAGGATCTGCTGTTGGCCGATCCCGGGCCGGCCGACATGTTCGACGACCGGGTGTACAAGCGCGGCGCGATCACCCTGCATCAGTTGCGCGGCCGGCTCGGTGACGACGCCTTCTTCGCCCTGCTGCGGGACTGGACGTCGCGCTACCGCCACGGCAACGCCGGCACCGAAGACTTCACCGCGCTGGCCGCCGGATACGCGGGCGAACCGCTGCAGTCCTTGTGGCAGGCCTGGCTGTATTCCACTGCGGTGCCCCCGCTGACCAGCTGAGGTCGAAGTCGACGACCAGCGCGGCCGGCACCGCCAGCGCTACCGGGGTGAACATCTGCGAGTCCTGTTCTCCGGCAATGCCGGTGAGGACCCGGCCGCCGTAGCCGTCGTCGGTACCGGGAACCGTGACGCGTACCCGCGCCGACGCCGCACCCGGGCGCGGGCGCAGGTAGAAAACGCTGCCCGGCTCCACCGGACCGGTCAACTCGTTGCCGTCGTCGTCCAGCAACACCGCACCCTCGGCGCTCAGGGCGGCAGAGTCGGCGACGGACAGGCGCAGCGGGCCCACCAGACCGTCGGCCACGGTGGCCGACGAGACGTTCAATCCGGGTGCGGTGGAGCGCGCCCGTGCCGCACCGGCCAGCAGATACCGGTAGAGGGCCACGATGCGGTCGGCATTGCGATAGGTGCTGGTGCCGTTGAGCCAGAAGTCGACGTCGCCGAGCGTGGCCGATGGCCCCGGCCCGGCCACCGACAGGCGGTAGAACCGGTGGCCCCCGACGGTGGCACCCACGCCGAGCGCCTTGCGATGAGCGCCGGCGGCCGGGGCGGCCAGCCGCGACGAGGGCACCTCCCGCCAGCTACGGCCGTCGTCGGACTTGTGCAGGGTCAGCGTCACCGGCTCCGAGGCGACCAGTTCCAGGGTGTAGCCGCCCAACTCGAGGGCCTCTTCGAACTCGACGGTCACCCCGTCGGCGTCGCGCAACACCCGGACCGGCTCGGTGCGGGCGCGGGTGTCCAGCTCCAGACCGTTGGTGAGCCGCCAGATCGCGGCCTGGGTGGCGGCTATCGCCTCGTGCTCGGTGATGTTGCCGCGGCCCAGCTGGTGGCCGGCCGCACGCAGTCGACGGCTCAATTCGACGGTGGTCAACCGTGGAACCGAGTTGCGCAGGATCCAGTCGACTTGAACTTCGCGGGGGTCACGGGCACCGGAGCGCAGGTTCGGAACCGCCGACCAGGTGTCGATCCGGTAGGCCGACGGCCGGGTGGGGGCGATGCCGTGGAAGTCCAGCGAATAGGCCGCGATACCGGGATTCAGGCGAATCAGATCGGTGCGCGCGCTGGTGCCGTCGGTGAACACGATCCGGTCGACGGTGTGCGAATAGGTACCGCCGTGATAGCGGGTCATTCGGTCGATGTCGACGGCCGGGCGCGGTTGCACCCTGCGCCGGACGGTCACCGTGGGCTCGGTGTCGAGAAGAGGAAAAACGGAGGTTGAAACGGTCATGCCGAGTCGACTTTCTGGTCTGAAGCGCGCACGGCAGCATCTCGCCGAAGAAAGGGAGCGGGCTGCGACGCGGAGGAATCAGGGCGTCAGAGAATCAACAACAACAACAACAACACGCGGCGAGGCGGCACAAAGCGTGCGGCTGTGGCAGCGTGATGTTCGACATACACATACCCTACGACATGTACCGCAGCGGCGCGAACTGCGAGGGATTCAATTCGCCCTGAGCGCAACTGGTGGGCAAACCCGGACCATGGTCCATGATTGGCGCCGTCACTCATCAGGAGGAAAGCAATGACGTCCGCTCAGAACGAATCTCAGGCGCTCGGGGACCTCGCCGCACGGCAACTCGCGAATGCGACCAAGACCGTCCCGCAACTGGCCACCATCACCCCGCGCTGGCTGCTGCACCTGTTGAACTGGGTCCCCGTCGAAGCCGGTATCTACCGGGTCAACCGGGTGGTCAACCCCGGCCAGGTCGCCATTGCAGCCGAGCAGGGCGCCGGTTCGCAGGAGCCGCTGCCGCAGACGTTCGTGGACTACGAGACCAGCCCGCGGGAGTACACCCTGCGGTCGATCTCGACCCTGCTGGATGTGCACACCCGGGTCTCTGACCTGTACTCCAGCCCGCACGACCAGGTCGCACAACAGCTGCGACTCACCATCGAGACCATCAAGGAACGCCAGGAGTACGAGCTGGTCAACAACCCGGAGTACGGCCTGTTGGCGCAGGTCACACCGGAGCAGACCATCTCCACGCTGACCGGCCCGCCCACCCCCGACGACCTGGACTCGCTGATCACCAAGGTGTGGAAGACCCCCGGGTTCTTCCTGACCCACCCGCTGGGGGTGGCCGCGTTCGGCCGCGAAGCCACCCGCCGCGGGGTCCCGCCGGTAGTGGTGAACCTGTTCGGCGCCCAGTTCATCACCTGGCGCGGCATCCCGATCGTGCCGAGCGACAAGGTGCCGGTAGAGGATTCCAAGACCAAGATCCTGCTGGTGCGCACCGGGGAGGAACGCCAGGGTGTCGTCGGGCTGTTCCAGCCCGGCCTGGTCGGTGAGCAGGCGCCGGGCCTGTCAGTCCGGTTCACCGGCATCAACCGGTCGGCGATCGCGTCTTACCTGGTCACGCTGTACAACTCGCTGGCCGTGCTCACCGATGATGCGCTCGCCGTGCTCGACGACGTCTCGGTGGACCGTTTCCATGAGTACAAGTGATCCCGGGCCGGTAACCCCACCGGTCAGCGCCGCTGAGCTGGAGGTACTGGCCAACCAGCTGTATGCCGCCCGGCCCGGTCCGGACTCGCCGCCGCAGACCACCGCGGTGGCACCGCGCGGCGGCGTGCCCGACCCGTCGGGGCTGCTGCCGCCGGGGCTGGCCGACCTGTCGGCGTTCGCGGTGCCGAGCGGCATCGTGCCGACCGTGCCGGGGGTGCTGGCCGGCTCGCCGGCCGGGGCTGTCCCGGTTGCGCCACGTGGGTCGGCTCCCGGCTGGCCCGGGGGCGTGCCGGTGGTTCCGCAGCTGGATTGGCATGACACCGCCGCGCCGGCCGCGGGTGGCGACGAGGCGAACTACGCCTTCTTGTCGCATCGGGTGCCGGCAGCCCAACCGGCTCCGACGGTGCCGGACTCGCACGAAGTCTTCGACGTCAACGCGGTGCGCGCTGACTTCCCGATCCTGCGTGAGACGGTCAACGGCAAACCGTTGATCTGGTTCGACAACGCCGCCACCACGCAGAAGCCGCAGGCCGTGATCGACCGGCTGTCGTACTTCTACGCCCACGAGAACTCCAACATCCACCGGGCGGCTCACGAACTGGCCGCCCGCGCCACCGACGCCTACGAGGACGCCCGCGACACCGTGCGGCGATTTCTGGGTGCGCCGCGCAGCGAGGACATCATCTTCGTGCGCGGCACCACCGAGGCGATCAATCTGGTGGCTTACGCCTGGGGCGGCAAGAACCTGCGCCCCGGCGATGAGATCGTCATCACTCACCTGGAGCACCACGCCAATATCGTTCCGTGGCAAATGATCTCGAAGAAGACCGGGGCGATTCTGAAGGTGGCCCCGGTGGACGAGGCGGGCAACCTGCTGCTGGGCGAATTCGAGGATCTGCTGGGCCCGCGGACCAAACTGGTTGCCGCCACCCATGTCTCCAACGCGCTGGGCACCGTCACGCCGGTGCACGACATCGTCGAGCTCGGGCACCGCTACGGCGCTCGGGTGCTGATCGACGGGGCACAGTCGGTCCCGCATATCCCGATCGACGTGCAATCGCTGGGCGCGGACTTCTTCGTGTTCTCCGGGCACAAGATCTTCGGTCCCACCGGTATCGGAGTGCTCTACGGCACCGCCGAGGCGCTGGCCGAGACGCCGCCGTGGCAGGGTGGAGGCAACATGATCGCCGACGTCACCCTGGAACGCTCCATTTACCAAGATCCGCCGAACAAGTTTGAGGCGGGCACTGGCAACATCGCCGACGCGGTCGGTCTGGGTGAGGCCCTGCGCTATGTGGAACGGGTGGGCATCGAGCGCATCGCCGCCTACGAGCACGCCCTGCTGGAGTACGCCACGCCACGCCTGGCCGATATTCCCGGGGTGCGGCTCGTCGGCACAGCCGACGAGAAGGCCAGTGTGTTGTCGTTCGTGCTGGCCGGCCACGAGCCGTTGGAAGTGGGCAAGGCGCTCAATGCCGAGGGCATCGCGGTGCGTGCCGGGCATCACTGTGCGCAGCCGATCCTGCGCCGCTACGGCCTGGAAGCCACCGTGCGACCGTCGTTCGCGTTCTACAACACTTTCGAAGAGATCGACGTCTTCACCCAGGCCGTACGGCGCATTGCTGAAGGGAGCGCATAGCACCTATGGCGGCCTTGGTAGGAAAGGGCATTTGATGGGCAGGATCTACGACAACGTCACCGAGCTGATCGGCCACACACCGCTGGTGCGGCTCAACCGGCTGACCGAGGGACTGGGCGCTCAAGTGGCGGCCAAACTCGAGTTCTACAACCCGGCCAACAGCGTCAAGGACCGCATCGGCGTTGCGATCATCGATGCCGCGGAGAAGTCCGGCCAGCTGCGCCCCGGGGGCACCATCGTCGAGGCCACCAGCGGCAACACCGGCATCGCCCTGGCGATGGTCGGTGCCGCTCGTGGCTACAAGGTGATCCTGACCATGCCGGACACCATGTCCACCGAGCGCCGGGTGATGCTGCGCGCCTACGGCGCGGAGATCGTGCTGACGCCCGGCTCCGAGGGCATGGCCGGCGCGGTGGCCAGGGCCAAGCAGATCGTTGCCGACACCCACAACGCCCTGTCCGCAGACCAGTTCGCCAACCCGGCCAACCCGGCCATCCACGAACGGACGACCGGCGAAGAGATCTGGAAGGACACCGACGGCGCGGTCGACATCTTCGTCGCCGGCATCGGTACCGGTGGCACGCTGACCGGCGTCTCGCACACCCTGCGGGCCCACAAGCCCGAGGTCCAGATCGTCGGCGTGGAACCCAAGGACTCCGCGATCCTGCACGGCGCCGACCCCGGTCCGCACAAGATCCAGGGCCTGGGCGCCAACTTCGTCCCCGAGGTACTCGACCGCGACTGTTACGACGAGATCATCGACGCGCAATTCGACGACGCCATCCGGGTTGCTCGCGCGCTGGGCACCGAGGAAGGGATCCTCGGCGGAATCTCGGCCGGCGCCAACGTGTGGGCCGCCCTCGAGCTGGCCAAGCGCCCCGAGAACGCCGGGAAGCTGATCGTGGTGGTGGTCCCCGACTTCGGCGAGCGCTACATCTCCACGCCGCTGTTCGAGCACATTCGGGAATGATCACACCTATGAGTGGTGTGTTGGCGCGGCTGCGCGAGGACCTGCGCAACGCGCGCGAGCATGACCCGGCCGCGCGCGGGGACTTCGAGAACGCGCTGGTCTATTCGGGTCTGCATGCGATCTGGTCGTATCGAATCGCGCATCGGCTGTGGGCCAGGCCGGCACTGCGCGGGGTGGCCCGCCTGCTGGCTCAGGCCACCCGATTCGCCACCGGCATCGAGATTCACCCGGGCGCGACCATCGGGCGGCGGTTCTTCATCGACCACGGCATGGGCGTGGTGATCGGCGAGACCACCGAGATCGGCGATGACGTCATGGTCTATCACGGCGTCACCCTCGGCGGACGTTCGCTGAGTCACGGCAAGCGCCACCCGACCATCGGTAACGGTGTCACGGTGGGCGCCGGCGCGAAGGTCCTCGGTCCTATCACCGTCGGAGACGGCAGTGCGATCGGCGCCAATGCCGTTGTCACCCAGGATGTTCCGGCGGATTGCATCGCCACCGGAATCCCGGCTGCGGTGCGCCATCGCACCGAGAAACAGCGGGAGCCGCTGGTGGACCCGACCAGTTACATCGACCCGGCGATGTACATCTAAAGCCACGTTCAGGGCAGCGGTTCCGCGGCGATCACGTAGTCGTGACCGTGCCGCAGGCCACCTTCGCGCGCGAGGACGATCAGCGCTCGAAGCCGTAGCTCTTCGACATACTGGAGCATCGAGCTGCCGACTGCAGAGGAATTGAAGCGTTCAAGTCGCCTGCGGCACATATCAAGCTGGCCGTTGACATGACGGGACCCGTATCGGATCGGAAAACGTCGACTCTCCACGACCCGGAACTCGGCCCGTTCGAGCTGCCGCAGCATCCATTCGAGGGGGTACTCACGGTAGGGCCGCTCGCCGGCCAGCAACAGGCACGCGTCGCGGACCCGGCCGATTTCCCAAATGATGCGGCCGCTTTCGGTCTTGGGCTTGTACTGAACGTAGGGTTCCAGCCCGATGACATAGAGCCGGCCATTGTCGGCGACCAGGGGACGCAATCGTTCGAACGCCCGATCCTGCCAGTACGGGGCAAAGCCCTCGATCGCGCCGACGAGATAGTCGACCAGCACGGTGTCGAAGGTTTCACCGGCCAGCAGGCTGTCATCGATCCAGTTGCCGACCAGTAGCCGGTCTTGTGGCCGCATTCCGTGGCCCAGCGCGGCACGTGCCGCCTCGGCCATGCCAGGCGCCGCGGTGATCGCCGTCCACCGGTCGGTCGGCAGCGCCTGGATCCATTGCAGGGACTTCACTCCGGCGCCGGAATCCAGCATGGCGCCCCACTCTCGGTCGGCGTGCAGGGTCTCCACGTAGCGAAAGAGTGACGAGACTTCGGGTTTGGGATTGGCGTACAAGGAAATCGCTCACTTCGCGTCGTGGTGTCGCCGCGCCTACAGCCGTGTGGACCAAGGCCGCGCTGCGCAGATCTCAGGGTAGCGCGATCTGACGCTTATTGACAATCATTATCAATAAGCGCGTGAATGACCTGACGTGGCGATCAGCGAGACCACCGAGATCGGCGCCGCAATCCCCCGAGGTGTCGCGGGTTTCAGCAGCGCCAAGGAGCAACCGAAACAGGCGTTAGGCGAACCTGAGAAACGTCAAACTTGTGGAGCCACCTAGGAGAATCGAACTCCTGACCTATTCATTACGAGTGAATTGCTCTACCGACTGAGCTAAGGTGGCGCGCCCCGCCTAAACCGGGCCGGGTCAGTCTACAGGTCGTCTCGCAGCGCCTGCCCGACGGTGGCCACCATGGCTCCGACGGCGAAGCGGGGCTTGACGTTGGCCGCGAGGGCGTCGCGGCACTCGAGCACCGCCTCGATGCAGCGCAACAGCCGATCCGGCGACGCGTGAGCGGCGATCGCCGCCACCGCATCGGTCATGTCCGGATGGTTCGGCCGGGCGATGCCGGCCGAGCCCGTGGCCGCCAGCAGGGCGTCGCGGAAGTAGGTGGCCAGGTCGATCAGGGCCCGGTCCAGCGCATCGCGGGCGGCCCGCTTCTGGCGCGAGTTCTGCCGGCGCTCCAGGTCTTTGATCACCCCGGCGGTGCCGCGCAGCGTACCGGCGGTGCCCTTGCCGGTGCCGCCGGCGCCCAGCGCGGTGCGCAGTTCCTCGGTCTCGGCTTCGTCGCGGTCGGCGGTCAGGTCCCGGGCCTCGGACTCCGCCGCGGCCACCAACTCGTCGACCGCGGTGAACGCCCGCGACGGGGTCGCCGCGTCGCGGGCCAGCGACAGGGCCCGCTGGCGACGCTGCCGGGCCTCAGAATCGGTGGCCAGCCGCCGGGCCCGCCCCACGTGCCCGCCGCTGACCGCGGCCGCCCAGTCCGCGGTCTCCCGGTCAAGCCCGTCGGCGTCGATGAGTACCTGGGCGATAGCCGCCGGCGGCGGGGTCACCAGGGCCACGTGGCGGCACCGGGACCGCAGTGTGATGGCGATGTCCTCGGGGTCGACCGAGGGAGCGCACAACAGGAACACCGTCGAAGGCGGCGGCTCCTCGACGACCTTGAGCAGGGCGTTGCCCGCGCCCTCGGTGAGCCGGTCGGCGTCCTCGACCACCACGATCTGCCAACGGCCGGTGCCGGGACGCCGGGAGGCGGCCTGCACGATGGCCCGCATCTCGTCGACGCCGATGGACAGCCCCTCCGGCACCACCCGCCGCACGTCGGCGTGGGTGCCGGCCATCGTCGTGGTGCAGGCACGGCACTGGCCGCAGCCGGGCCCGCCCTCGGACTCATCGGCCGTGCACTGCAGCGCCGCGGCAAAACACACCGCTGCGATCGACCGGCCCGATCCGGGCGGGCCGGTGATCAGCCACGCGTGTGACATACCGCCGGCGGTCATGCCGCTGTGTGCTGAATCACGTCGAGATGCCCGCGCGGCAGCCAGCAGCTCGGCTTCGACCGACTGCTGGCCCACCAAACGCGCGAAAACCCCGGACATCATCGGTCACAGTAGTGGCTTGACCGGACATGCCCCGGACATGACAAGCCATCAGCCTCGGTCATTCCCCCTCTCGCCCGATACGGTGTGCTGGTGAGCACCACGACCCTGGTCGGGCGGATCAACCGATTCGTCCGCTGGGTCGTGCGCACTCCCTGGCCGGTCTTCACGCTGAGCATGCTGCAGGCCGACATCATCGGATCGCTGTTCGTCTTCGGTTTTCTGCGGTTCGGCCTGCCGGACGAAGACCGGATCAATCTGCAGGACCTGCCGCGCCTGAACCTGGCGTTGTTCGCCGTGGTGCTGCTGTGCCTGTTCGCCTTCGGCTTTTCGGTCAGCACCGCCCTACTGATGCCGGTGTTCCGCTGGCAACGCCGCGAGGCCTTGCTCGCCGATCTGGAGACCAACGGCGATTCCGATCCGGCAGATACCGAGCTGGCGAGGTCGCGGGCGCTGCGGATGCCGTTCTACCGCTCGCTGATCAGCATCTGTTACTGGGCGGTGGGCGGCGTGGTGTTCGTCGTGATCAGCTGGCAGGTGGTCTACGACGTCGTACCGATCGTGGTGACCGCGACCGCCCTGGGCGCCGCCGCCACCGCGATCATCGGCTACCTGCAGTCCGAGCGGGTGCTGCGCCCCGTGGCCGTCGCGGCGCTGCGTGACGGCACGCCGGAGAATCTGCGGGCACCCGGAGTCATCCTGCGCCAGCTGCTGACCTGGCTGCTGTCGACTGGGGTACCGGTACTGGCGATTGTGCTTTCGGTGCTGGCCGACAAGGCGTCGTTGCTCAACGCCTCACCGGACAAACTGTTCACCCCGATCCTGCTGATGGCATTGGCCGCCCTGGTCATCGGTCTGGCCGGCACCGTGCTGGTGTCCATGTCGATCGCCGACCCGCTGCGGCAGTTGCGCTGGGCGCTGGGCGAGGTGCAGCGCGGCAACTACAACGCGCACATGCAGATCTACGACGCCAGCGAGCTCGGGCTGCTGCAGGCCGGGTTCAACGACATGGTGCGTGACCTGGCCGAGCGGCAGCGGCTACGCGACCTGTTCGGCCGGTACGTCGGCGAGGATGTCGCGCGGCGCGCCTTGGAGCGTGGCACCGAGTTGGGCGGCCAGGAACGCGACGTGGCGGTGCTCTTCATCGACTTGGTGGGTTCCACCCAGCTGGCCGCGACTCGGCCGCCCAGCGAGGTCGTCAACCTGCTCAACGAGTTCTTCCGGGTCGTGGTCGAGGCCGTTGGACGGCACGGCGGTTTCGTCAACAAGTTCCAGGGCGACGCGGCGCTGGCCATCTTCGGAGCGCCCATCGAGCATCCGGACGCCTCGAGCGCGGCCTTGGCAGCGGCCCGCGAACTGCACGACGGCCTGCTGCCGGTGCTTGAGTCCGAAGAGTTCGGCATCGGGGTGTCGGCCGGACGGGCCATCGCCGGGCACATCGGCGCCCGCGCCCGTTTCGAGTACACCGTGATCGGCGACCCGGTCAACGAGGCCGCCCGGCTGACCGAGCTGGCCAAGCTGGAGCCGGGCCACGTGCTGGCTTCGGCGGTGGCGGTCAGCGGCGCGGTCGACGCCGAGGCGCTGTGCTGGGAAGTGGGCGAGATCGTCGAACTGCGCGGACGTGCCGCTCCCACTCAGCTGGCGCGACCGTTGAATCTCGCTGCGCTGGAACCGATTCCGGCCGAGGACGCCGAGCCCGCGGCCGCAGCCGACTGACTCAGCTCTTGGCGGCCTTCTTCGCGGCAGCCTTCTTCGCCGGTGACTTTTTCGCCGGCGCCTTGCGGGCGGTCTTCTTGGCGGCCTTCTTAGCCGGCCCGCGCGCCCGCCGGTCGGCGAGCAGTTCGGCGGCACGCTCATCGGTGATCGTGGCCACTTCATCGCCCTTGCGCAGACTGGCGTTGGTCTCGCCGTCGGTCACGTACGGACCGAATCGGCCGTCCTTGATCACCATCGGCTTGCCGCTCGCCGGGTCGGCACCCAACTCCCGCAGCGCCGCGGTCGCCGCTGCTTGGCGGCCACGGCGTTTCGGCTCGGCGTAGATCTTCAGCGCCTCTTCGAGGGAGATCTCGAAGATCTGCTCCTCGGTGGCCAGCGACCGAGAATCGGTGCCGCGCTTCAGGTATGGACCGTAGCGGCCGTTCTGCGCGGTGATCTCATCGCCGGACTCTGGGTCGACACCGACCACCCGCGGCAACGACAGCAGCTTCAGGGCGTCGTCGAGTGTGACGGTTTCCAGGGTCATGCTGCGCAGCAGCGAACCGGTGCGCGGCTTCGGGCCGGTCGGCTTCTTACCCTTCTTGGCGGTGCTGCCGGACTCGTCGTCCGGGGGCGGCGGCAGAACCTCGGTGACATACGGTCCGTAGCGGCCGTCCTTGGCGACGACCTCGTGCCCGCTGACCGGGTCGATGCCGAGCGACCGGCCCTCCTGCGGGGTGGCGAAGCGTTCCTCGGCCAGCGCCAGGGTCAGCTCGTCCGGCGGCAGCGAGTCATCCAGGTTGGCCCGCTGCGGAGTCGGCTCGCCGTCGTCACCGGTGACCATCCGTTCCAGGTAGGGCCCATTCTTTCCCACCCGCACATAAACCGGCCTGCCCTCGGCGTCATCGAACAGCCGGATCGAGTTGATCTCTCGGGCGTCGATGCCCTCCAGGTTGACCCCGACCAGCTTCTTCAGGCCGCCGGCCCGGGCGATCGAGTCCTCGACCCCGTAGTCGCCACCGAAGTAGAAGTTGTGCAGCCAGTCGACCCGGCGCTGGCGCCCGGCGGCGATCCCGTCGAGCTCGTCCTCCATGGCGGCGGTGAAGTCGTAGTCGACCAACCGGCCGAAGTGCTGCTCGAGCAGGCCGATCACCGCGAAGGCCACCCAGGTGGGCACCAGGGCGCTGCCCTTCTTGTAGACGTAGCCGCGGTCCTGGATGGTCTTGATGATCGAGGAGTACGTCGACGGCCGGCCGATGCCCAGCTCTTCGAGCGCCTTGACCAGTGAGGCCTCGGTGTAGCGCGCGGGCGGGTTGGTGGCGTGCCCGTCGGGGGTCAGCTCGGTGGCGTCCACCCGCTGGCCCTGGGTCAGCTGGGGCAGTCGCCGCTCGGCGTCGTCGGCTTCACCGCCGGCCAGCTCATCGACGGTCTCCACGTAGGCCTTGAGGAAGCCGGCGAAGGTGATGGTGCGGCCGCTGGCGGCAAACGTCACCTGCTGAGACCCGGAGTTCCCGCCGATCCGCAGGCTCAGGGTGGTGCCGCGGGCGTCGGCCATCTGCGAGGCGACGGTGCGCTGCCAGATCAGCTCATAGAGCCGGAACTCGTCGCTGCCCAGCTCGTTGCGCACCGCGTCGGGGGTGGCGAACGTCTCGCCGGCCGGCCGGATCGCCTCGTGGGCTTCCTGGGCGTTCTTGACCTTGCGGGTGTACTGCCGCGGCGAGGGCGACACGTACTCCTCGCCGTAGAGCTGGCGGGCCTGCGTGCGGGCGGCATCAATAGCGCTGGCCGACAACGTCGTCGAGTCGGTACGCATATAGGTGATGTAGCCGTTTTCGTAGAGCCGCTGGGCGATGCTCATCGTCCGCTCGGCGGAGAACCGCAGCTTGCGGCCGGCTTCCTGCTGCAACGTCGAGGTCATGAACGGCGCGTAGGGCCGCCGGGTGTAGGGCTTCTCCTCCACCGAGGTGACCGACAGCGACGCGCCTTGCAGGCCGGTGGCCAGTGCGGTGGCCGCGGCCTCGTCGAGGACGGTGACTTCGGAAGGCTTCTTCAGCGCGCCCAGCGAGTCGAAGTCGCGGCCGCTGGCCACCCGCAGCTCGTCGACGGCGACCAGGCGGGCGCTGAAGTTGGGCGGGGAGGCCGACGGGTCGGAGACGCTGGCGTCCAGTTGGGCGACCACGTCCCAGTAGGAGGCACTGCGGAACGCCATCCGCTCGCGTTCGCGCTGCACGATGATGCGGGTGGCCACCGACTGGACGCGGCCCGCCGACAGCTTCGGCGCGACCTTCTTCCACAGCACGGGGCTGACCTCGTAGCCGTACAGCCGGTCCAGGACGCGTCGGGTCTCCTGCGCATCTACCAGGTCGATGTCCAGGTCGCGGGGGTTCTCCGCGGCGTTGCGGATCGCCGGCTCGGTGATCTCGTGGAACACCATCCGTTTGACCGGGATGCGCGGTTTCAGGGTCTCCAGCAGGTGCCAGGCGATCGCCTCACCCTCCCGGTCACCATCGGTGGCCAGATAGAGCTCGTCGACGTCTTTGAGCAGGCCCTTGAGCTCGGCAACGGTGCTCCTTTTGTCGGGGCTGACGATGTAGAGCGGTTCGAAGTCGGCGTCGACGTTGACGCCCAACCGCGCCCACGCCTCGGTCTTGTACTTCGCCGGTACGTCGGCGGCGTTGCGCGGCAGGTCCCGGATATGTCCTCGGGAGGACTCCACGACGTAATTGCGTCCCAGGTAGCTCGCAATTTTCCGTGCCTTGGTCGGCGACTCGACAATGACGAGCCGCCGCACGGGTGTTTGATCGCCATTGCGGGCGCTCACCGTCTTAGAGTCAGCCACCTTGCGCTTACCACTCCACTTCTGTCCGCACCGCCGCGTCACGCCGCCGGTGGACAACTGACAATCTCGCACTCACGCCCGTGCCGACGCAAACCGGCGCTCAGCAGTGCATTGTCTCAAAGACCGCCCGCATGGCCCGGAATCGTGGCTCCGACACGCGGCCATTGACCCAACGCCTCGGGGTCCGCGGGCGGTTCCCCGACGTTTTCGACCAGCCGCGACAACCTGCGGCGGCCGGTGATCCGCAGCGCCGGATGGCCGCCACGAGTCCCGATCAGGGTGGGCGCGATCCCCACCCGCATCATCGCCGAGGCCAGCGGCTCATGGGTGTCCGGCGCGTGCGGGTCGAGGCCGAGTAGGTATCGGTCGTCCTCGGCGGTTCCGGCCGCCAGTGTCCATGCTCGTAGTTCACGTGGTCCCGGCAGCCATTGCGGCGGCACCGTTTTGACCGCCCCGCGGGTCCAGGCCTGCGCCAGCGCGCGCAGGCGCGTGTCAACCGCAGTCCGCACCAGCGGGGTGTCTTCCTCGGTGCGCGTGACCTCGGACGGCAGACCGGCTTCGCCGATCAACTCGGCCAGTGCCACAGCTCGCCAGGGGGCGTCGACCACGACCGACAGTCGCGCGCCATCGCCTACCACGACGATCTGTCCCGGGCCAGCCAGCACCCCGGTGAGGTCGGCAACGCTGGGCGGCACCGACTCTGCCGAAAAGAAGGAAAGCTGGCTCACGTCACCGACAGTAAGCCGGTCCACCATCCGGCGGCAGCCGGGGCGGTCCTACCTGCCCGAAACGAAACCCCCCGGCTTAGCTCCGTTGGCGGGAGCTGCCCGGGGGGTGACGTCAAATTCCGTGGCTCAGACGGCGCGGACGCCCGTGGCCTGAGGACCCTTGGGGCTCTGGCCGACCTCGAACTCCACCCGCTGGTTCTCCTCGAGGGTGCGAAAGCCGGACCCTTGGATTTCCGTGTAGTGGACAAACACGTCCGCCGACCCGTCTTCAGGCGCAATGAAGCCGAAGCCCTTTTCTGCGTTGAACCACTTCACAGTTCCCTGTGGCATTTGTCGATCTTTCCTTACTCTTCTTGCCCGGTGCAGTGCGCACCGTTGTTCGGGGCACCGATTTTCGCTGCCCCGGGCCTGTTCCGGCCGCCGTACCCTGGCGGTCGGTCGATGCTGCCACCGACACACCCCCGCGGGTACTGCGGCCGCAACCACAGATCCTGCGAAGGCTTAACACGAACACAGAAGCTACGACCGTCCATCAGTCAACCATGTTCGTCGCGCCGAGGACAGACTGCGGTGCCGAAATCTCGGCCGAAGGGTGAACAATACGGCGGCGGACATTCGAGGCCGGCGGTTCAGCGAGGCTCGACGTAGGAGAGGCGAAGCTGGGACCGCCGCATAAACCGGGCAATTTAAGATGGGACCAACGATGGCGAGTTTCGGCGGTGAATTGCTGGCCGCCGCGCTCGCCGGGGTGGAAACGGGCGAGGATCCACTGCGTCACGTCGCCGACCTGCCGGCGTCGGCGGGCCGTACCGCAGCCTGGCCGAAGTGGGCCGATCCCGACGTGATCAGCGCCTTTACCGGGCGCGGGATCGAGGCGCCGTGGTCGCATCAGCTGGCCGCCGCCGACCTGGCGCACGCCGGGAGTCACGTGGTGATCAGCACCGGTACGGCGTCGGGGAAATCGCTGGCCTATCAACTCCCGGTGCTGCAGGCACTGGCGACCGATCCGCGCGCCCGGGTGCTCTACCTGTCACCGACCAAGGCGCTGGGGCACGATCAGCTGCGCGCGGCGCACAGCCTGACCGCGGCGGTGCCACGCCTCAGTGGCGCTGCCGGAGCCGTGGCGCCCACCGCCTACGACGGCGACAGCGCCGCCGAGATCCGCCGGTTCGCCCGGGAGCGGTCTCGCTGGGTGTTCTCCAACCCGGACATGATCCACCTGTCGCTGCTGCGCAACCACGTCCGCTGGGCGGCCTACCTGCGCGGGCTGCGCTTCGTGATCGTCGACGAGTGCCACTACTACCGGGGAATCTTCGGCTCACACGTGGCGATGGTGCTGCGACGGCTGCTGCGGTTGTGCGAGCGCTATGCGGCGCCGGGTGCGGCGGCCGGGCCCACCCTGATCTTCGCCAGCGCGACCACCGCGGCACCGGGCGCCAGCGCGTCGGCGCTGATCGGCCGGCCCGTCGCCGAGGTCACCGAGGACGGCTCGCCGCACGGGGCCCGGACGGTGGCGCTGTGGGAGCCGGCGCTGCGCACCGATATGACGGGTGAGAACGGTGCGCCGGTGCGCCGCGCCGCCGGTACCGAGGCGGCCCGGGTGATGGCCGATCTGATCGCCGAGGGGGCCCGCACCCTGACCTTCGTGCGCTCGCGTCGCGGGGCGGAACTCACCGCGCTGGCGGCCCGCACCCGGCTGGAATCGGTCGCCCCGGCGCTGGTCGACAAGGTCGCCTCCTACCGGGCCGGCTACCTGGCCGAGGATCGCCGTGCCTTGGAGCGCGCGCTGGCCGACGGTGAGCTCTATGGCCTGGCGACTACCAACGCCCTGGAACTCGGTGTGGACATCGCCGGGTTGGATGCGGTGGTGATGGCCGGCTTCCCCGGCACGGTGACCTCGTTCTGGCAGCAGGCCGGCCGGTCGGGTAGGCGGGGCCAGACGGCACTGATCGTCTTGGTCGCTCGCGACGACCCGCTGGACACCTATTTGGTGCATCACCCCGCGGCGCTGCTGGACAAGCCGATCGAACAGGTGGTGATCGACCCGGGAAACCCCTATGTGCTGGGGCCGCAGCTGCTGTGTGCGGCCGCCGAACTGCCGTTGACCGTCGCCGAAGTGGCGCAGTTGGGCGCCGAGCAGGTGGCCGACGGTCTGGTCGACGACGGACTGTTGCGACGGCGGTCGCAGAAGTACTTCCCAGCGCCCGGGCTCGACCCGCACGCGACGGTGGAGATCCGCGGGTCGGCGGGCGGGCAGGTGGTGATCGTGGAAGCCGACACCGGCCGCCTGCTGGGCAGCGTCGACGCCGGGCGAGCGCCGGCCACGGTGCACACCGGCGCGGTGTATTTGCATCAGGGTGAAAGTTATGTGGTCGATTCGCTGGATACCGAGCGGCAGATCGCGTTCGTGCACGCCGAGGACCCCGGCTACGCCACATTCGCACGCGAGATCACCGCCATCGACGTGACGGGGGAAGGCGAACGCGCCTGGTTCGGTCCGGTCAGTCTCGGCCTGGTCCCGGTGACGGTGACGCGCCAGATCGTCGGCTATCTGCGGCGGCTGCCGACCGGGGAGGTACTGGATTTCATCGACCTGGACGTTCCGGCGGCGACGTTGCCCACCATGGCGGTGGTCTACACCATCACTGCCGAGGCGCTGGCGGACCGCGGGGTCGCCGAACCTGCGATCCCCGGGGCGTTGCACGCCGCCGAGCACGCGGCGATCGGGCTGCTCCCGCTGGTGGCCAGCTGCGATCGCGGCGACATCGGAGGCCTGTCCACCGCGGTGGGCCCGGACGCGCTGGGCGGCCTTCCCAGTGTCTTTGTCTACGACGGCCACCCCGGTGGCGCCGGCTTCGCCGAGCGCGGGTTCCGCGCGGCAGCCACCTGGCTTACCGCCACCGCGGAGGCGATCGAATCCTGCGAGTGCCCGCACGGCTGCCCGTCGTGCGTGCAATCGCCCAAGTGCGGTAACGGCAATGACCCGTTGGACAAGGAAGGCGCGGTGCGAGTGCTGCGATTGGTGCTCGGCAACCTCGACGGCTCGCCCGCGGGCCCGGAATGACTGCGGGAGTCGGCCGACCCCCCGAACGGCCGACTCCCCCGAGCCCTTACCCCGTCAACTGCGTCGCAGTGACGAGCGTCACCGCGCGAAAGGACACGCGGGACAGTAAGACGAACGGTCGAGAGATGCGATCCGTTCCCAAACCGGCACATGACCGGATGCGGCCGTAAGTTACCGGCTGCAACGGACCCCCCGCAACTCGGGGGCGCGGCGCACGGCGGCAAGCGAGCGTCGAATCCGGGAAATTACTCACTGTTGACGCTGGTAGAAGGGCAGTAGTCGTAATATCCCGACTTATGGCGCACGACTGGTTGCTGGTAGAAACCCTCGGGAGTGAACCGGTAGTCGTCGCGCAGGGCCGCCAGCTGAAGAACCTCGTGTCGCTGGCCCAGTTCCTGAGACGCAGCCCACACCTCGCGGCTATTCACACCGCGATCGCCGAATCGGTTCGGACCGGGCAGGCCCTGGCCAGCATCACGCCCCGCCGCGATCGGGTGATCCGCACCGAACCGGTGGTGATGTCCGATGGCCGGGTGCACGGGGTGCACGTCTGGACGGGACCGGCCGACATGGAGCCGCCCGAGCGCCCCATCCCCGGCCCGTTGAAGTGGGACCTGACGCTGGGGGTGGCCACCGACACCAGGGAGTCGCTGATCAATAGCGGCAAGGACCCGGAGGTGGAGGCCACTCACGGCCGCGCGTTCGTCGAAGAGTTGCCCGCCCGTGAGTTCAGCCCGAACGAGAACAAGGTGCTGGCCCTGGCGATCCGCGCCGAGCCCGGACAGACCATCTGCAGCAGTTGGGATGTCACCGATTTCACCGGTGAGACCATTCGGGTGGGCTTCGTGGTCCGCACGGCGCGCGAGACCGTCCCCGGCGGGCGGGTGCATCTGGTGACACGCGGGATGAACTGGCGCTGCCAGTTCGATGGCGTAGTGCAACGCCCCGACTACTTGGCACAGCAGATCCTGCGCGCACTGGCCCAGCCGGGCGTGTACCGGGCCATGGGCGATCTGTCCAACCGGCGACTGCTGAAGTGGCTGGATGAGCCGTGCCCGCTCTACGACTGGCGCAGTCCGGCGGCATCGCGGGTTCACCCAGACGACCAGGAGCAGGCCACCCGGATGGAGAACGAGATGGCCCGCTCGCAAGGGCCGGTCAGCGGGGTGCTGCGACTGCGCCAGCACGACGGCGGCTGGGCGCCGGTCCACGTGACCATCACCCAGGTGGAACTCGACGAGGGGACCGTGGCCGGCATGGTCGCGCTGCGACTGCCTGACGACGCCGAACTCGCCGAGGCCGGCTTGAGCGCCGCGGGGGAGGCTCCCTAGCCGACCGGCCCGGCCCGCGCCGTCGCCGAGGCGGGACCGAGGCGCCAGCCGGGCACCGGCATTGCGACGGTGACCACTACATCGAGACCATCTGCTGTGCAGGTGATTTCACCGGCATGCATCCGCGCGCCCAGCATCTTGACCCGTGTGCAGGCCTCGGCGGGCCCGGCGGGAAGCCGGCCCGCACCGGCCAGCGCCGCCAAGTCGGCGATGGCCTGGGCACGGTGTCGGGCGATGACCGCCCCACCGAGCACGAAGCCGCCGCCGGTGACGCTGAGCAGCACCGCGACCATCGCGGCCGCGGCCACGGTGGCCCCGCCGGCCTCACCGCGACTGCTCGACCGCGGAGACCGCTTCGGCGCTGATCGCCAAGCCGGGCAACAGAGCCGGCCGGGCGGTGACGCGGGCAACCACCACGTCACCTTCGGAGCGCAGCCGGACCGTCGCACCGTCGGGCGCGATTCGTCGTACCACCACGGCGACCGCTGAGGCGTCGCCGCGCGCCGCGAGCCGGGCGGCTTCCCGCGCGGCGTCGACGCAGCGGATTTGGGCGGACACCGCGGTGATCCCGGCCAGGCAGAACACCAGCACGCAGACCAGGGTCGCCAGCGCGAACGCCGCCTCGACCGTGCTGGCGCCGGTGTCCCCGACGAATCGCGCACGGCCGCGCACGACCCGTCAGACCTTGGTGTTCAGCGCGCGCCCGATCACCCGGTTCAGTGCCGACACGATCGAATCACCGGTGACCACCGTGTAGAGGATCGCGCCGAACGCCGCAGCAGCGATCGTCCCG
Organism: Mycobacterium sp. UM_WGJ; assembly: GCF_000455125.1. Taxonomy (GTDB): domain Bacteria; phylum Actinomycetota; class Actinomycetes; order Mycobacteriales; family Mycobacteriaceae; genus Mycobacterium. The sequence goes on from NZ_AUWR01000022.1 coordinate 60,336, forward strand.
ATTGCATATTCCACCGTGGACATCCCGGAGTCATCGGATGCCAGCAGCACCATCTTCAGTGATAGAACGCGAAACATGTTGCGCGTCTGAGTTATACGTGTGCTCACACAACCTCCTTCATCGGTAACCTTTTCCGGCTGGTGGGGCCTGTCGGCGATGCATCGCCCGATCACAGCAGGCCCGACCGCAGCACATCGCCGGCCAGGCCGGCCACGACGGGCACGATGCCCAGGCACACGAATGCGGGCAGAAAGCACAGTCCGAGCGGCCCGGCGATCAACACCCCGGCCCGCTCTGCGGCGGCCGTCGCCGAATGCGCCGCCTCGTCGCGACACTGCGTGGCAAGTTCGCCGAGCCCACCGGCCAGCGCGGTACCCGATGATCCCGAACGTCGGGCCATGCGTAGCACCGCGGTGGTCGTCGGGTCGAGTGCGCCGGCAGCCTGACCGTTCGGCGCGGACCAGGCCACGCCCGGTTCGGCACCCAGCGCCAGCAGGTCCGCGCCGCGGTGCAATGCCGCCGCGAGCGCCGGCGACGCGTGCCGGGCGGTGGCCGTAGCCGCCCCGGACACGGACATCCCCGCGGTCAGACAGAGCGCGAACACCTCGAGGTCGGCCGCCAGGGCCAACGCATCGGAGCCTGGGACTGGCTGCCGTGGGGACGGCCGCTCTGGCCGGGGTGGCCGGGCCCGTCCCCGCGCCGTCGCCGGTCCGGCGGCAGCGAGCACCGCCACCGCCAGCAAGATCGCAGCGGCGCTCATAGGACACCGCCCGCCTGAGCGGTGATCCGGTCTGACCACAGCAGCCCGGCACAGACCAGACCTATCCCGATCAGCGACAGCACCCCGCCCGTTCCGCCGAGCAGAAAGACCACCGGGCGAGCTCCGATGAGCTGGCCCAGCAGCACGCCGAGCAGCGGCAGACAGGCCAAGAGCGTCGCCGAGGCCCGGGCGCCGGCCATGCCGGCTTCGGCACGCGCCGAGAACCTTTGCCGGGCAGCGATATCGCGTTGCGCGGCTTGCATCAACGTGGCGATCGCCAAGCCGTGGTGCCCGCCGAGTTCCCAATAGGCCGCCAGCCGCTCCCACTGCGACGGCAGCGCCGAGGACACGGAGGCCTCACGCAGGCCGGTCGCGACATCGGCCCCGAGCCGCGCCCGAGCGGCGACACCGCCCAGGCCGGCGGCCACCGCGGGATGCTCGGATTCGGCGGCCGCCAGAGCGAACGCCCGCACCGGGTGCGCTCCGACGCGCAGCTCACCGGTCAGCGCATCCAGCGCGGTCTCCAGGGCGCGCGCCTCCGCGACGGCCCGACCCCGGCGCAGACCACGGCGGCGACGCAGGACGGCAGTGGTTCCCAACACGACGGCAGCCAGACAGGTGCTGCGCGGCAGGACCAGTGCGGCCAGCACAGCGACGCCGGCCACCCCGCCGATAAGGCTCCCACGACTGACCCACCCGGCGACCGCACCGCGGCCCGGGCGGCCGGCCGGTGCGATGCGGCGGCGTGGCGAAGCACCGAGCAGGATCGCCGCTGCCAGCGCCAGTGCCGCAGTCGCGGGCCCGCTCACGCCGGCATCCGCTCGCGCAGCAGGGCGCGGAATTCGGCGGCGTGGTCGGTCAGTCCGCGTCCGATTTGCCACACCGCCGCGACCTGCACCTGCCCGGCGGCAGTGCGGCACAGCATCGAGATGTCCCTGAGTCGCCGCAGGCCGGCGCGGTCCCGCGCGACGTGCATCAGCACCTGGACCGCTGACGCCAGCTGACTGTGCAGGCCGGCGCGGTCCAGACCACCCAGTGCGGCAAGCGCTTCCAGGCGGGCCGGAACCTCGGCCGAACTGTTGGCGTGTACGGTTCCGGCACCCCCGTCGTGGCCGGTGTTCAATGCGGCCAGCAGGTCGACCACTTCGGCGCCCCGCACCTCGCCGACCACCAACCGATCCGGCCGCATCCGCAGCGCTTGCCGGACCAGATCGCGCAAGCTCACCTCGCCGGCACCTTCGACGTTGGCCGCACGGGCCACCAGTCGGACCAGGTGGGGGTGGCGCGGTTGCAGCTCGGCCGCGTCCTCCACGCACACCACCCGCTCGCCTGCGCTGACTGCGCCGAGCAGAGCGGCCAGCAGGGTTGTCTTTCCGGCTCCCGTACCGCCGGAGACCAGAAATGCCAGCCGGGCGGCGATGATCTCGGACAGCAGGGCGGCGGCCTGCGGCGCAATGGCGCCGGCGGCGGTCAGTGCGACCAGGTCCTGGGTGGCCGGACGCAGCACCCGCAACGACAAGCACGTCCCGTCGGCCGCAACCGGCGGCAGAATCGCGTGCAGGCGCACGCTGAACTCGCCGGTGCCGCCGACGTTGAAGCCGTGCAGCTGCCCGTCTACCCACGGCTGGGCGTCGTCGAGCCGACGTCCCGCAGCGACCGCCAGCCGCTGCGCCAGCCGTCGCACAGCGGCTTCATCGGCAAACCGGATATCGCTGCGCCGCAATCCCGCTCCGTCGTCGACCCACACCGCGTCGGGGGCGGTGACGAGAACGTCGGTGGTGCCCGGGGCACACAGCAGTGGTTCCAGCACGCCGGCGCCGGTCAGTTCGGTCTGCAGAACGCGAAGGCTGGAGAGCATTTCGGTATCGCCGAGCACACCGCCGGATTCAGCCCGGATCGCTGCGGCCACGGCCCGGGGGTGCAGCTCCGAGGTCCCCGACTCTGCGGCCAGGCGTTCCCGGACCCGGTCGATCAGCGAATCCCTCATGACGCCAGGTCTTTGCGCTGTGGCAACAGTTGAAGGACCCGGCCGGCCGCCGCCGTCAGTGCGGAGCGGCGATGCAAGCGCAGACCCGCGTGTTCGAGGCGCTCCGCCAGTCGGGGTTCGGCGCGCAACGCGGCCAGCAGCGGCAACCCGACGATCTCTGCCACCTCCGCAGCCCGAAGTCCGCCGGGAGACGGTCCGCGCACGACCAGGCCGACGTGGGGATTCACCGCGCGCAACCGCGGTGCGACCGCGGCGCCGGCCACGCACGACCGTACGTCGCAGGAGCTGACCACCACCACGAGATCGGCGGCGCTCAGTGCGGTTTCGGCGGGATCGACCAACGACCGGGGAAGGTCGCAGACCACGGTGACCCCGCCACGACGGCCCGCATCCACGACAGCGTCGACGGTGCCGGCGTCGACGTCAGTGGCCTGATAGGCCGAGTCGCCCCGGCTGGCACTGGAGAGGACACTGACCCCGCGCTGGCGGGGCAGCGCTCCGCGCAGCGCCGGCCAGGTCAGTCGCCCGCTGTGCTGGGCCAAGTCGCGCCAGCGCAGGCCGGCAGCGTTCTCGGTGCCTACCAGCAGATCGATGCCTCCGCCCCACGCGTCGAGGTCGACCAGCAGCGCATCACCGGCATGCTGGGCCAGTGCCGTTGCCAGCAGCGATGCGCCCGCTCCCCCGCGGGCGCCGATCACCGCGATGACGTCGCCGCGGCGCGCCCCGTCGCGCACCGACTCACCGGCTTCGGCCAGCGCGGCCACCAGCTCATTGCCTTCGGCGGGCAGGGCAAGCACCCGGTGCGCCCCGACGGCGACGCCGGCTTGCCAGGTGAGGGTGCTGGGTGGGCCGCCGGCGAGCACGACGACGTGGGGGCGGCGCGGCAACCGGGCCGGACCGCACCGGGCGGCAGCCTCCTCGTCCAGCACCACGGCGGCGGCAGCCGACCACGCCCTGCGGTTCGGTATCTCGGCGCCGAGGTGAATGACGCGTACACCCGCCGCCGCGGCCACCCGGTCCAGCTCGTCGCGCAGCACCGGTTCGGTAACAAGGGCCAGCAGGCCGGCGGCTGTGCTCACCGCCTCACTGTGGCGCGACGCCGCCCGGCGCAACACCCGATCACTGGCAGGTGTGGATGAAATTTCCGACTGTGGATAACTCGAAGTTATGTGTTATCGCCAAAACCAAACTAATCGTATGAAAAGCTGAATCTGTAACACGTTCCAGTCAGTCTGAGGACTCTCCGGCGAACTAATTACCGGATAAAAAAGACGACCCCCGCCAGGGGGGGGAGGAGGCGGAGGTCGTCGCGTATCAACCCCGGGGGGTCGGGCCGATACACCCTCAGCATAAGCCGAGTGATGCCACTATACACACGAATGGGTGGTACGGCGCAAGTGTTTGCAAGTGTTGCTATCAAATGGCGACTTAAATCTCGCACTACGTGTGAAGTGCTCTTTCTTCCGTAGCACCCGGTTAGCAGACCGCTCGCACCTATGCTGTGGCGGTGACCGCATCCACCCCGCAGCCGCACTCAGCGCCTACGTCAGCAACCGACTCTGCGGCACCTTTCCCGGCCCCTCGAACCCGTACAGCAGCGTTCCTGGACCTCGATCAGACGGTCATTGCGAAGTCCAGCGCGCTGGCCTTCAGCAAACCCTTTATGGACCAAGGACTGATCAACCGCCGGACCGTGCTCAAGTCGAGTTATGCACAATTCCTGATGCTGTTGTCCGGCGCCGACCACGACCAGATGGAGCGGATGCGCGCCCACCTGACCAACATGTGCACCGGCTGGAACGTGGAACAGGTCAAGGCGATCGTCAACGAGACGATGCACGACATCGTCACGCCGCTGATCTTCGCCGAGGCGGCTGAGCTGATCGCCGATCACAAACTCTGCGGCCGCGACGTGGTGGTGGTGTCGGCCTCCGGCGAGGAGATCGTGGCGCCCATCGCCCGAGCCCTGGGCGCCACCCATGCCATGGCGACGCGGATGGTCGTGGCCGACGGCAAGTACACCGGCGAGATCGCGTTCTACTGCTACGGCGAAGGCAAAGTGCAGGCCATCCGCGAGCTGGCCGCCCGCGAGGGCTATCCGCTGGAGCACTGCTACGCCTACTCGGACTCGATCACCGACCTGCCGATGCTGCAGGTGGTCGGGCACCCGTCGGCGGTGAACCCCGACCGCGCACTCCGCAAAGAGGCGATCGCCAACGGCTGGCCGGTGCTGACCTTCTCGCGGCCGGTGTCGCTGCGTGACCGCATCCCCGCGCCCTCCGGTGCCGCGCTGGCCACCACTGCCGCGGTCGGCGTCAGCGCACTGGCTGCCGGCGCGCTGACCTACTCCCTGCTGCGCCGACTGGTGCCCTGATCCCGCCTCCAGCAAATATCGCTGATCACAATCCGATGACGCGGCACACGCCATATGCGATTGGGCCTTGCTGTGTCGTGCGTCACGTAGTACAAAGGAAGCACGGAAGCCGGTAAGGCCAGGGTCGACCCGGAAGAGAAGGATCGATCTCCCGAGCCGCACTTCCCAGTACGGAGAGCGGTACCCACGCGGAGCCACAGCCGCGAAGATGGCAGAAGTGTTGCGGGCCTGCGTAATTGCGGAACGTGATCGGTGTTGCCAACCCTTTGGGTGGGGTTGCAGCCGAAGAACACCGCAGGAGCGCCGAGGCCACCCACGCAGCCCAAGTTGGACGCTTGGTAACCGTGTACCGTGCTAGCGGGCGGCGAGCCGAATCATTCGGAGCGCCGCCCGCTTCGTTAGTTCCAGGTCCTGTTCGAGCGGCCCGAATCGGCGCCTAGCGACCCGCCTCAGCAATCCCCAGCGCATCGAGCGCACCGGTGCGCATCGCACCGCAACACAGCAGCAGCCAGGCGCTGACACCCTCGGTTGAACCGGTCGCGAAGTCGGCCGCCGCCCGCCGGTAGTCGCGCGCGTTGCGCATCCAGGTCACCTCGGGCACTCCCAGCCCATGACGGTCCAAACCGCTGGCGATCGTGACCAGCCGGGCCGCCCCGCGGGCCACCACTCCGTCGGCGCTGCCGAACGGCGCCAGCGTCAGCAGCTCACCGTGCACCACCGCGGCGAACACCGGGGCGGCCACCGACGTGCCACCGGTGGCCAGGTCGGCCAGCATCTCGAGCCGGCGCCCGACCGCCGCGCCGCCTTCGGGCCGGCCGAGGCGCTCCTCGTCGACGAGGTCCGCGGCAGCCAACACGTGCAGCCGGGCCAAGGCCTGCAGTGGCGCACGACGCCACACCTCGACCAGGGAGGTCTCCCCGCCTTCCAGAGCCTGGGCCACCCTCAGAGCGCCGGCGAACACCGGGTCAGCGGTCGAGGCGGCGTCCACGGCCGCGGGACCTCCGTCGAGCACCGACGACGCCCGCGCCGCCCGCAGCGAGGCCTCCGCGGCGCTGACCGGCCAGCCCCGCATGTTGGTCTTGTGGCGATGCACCCGAGCCAGCTCGTCGCGTACCTGTTCACTGGCCTCAGAGATACCGGGCAGCTGAACTAACGGGGCAAGCGGATCCTCCTCAGTGGTCACGGGCTGTGACACTACCGCCGCGGTGATTAGGCTCGGTGACCGTGACCGCAACCCCTGCCGCTTCTGCGCCGTCGTACCCGCCCGCCGCTGCGTTCGCCGCCCAAGCCAACGCGGGCCCCGACCTGTACCGCGCAGCCGAAGCGGATCGACTCGCGTTCTGGGCCGAGCAGGCAAACCGGCTCAGTTGGGCGACGCCCTTCACCGAGGTGCTCGACTACGCGGACGCGCCGTTCGCGCGCTGGTTTGCCGACGGCAAGCTCAACGTCGCCTACAACTGCGTGGATCGCCACGTCGAAGCCGGCCACGGCGACCGGGTGGCGATCCACTGGGAGGGCGAGCCCGACGGCGACACCCGCACCATCACCTACGCCGACCTGCTCGCCGAGGTCTCCCGGGCCGCGAACGCGCTGACCGGGCTCGGCCTGGTCGCCGGTGACCGGGTGGCGATCTACCTGCCGATGATCCCGGAGGCGGTCATCGCGATGTTGGCGTGCGCGCGGTTGGGCGTTCTGCACACCGTGGTGTTCGCCGGTTTCTCCGCGCACGCGCTGCGTTCCCGGATCGACGATGCCGAGGCGAAGGTGGTCATCACCTCCGACGGGCAGTTCCGCCGCGGCCAGCCCGCACCGCTCAAGCCCGCGGTCGACGAGGCGGTAGCCGAGGCCGCAAGTGTCGAGCACGTGCTGGTGGTGCGCCGCACCGGTGGCGAGGTGTCGTGGAACCCCGACCGCGACCTGTGGTGGCACGACGTGGTGGATCCTGCCGCACCGCAGCACATCCCGGAGGCGTTCGAGGCCGAGCAGCCGCTGTTTCTGCTGTACACGTCGGGCACCACGGGCAAGCCGAAGGGCATCGTGCACACCAGCGGCGGTTATCTGACGCAGGCGGCCTACACCCACTACTACGTCTTCGACCTCAAGGCCGCCTCCGACGTCTTCTGGTGCACTGCCGACATCGGGTGGGTCACCGGCCACACCTACGCGGTGTATGGGCCGCTGGCCAACGGCGCCACCGAGGTGATCTACGAGGGCACCCCGGATTTCCCGGACCAGCACCGGCATTTCCAGATCATCGAAAAATACGGTGTCACCATCTATTACACGGCACCCACCTTGATCCGCACGTTCATGAAGTGGGGCCGCGAGATCCCCGACGCTCACGACCTGTCCAGTCTGCGACTGTTGGGTTCGGTCGGCGAACCGATCAACCCGGAGGCCTGGCGCTGGTATCGGCGGGTGATCGGCGCGGACGCGCTCCCGGTGGTGGACACCTGGTGGCAGACCGAGACCGGCGCGGCCATGATCACCCCGCTGCCCGGTGTGGCCGCGGCCAAGCCGGGTGCCGCGATGACTCCACTGCCCGGGATCTCCGCTCGTATCGTCGACGATCACGGCGATCTGTTGTCTCCGGATAATGCTGCCGGGGAACCGGTGTCGGGCTACCTGGTCATCGACCAGCCATGGCCGTCGATGACCCGCGGAATCTGGGGCGACTCGGAGCGTTTCATCGAGACCTACTGGTCGCGCTTTGCCGAGCAGGGCTGGTACTTCGCCGGTGACGGCGCCCGCTACGACGCCGACGGCGACATCTGGGTGCTGGGCCGGATAGACGACGTGATGAACGTGTCGGGGCACCGCATCTCCACCGCCGAGGTGGAGTCCGCTCTGGTCGGCCACGAGGCGGTGGCCGAGGCCGCCGTCGTCGGCGCCATCGATGAGCAGACCGGCCAACGGATCTGCGCGTTCGTGGTGCTGGCGGCATCGCACAGCCACAGCGGCGGCACGATCGTCGACGAACTGCGCGAGCGCGTCACGGTGGAGATTTCGCCGATCGCCAAGCCCCGCAACGTCCATATCGTCCCGGAGCTGCCCAAGACCCGCAGCGGCAAGATCATGCGGCGGCTGCTGCGCGATATCGCCGACGGGCGCGAACTCGGCGACACCTCAACCCTGGTGGACCCCAGCGTGTTCGACGCGATCCGGGCAGCCGACTAGGGCTTGACAGCCACAGTCCAGGCCTAGCCGATCGGGACGAAGCCCGCGCCCGGCCGGTCGTTGGCGTTGATGTCGCCCAGCACCGCGTTGATCGAGACCACGACGGCGGGCGTGTGCAACGGGATGTACTTGATCACGCAGGTCGGCAGCGCGTCGCTGAACGCCCCGTGGATCATGCCTACCAGCATGTTGTTCACCACCACCGGACCGCCGGAATCGCCGGGCCGTCCGCAGACCTGCATCACGATGGTGCCCGGGTCCTGGCCCGGTCCCCAGGTCATGCCGCAGGAGTTGCCGGTGGTGCGGCCCTGCTTGCAGGCGATCTGACCGACGCTGGGGTCCGGCCCGATCCCGCTGATCACGAAGCCGCCGAAGTTGGACACCGGCGTCACCTTGTTCGGGTCGAACTCGATCACCGCGTAGTCCAGGCCGTCGTTGCCGGCCACCATCTGGCCGATCGTGCCGTTGCCTTCTGAGCCCTCCGCGGCCACCAGGGCGCCCGGGCCACCGCAGTGTGCGGAGGTGAAACCGATCAGCGCACCGGTCTTGTCGTGGCCGATCGAGGTCAGCGTGCACAGGGTGTCCTCGTCGACCACGATCCCGGCGCCACCGCCCATCACCACCTTGTCGTCGGCGGCCACCGGGCCCGCCGGCGCGACCACCGTGGCCAGGGCGGCAAGGGTCACCCACGCCAACAACGCCGGCGCGGCGCGCAGCAACCAGCGGTGTGCGATCTGCACTGCGGTTCTCCCGTCGATCAACTCCACCCCCGGTGGTAGAGAACAGCCTAATGGGAATCGCAAGAACGACGGAGCCGGACGCGCGGGCCGCCGCCATGGGCCCCGGGATCTGCTGCAGCTTTTCCGGGGTCACTCGTCGGGTCAGCTACCGCATGGCAACATTAAGCCGCGACGACGGCGAACGGGAGGACAGCCAGTGAGCAAGGGCGATCGCAGGAATGCATCACGCGCCGCAGCCAGGGCGGACCGCAACGGCGTGCCCAACACCTTGGCGACCATCCCATTGGCCGACCCGCATGCGCTGCCCGCCGACCCGTCCCTGGGCGACCTCGTCAAGGATGCCACGGCGCAGATGTCGACACTGGTACGTGCGGAGGTCGAACTGGCCCGCGCCGAGATCACTCGGGACGTCAAGAAGGGCCTGACAGGCAGCGTGTTCTTCATCGCGGCCCTGGTGGTGTTGTTCTACTCCACCTTCTTTTTCTTCTTCTTCGTCGCCGAGCTACTCAACATGTGGCTACAGGACTGGGCCGCCTACCTGATCGTGTTCGGGATCATGCTGGTGGTGACCGTGGCCCTGGCGCTGCTCGGCTTCCTGCGGGTGCGCCGGATCCGCGGGCCGCGCCAAACGATCGAATCGGTGCGTGAGACCGCGGAGGCGCTGCGCCCCGATCCGGACCGCCTGCACGGCTCGTCGGCGTCACCGGCGGGCTCGCCCGGCAGGCCGACCACCGATCCCTCGGGCTGGTAGTGCCGCCACCGGATCCGTCGATCACCCGCATCGACGGGCCGTGGCGACACTGGGACATCCACGCCAACGGCATTCGGTTCCATGTCGTCGAGGCGACAACGGTCGGCAAAGACGCGGCCAGCGCCGCTGACGCCCCGCCGACGTCGCGGCCGCTGGTGATGCTGCTGCACGGTTTCGGCTCGTTCTGGTGGACCTGGCGTCATCAGCTGCGCGGGCTGAGCGATGCGCGGGTCGTCGCCGTCGATCTGCGTGGCTACGGTGGCAGCGACAAGCCTCCCCGCGGCTACGACGGCTGGACGCTTGCCGGCGACACCGCCGGGCTGATCCGGGCCCTGGGACACTCCTCGGCTACCCTGGTCGGCCACGCCGACGGAGGCCTGGTGTGCTGGGCGACCGCGCTGCTGCACCCCCGCTTGGTGCGCGACATCGCCGTCATCAGCTCGCCGCATCCGGCGGCGCTGCGCAACTCGGCGCTGACCCACGCCGATCAGGGCCGGGCGCTGTTGCCGTGGTTGCTGCGGTACCAGGTGCCGTTCTGGCCGGAACGCTCCTTGACCCGCCGCGAGGGAGCCGGGCTAGAGCGCTTGGTGCGCAGTAGAGCCGGGGCGAACTGGCAGGCGAGTGCGGATTTCGCCGAGACCATCAGTCACCTGCGCACCGCGGTACAGATTCCGTCGGCGGCCCATTGCGCGCTGGAGTACCAGCGCTGGGCGGTGCGCAGTCAGCTCCGCGCTGAAGGCCGGCGGTTCATGAAGGCGTTGGACCTGCGCACGCTGAACATTCCGCTGCTGCACCTACGCGGCGAGGACGACCCCTACGTGCTGGCCGACCCGGTCGACAAGACCCGGCGGTACGCGCCGCACGGGCAGTATGTGTCGGTGCCCGGCGCAGGGCATTTCGCTCACGAAGAGTCACCCGAGGTGGTCAACGACCACCTGAGGCAATTCTTGAGCGGCAGAGACTAACTCACTCTCCCCCGACGCAGGTCTGCGTCGAGACCGGCTGGGTGTCGCCGATGCGGGCGAGCTGACCCGCCACCTCTTCAGCGGTCATCACGAAACCGGTGTCAGCGTCGTCGACCGCCGCACCGAACACCACGCCGATCACCCGCCCGTCCATGTCGATCATGGGGCCACCGGAATTACCTTGCTGCACAGTGCCTCTGATGGTGTAAACCCGGCGGGTGACGGTGGTGTTGCGATAGATGTCGGGGCCCTCAAGGTTGATGACGTCGCGGATACGGGCCGGGGTGGCCTCGAAGACCCCGCCGCCGGGGTAGCCCAGGACCAGTGCATCGGTGTCGGCCTGCGCTGGCGACGGGGCGAACGGCAACGGCGGCAACGGCAGATCGGGCACCGCCAGGATGGAGATGTCTTCCTTGGGGTCGAAGGAGATCACCGTGGCGTCATACGATTTGGTGCCGCTCTCCACGGTGACGCTGTCCGAGCCGGCCACCACGTGCGCGTTCGTCATCACCCGATTGGGCGAGATGACGAATCCGGTGCCTTCCAAGACTTTCTGGCAGTTGGGCGCCACACCGCGGATCCGCAGCACGCTCGGCGCAGTGGCTTCCACCACAGGACTGGCGGCCAGTTCCGGGTCGGGGGCATCCACCGCGGCGATCGGGGCGTGACTGAAGGGCTCCAGTACGGCCGGCAGCCCGGAGTCGTCGAGCACCGCCGAGAGCCGGCGAGGCACGTTCTTGAGCCACTGCGGCGCGACGTCGTCGACCTGACGCAACACTCGCGAATCGTTGACGGCGGCGGCCAGGCTCGGCTGATCGGATGCGGTCAGTGGGGTGGCCAGCAGCCAGGCCGCGATCAGCACCACCCCGAGCTGCAGCACCACCCCGACGATGGAGTCGACGCCGCGGACACCGGGGTTGCGGATCGCTCCGCGCACCGCCCGGCCCAGCACGACTCCGGCGACCTCGCCGATGACCACCATGGCCAAGATCAGAAACAGCGCGGCGAACAGTTTCAGCCGCGCACCGGAGACGCTCTCGATCAGGTGCGGGGCCAGCAGCACCCCGGCCATCGCCCCCAACGCAACACCGACGAAGGACAGCAGGGAGCCCAGCGCGCCGGAACGCCAGCCAGACACTGCGGCAACGAAGGCGATCGCCAGCACGGCGATGTCCAGCCACTGCGACGACGTCATATCCCTGTCATCCCCGTTCCACCAGGTTCTTCTCCAACCAAAGCCATGGCCTCGTTCAACCCGAGTACCTCGCTGGTGTCCCAGGGCTGTGCCCAACCGGCCACATCCAGCATCGCCGAGATCACCTGGGCGGTGAATCCCCAGACCAGCATCTGGTTGAGCCGGAAAGCCGGCATAGCCCAACGCCGACTGCGCGCATCACGGTAAACCATCAACCGGTTCTCGGGGTTGATGAATGCCCGGACTGGAACGCGGGCCACGATCGCGGTCTCGCCCGGGTCCACCGCAGTCACCGGTCCGGGATCCTCGGAGTAGGCCAAAACCGGCACCACGTGGAACCCCGAGGGGGCGATGAAGACCTTGTCCAGCGTGACCAACGGGTGCACCCGGACCGGGTCGATCCCGGTCTCCTCGTTGGCCTCCCGCAACGCGGTGGCAATCGGCCCGTCGTCGTCGGGATCGACCGCTCCGCCCGGAAATGCGGCCTGGCCGGCGTGATGACGCAGCGTCGAGGCGCGCACCGTGACCAGCAGGTCAGCGGCTTCCGATATCGCTTCCGGCGGGCCGCCAGGCGGGCCGGAGAACAGCACCAGTACGGCCGCCTCGCGCCGGCGTCCGGTGACGCTGGCCTTGGCGTTGGCCGCCATGATCATCGCGCGGACATCGGCGGGCAGCCGGTGCAGGTATGCCGTCGGCAACTTCTCGACGTTGTCGACGAGCGGGCGCAACCACGACGGGGCACAGGCCTGGGACTCGCCAGCGCTCACCGCGCCTCCCTTGCGTGCCGGATCCTGATCACCCCACATCAGCGGCCGCTGTTCTCGACGGCGGCGGCGATCTCTTCGGCATTGGCGAAGGGCTGCGGCAGGATGCGCGCAACGCTACCGTCCGCGGCCAGCACCACCGTCGCGGGCATCACATTGGGCACCCGTAACGCCGCCGCCAGCTGCCGTCGGCCGTCTTGCAGGGTGGGCAGCCGCACGCCCAGCTCGGCCAGCAGGGCCAATCCGGCGGCTTGGTTGTCGTCTTGATGCACCGTCACCACTGTCACGGTCGGCCCGGCCCGGCGCTGGTATTCGGCGAACGCCCGCAGTTCGTCTCGGCACGGCCCACACCAGTACGCCCACAGATTGAGCACCACCTTCCGGCCGGCGAACATCGCCGCCACGTCGACGGGCGAACCGTCAGCTGCGCACTCGACGGTGACCCCGCGCAGGGCGCTCGGCCCGCTGTCGCCCGGGCCCGCCTGGCAGGGTGGCAGGTCGGCGCGCTGGCGCAGCGCGGCCAGGTCCGCTGCAGCGCCGGCCGCGGACCCGCTGCGGCCCGGCTCCGTGGCGGCCGGTTCGCGGCGCAGTTCGGTCACCAGCCCGGCGAGCAGTGCGGCCACCACCACCAATACGGCTAGGCCGGTCAGCGTCCATCCGCTCGGTCGGCTCATCGTCGCAATCTGATCCAGGGATCCGCTACAACCCGGCCAGGGCCAGCAGATGCTCGGTCTCGGGGCCCTTGACCAGCGCAGCAGCCTCCATCGGGGAGGTAGGCCCGATGCCGAATGACGGGCAGTCCTTGGCCAGCACGCACACCCCGCAGGCCGGCTTGCGGGAGTGACAGACCCGCCGGCCGTGGAAGATCACCCGGTGGCTGAGCAAGGTCCATTCCTTGCGTTCGATGAGCTCCCCGACCGCGTGCTCGACTTTGACCGGGTCTTCCTCGCTGGTCCAGGCCCAGCGTCGCACCAGGCGGCCGAAGTGGGTGTCGACCGTGATGCCCGGCACCCCGAACGCGTTGCCGAGGATCACGTTGGCGGTCTTGCGGCCCACCCCGGGCAGGCGCACCAGCTCGTCCATGGTGTCGGGCAGTTCGCCGTCGAAGCGTTCCACCAGGGCCTGGCCAAGGTTGATCAGCGAAGCCGCCTTGTTGCGGTAGAAGCCGGTGGGCCGAATCAGCTCCTCCAGCTCCGCGCGATCGGCCTGGGCGTAGGCCAGCGCGGTGGGATAGCGGGCGAACAACACCGGCGTCGTCAGGTTCACCCGCACGTCGGTGCATTGCGCCGACAGCACGGTGGCGACGGCCAACTCCAGGGGCGTGGTGAAGTCCAACTCGCAGTGGGCGTCGGGAAAGGCCTGGGCCAGAGTCCGATTCATCCGACGTGCCCGCCGGACCAGTCCGGTCCGGGTTTCGGTCCGCGCCGGGCGCGAGGCTTTGTCCACTGTCACCTCCGACAGGGTACTAATCTGTGACCCCAACGAGACCTTGCCCATGTTTACTGACGACTTGTGTCCTGGTTGCTGATCACCGCGATCCCGACGCTGCTGATGCTGTCGGCGGTCGGGCTGGAACGCATCGAAACCGGGCTGAGCCGGGAACAGAAGGCGAATCCCCGGTTTCCTCCGAATCGGCATGCCAATCGTGCGTAGCGTTGTAACCTCGCTTGACGCCTGGCTCTAGACTCAGGTGGCTGGCCGGGTAGCGGCCCGCGCTTACCGCTTTAAAACCTTCATCAAAAACATCTAAGGGGCATCGTGGACGAGATCCTGGCGAGGGCCGGAATCTTCCAGGGAGTTGAGCCCAGCGCGGTAGCCGCGCTGACCAAGCAGCTTCAGCCCGTGGATTTTCCGCGTGGACACACCGTGTTCGCCGAGGGAGAGCCCGGCGACAGGCTGTACATCATCGTCTCCGGGAAAGTGAAGATCGGCCGACGGTCGCCCGACGGCCGGGAGAACCTCCTGACCATCATGGGCCCCTCGGACATGTTCGGTGAGTTGTCGATCTTCGACCCGGGTCCCCGGACCTCGAGCGCGACCACCATCACCGAAGTGCGCGCGGTCTCGATGGACCGTGACGCCCTGCGGTCGTGGATCTCTGATCGGCCCGAGATCGCCGAGCAGCTGCTGCGGGTGTTGGCCCGCCGGCTGCGCCGCACCAACAACAACCTGGCCGACCTGATCTTCACCGACGTGCCCGGTCGGGTCGCCAAGCAGCTGCTGCAGCTGGCGCAACGGTTCGGCACCCAGGAAGGTGGGGCCCTGCGGGTCACCCACGACCTGACTCAGGAAGAGATCGCCCAGCTGGTCGGGGCCTCGCGCGAGACGGTGAACAAGGCGCTGGCCGACTTCGCCCACCGCGGCTGGATCCGGCTCGAGGGCAAAAGCGTGCTGATCTCCGACTCCGAGCGGCTGGCCCGCCGAGCGCGGTAGTCACTCGGCCAAAGCCCCTCGCTCGACCAAAGCCCCTCGCCGAGCCTGTAGTTAGCGCGGAAAAGTACGAGTAGCCGCCGCGCTAACTACAGGCTCGCGAGCGGGAGGTGCCCCCAGCCTCGCGCGGGTCAGCCCCGCAGGTAGTTCAGCTGGGCCTGCACCGACCATTCGGCGGCGCCCCACAGCTCTTCGTCGACGTCGGTGTAGACGTATTCGACGACTTGGCGGGCCGTGGCGTCCTCACCCAACGCGGCCAGCGCGGAGCGCACCTGGTCGAGCCGTTGTTCGCGGTGAGCCAGATAGCCGTCGGCCACCGCTTCGATGTTCGGCAGCTCCGGTCCGTGCCCGGGCAGCACCATGCGTCCGCCCAGCCCGCGCAGGCGCCGCAGCGAATCCAGGTAGCGCGTCAGGTCGCCGTCCTCGGAGTCGATGACGGTGGTGCCGCGACCCAGCACGGTGTCGGCGGTCAAGACGGCGTCGTCGAGCACGAACGACAGCGAGTCAGCGGTGTGGCCCGGAGTGGCGAACACGGTGATACGCAGGCCTGCGGCGTCGATCACCTGACCGTCGATCAGCCCGCCGCCGAGCCGCCGCTGAAATCCGCTACCCGCGGAGTACACCGGTGCCCCGACGGCGTCCACCAGCTTGTCGATGCCGTCGGTGTGATCGAAGTGCCGGTGGCTGATCAGCACCAGGGCGATCCGGCCGACCTCGGCCAGCCGGCCGAGGTGCTCGTCGTCATCGGGCCCCGGGTCGACGATCACCACCTCGTCGCTGCCGCGGCCACGCAGCACCCAGGTGTTGGTGCCGTCCAGCGTCATCAGCCCAGGGTTGTCGGCCAGCAGCACCGACGCGGTCTCGGTGACCGGCCGCAGCCGACCGTACGCGGGATGACTGGCCGACACCGCCCGGCTACTCCGCCGCGGCCTTCAGCTCGATGATCAGTTCGACCTCCACCGGTGCATCCAGCGGCAACTCGGCCACCCCGACCGCGGAGCGGGCGTGCTGGCCGCAATCGCCGAACACCTCACCCAACAGTTCGGAGGCCCCGTTGACCACACCGGGCTGCCCGTTGAAGTTCGGCGCCGACGCGACGAACCCGACCACCTTGACCACCCGGGCCACGGCATCGAGGCCGACCAGGGCATCCACCGCGGCCAGCGCGTTGAGCGCGCAGATCCGGGCCAGCGCGCGCCCCTCCTCCGGGCTGACCTGCGCGCCCACCTTGCCGGTGCGCGGCAATTCGCCGGCCTGCATCGGCAACTGACCCGAGGTGTAGACGACGTTGCCGGTGCGCACCGCTGGCACGTAGGCCGCCAGCGGCGCCACCACGTCGGGCAGCTCGATCCCGAGTTCGGTCAGCCGTGCCCGCCAGCTCATCGCGGGCGTTTCAGGAAGGCGATGAGCTGCTCACCGGAGGGCCCGGGCAGCACCGAGACCAGCTCCCAGCCGTCTTCTCCCCATTGGTCGAGGATCTGCTTGGTGGCGTGCGTGATCAAGGGGACGGTGGCGTACTCCCAGACCGTGCGTTGACTCATGGCAGCGAGCTTATCGCTAGGACGCTCAAGCACTTGGTTAGCATGCAGTAGTGACAGCCACATCCAGCAGCGAGCCGCTTCTCGGCTGGCCTTCGCGATTGACGAAGGCCCGGCTGCATTTCGTGACCGGCAAGGGCGGTACCGGCAAGACGACGGTGGCGGCCGCGCTCGCGCTATCGCTCGCGGCCGGCGGACGCCGAGTCCTTCTAGTGGAAGTCGAAGAACGCCAAGGCATTGCGCAAATCTTCGATGTGCCTCCGCTGCCCATCGCCCCGCTCAAGGTCGCGACCGCCGAGGGCGGCGGGCAGGTCGATGCGCTGGCGATGGACATCGAGGCCGCGTTCCTGGAATACCTCGACTTGTTCTACAACCTGGGGATCGCCGGGCGGGCGATGCGGCGCGTCGGGGCGGTCGAGTTCGCCACCACCATCGCGCCCGGTCTGCGAGACGTCATCCTCACCGGCAAGATCAAGTACCACGTGATCCAGACCGACAAGAACAACAAGCCGGTCTACGACGCGATTGTGGTGGATGCGCCGCCGACCGGGCGGATCGCGCGGTTCCTCGACGTCACCAAGGCGGTGTCGCAGCTGGCCAAGGGCGGCCCGGTGCACTCGCAGGCCGACGGCGTGGTGAAGCTGCTGCACTCCGACCAGACCGCGATCCATCTGGTGACGCTGCTGGAGGCCCTGCCGATGCAGGAGACCCTGGAGGCCATCGACGAGCTGCGCGAGCTGGACCTGCCGATCGGCAGCGTGATCGTCAACCGCGACATCGCCGTTCATCTGGATCCCGCCGACCTGGCGAAGGCGGCCGAAGGTGTCGTCGACGCGGACGCGGTCCGAAGCGGGCTGGCCGCGGCGGGGATCACGCTGTCCGACGAGAACTTCGCCGGTCTGCTGACCGAAACCATCCAGCACGCCACTCGCATCAGTGCCCGGACGGAAACGGCCGATCAGCTGCAGCAGTTGGATGTGCCGCGGCTGCACCTGCCGACGATCGCCGACGGGGTCGACCTCGGCAGCCTCTATGAACTTTCCGAAATTCTCGGCCAACAGGGGGTTCGATGACACCCGATACGACCGGCAAACCGCTGGCACTGGACTTGGCGGCGATCCTGGCCGATACCGCCAATCGGGTGGTGGTGTGCTGCGGCGCCGGCGGTGTGGGCAAGACCACCACCGCGGCGTCGATGGCGCTGCGGGCCGCCGAATACGGCCGCACCGTGGTGGTGCTGACCATCGACCCCGCCCGTCGGCTGGCACAGGCGCTGGGCATCGACGACTTGGGCAACCACCCACAGCGGGTGCCACTGCCCGCGGAGGTGCCAGGTGAGCTGCACGCGATGATGCTCGACATGCGTCGCACCTTCGACGAGATGGTGACGCAGTACTCCGGCCCGGAGCGGGCCGAGGCGATCCTGGGCAACCAGTTCTACCAAACGGTAGCGACCTCGCTCTCCGGCACGCAGGAGTACATGGCGATGGAGAAGCTCGGCCAGCTGCTCGCCGAGGACCGCTGGGATCTGGTGGTCGTGGACACCCCTCCGTCGCGCAATGCCTTGGACTTCCTGGACGCGCCGAAACGGCTGGGCAGCTTCATGGACAGCCGGCTGTGGAAGTTGCTGCTGGGCCCGGGGCGGGGCATCGGCAAGCTGGTCGCCGGCGCGCTCGGCCTGGCGATGAAGGCCCTTTCGACGGTGCTGGGTTCGCAAATGCTTTCCGATGCAGCGAATTTCGTGCAGTCCCTCGATGCCACTTTCGGCGGTTTCCGGGAGAAGGCCGACCGCACCTATGACCTGCTCAAACGCCGCGGCACCCAGTTCGTGGTGGTGTCGGCAGCCGAACCCGACGCGTTGCGCGAGGCGTCGTTCTTCGTCGACCGGCTCTCCCAAGAGCACATGCCGCTGGCGGGGCTGATTCTCAACCGCACCCATCCGATGTTGTGCGACCTGCCGATCGAGCGCGCCATCGACGCGATCGAGACGCTGCAGGAGCCCCAGATCGGTGCGTCGCTGCCCGACGGGGCGAAGGCACTCACCACCGCGGCGCTACAGATTCACGCCGAACGCGGTGCTACCGCAAAGCGTGAGATCCGGCTGCTCTCGCGTTTCACCCGGGCCAACCCGCGGGTTCCCATCGTGGGGGTGCCGTCATTGCCGTTCGACGTCTCCGATCTGGAGGCGCTCGGCGCGATCGCCGATCAGCTGACGGCGAAAAAGTAGAAGAAGACGCGAAGAAGGCTCAGCCGGGCATCAGCCGGCGTCACGCTGCTTACGCTGCGCGACGAAGTACTCGCGCCAGGAGGTCACTTCGGGGTGCTGCTTGAGCAGCGCCCGGCGTTGCCGCTCTGTCATGCCGCCCCAGACACCGAACTCGACCCGGTTGTCGAGGGCGTCGGCCAGACACTCGAGCACGACCGGGCAGTGCCGACAGATCACTGCGGCTTTGCGTTGCGCCGCACCGCGTACGAAGAGTTCATCGGGGTCCGCACCGCGGCAGACGGCCTTGGAAACCCAGGCGATTCGACTCTCGTCCTGCACGCCGCGCAAGACGGTTCGGGGGGGTTGGGATGCTGAAGCCATTGGCATGCTGGTGTTGTGAACCGCTGTCCCTGCAACAGACACTGACGATCCTCCGTCCCGGCCGCCGCCGGCAGCCACCTATTCAACATCGGCGTCGACCGACACACTGCGATCTGCGCCACATCGTGTCATCAGTGTTACCTGAATCGCACTTGATGTCCAAGTTAGGTGGTCAGGTGCTGTCTGCGCAACAGGTTGGTCGGCACATTTTTGGGACGACCGTGCCGTCCGATCATGATCTGAGCCGCGATCAGCGACGCGACCCGGCACGGACCGCCATTTTTTAACACGTGCGTCAATTGAAGCAGTGCGGGGTTCCCCGACGGCGGGGCGGGCCGATGGCGACGGCCCGCTTCGCCCGGCTCCGCCGCGCTTGCGACCACCGCTAGTGTGTTAGCCATGTCGGAGCGCCCCCCGACCGGCCCTACTGTGCTCAAACTGGCCGGGTGTTGTCTGCTCGCCGCCGTCTTGCTCGCGGCGCTGCTGTTTCCCGTCGCCGGCGGTGTCGGCCTGATGTCCAACCGCGCCTCCGACGTGGTGGCCAACGGATCGGCCCAGCTGGTCAGCGGTGATGTGCCCGCGGTGTCGACGATGGTCGACGCCAAGGGCAACACGATCGCGTGGTTGTACTCGCAGCGCCGGTTCGAGGTGCCCAGCGACAAGATCGCCGACACGATGAAGCTGGCGATCGTCTCCATCGAAGACAAGCGGTTCGCCGAACACAGTGGGGTGGACTGGAAGGGCACGCTGACCGGTCTGGCCGGCTACGCCTCCGGGGACATCGACACCCGCGGCGGTTCGACGCTGGAGCAGCAGTACATCAAGAACTACCAGCTGCTGGTGCTGGCCCAGACCGATGCCGAGAAGCGCGCTGCGATCGAGACCACCCCGGCGCGCAAGCTCCGGGAAATCCGGATGGCGCTCACCCTGGACCGGACCTTCACCAAGCCGCAGCTGCTGACCCGCTACCTCAACCTGGTGTCGTTCGGGAACAACTCGTTCGGCGTCCAAGACGCGGCCCAGACCTACTTCGGCGTGGATGCGGTGGACCTGAACTGGCAGCAGTCGGCCCTGTTGGCCGGCATGGTGCAGTCGACCAGCACGCTGAACCCCTACACCAATCCCGAGGGCGCACTGGCACGACGGAACCTGGTGCTGGACACCATGATCGAAAACATCCCCGGCGAGGCCGACGCGCTGCGCGCGGCCAAGCAGGAGCCGCTGGGCATCCTGCCGCAGCCCAATGAGCTGCCCCGGGGCTGCATCGCGGCGGGCGACCGGGCCTTCTTCTGCGACTACGTGCAGGAGTACCTGACGCGGGCGGGGATCAGCAAGGAGCAAGTGGCCCGCGGCGGCTACGTCATCCACACCACGCTGGACCCAGACGTGCAGGCCCCGATCAAGCAGGCGATCGACAACTTCGCCAACCCCAACGTGCAGGGCATCGCCAGCGTGATGAGCGTGATCAAGCCCGGCAGTGACGCACACCCGGTGCTGGCCATGGCCAGCAACCGCACCTACGGGCTCAACGCCGACCTCGGCGAGACCATGCGGCCGCAACCGTTCTCACTGGTCGGCGACGGCGCCGGGTCGATCTTCAAGACATTCACCGTGGCCGCGGCTCTCGAGATGGGCATGGGCATCAGCGCCGATCTCGAAGTGCCCGGCCGGTTCCAGACCAAGGGCATGGGCAGCGGCGGCGCCAAGGGCTGCCCCAAAGAGACCTGGTGCGTGGTCAACGTCGCGCCTTACCGGTCGCCGATGAACGTCTCCACCGCGCTGGCCACCTCGCCCAACACCGCGTTCGCGAAGCTGATCTCCCAGGTCGGCGTCGGCCGCACGGTGGACATGGCGATCAAGCTGGGCCTGCGTTCCTACGCCGACCCGGGCACGGCCCGCGACTACGACCCGGACAGCAACGAGAGCCTGGCCGACTTCGTCAAACGCCAGAACCTGGGCTCATTCACCCTGGGCCCGATCGAGGTCAACGCGCTGGAGTTGTCCAACGTTGCCGCCACCTTGGCCTCCGGTGGGGTCTGGTGCCCGCCGAACCCGATCGACAAGGTCTTCGACCGCAACGGCAACGAGGTGGCTGTGACCACCGAGACCTGTGAGCGAGTGGTTCCCGAAGGGCTCGCGAACACGCTGGCCAACGCCTTGAGCAAGGATATCCAGGGCGGCGGGACCGCGGCACCGGCCGCCGGTTCGGTGGGCTGGGATCTGCCGATGGCCGGCAAGACCGGCACCACCGAGGCCCACCGCTCGTCGGGCTTTCTGGGCTTCACCAACCGCTACGCTGCGGCCAACTACATCTTCGACGATTCCAGCTCGCCGTCGGATCTGTGTTCCTTCCCGCTGCGGCACTGCGGGGACGGGGACCTCTACGGCGGCAACGAGCCGGCCCGCACCTGGTTCGCGGCGATGAAGCCGATCGCCACCGACTTCGGCGATGTCATCATGCCGCCGACCGAGCCGCGGTACGTCGACGGCGGCCCCAATTCCCGGGTGCCCAGCGTTGTGGGCCTGGAAGTGGATGCCGCGCGCCTGCGCCTCAAGGAATCCGGATTCCAGGTCGCCGACCAGCCGAACTGGGTCAACAGCAGCGCCCGTTCCGGGGCGGTCGTCGGCACCTCACCGAACGGTCAGACCATTCCCGGCTCGATCGTCACCATCGAGGTCAGCAACGGCATCCCGCCGCCACCGCCACCGCCGCCGGACGGTCTGCCGCCGATCGGGCCGGTGGGTTCGACGGTGGTGGAGATTCCCGGGTTGCCGCCGATCACCATTCCGCTGCTGCCGCCCCCCGCGCCGCCGCCTTAACCGCGGTAGCGCGCGCTGGGCGCAGTAGTCTGAACGCCATGGCCCCTTCACCTGCCCTGACCCGGTCCGTGGTCGCCGCTTCGGCGGCGCTCGGGCCGGCGGCTCTCGCTATCGGCTACGGCGCGCTCATCGAACGCAATGCGTTCGTGGTGCGAGAGGCGACGATGCCGGTGCTGGCTCCCGGATCTTCACCGCTGCGGGTGCTGCATATCAGCGACATCCACATGCGCCCCGGGCAGCGCCGCAAGCAGGCCTGGTTGCGGGAGCTGGTGCGCCTGGAGCCCGACCTGGTGGTCAACACCGGCGACAATCTCGCCCACCCGAAGGCGGTCCCGGCGGTGGTGCAGGCCCTCGGTGACCTGCTGTCGGTGCCGGGCGTGTTCGTGTTCGGCAGCAACGACTACTTCGGTCCGCGGCTGAAGAACCCGGCGAAGTACCTGACCAAGCCGACACATCGCATCCACGGCGTCCCGTTGCCCTGGCAGGACCTGCGGGCGGCCTTCACCGAGCGGGGTTGGCTGGATCTGACCCACAACCGTCGTGAATTCGACGTGGCCGGCCATCGGATTGCCGCAGCCGGCGTCGACGACCCGCACATCGAGCGGGACCGCTATGACACCATCTCCGGTCCGGCCGACCTGACCGCCGATCTGCGCCTGGGGCTGACCCATTCGCCGGAGCCACGCGTGCTGGACCGGTTCGCCGCCGACGGCTATCAGCTGGTGATGGCCGGCCACACCCACGGCGGCCAGCTGTGCGTGCCGTTCTACGGCGCACTGGTGACCAACTGCGGGCTGGATCGCTCCCGGGTCAAGGGGCCCTCGCAGTGGGGTGCGCACATGCGCCTGCACGTCTCAGCGGGGATCGGCACCTCACCGTTCGCGCCGGTGCGGTTCGCCTGCCGCCCCGAAGCCAGCCTGCTGACCCTGGTGGCGGCGCCCACCGGCGGTGACGACTCGCAGCTCACCCGCGGCTCGACCGAGCCCTCCGTGTCGGCCCGTTGACTGGGCGGATCGTCGAAGCCGAGCGGATCGCCGCCGGCACCTGAATTACGACGAAGACTGGCCGGCGCAGCAAGGGCTGGACCCGACAGGTCCGGCCGCAGTCTTGGCCGCGTTCGAGAGGTCCTGCCGGTTCGCGTTCGCCTGAGCCCGCTCTTCGGCTGCGTCGGGGTTGGTGGCGGCAAGCCACACCGCAGCCAGAGCGAAGAAACCGGCGTACACCGCTCCGCCTAACAGCGTCATGATCTGACTCCCTTTGCACTAAACCTTGTTAGTCAGTCTGCCTAAGCCCGCCTATGTTTGCGAGCTCCACACGCCGCAATGTGGGGCGTTTCATGCTCCGGGAGGCTAGTGAGCTGGACCTCGATATCGGTTTCGCGGAGACTGGCACGCGCGGCGAAGCCGGACGTAGCCGGTCCCTGCCGGGCCTGCAACCAGGCGTTTGGGTGACCGGCGGCGCGGTGCGATACGCTGTCGTGGCTTCACACGGGGTGTGGCGCAGCTTGGTAGCGTGCTTCGTTCGGGACGAAGAGGTCGTGGGTTCGAATCCCGCCACCCCGACAGTGTGATGTCGCAAGACATCGGAATAGCTCTGAACCTGCATTAGGTTCGGGGCTTTTTCCGTTTTGGCCCGGGTGGGACTCCGCGGTTCCCGAACGAGGGTCGGGGACCGCGGAGCCGCCATCATCCGTCAATCCGGTCCAGATAGCTTCGGCGTTTGCCTTCGTCGAAGTGCCCGGGGGGCTCGTTGCGCGTGGCGAGCCGCTTCATTTTCTGCATGAGCGGTTCGGGCGTGATGTCTTCGATAAGGCCGAACGGCGACAACCACCGGGGCACCGTCACCTCTCGCCCGGGCCGGCGGGCGCTGTCGACGATTGCCGCCGCGATCTGCTCCGGCTGCCGAGTGGGCAACAGGCTCAGGTTCACTCCCGCTGTCAGCTCGGTATGGACCGCGGTGGGCATGATCGTGGTGATCGTCACTCGGGTGTCCGCGATCTCGGCACGGACGGCTCGCGACAGCGCTGCCACCGCATACTTCGTCGCACAGTAGACCGACATGCCCGGAGTCGTCACCTTGGCCGCCATGGACGACACGTTCACGATGTGGCCGTGGTTGCGGGCCACCATGTCGGGCAGAAATTCGTGCATGCCATTGATGACCCCGCCCAGATTCACGGCCATTTCCCGGTGATAGGCGGAGAGTTTCTGATCGACAAACCGGCCCATGTGTTGGATTCCCGCGTTGTTGACCAGCATGTCCACCGGGCCGTCCGCGGCAGCCGAACGGTGGAATGCCGCGACACTGGCCTCGTCGGTCACGTCCAAGTGGGTCGATTTGGCACCGAGCTCGTGAGCCGTGCGGGCGGCTTCGTCGGCGTCCAGGTCGCCGATCCACACCGTGGCGCCCCGCCGCCGCAGAGCCGCCGCGGTGGCTCGCCCGATGCCGCGGGCACCCCCGGTCACACAGACCACGGCACCGTCGAGTTCGATCATCGATTCGGCCCTTCCTCGGTGAACTGCCGCAATCCGAAGTAGGCGATAAGACGAATCTCTCCGCTGTGCATCGTCAGCAGCGCGCGTCCGAGATACAGGCCCGGGACGAGCTCAACCACTTCGTCGCGGGTCCGTTTGATGGGGAAGGTGCGCACGCTGGGATTGCGGTATTCGGCGGGACTGTAGTCCAAAGCACGAACCTTGATGGAAGGCGCGATCGCGGCGGTGTCGATCCGATGATTGAATTCGAAACCCACCATCTCGGATCCGGCTCGACGAAGCCCTCCGTAGAGCGGCGCGATGACGCGCATCGCGTACTTGGCCAGTGGCGCAAGCCTGTTGAAACCGGTCTCGGCGTCGAAAGTCTTACCGCGCCACGTCGGGTTGATCTTCAACAAGGGGTTGGCCAGGTACGCCTCGGGAATCCCGAACAGGTTCCCGACGATCAGGCCTTCCAGCGCGCCCCGAATCTCCTCGGGAGCGTGTCCGCGCTCAAACAGGGCCGCAAGTTGGTCACGCCGACCGACCTTCCCGAGTTCCTGCAGGTAGCTCCAGCCCTGTTGCCGCGCCAGAACCGGCGCGCTGAGCGATAGAGCCCGAAGGTCGTTGAGCACAGATGCGCTGGCCCGCTCCTGAGCTTGGTTATCGGCGCGGGAATTAGGGGCCGAAGTTGTCATGAGTCCTCCCGATCGGTTCATCTGGTACGAAATCGTGCCTATTAACTGGTACGAGACCGTGCCAGAATTCTCGGGTGGTGTCAACGGGCAATCAACTGGGTTCGGTCAGCGGGTGCGACGATCTAGTGGTGCCCGAGACACCACAGCGCGCCTATGGGGGGCAGTCCGCTGAGACGCGTCGACAACTTCGGCGAACACGGCTCTTGGAAGCCGCTATGGACGCCATGGCGCGCAATGAATGGCGTAGCGCAACAGTCGATAAGCTTTGTGCCGCAGCGAATCTGAACAAAAGATACTTTTATGAGAGCTTTAGGGACCTGGACGGTCTGTCCGCTGCGGTGGTGGACGATATCGCCGAGGACGTCCGCGCTGCGACCGTCGCCGCTGCGGAAGCCGTCGGACCGGAGTCGCTGGAAACCCAAGCTCTTGCCGGGGTCGCCGCTGCCGTGCGCTCCCTTGTCGATGATCCTCGCCGTGCGCGAGTCCTTCTGGGCGGCGTCGCGGCCTCGCCGGAATTAGACGCCCACCGCACGCTGGTGATGCACCGCCTCACCGAAGTTCTGATCGACCACGGACGCAAGGTGCACGGCGTCGAACTCGAAGTCGATCCGCTGGCCAAGGTCGCGCCTGCGTTCATCGTCGGTGGCACGGCCGACGCGATCCTGGACTTCGTCAACGGGGAGGTCGACTTGTCTCTCGACGATTTCATCGCACAACTGGCCACCCTCTGGCTCATCACCGGCAGCGGCGCAGCCCAGTTCGCGCGGGCACGAGTGCCCTAGCATTCAGCACCCGCCGACCGCAGTCCTGTCGCCGGTTGGACCGGCCTTACCCGTCGTTTCCTCAATCGGGTCCACCGGCCGCCTCGGCCGTAGACAATGGCTCCCGTGGACTTCCCGATGCGCTACGACCGGTGGTATCGACCGCTGGCCACCGTGTTGGGCCTGGGTCCCGGGCGGGCGAGCATCCGGGTTGCCGACGGGCTGCTGCAGATCCGCAGCGGATGGGCGTTCGCCATGGACATCGCGGTGAACAACATCGAATCCGCCTGTCCGGCCCCGGAACGCATGTGGGGCTGGGGCGTGCACCAGGCCTGTAATGGCTGGCTGGTCAACGGATCCCGGCACGGAATGGTCCAGATAAAGCTGGTCCACGGCGTCAAGCCCAGCAAAGCGCCGACGGCCGGACTGTTCAACAAACCCGTCCGCAGCCTCTATGTCAGCGTCACCGACCCCGACGGCTTCATCGCCGCGCTGACGGGCTGGCAGTTGCCGGCAACCGGTTCCTAGAGCCGTTCCCGGACCGCGGCCGACAACCGCGAACCATCGGCCTTACCCGCGGCGATCGCGGTGGCGGCCTTCATCACCTGGCCCATGTGCTTCATGTGCGGACGCTCCCCGATCGCCTCGGCGACCTGCGCCAGCGCGGTGTCGACGACGTCGGCCAGTTCGGCGTCGCTGAGCGGCGCGGGAAGGTACTCGGCGATGATCCGAGCCTCGGCGTGCTCTTCGGCGGCGAGGTCACCCCGGCCGTTCTGGGTGTAGATCGTCGCGGACTCCGCCCGCTTGCGGGCTTCGCGCGCCAGCACCTTCAGGACATCCTCGTCGGTCAGTTCCCGGGCCTGTTTGCCGGCGACCTCTTCGGCCTGGATCGCAGCCAACAACATTCGCAGGGTCGCCGTGCGCAGCTTGTCCTGCGCCTTCATCGCCGCCGTCAGATCGGTACGCAACTGGGATTTGAGTTCCGCCATGCCCCATAACGCTACGCTCAGCCACATGGTGAATCCGCCTCCGCCCGGCTACCCTGGACCTGGTTTTCCGCCTCCCGGCTACGGCCCGCCACTGGGCTATGGCCCGCCGCCTCCGGGCTACGGCCCCCCGCCCGGTTATGGACCCCCGCCGCCGGGCTACGGTGCCCCGCCTCCGGGTTACGGTCCCCCACCCGGCTACGGAGCACCGCCGCCGGGTTACGGTCCCCCGCCCTCGGGTTACGGTCCTCCGCCCTCGGGTTACGGTCCCCCGCCCGGCCATGGCCCGCCGCCGGGATACGGCGCCCCGGTGGGCTATCCGCAGCCTGAACTCAAGCCCGGCATCATTCCGCTGCGCCCACTGAGCCTCACCGACATCTACAACGGCGCCGTCGGCTACATCCGGGCCAACCCCAAGACCGTGCTCGGGCTGACCGCCGTGGTCGTGGTGGCCACCCAGATCATCAGCGGGATCGCCCTGTTCGGCCTGCTGTCGGCGCTCGGCCCGTCGGGTCCGGGGAGATCGCCGTCGGAGCTCTCCGGCGGTGACGTGGCGGCATGGCTGACCGGTTCTGTCGGCGCGGCAATCGTGACCGCCCTGGGCACCATCGTGTTGACCGGCCTGCTGACTGTGGTGGTCGGGCGCGCGGTGTTCGGATCGCCGATCAGCATCGCCGAAGCCTGGGCGATCGTGCGTGATCGCTTCGGTCCACTGATCGGCCTGACCGCCCTGATCGGCCTGGCCGCGGCGGTGCTGTGTGGCTTCGCGGCGGCCCTGATCGCCATTGCCGGCGGAGCGGGCGGCACCGGCGCCGCGGTGTTGATCGCCGTGCCGCTCGTACCGGCACTGATCGCAGCATTGGCCTACGGCTACACCGTGCTGGTCTTCGCGCCGACCGTGATCGTGCTGGAGCGCCAACCCGTGTTCGAGGCGATGCGCCGCTCGTTCTACTTGGTGCGCAACAGTTTCTGGCGAGTGCTGGGCATCATGGCGCTGACCGCATTGATCGTCGCCCTGATCAGCAGCGCAGTGGCGTTTCCCTTCAACATCTTCGGGATGATCGTCACCCATGGCAGCGACGCCCTGACCGGCGGTGCGCAGTTGAGCCTGTTCTCCCGGATCGGCACCACGATCGGGGAGATCATCGTGCTGCCCTTCAGCGCCGGGGTGTCGGTACTGCTCTACACCGACCGCCGCATCCGGGGCGAGGCCTTCGACCTGGTGCTGCGAACCGGCGCCACCGGCGGACCGTACGTCGGCGGGTGGACCGACAACCTCTGGCTGACCCGGCCCCCGGGGTAAGGATCCTCGGGTGCCCACCGTCGACGTCGACCGCGAAGCCGCCCGCGAGGCGGCCGAACGCGAGCTGGCAAAACCGATGTACCCGCGGCCCTCGCCCAAGCAGCAGTTCCTGGACTTCATCGAGACGCTGGTACGCCGGTTGGTGCTCAAGGGTGCCGAGTTGCCCGGCGGCTGGTTCACCATCAGCGTGTTGCTGATCATCCTCGCGGCAGCCGTGGTGGCCGCCGTCCACGTCAGCCGCCGCATGTTGCACGACGGCCACCGCGGCGATCCGTTGTACGGCGCAACACAACTCAGCGCCGCCGGACACCGCGCGGCCGCGCAACAGCATGCCGCAGCGGGAGACTGGGTCGAAGCGATCCGGCACCGCCTGCGGGCCGTAGCTCGCGCACTCGAGGAGAACGGGGTCCTGCGTCCCGCCACGGGCCGTACCGCCACCGAACTTGCCCGCGATGCCGGTGCGGCGATGCCCGCCCTGACCGGTGAGCTGTTCCGGGCCGCCGAAACCTTCAACGACGTCAACTACGGCGAGCTGCCCGCCACCCCGGAGGGATATCGGATCGTCACAGACCTCGACGAGCGGGTGCAGGCCACAACACAGGCCCGGCAGCACCGATGACGACCAGGCGACGGACATGGCTGTGGGTCGCGACGGCCTTGGCCGTGATCGTGGCGGTTTCGGCGGTGGGCGCCTACCTGACCACACCGCGGCCGGGCGGCCGAATGGATCCCAATGCCACCGGGCCCGAGGGCGCGCACGCGCTGGTGACACTGCTGCGTCACCGCGGGGTCGAGGTCATTGCGGCCGCAACCGTCGAGGACGTCGCACGGCAAGCACGTCCCGACACGTTGGTTCTGGTGGCTCAGACCCCGCGCATCGCCGGCAGTGAGCTGATGAACCGGCTGGCCGATCTGCCCGGCGACCTGCTGCTGGTGGCACCGGATGCGCTGGCCCGCAAGGCGCTCGCGCCCGGCATCCGGTCCGGCCCCGCACGGGCGTACACCCACCAACCCGGTTGCAGCCTGCGTGAAACGCAACGGGCCGGAGCAGTCGACCTGCGCACAACTGCTACCTACGTTGCAAACAAAGGCTATTCGCTGGACAGCTGCTACGACGGCGCCCTGGTGCGCTATCGCGACGGCAAGCGGACCATCACCGTGATCGGCAGCGACACATTCATGACCAACGCCGACCTGGCCCGGGAAGGCAACGCCGCGCTGGCAATGAATCTTGCCGGCACCTCAGATCGCCTGATCTGGTATGCGCCCCAACACGTTCAAGGAGCAAAGTCGAGGAAAGCCGCGATCGCCGGCCTCATCCCGCAGAACCTGCGATGGCTGTTCTGGCAACTGTGTGTGGCACTGGCCCTGGCCGCCGTCTGGAAGGGCCGCCGGCTAGGCCCCCTGGTCGCCGAACAGTTGCCCGTCGTCGTCCGCGCATCGGAGACCGTGGAGGGACTCGGCCGGCTCTACCGCGCGCATCGGGCGCGTGATCGGGCAGCCACCGCCCTGCGCACCGCGACCCTGCGCCGACTGGCTCCACGGCTGGGATTAGGCCCGGAACCGGAGCCGCCCGCGGTGGTCGCGGCAGTGTCGACACGCATCGCGGCACACCCGGACGGGTTGTGGCACTTACTGTTCGGTCCGCTCCCGGATTCCGACGATGCCCTGGTCGCCCTGGCCCACGCACTCGACGACATCGAAAGGCAGGTCACCCTCTCGTGACGCACACTCCCGAAGAGAATCCGGCTGCTGCCGCAGCCCGCGACGCATTGCTGGCGTTGCGCAGCGAAGTCGCCAAGGTAGTGGTCGGCCAGGACGCTGTGGTCAGCGGCCTGGTGATCGCACTGTTGTGCCGCGGCCATGTGCTGCTCGAAGGTGTTCCGGGCGTGGCGAAAACACTGCTGGTCCGAACCCTGAGCGCCGCGTTGCGGTTGGACTTCAAACGGGTCCAGTTCACCCCCGACCTGATGCCCGGGGATATCACCGGCTCGCTGGTCTACGACAGCCACACCGCGGAGTTCGCGTTCCGGCCCGGACCGGTTTTCACCAACCTGCTGCTGGCCGACGAGATCAACCGGACGCCGCCCAAGACCCAGGCGGCGCTGCTGGAGGCGATGGAGGAAGGTCAGGTCAGCGTCGACGGCGTGGCCAAGCCGCTGCCCGACCCGTTTATCGTCGCCGCCACCGCCAACCCCATCGAGTACGAGGGCACCTACCGGCTGCCGGAGGCCCAGCTCGACCGATTCCTGCTCAAGTTGACGGTGCCGCTGCCGGTCCGCGAGGCCGAGATCGGCATCTTGGCTCGGCATGCGCAGGGCTTCGATCCGCACGACCTGTCCGCGGTGGCCCAGGTGGCCGGGGCGCAGGAACTGGCGGCCGGGCGCGCCGCGGTACGTCAGGTGCTGGTGGCCGACCAGGTGCTGGGTTACATCGTCGACGTGGTGGCGGCGACCCGGCACTCACCCGCCCTGCAATTGGGTGTCTCGCCCCGCGGCGCGACCGCCTTGCTGGCCACGTCGCGGTCGTGGGCCTGGCTGTCGGGGCGCAGTTACGTGACGCCCGACGACGTCAAGGCGATGGCCCGCTCCACGTTGCGGCACCGGGTGATGTTGCGCCCGGAGGCCGAACTCGAAGGCACCACCGCCGACGGCGTTCTCGATGCCATCCTGGCCTCGGTTCCGGTGCCGCGCTGGTGATTCTGACCGGTCGCGCCGCGCTGATCGCACTGCTTTGCGCCGTGCCGATCGCGTTGGCCCCGTGGCCGGCGGCCGCTTTCGCGATGCTGCTGGCCGGGCTCACCACGGCAGTGCTGCTCGACGTCGCGTTGACGACAGATCCCGCCACGCTGCAGATCGACCGGTCCATGGACAACGCGGTAAGGCTCGGCCAGACGATCCCGACCACGTTGTGGATAGTCAACGGCGATAGTCCATTCCGCGGTCAGCTACGTGACGCCTGGTCGCCCAGTGCCTGCGCCACACCGCGCTCGCATCCGCTGGAGCTGGCGGCCGGCCAGCTCTCCCGAGTGGTCACCGAGCTACGGCCGACCCGCCGCGGCGACCAGCAGGCCGCCCGGGTCACGGTGCGCTCGATCGGGCCGCTGGGGCTGGCCGGGCGGCAGCGGTCTCGGCAGGTGCCGGGGCAGGTGCGGGTGCTTCCGCCCTTCTTATCCCGCCGGCATCTGCCGGCCCGGCTGGCCCGGCTCCGCGAGATCGACGGCAATCTTCCGGTGCTGGTGCGCGGCCAGGGCAGCGAATTCGACTCGCTGCGCGAGTACGTTGCCGGCGACGACGTGCGCTCGATCGACTGGCGGGCCACCGCCCGGCGCTCGGAGGTGGTGGTGCGCACCTGGCGGCCCGAGCGTGACCGGCGGGTCGTCATCGTGCTCGACACCGGCCGGACCGCTGCCGGCCGGATCGGGGTGGACCCCACCGCCCGCGATCCCGCGGGCTGGCCGCGGCTGGACTGGTCGATGGATGCCGCACTGTTGCTGGCGGCGTTGGCATTACGCGCCGGCGATCACGTCGATCTGCTCGCCCACGATCAGGTGCCCCGGGCCGGGGTGTTCGGGGCGTCGAGGACCCGGCTGTTCGCTCAGTTGGTCGACGCGATGGCACCGCTGCAGCCGGCGCTGGTCGAATCCGATGCCGCGGCGATGCTGGCCACCTTGTCCCGACGTGCGCGCCGCGGCAACCTCGTTGTGCTGTTGACCGATCTCAACCCCTCTGCCCTGGAGGAGGGGTTGCTGCCGGTGTTGCCGAATCTGACCGCGGCCCACCAGGTGATCCTCGCGGCGGTCGCCGATCCGCGAGTGGAGCGGCTGGCTCGGGGACGCGGCGACGCGGCCGCGGTCT
Source organism: Mycobacterium sp. UM_WGJ (assembly GCF_000455125.1). GTDB lineage: Bacteria > Actinomycetota > Actinomycetes > Mycobacteriales > Mycobacteriaceae > Mycobacterium. The sequence continues at coordinate 92,503 of NZ_AUWR01000022.1, forward strand.
ATGACGCCGGCGCTGCTGAGCGGGCGCGCAATGACCGCCGCGCGATGGCAGCCCGATTGCGTCACAGCGGCGTGCAGGTCATCGACGCCCCACCCGAGGATCTGGCCCCGGCGCTGGCCGATGCCTACCTGGCGATGAAAGCCGCCGGGCGGCTGTGATCGCGGTCGCGCGCAGCACCGGGTAGCTAGCCGGTGGGGACCACGTCGGGGGCATCGGCGACGTCCCCGGTCTCGCCGGCGGCCACGGCCTTGCGACCGAAGTACACCACGTAGACCAGAAATGCCGCCTCCACCGCGGTCCCGATGCCGATTCGCAGCCAGGTCGGCAGTGGCGACGGAGTCACCACCGCCTCGAGCAGCCCGGCCACCGCGAACACCACGACCAACCCCACGGCGACCGCGACGACGGCCCGGCCCTGTTCGGCGAGCGCCTGTGTGCGGGGCCGATCACCCGGGGCGATCACCGTCCAGCCCAGGCGCATCCCCACCGCGCCGGCCAAGAACACCGCCGTCAGCTCCAGCAGCCCGTGCGGGGCAAGCAGTCCCAGCATGAAACCGCCCCGGCCGGCATGGAACATCAGCCCGAGCCCCAAGCCGAGGTTGGCCGCGTTGGCGAACAGCAGCGCCGGGATCGGCAGGCCCAGCAACACCGAGAAGGCAATGGCGCGGGCGGCCACCCAGGCGTTGTTCACCCAGACCTGCAGCGCAAAGGACCCGGCCGGGTGGTCGCTGTAGTAGGCGGCGAAGTCGTGGTTGACCAGCCGGTCGATCTCCGCGGGGGTGCCGATCACCGCCTGCACGTCGGGGTTGCCGGCCACCCAGCAGGCGATGACCGCCGACACCGCCAGGAACACCGCGGCGGTGCTCAGCCACCACCGCCAAGCACGGTAGGCGACCACCGGAAACGACACCGTCACGAACCGGACGAATTCCGAGGCCAACGGCGCATGCGCACCGGTGACGGCGGCACGCGCCCGTGCCACTAGGGCGGAAAGTCGGCCGATGAGCGCGGCATCCGAGGACGACGAGCGCACCAGCGACAGTTGGGTGGACACCCGCTGATAGAGGTCGACCAGCTCGTCGACCTCAGCGCCGGTGAGCCGGCGCCGGTGCTTGACCAGTGCCTCCAGCCGATCCCAGGCTGGTCGATGGGTCAGCACGAAGGCGTCGACATCCACCCGGCCGAGCCTAGCGAGGACTGCGAGCAC
>NZ_AUWR01000023.1 GCF_000455125.1 Mycobacterium sp. UM_WGJ
AACCACAACATCATGGTCGTCCTCGACATGCACCAAGACCTCTACAGCGAGGCGTTCGGCGGCGAGGGCGCCCCCGACTGGGCCAACATCACCGGCGGCCTTCCTCATATCGGCGTGGGCTTCCCGGGCACCTACCCGGTGAGCCCGGCACAGAACTACGCCTGGGACGCGTTCTGGGCCAACGAGAAGACGCCGGACGGCATCGGGTTGCAGAACCACTACGGCATCATGTGGCAGGCCGTCGCCAACTACTTCAAGGGCAACGAGAACGTCGCCGGCTACGAGATCATGAACGAGCCGTGGGCGGGCTCACAGGCCCTGGGCAGCATCTTGGGCAACCCGTACTTCGACGCCCAGCAGCTGACCCCGTTCTACGACCAGATAACTGCGGCCATCCGCTCGGTCGACCCGAACAAGACAGTGTTCTACGAGCCCAACACGCTGTTCGGCAGCCTGCCGGTGCCCACCCACATGGGCGCAGTCGAAGACGAGAACTCGGTGTTCTCCTTCCACCACTACTGCGTCACGACCTCCCTGATTCCTGGCTCCAGCTTCGGTTGCGACTGGAACGCCGACATCGTCTTCGGCTACGCCAACGACTACATGGAGCAGAACAACGTCCCGGGTTGGCTGAGCGAGTTCGGTGCCACCAACAACCTTGGGACCATCGATGCCAGCCTGGTGGCCTCCAACCAGAATCTGGTCGGTTGGGCGGCGTGGGCCTACACCGGCAAGGACATCACCAGCGCGTCGCCGGAAGACCAGGCGCTGATCTACGACACGAACCTGCCGCCGACCGGCGACAACGTCAACTGGGGCAAGCTCGACCTCCTGGCTCAGCCCTACCCCCAGGCGATCTCGGGCACCCCGACCGGCATCTCCTTCAACAATGGCGAGTTCAACTTCAGCTACACCACCGACCGCGCCGACGGCTCAGGCATGTTCGGCGCAGGTGCGGAAACCACCATCGCCGTGCCCGCCAACCACTTCCCCAACGGCTACATGGTGGAGGTCACCGGCGGAACCGTCACCTCGGCACCCAATGCCCCACTGCTGACCATCGGATCCGACGGCGACGCCTCCACCATCAGCGTCAAGGTGATCCGGATCTAGCTGATCTGGGGCCGCGGGCGCTCCGCCAGCGGTATCGGCGGAGCGCTGGCGCGCACCGTCTGGCGCACCTCCCCGAGGCCCTGTACCTGCAGGGTCACCACGTCGCCGTCACTCAGCCAACCCGGAAAGGGTTGCGGCAGCGCCGGATCGAGATGCTCAAGCAGGGTGCAGGTCGGAACGGTGCCGGATCCGAAGACGTCGCCCGGTTGCAATGGCACGCCGCGCGAGGCGTAACTGATGATCTCGCCGAAGCTCCAGTCCATGGCCCCGGTCGACCCGAGGCCCACGATCACGTCGTTGACGATCGCGGTGGTGTGCAGGCTGAGCCTGCCGTTGCGGCGGTAGGGCTCCAGCTCGTCGGGGGTGACCAGGTAGGGCCCCAGGGTGACCCCGCTGTCCTTGCCCTTGGCCTGCCCGATCGCCAGCACGCCCTCCTGAGCCTGCAGGTCTCGCGCCGACCAGTCGTTGAAGATCGTGTAGCCGATAATGGCTCGCTCGGCTTGATCCACTGACAGGTTCGCGCCGGAAGTGCCGATGATCGCGGCGACCTCCAGCTCGAAGTCCTGGCAGACGCTGCCAGGCGCCATGGGCGCATCGTCGTAGGGCCCCAGAACCGTTGCTGGGCACGCGAAATAGAACGCCGGAATGCGGTACCAGGTGTCATCGAGGTCGCGGCTCCGACCGGTCGCGGCCAGGCAGTTGCGCATGTGGTCCAAAAAGCACAGGCTGTCGCGGATCGACGGCGGGCGCGGGATCGGCGCCATCAGCGTCACCTGATCGGCCCGCACCGTCGCCGAGGGCGTCTTCAGCACCCGCTCGCCGGCATCCCGCAGACCATCCGGGCCGAGCCGGATCAGCTCCAGCAGCGTCACAGCGGTCGGCATCGCATGGATCACCTCGCCGTCCAGCACCCCCGTGCGCTCACCGTCTTCGCCTCGATAGGTCACCCAACGCATCGGTCAATCCTCACTCACCACCTCATCCGGCGCCTTGTCGGGCCGCAGACCGCGCCAGCTGGGCTGGCGCAGCCGGCCGTCGGAGGTGCGTTCGCTGTAGCGCACCTCGCCCACCACCGTCGGCTCCACGAAGGTGACACCTTTGGCATCCGAAGCGGAAAGTGCTGCGTCGAAGGGTGATTCACCGGCATCCCGCGGCACCAGCATCTTCTTCAGGGCGCCCAGCTGGCGCTCGGTGAAACCCGTGCCGACCCGGCCGACGAAACGCAGACGGCCGGCGTCGGGAACACCCATCAGCAGTGACCCGATCCCCCCGCCACGCGCTCCCTCACCAGCCCGCCAGCCGCCGATCACAATCTCCTGAGTCAGCCAGTGCTTGGACTTGACCCACGCCGACGATCTGCGCCCCGGCTGGTAGGTCGAGTCCCACTTCTTGGCGACCACGCCCTCCCAGCCGAGACTGAGCGACTGTTCCAGCGCCTTGGCCCCGTCGGGATACAGCAGGTCCTGGACCACCAGATCAGTTCCGTGCGCGAGGGTTTCCAGCAGACGCCGACGGTCCCGGTAGGCCGCCCGCAGCAGCGGCCGGCCGTCGAGATAGAGCAGGTCGAAAGCCCAGAACTGTAACCGGGCCGCGCGGGCATTGTTCTGCATCGCGGCGAAGCTGGGGACGCCGGCGTCGTCGAGCGCAACCAGCTCGCCGTCCAACACCAGGTGATGTTCGGCCAGGTCGGCGGCGGGAAACGGCAGCTGCGGATATTCGGCGGTGACGTCGCGGCCGCTGCGGGCACGCAGCCGCAGCCGACCGTGGTCGGCCTCCACCAGCAGCCGGTAGCCGTCCCATTTGCCTTCGAAGGCCCACTGGCTCGGAGCCAGCCGGGCCACCGAGCCATGGGTGGCCAGCATCGGCGTCAGTTCGGTGAAGGAAAACGCCTGCTGATCTTTCATGCGGTGTGCCAGCCACTGATCTCCCCCGGTGCGGATCAGTGCGTATCGCCCGGAGATCCGGCTGCCGGCGAGCACGACGATCACCTCCCCTTTGTCGGGCCCGTCTTCGAACTTCTCGGTCACATACGTACCCGAATCCCAGATGCTCACGGTGCCGGCGCCGTACTCCCCCTTGGGGATGGTGCCTTCGAAGCTGCCGTACTCCAGCGGATGGTCTTCGGTGCGCACCGCGAGATGGTTGACCGACGTCGTCTCCGGAAGGTTCTTGGGCACCGCCCAGCTCACCAACACCCCGTCGCGCTCAAGCCGGAAGTCGTAGTGCAGCCGGCGGGCGTGATGCTCCTGGATGACAAAACTGTTTCCCTCGCCCGGCGCCGGTGCCGCGGCCGGAACGGGTTCGGGCGTCCGGGCGGCGTCACGTTTGGCCCGGTACACGGCAAGGCGATCTTGGCCTTTCAGGGGGCCATCAAGGCCGGCCAACAGGTCGCCGTCACGGGCGACGCGGTCCAGCACTTCATCGAAGCGCAACTGCCGCAGGTCCGGGTCGTCCAGCTCGGCCCAGGTGCGTGGAGCGGCGACCGTCGGATGGTCACGGCCGCGCAGCGAATACGGTGCGATGGTGGTCTTGGCCGCGTTGTTCTGACTCCAGTCGAGAAAGACCTTGCCGGTCCGCAGCTTCTTGGCCATGGTCGCGGTCACCAGCTCGGGCATCGCGGTTTCAAGCTGTTGCGCAACGCGTTTGGCCACCGCGACGGCGCCGGAGCTGCTCACCGGACGCTCCAGTGCCGCATAGATGTGCAGTCCCTTACTACCGCTGGTGAGCGGAAAGGTCTCCAGGCCCAGATCGCAGATCAGGTCGCGGATGGCCCGCGCCACCTCGGCGAGCTGACTCATCGACACACCCTCGCCCGGATCGAGATCGAACACCAGCCGCGTCGCCAGTCCGGGCTTGAGCACCTTCCCGCCGTGGGTCCACTCGGCCTCGAAACGCCACTGCGGTACATGAACTTCCAGCGCGGCCTGCTGGGCGATCCAGGCCAGGCCGTCGAGGTCCTCGATGATCGGATAGGTGGTGACCCCGGAGCGATGTTGGATGTCGGCGCGGGCCAACCAGCCCGGCGCCGAGGAAGCCAGTTGCTTTTCGAAGAACGACCCCTGCTCGACACCGTTGGGCCAGCGCTTGCGCGTCGCCGGGCGTCCCGCGATGTGCGGCAGCATCACTTCGGCGATGCGGGTGTAGTAGTCGTAGACCTCGGCCTTGGTGGTGCCCGTGGCGGGATAAAGCACCTTGTCGGCGTTGGTCAGCTTCACCCGGGTCTGGATGGACTCAGCGACCATGCGACCAACCTACGTCGCGCCAAAGCAGGTTATCGGCACTCTCGCGTGGGCATACTGGCCTCATGCGTTCCATCTGGAAGGGTTCGATCGCATTCGGTCTGGTCAACGTGCCGGTGAAGGTCTACAGCGCCACCGAAGACCACGACATCAAGTTCCGGCAGGTGCACGCCAAGGATCACGGGCGAATCCGCTACCGGCGAGTGTGCGAGGAGTGCGGCGAAGTCGTGGAGTACGGCGACATCGCGCGGGCCTACGAGTCCGACGACGGCAGGATGGTGGTCATCACCGACGACGACATCGCGAACCTGCCCGAGGAGCGCGACCATGAGATCGCCGTTCTGGAGTTCGTTCCGTCCGCTGATCTGGACCCGATGCTGTATGACCGCAGCTACTTTCTGGAGCCCGCGTCGAAGTCGATCAAATCCTATGTGCTGCTGGCCAAGACGCTGGCAGACACCGACCGGGTGGCGATCGTGCACTTCACACTGCGCAACAAGACCCGGCTGGCCGCGCTACGGGTCAAGGATTTCTCCAAGCGCGACGTGATGGTGGTGCATACCCTGCTGTGGCCGGACGAGATCCGCGACCCCGACTTCCCCGCGCTGGACACCAAGGTCGAGATCAAGCCGGCCGAACTCAAGATGGCCGGTCAAGTAGTGGAATCGATGGCCGACGATTTCGACCCGGACCGTTACCACGACACCTATCAGGAGCAGTTGCACGAGCTGATCGCGGCCAAACTCGAAGGCGACGAGGCGTTCACCCCCGAGGAGCGTCCCGCCGAACTGGACGCCACCGAGGACGTCTCCGACCTACTGGCCAAGCTGGAGGCCAGCGTGAAGAAGCGATCGGGGTCCACGAAGTCACCCGCCAAGAAGGCACCCGCTAAGAAGGCACCGGCCAAGAAGGCACCGGCGAAGAAGAGCGCCTCCCGCACGTCGTGATCTGGCGCGGCCAACGCCGTCACACGTGCCCCAAACACTGAATTAGAACGTGTTTCAAAAAAGGGGTTCAGCTGGTGGTCGATCCTTGTTAGCGTGGCGAAGTGATCCTCGACAAATTCCGAATCGATAATCAAACCGCTGTAGTTACCGGAGCTGGGCGGGGCCTGGGCGCCGCCATTGCCGTCGCGTTCGCCGAGGCCGGTGCCGACGTGGTGATCGCCTCACGTACCGAATCTGAACTAGAGGCCGTCGCTGAACAGGTCAGAGCGGCGGGTCGTCGTGCCCACGTCGTCGTCGCCGATCTCGCCCATCCCGAGCAGACGGCGAAGCTGGCCGCCGAAGCGGTCGAGGCGTTCGGCAGGCTCGACATCGTGGTCAACAACGTCGGCGGAACGATGCCCAACACCTTGCTGACCACGTCGACCAAGGACCTCAAGGACGCGTTCACGTTCAACGTGGCGACGGCGCACGCACTGACCATCGCCGCGGTGCCACTGATGCTGGAGCACTCCGGTGGCGGCTCGTTCATCAACATCACCTCCACCATGGGGCGGGTGCCCGGGCGGGGCTTCGCCGCCTACGGCACGGCCAAGGCCGCCTTGGCCCACTACACCCGGCTGGCCGCGCTCGACCTGTGCCCCAAGATCCGGGTCAACGGTATCGCCCCGGGATCGATCATGACGTCGGCGCTGAACGTGGTGGCTTCCAACGACGAGCTGCGCACCCCGATGGAGAAGGCCACGCCGCTGCGTCGACTCGGTGACCCCGAGGAGATCGCGGCGGCCGCCCTGTATCTGGCCTCCCCGGCCGGCGCCTACCTGACCGGCAAGGTGCTCGAAGTCGATGGCGGCATCACATTCCCGAACCTTGACCTGCCCGTCCCGGACCTGTGAGGAACTGCTGACCTATGACTAACGCAACGACGATGCAGAGCGAAGCGATGAGGAGGAGTGGCGAACGATGACACTGCGTGTTGCCCAGATCGGCACCGGCAACGTCGGTGTCCACGCATTGAAAGCGCTGATCACCAACCGCGAGTTCGAACTGACCGGGGTGTGGGTGTCCTCGGACGCCAAGGCCGGCAAGGACGCCGCAGAGCTGGCCGGAGTAGACACGCCGACCGGCGTGACCGCGACGACTGACCTGCAGCAGGTGCTCGACACCAAGCCCGACTGCGTGGTCTACACCGCGCTGGCCGACAATCGGCTCGTCGAGGCGCTGGAGGACTTCAAGCGCATCCTGGCAGCCGGTATCAATGTGGTCGGCAGCAGCGCGGTGTTCCTGCAATATCCGTGGAACGTCATCCCCGCCGAGATGCTGACCCCGATCGAGGACGCCGCCAAGGCCGGCAACGCCAGCTTGTTCATCAATGGCATCGACCCGGGCTTTGCCAACGACCTGCTGCCGCTCGCGCTGGCCGGCACGTGCCAGAGCATTCAGCAGATCCGCTGCATGGAGATCGTCGACTACGCCACCTACGACAGCGCCGCCGTCATGTTCGACGTGATGGGCTTCGGTAAGTCGATGGACGAGACCCCGATGCTGCTGCAACCGGGTGTGCTCAGCTTGGCGTGGGGTTCGGTGGTGCGCCAGCTCGCAGCCGGCCTGGGCCTGGAACTCGACTCGGTGGAGCAGTCCCACATCCGGGTGCCCGCGCCCGAGGACTTCTCGATCTCTTCCGGTGACATCGCCGAGGGCACGGCCGCCGCGTTGCGGTTCGAGGTGCGCGGCATGGTGGACGGCAAGGCCGCGGTGGTTCTTGAGCACGTCACCCGGCTGCGCGAGGACCTGTGTCCGGAGTGGCCGCAGCCGGCCCAGCCGGGCGGGTCCTACCGCGTCGAGGTCACCGGTGAGCCGTCGTATGCGCTGGACCTGTGCCTGTCCAGCCCCAATGGCGACCACAACCACGCCGGCCTGGTGGCCACCGCGATGCGGGTGGTCAACGCCGTTCCGGCGGTGGTTGCGGCCGAGCCGGGCATTCGGACCACGCTGGACCTGCCGCTGATCACCGGGCGTGGTCTGTACCAGGCCGGCTGATCCACCGCGACGTCGTGACCACCCCCGGGCGGTGAGATTCCGGCTACCCTGACTTTCCTGTTCATGAATCCGGATCGAAAGGGTGCCGGTGGCCCAGGACGCCACGGCGGGGCTGAAGCCGGGCTGGGCGTTGCTCGGCCCGGCTTTCGTCGCCGCCATCGCCTACGTCGACCCGGGTAACGTCGCCGCCAACGTCAGCGCGGGAGCCAAATTCGGCTTCCTGCTGGTCTGGGTCATCGTCACGGCCAACGTCATGGCCGGGTTGGTGCAGTACCTGTCGGCCAAGCTCGGTTTGGTGACCGGGCGCTCACTGCCGGAGGTGATCGGCGCCCACAGCCGCAAACCGGCCCGGATCGCTTACTGGCTACAGGCGGAATTGGTCGCGATGGCAACCGATCTCGCCGAGGTGGTGGGCGGAGCGATTGCGCTGAACCTGATTTTCGGGTTGCCGCTGCTGCTCGGCGGCCTGATCACCGGCGCCGTGTCGATGGCCCTGCTGGCGGTGGGCGACCGGCGCGGTCCGCGGATCTTCGAGCAGGTGACCAGCGGACTGCTGCTCATCATCGCCATCGGATTCCTGGCCAGCCTGGTAGTCGCCCCGCCGCCACCGGCCGACGTCGTCGCCGGCCTGCTGCCCCGCTTCGACGGCACCGAAAGCGTGCTGCTGGCCACCGCGATCCTCGGCGCAACCGTCATGCCGCATGCGGTGTACCTGCACTCCGGGCTGGCCCGGGACCGGCATGGCCGGCCCGAGCCTGGTCCGGCACGACGGCGACTGCTGCGGGTGACCCGCTGGGATGTCGGCCTTGCGATGCTGGTAGCCGGGACGTTGAACCTGGCCATGCTGGTGGTGGCTGCCAATAGTCTGCGCGGCGTGGACCACGCCGATTCCATCGAAGGAGCGCACGCCGCGGTCGGCCACACCCTGGGCCCCACGGTCGCACTGCTGTTCGCTATCGGCCTCTTGGCCTCGGGATTGGCGTCGACGTCGGTGGGAGCCTATGCCGGCGCGATGATCATGCAGGGCCTGTTGCGGGTTTCGGTTCCGCTGCTCTGGCGCCGGCTGATCACGCTGGGCCCGGCGCTGGCCATCCTGGCTTGGGGGATCGAGCCCACGCGGGCACTGGTGATCTCGCAGGTGGTGTTGTCCTTCGGCATCCCGTTCGCGCTGGTACCGCTGATCCGGGTGACCGGCGACCGGTCAGTGATGGGTGCCGATGCCAACAGGCCGCTGACTGCGGCCCTCGGCTGGGTGATCACCGTGGTGATCGGGTCACTCAATATGGCGCTGATCTACCTGACGTTGCGCTGATCGACGGTTCGGCCGCGGGCGGGAACCATCGGCCGGTTCGTCGCGTTTATTAAGTGCACTAACTAGTCGCTGGGCTGAGCAAATCGCCCTGGCCATCACTTCAAGGAGCGCTCATGGCACGCACCGACAACGACACCTGGGACCTCGCCACCAGCGTGGGAGCGACCGCGACCATGGTCGCCGCCGCCCGCGCGATCGCCACCAAGGCCGACAATCCCCTGATCGACGACCGCTTCGCCGAGCCGCTGGTCCGAGCTGTCGGCGTCGACTTCTTGACCAAGTGGGCAGCCGGCGAGCTGGCGGGCACCGATCTCGACGACCACGAGTCCGGCTGGAAGCTCGGCCAGATGCCCGATGCGATGGCCGTCCGCACCCGCTTCTTCGACGCGTTCTTCGCCGACGCCACCCAGGCCGGGATCCGCCAGGCCGTGATCTTGGCATCGGGCCTGGATGCGCGGGCCTACCGACTGACATGGCCCGCCCGCATGACGATCTTCGAGATCGACCAGCCCGCGGTGCTGGCATTCAAGACCGCGACGCTGGCCGAGCTGGGCGCCGAGCCGACCGCCGATCGCCGCGGCGTGGCCGTCGATCTGCGCGATGACTGGCCTGCCGCCTTGAGCGAAGCGGGGTTCGACCGCACCCAGCCCACCGCGTGGATCGCTGAGGGACTGCTCGGCTATCTCCCGCCGGAGGCGCAGGACCGGTTGCTGGACAACATCACCGCACTGAGCGCCGACGGCAGCCGACTGGCCACCGAGGCCATTCCCAACATTTCGGCGGCCCAGCATGAGCAGGCCAGGGAAATGATGCGCAGTGCCACCGAGAAGTGGCGGGCGCACGGCTTCGACCTGGAGTTCTCCGAGCTCGGATACGACGGTGAGCGCAACGACGTGGCCGACTACCTGGACTCCTTGGACTGGACCTCGACCGGCCAGTCCATGACCGAGCTGTTGACGCAGCACGACCGTCCGACACCCGCGCGGGGCGCCGACTCGGTGTCGATGGCCGACACGACCTACTACACCTCGATCAAGCGGGGCTAGCAGGCCGAGCCGGATCAGGCGGAGACGGTCTGGCGCGCCTTGGCCTTCTCTTCGTAGTATTTGGCCCGCTCGTCGACCATCTTCATGAAGCCGATGACCTGCTCGCGGGCCTCGTCGCCGGCAGCGCCGAAGTCTTTGCGCTCGTGGATCTTCCAGAAGCGCAGCACCGGCTGGATGACGTCGTCGTGGTGGATGCGCAGGTCGTAGATGCCGGCCTTGGCGATCAGGATCGCGTTCTCCTGGAAACCGGGCATGTTCATCCCGGGCATCGCGAAGCCGAGCACCTCGTCGCGGATCGCGCACATCGCCTCGTCCGGGGCGATGTCCAGGGCCGCCTGCATCAGGTTGCGGTAGAACACCATGTGCAGGTTCTCGTCGAGAGCGACCCGGGCCAGCAACTGGTCGGCGAGGGGGCATCCGGAGGCCTTGCCGGTGTTGCGGTGCGACACTCGGGTGGCGAGTTCCTGGAACGAAACGTACGCCAGCACCTGCAGCGCTGACTTGCCGCCGGCGTCATAGCCCGCGACGGTGTGCTGCATCCGCATGTTCTCCAGGTTCACCGGGTCGATACCGCGGGTCACGATGAGGTAGTCGCGCAGCGCGATGCTGTGACGGCCTTCCTCGGCGGTCCACTGGCCGACCCAGGTGCCCCAGGCGCCGTCGCGGCTGAAGGTGGTGGCGATCTCGCGATGGTAGGACGGCAGATTGTCCTCGGTCAGCAAGTTGACCAGCAGTGCGGCCTTGGCGACCGGGTCCAGCGGTGAGTCTTCGGGAACCCAGTCCTCGCCGCCGAGGAACGCGAAGTCGCGCCCCCTGCTCCACGGCACGTAGTCGTGCGGCAGCCACGGCTTGGCGGCCTTGAGGTGCCGATTGAGGTTCTGCTCGACAATCGGCTCCAGCTCATGAAGCAAGGCCGTCTGGACATTTACCATCGCTTTTTAGTCCCCTCCCTGATCGACAGGCGGGCTGTCGCTTGGCCCCCCAGCCAACCTACGGTCCCGTAGGTTTGGTCCACGGTAAGCACCCACCCCGCCACGTGTCAACCGTTAACTTAGCTGCTTCGGCGCATTCCGCATCCCGAATCGACCGACCAAATCAGCGGCCCAGCTAACTGCGCGGGGTCTGTGAGCGTGCTAGTGGCGGCGATCCGCTTGCTCTTCCGACTGCCGCTTGAGCCCGTCTGCCTCCATGTCGACGTAGCGACGAATCCGGCCACCGGCGAGCAGGCCGGCCAGCCAGGACATCGGACCGGTCACAGCGAAGGTCAGCACGGCCCGCACCCCTGACCCGGTCGGCGTCAGCTCATGAAAGCCGGTGAAGCGGATACCGGCCGCCGACGCGGTCCAGGTGAAGGACCGCTCGGGGACCAGGTCGGTGACGGTCCAGACCATCGGCCGGCCGGCGGGTTGGCGGACTCGGGCGGTGCTGCCGACTCGCAGCGGACCGGAGTCCAGCCGGGTGATCTCACGCATCGACGCCGTCCAGTCCGGCCAATGCTCGACATCGATCAGGACGGCCCAGACGTCGCTGGGCTGGGCCGCGATGGGATCGGTGCGGGTGTAGTGCATCGGCGCTCCCTTCCCCTCAACGGCACGCTACCCAAGTTCGGCGGTGCGCGGAACCTCGGTGAAACTGCAGCCAGGGTCGTGATCGTGCACACGTCTACAGCCCTGCGCGCAATCTCAGCGCGGTTGCGCCGCCACCCGGGCGCGTTCCCGCATGGAGGCAACCACTCCCCCGTCGGCGAGGATGTCGGCGCCGGTGAGATAGGCGCACTTGTCTCCGGCGCAGAAGGCGAACAGCTCGGCCATCTCCTCGGCCGTACCCCATCGCGGGATCAGCGCGTCGGGCATCATCATGCCCACTCCGGCCTTCTCTTCGCGCCGGCCCATCTCGGTGTCGATGTTGCCCGGCGACACCGAGACGATGCGCAGCCCGCGACCGCCGAACCGCTCGGCCTGCGAGGCGCAGTACCACTTCACGAAAGCCTTACTGACGGTGTAGGAGAAGCCCGAACGCATCTGCTCGGGTGCGTTGTTGCAATACGCCGTCATCGCGGCCACGAAGGCGTCGCCGTCGCTGTACGCCAGCGGAAACTTCGCTGTGGGGTATGCCTTGTCCGGCAGCAATTGCGCGGCCATCGAAGCCACGTTGACGATCACCGCGCCCTCGGGCGCGACGTCGTAGAACACCTCGTTGACCACAACGGTGCCGAACGCGTTGATCCGCATGACGAATTCGGCGTCGCCCATGCTCGGGCTGACCCCCGCAGTGTGGATCACCGACGCCAGCGACCCGAGACCGGCAGCGGTGTCGAAAAGCCGGGTCACCGCACCACGGTCGGTGACATCGCAGTTGACGGCGGTCGCGGCGATGCCGAGCTGCTCAAGGGCGGCCTGCGCCGCGTCGAGCCGCTCGGGCCGGACATCGCACAGCACCAGGGTGTGGTCTCGGCCCAGGATCTTGGCCGTCGCCAGCCCCATACCGCCCGCGCCCCCGGTGATCACTGATACTGAAGCCATAACTGGACGGTAGACGGCTGCGCACCAGTGCCGGTCGACTGGGTGATGCGGAGAGTCGAAATGACCGATCTGTCAGGCAAAGTGGCGCTGGTGACCGGCGCGTCGTCGGGCCTGGGCGCGGCGACCGCGCAACTGTTCGCCCGGCGCGGTGCGACGGTGTTCGGGTTGGCGCGCGACGCCGAGCGACTGGCCACGGTGTTCGCCGACGTTCCCGGCGGGCAGTACGCCCCCACCGACATCAGCACCGCGGCGGCGTGCGCGGCGGCGGTCGAGCAATGCGTCGCCCAGTTCGGCCGGCTCGATGTTCTGGTCAACGTCGCCGGCGCCCATCAGATGCGCCACACGCTGTCCGTCACCGACGACGAGTGGGCCCACGATCTGGCGGTCAACCTCAACGGGCCGTTCTTCCTGTGCCGCGCGGCGCTGCCGCACCTGCTGGAGACCGCCGGCAATATCGTCAACGTCGCCTCGATCGCCGGGGTGGAGGGGCAGGCGTACTCGGCGGGCTACTGCGCGGCCAAGCACGGACTCGTCGGGCTCACCCGGGCATTGGCCGTGGAGTTCACCGCGGAGAAGCTACGAGTCAACGCGGTGTGCCCCGGCGGCATGCTGACCCCGCAGGTGACCAATTTCCAGCTTCCCGAGGGCGCCGACGTCAACCTGATCATGCGGGTGGCCTCGCCGCGCGGGATGAGCGCCCCGGGCGACGTCGCGGAGGTGATCGCCTTTTTGGCCAGTGACGCCGCCGCTGCCGTGCACGGAGCGGTGTACATGACCGACAACGGCAAGACGGCCGGGTAGCCGGCCACTAGCCTGCCCACCATGGATCCGACTTCCAGCCCCGCGGCGCAACGTCCCGTACTGCCGGAGGGTTACGGGTTACCGGATTCGGCGGCGGGCCTATTGAGCTGGTCCGACGTGGAAGGACGCCTGACCGCCGCACAGCACTACTGGTTGAGCACGGTGCGCCCGGACGGCACCCCGCACTCGGTGCCGCGATGGGGGGTATGGCTTGATGGCCGGTTCTACTACGACGGTGCACCCACCACGCGTCACGCGCGAAACGCGCAGCACAACCCGGCCTGCACCCTGACCCTCGAAAGCGGTACGCAGGTGGTCATCGTCGAGGGAATCTCGGTGGCCACCGCCGCCGACCCCGACGGCCTCGGAGCCCGGCTGGCGATCGCCTTTACGAAATATCACCCGCAGTACGCGCCCGGCGCCGACGCCTGGGCAGGGCCCGATGGGTGCGGGCTGCGCATGATCATTCCCCGCCGGGCGCTGGCCTGGTTCGCGTTCCCCACCGACTGCACCCGATTCGTGTTCTCCGAGGGCGCAGCCCAGGCGTCGGGCCCTAGCTGATCAGCGCAGCGCCAGACCCGTCAGTGCCCTGGCGATCACCAGCCGCTGAATCTCACTGGTGCCTTCGAAGATGGTGAAGATCTTGGCGTCGCGGTGCATCCGCTCGACCGGGTAGTCGCGGGTGTAGCCGTTACCGCCGAGAATCTGGATGGCCTCGTCGGTGACGTAGACCGCCGTCTCGCTGGCGAACAGCTTGGCCATCGAGCCCTCGGCGTTGTCGAAGGCCTTGTTGTTGCGGGCCATCCAGCCGGCACGCCAGACCATGAGCCGGGCGGCGTCGATGCGGCTCTTCATGTCGGCCAGCTTGAAGGAGACCGCCTGGAACTCGCCGATCTTGCGGCCGAACTGTTCGCGCTGGCAGGCGTATTCGAGGGCGTATTCGTAGGCGGCGCGGGCCACGCCCACAGCCATCGCGCCCACTGATGGACGGGTGCGCTCGAAGGTCTTCATGGCGGCCTGCCCGCCGGCCGACGCGCCGGACTTGACCCGGGCGACGCGAGCCTCGAACTTCTCCCGCCCCCCGAGGATCATGTCCTCGGGCAGCCGGACGTTGTCGAGCACGATCTCGGCGGTGTGCGACGCCCGGATGCCATGCTTCTTGAACTTCTGGCCCTGCGCCAGCCCGGTGGTGCCGGGCGGGATGATGAACGTGGCCTGCCCACGTGAGCCCAATTCGGGATACACCGAGGCGACCACGATGTGCACGTTGGCGATGCCGCCGTTGGTGGCCCAGGTCTTGGTGCCGTTGAGCACCCATTCGCGGGCCGCTTCGTCGTAGCGGGCGCGCGTCCGGATCGCGCCGACATCGGAACCGGCGTCGGGTTCCGAGGAGCAGAAGGCCGCGACCTTGGGGTCATCAGCGGTGCCGAACATCTCGGGCAGCCACAGACCCAGCTGCTCGGGGGTTCCGTTGCCCGCCAACGCCGCTGCGGCAAGTCCGGTCCCCAGGATCGACAGGGCGATCCCGGCGTCGCCCCAGAAGAGCTCCTCGAACACCGCCAGCATGCCGATTCCGCTGGGTTCGGCCGCCTGGGTGGCGAACAGCTCCGGCGAGTACAGGCCGATCTTGGCCGCCTCCTGGATGACCGGCCACGGCGTCTCTTCGCGCTCGTCCCATTCGGCGGCGGCGGGGCGCACGACCTCGGCGGCGAACTGGTGCACCCAGTCACGCACCTCGATCACGTCATCGCTGGGCTCTACCGAGAACGACATGGCAACTCCTGAAAAGGATTGGGCGGTCACTTGGGACACTGTCGGGCTCGATTGTGGCACCCGGAGCTGGGCGCGGTTGCGCTGCGTCGGCTTACCCCCAGGATCGATCAGGCCCACACCGCCTGTGCCACGACATGGCCGGCGTAGAACGCCCCCAGCCCGCAGGTCAGGGTGAGGACCAGATTGGCCAGCGCGTACAGCCGCGCACCGACTCCGGCCAACTGCAGCGTTTCGTAGGAGAAAGTCGAGTAGGTGGTCAGCGCCCCGCACAGACCGGTGCCGATCAACAGGTGCAGCCGCTGATCGCCGGCGCTCGCCGCCCCGGCGAGCACGCCCAGCAGCAGACTGCCCGCCACGTTGGCAGTCAGGGTGCCCCAGGGGAATGCGGTGTCGTGGCGGGCTTGGACGAAGCGATCGGTCAGATAGCGCAGCGGGGCTCCCACCGCTGCGCCGGCGATGACCAGGAGCCAGGTCACTGGCTGGCGGGGGTGCGCCCGATGTGCCGGACCACCTCGACTTCGTCCACCAGGATCAGTCCCTCGGTGACCAGCTCGTCGAGCTCGGGCAGAAATGCCCGGACGCGCTCAGGGGCATCGACGATGACCACCGAGACCGGCAGGTCCTCCGACATCGACAGCAGGCGGGTGGTGTGGATGGCCGAGGACGCTCCGAAGCCCTCGATACCGCGGAACACCGACGCGCCGGCCAGGCCGGCCCGCCGCGCGCGGTGCACGATCTCGCTGAACACCGGCTTGTGGTGCCAGGTGTCGCTCTCACCGAGAAATACCGTCAGGCGCAGGGCGCGTCCGGTGAGCTGGTTCATGCGATCCTCCTGATGAGCAGACGACGGGCGAGGGACGCGGCGGTCCAGGTCGCGATCAGCGCCGCGACCGGTGTGCTGAGCAGGTAGAGCAGCGCCCGGGCGAGCCGGCCGGCGGCGATCAGGGTGTCGACGTCGCCGGCGAAGGTGGAGAACGTGGTGTAGCCGCCGAGCACACCGGTGCCCAACAGGGGGCGCAACAGCCGATGCCCGACCCACACTTCGGTGATCGCCACCATGAGCACCCCCATCAGTGCACAGCCGGTGACGTTGGTGATCAAAGTGGCCCAAGGGAATCCGTCGGCCGGCGTGGGCAGGGCCAACGCGACGGCGTAGCGCGCGCAGGCGCCGATGGCGCCGCCGACCGCGACGGCCGCGACTACTGGCGCCTGATCACGCACCGCCGAGCCCCGTTCAACCGCCGTGCGCGGCGGCCTCACGGGTGATCTGGTCGAACTGCGCCGCCATGGCCTCGGCCAGCGCGGTGGCCGCCGACAGCGGCCGCACCATCACCACGAAGTCGTCGATCTTGCCGTCGTCGTCGGTATGCAGGAAGTCGCATCCAGTGATCCGCTTGCCGTCGACCGACGCCTCGAAGATCAGGGCGTGGTCGCGTCCCGACGCGTCGGTGATCTCGCGGACGTAGTGGAAGTCCTGGAAAACACGCATCACCGCGCGCAGGATCGCCGCGGTGATCGGCTTGCCCGGGTAGGGCTTGAACGCCACCGGGGAGGTGAACACGACATCGTCGGACAGCAGCTCCTCGATGGCCGCGGCATCGCGGGCCTCCACAGCTTGCCGGAATGGGTGCACCGGAACACCTCCACTGGTCAACATGTTGCAAAGCCCTACGGTAGACCCAGGGACTGTCCGATGCTGCGGGTTCCTTGCCGCGGGGGATCCACCGAGGCCTATCACCGGAATCGTCGGTCGATGACCTCACGCGGAAGCTGGTGCGGAGTCGGGTAGGTGACCAGGACCCGAATACCATCTGGATCGCCACCGTCGACGAAACTGATATCACCCAAGGTGTTCGAGTACACACTCGGATCGTGGACGCGCATGCGTTGTTCAATCTGCTTCAGCTCCGCCTCGCTGCCGACAGACCAGATGATCTGCTCGACACCGACGCCGGTGATGCCACCAGCCCTGGACGCCTCGTGCGTGCGCAGATAGATCTCGAAGCCGTCCGGCGTCAGGAGAAGTGCCGCATCCCTCTCACGAATGGCGACATCGCACTGGAACACCTCACAGTAGAACTTCACCGAGCGGTCCAGATGCGATACCCGCATCAAACACGAGGCAACCCTCGCCGTACTCATCGGTGTCCTCTCCGGGATCAGTTCATCCCGCTAAGAAATCGGCGGGATTGATCGGTTGCCGGGGGTCGGACGACGCCAGGGTCGTCATGTTCCCCCTTCCGATTCCCAGCGATCAAGAGCGGTGGCCGCCAGATTGCGTCGTTCCCGTTCGCGTGGGCTGGCCGTCAGCAGATCACTCACCGAGACAGCGCCTTTCGACTGCGCTGCGGACATCATGGCGTCATGTGCATCGCTCGGGCCGGTGCGCGTGGGAACCACCATCAACGTGAGACGGTCACCATCGAGCCCGAGAATTTCAATCGTGTCGATCGGCTGGATCCGGTATCCATCCAACCGGACCGGCCGCCCGTCGATGACGAGTTTCTTTGGCGCACTATCCCATTCGCTCAGGTTGTACAAGACCCGGCTTATGCGACCCAATCGAACGGACAACACAGCCAACAGGTCGGGAAGCTCCACGACCAGATCCTCGGTATGTGGCCACCATGCCCCGTCGACGTATCCGCTCGGGGACGCTTTGCGCTTCAACCGTAACCGGGGCGTGTGCAGCGGTGACGTGGAGTTGTCAGGGCTTCTACGTGTTGTCTGCTGTCGCGTCATGACGACGCTCCCATCTCAGCCCTAGCGGCCAAATTTCCCGGCGATGACAGGACTTGAAAACACCGCCTGCACGAAGGACCGCCGCTGCCAACAACCCTACGCCGGTTCGGCCCCAGCGCCCGAAAGCACTGCGCAGCACCTTGGCCAATGGGGGCCGCGGGCGTCCACCGGCCGGCCCGAAAAGGAGTAGTGTTGCGGGTGTTGAGCCCCTCAGCCGGTGCAGAAGCGAGTTCGGCTGTACGCCGCCGAATTCGATGAACTTTCATTCGGGCCGCACACTCCGACGTCTAAGCCGCACATTCCGACGTCTGTGCGACGCTCACAACCCCTAACCAGAAATCGGGAAGCACCATGATCACCCTCGGGATCATTCTCATTGTCCTTGGGCTCCTTTTGCCGGCTTTGGTCCCCACCTTTGCCTACGCCCATCTCTGCGTAGTCATTGGCGTCATCCTTCTGGTCGTCGGGCTGCTCTTGGCCCTGATGGGACGGCTGGGCCACGCGGTCGGCGGGCGCAGTCACTACTACTGATCCGCCCTATACCCACGAGGTATTCAGCGACTGTCCGCTCGACCGGCCGCAGGCCAACGAAAGGGAAACATGTGGCGATCGATGAGATTTCGGCCTTCGCTCACCTGACAGACGCCGACATCGACTCGTTGGCCGATGACCTGGACGCCATCCGGCTGCACATCGAAGGTTGCCTTGGCGAGCGCGATGCGCGCTACATCCGCCGTGCCATCGCCGCCCAACGCACCCTCGAAATGGTCGGCCGGCTTATGTTGGCCGCTGATTCGAGGCGGCTGGCCTGGTGGGCGGGAACGCTGACCGTCGCTGCTGCCAAGATCATCGAGAACATGGAAATCGGGCACAACGTCATGCACGGCCAGTGGAATTGGATGAATGACCCCGAGATCCACTCCTCGACGTGGGAGTGGGACATGGCCGGAGTGTCGAAGCACTGGCAGTTCGACCACAACCTTCGCCACCACAAGTACACGAACATCGTCGGTATGGACGACGACGTCGGCTACAGCACTTTGCGGGTCACTCGCGACCAGCCTTGGCATCCGAGCAACATCGGGAACCCGCTGTACAACGTCATCCTGGCGCTCGGGTTCGAGTGGGGAATCGGCTTGCAACCCATCGAATTCGGAAACATCACCAAGGGCGGCGCAGAGCGCAGGAACGCTATCGGCAAGGCGGGCCGGTTCGCGGTGAAGGCCGGCAAGCAGGTGTTCAAAGACTACGCGGCGTTCCCCGCACTCACCGCACTGTCACCGAGGGCTACCTACCTATCGACTGTGAAGGCCAATCTGTTGGCCAACGTGATCCGGAATGTCTGGGCAAACGCAGTGATCTTCTGCGGGCATTTTCCCGATGGCGCTGAGAAATTCAGCAAGTCCGACATGCTGGGCGAATCCCGGGGTCAGTGGTATCTGCGTCAGCTGCTGGGCAGCGCCAACTTCGACGCCGGTCCGGCGATGCGGTTTATGAGCGGCCACCTATGCCACCAAATCGAACATCACCTCTACCCCGACCTGCCGAGCAATCGGTTACACCAGATCTCGGCGCGGGTGCGCCAGATCTGCGAACACTACGACCTGCCCTACACCACGGGTTCGTTCCTGACTCAGTACGGCAAGACGTGGCGCACCATCGCCAAGCTGTCGCTGCCGGATCGCTACCTGCGCGATCTCGCCGACGACGCCCCCGAGACGCGCAGCGAGCGAATGTTCACCGTACTGGCCACCGACTTCGTCGACACCGACCCGGCGACCGGGCGCCACCGCGGGCTCAAGACAGCGATCGCGGCGGTGCACCGCCGTCGACGTGCCTCCGCGAGTAAGACGAGACATGGATTACTCCGACACGCGGCACTAGCATGTCAACGTGCGTTCCCCGCGATTCGGCAGATGACGGGGTAGTCGTGACCGACAAGCCCGCCCCTGGTAACCAGCTGGATTCGACTGCAGAAGGCGCCGACACGGACGTCGATGACCTGCGATCCGGTCTGGCCGATCTCGCTAATCTGGTAGCCGATTCGCTCGGACTTGAGGAGCTCCTGGCCCGAGTGGCCACCTACGCGGTGCAGGCCATTCCCGCCGCGGACGGCGCAGGGCTGACGTTGCTGCGTAGTGACCGCACGGACAACCGGGTCAAGGTTCTAGCCGCCAGCGCCCCCTTCGTACAGCAGATCGATGAGATCCAGTACGTCGAGGTCAACGAGGGGCCCTGCATCACCGCCGCGTTGGAGCGACGCACCGTGCGGTCCGGGTCCTTGGGCGGCGAGAAGCTCTGGCCGCGCTTCGGCCCGCGGGTGGGACGTCTCGGCGTGCACAGCGTGTTGTCGCTGCCGCTGCTGCTGCCCGGCCAGGTGGTCGGGGCCATCAACGTCTACGCACACCGCAAGGATGCCTTCACCGAACGCGCCGCCGAACTCGGCGAGCTGTTCGCCGTTCCCGCCGCCGTCGCGGTACACAACGCGCACGTACTGACCCAAGCCCGGGCGCTGACCACGCAGCTGCAGACAGCACTGTCCACCCGTCCGGTCATCGACCAGGCCATCGGTATCCTGCGTGCCCGTTCCGGAGGAACCGCCGAAGATGCGTTCGACCGGCTGCGCCGGATCAGCCAGGCCGAGAACGTCAAACTGGCGGTGGTCGCACGAAGCATCGTCGACGAAGCGGTGCGCCGCGCGCACGCCCGCCGCACCGCGCCATAACCCCGCGTAGCGTTAGGTATAGGCACTGTTAGACCCCGATCCCTGATCCGTGGTCAGATATTGCGCCCGGGCAGTCGCGACCTGCGGCACTCGGCTTAGGACGAGAAAGAGCGGCGTTCGGGGCGTCAATGGGGAGCACTACCCCTTGTGGACATCACCGCGGCGCTGGCTGCCGATCTGGCGGCCCTGACCGAAATCCTGGACGCCCCCGACTTCGACCTCACCGACACGCTGCGCCAGTTGGCGGGCAACACCAAACTCGCGGTGGGGTCGTATCTGGGTCTGACGGTGATGATCACTGCCTTCGGCCGTCAATCCACCTTCACCGTGCTCGAATCGGGGACCGAGCTCGGCGACATCGTCACCTCGATGCGCTTACCGATGCCTCCGGCGGTTTCCGACCCCATCGCGGGGCCGCTTGCGGTGCTGATCCTCTACGCCGGCAACCCCGGCGCTTTCGTCGACCTGGCCGCCGACCTTGCCTGGCTGACCGGCCTCGCCCTGAGCGAGTTCGTGCTGGATCAGCACCGTATACCGCCCCGGCCTGCACCCGGCGGGCTCGCAGCAGCCTCGCTGATCGATCAGGCGATCGGAGTGTTGATCGCCCGCGGCTACACCCTCGAACATGCCCACCGCGAGCTCGATGCCCGGGCCCAGCGACTGGGCGTGGGCCGCATCGGCAGCGCGAACGACATCCTCGACGAGTTGAACCAGCCGGTCTCCGAAGACGATTGAACCTCCGTAGGTGGCCGTCAGCCGGCCGAAGACCCCTCCAGCTGTGCCGAATGACGGTTGATGCCCCCGCCGGCTGCGGTGCGGCGCCGGCGACCGTCGGCAATCCCGCTCAGCGCTTGCACGGTGGCCAACGGCCCGGACCCGGTATCGGTACGGCTCGGCGTCGACTCGCCCCGGCCGCCCGGCAGCACGTGCGGGGCGGCGGCGATCGCCAGGACCGCGGCTCCGGAGGCGCCCAGGGCCTGCGACCAGCCCAGCGGCCCCACCGGAACACAACCCAGGAGCTGACTGATCCCGGGCAGGCTGATCATGGCCGCGAACGCCGCGAAGGAACCGGCTGCGGTGAGCACCACCAACGGAGCGCGGGAGTCGACCAGCGTTTGGGCGAGCTCGGTGGCGACCAGCGTGATCAACGCGACGGTGGCGGCGCGTTGCACGCGGCCGGGTACGGGAGAAAGGCTGGCCATCCCCCACGCGGCGCTGGCCGCGGCGCCGGTGATGGCCCCGCGGACGGCGACGGCACGCATCAACCTGCGCTCGTCGATGCCGTGCACCACCCGATGCGAGGCACCGGCGGGCGTGCTGACGGCGACCGCGGTAGCCGGCAGCGCGTCGGTCAGCATGTTCATCAGCAGCAGTTGGCGGTTGTTCAGCGGCGAGGTGCCCGACAGCGCGGCGCCGACCACGCCGAAGATCACCTCCCCGACGTTGCCGCCGAGCAGGCCGGTCACCGCCAATTGCACCCCGCGCCACAGTCGCTGGCCCTCGTCGATGGCATCGACCAGCGCGCCGATGCGGCCGTCGGTCAGCACAATGTCGGCGGTGAGGTGCGCCGAGTCGCTGCCACGTGCGACCACACCGAGGCCCACACTGGCGGCCCGGATCGCGGCGGCGTCGTTGGCGCCGTCGCCGACCATGGCGCAGACCCGTCCGCTGCGTTCGAGGGTCTGCACCACCTGCACCTTGTTCTCCGGGGACATCCGGGCGAAGATCACCCGCTGCGCCACCGCGTGTTCCTGATCCTTGCGAGACAGTGCATTCCACTGGGCTCCGGTGATGACCTGATCGGCGGTGACCGGCACTCCCAGCTCCGCGGCGATCGCCGTGGCGGTGACGGGGTGATCGCCGGTGATCAGCCGGATTCCGACCCCGCGCTGCGCCAGGTCGGCGAGCAGCTGCGGGGCTTCGGCGCGGGGGGTGTCGGAGATGCCGAGGAACCCGACCAGTGTCAGCCCGCCCTGGCATAGCCCGGCGAGGGCGTCCGGGTCGCCTGCCAGCGATTTCACCTGGGTGGCAGTGAGCCGACGCCGCGCCACCGCGATCACCCGCAGGCCGCCGGCCGCCAGCTCGCTCACCGGCGCGTCACTGTCGGGGCCCAGACCGGTGCAGGCGGCCAACACCACTTCGGGCGCACCCTTGATCATCAGGTCGGCGCCCATCACCGATGCCGAGAACGCTCGGCCGGAGCGGAACGGCAGGTGGGCGTCCGGGGTGGTCCACAGCGGCGCCCCGCCATAGGAAATTCCGGCGGCCGCTTCGGTGACGGCCTGGTCGGTAGCGTGCGTGTGGGGATCGCCCTCGGGCGCCGGCGCGGCGTTGGCCGCGCACCGCAACACGTCGTCATGGGCGTGGCCGGCCACCGGATGGACGCGGGTGACCCGCAGCCGGTTCTCACTCAGCGTTCCGGTCTTGTCGAAGCAGACCACCTCGACCCGGCCCAGCGCCTCCACGGAGCGGGGAATACGCACCAGCGCACCGGAATCGGTCAGCCGTTGGGCGGAGGCGTGTTGGGCCAGGGTCGCCATCAGCGGCATACCCTCGGGCACCGCCGCCACGGCAACGGCGATCGCGTTACCCAGGGCCAGGCGCAGTCCGCCGCCGCGCAGCATCCCGAGCAGTCCCACCATCAGCCCACCACCGGCGCTGGCCGGGAAGGCCCGGCTCATCAGCTGACTGAGTTGGTGTTGCAGGCCGACCACCGGCAGATCTCCGGCGGCCAGCTCTGCGGCCCGGCGGGCCTGGGTGTCGGCGCCGACGGCGGTGACGACGGCCACCGCGGTGCCGGCGACAACGGTCGTTCCGGCGTAGAGCATGCAGCGTCGGTCGGCGAGTTCGGCCCCGGGTGTCGCCGCGGTGTGCTTGTCCACCGACAGGGACTCGCCCGTGAGCGAGGATTCGTCGACCTCGAGATCGGTGGCCTCGATCAGCCGCGCATCGGCGGGCACCACCTCATTGCTGCGCACTTCGATCACGGTCCCGGGGATCAGCCGGTCAGCAACGATCTCGGCATAGGCGTGGGTGCCCGGCTCGAGGATGCGCGCCGGTGGTGTCTGTTGCGCCAGCAGCCGGTTCAGCCGATTCTCGGCCTGCAACTGTTGGGCCGCGGCCAGCATGCAGTTGCCGATCAACACCGTGCTGACCATGAGTGCGTCCACCGGCGAGCCCAGCATCGCGGTGGCCGCCGAGCTCAGTGCCAGCACCGGCATCAGCGGATCCGACAGCTCGGCGCGCACCGCCTTGACGAACTGCCAGGCCATGTGCGGCGGCGCCGCGTCGAGTTCGGCGGCGGCGCAGGCGACGTCGGGAACCGGCAGGATCGCGCGGACCTCATCGAGCGACATCGCATGCCACTCGTAGGCCGGTGCGGGCCGCGGCGCCGGCGTCCGCGCCACCTGGCGAGCCAGCAGGTATCCCGAGAGCAATCCGGAGGCCGCCCCGGCGGTGACCGGCCCCGGGCCGCGCCCACCCCGCACACCGGGAACCATCAGCAGGGCACCGATCGTCGACGCCCCGGTGGACAAGGCGATACCGCGCTGCGCAGCCGCGCGCGCGGCCGGTATCGCGTGCAGCACCCGCCAGGCGCCGGCCAGGTCGGCCAGCAGCAGATCCGCTTCCCACGGCGGTGCCGTCTCCGTGTCGTCGGGCAGGATCCCCAGGCCCACGTCGGCGCAGGCGAGTGCCTGCGCGCCGGTGGACGTCAGCACCGCGACGGTGCGGCCGTCTCGCTGACGTGCCGCCAGTGCGGTGGCCAGCGCCTCGTCGAGTTGAGCGTCGTCGGCGGCGATATCGACCGGTGCCAGTTCGTCGAAGGCGGGACGCAGTTCCCCCAGGGCCTCGACGTCGAGGGTGACCAGTTCCGCGCCGGACGCCCGCGCCTCGGCCAACAGCGCCGAGGCCAGCGGGTGCCGCGCGTTGGCGGAGCAGAGCAATCGCGGATCGATGAGAACGGCGTCGACGCGATCGAGGCGGCGCACGCCCTCCGGGCGCAACGGCAGCGCCGCGTGCTGCTCGACCAACGACCGGCTCAGGGTGGCCGCGAACGATTCCGTGGTGGTGCGCATGGCTTTCGGGCCGGAGACCACGGCTGCGGTGGCGGCTGTGGTGACGTTGCGGGTGAGCACTGCCACCAGGCCGGCACCGAACAACTGGACGTAGCCGGCCCGCCGGCCGTGCCGGTCGACCGCCCCCTCCGGTAGGGGCACCGGCCGCGACGGGACGTGGACCTGCGCCTGGTCGGCGTGCCGGGCCAGGTGCGGCTCGTGGCGGATCCAGGCCTGCGCCGCGGCCTGAGATTCGGCGGCCTTGACACCCTGCAACGCCAAGTCCACTGCCAGCGTGGCCGGCGACAGGGTGACGATCCGCGCTCCGGTGGAGATCAGCGACAGCACCGTGTCAGCCGGGCCCCGGCCGATTCGGTCGGCGAGCTGCTGGCGCAGCCACGGCTGGTAGTTCGCCAGCGCCGCGACGGCGTCGACGGTGATCGGTGCCTGCGGCAACCGCAGCGCACGCCCAGCGACCGCGATGGCCAGTCCGGCGGCATTCACGCCGACCATCACGCCCCGGGCCATCAGCAACAACCCGTCGCCGGGCAGGACGGTAGCCGGTGCGGCACCGCTCGGAGCTGTTGCGCCTTGAGACCGTCGGTAGCCGCCTTCGACCTCAGAGATCAGGCGGCACAGGTCATTGAGTGAAACCTGCTCGCCCTCTGCTGCAAGTTCCACCACGACCCGAGACAACGGGCGGTTCAGCCGCGCCGACACCACACTGGGTTCGGCGACAAGCGTGTCGAGCACCCGCTGCCCGAGTTCGGGGGATTCGCTCAAGCCACGGACCTCGATCCAGGCGCGGTTTTCCCCGCGCCAGCACCTGCGGGTCAGGGTCGCCCGGGTGGATTCGCCGGACAGCATCCGACTGGCTTCCCGAACTGGCAGCGCGGCGACCTGCAGCCCGGCCGTGGTGATGGCCCCAACCGCCTCGGTGGTGGCCGATGCGCTGCGGGCCGCCGCGCCGACGACGGCCGACGCCGCACGGATTCCCAGGGCGGCCGGGCGCAGCAGTGATGTCGGAATCAATTCGGCAGCAACCAATCCTGTGATCTGACGGCGAATCTGGGTGACACCCGCCGGGCGGCAAATGTGCCGCGTGAACTGCCCAATTCTGGCGATACTTTGGCGATTGCGCAACTATAGGAATGTGTCGTTCGGCGAATCCCGCCATGGGAGTTGGGACAAAATGAATGCCGCCATGGCTAAAGATGAAGAACGGCTGCCCGAAGAAATCAGTTCACCCAGCCGGCCCGACGAACCGACCACACCCCAACTCGCGTCCGCCGCGAGCACGTTCGCGCTACTCAGCAGCCCGGCACGCCTACATGTGATGTGGCTGGCCGCCCAGGACGCCTACGACGTGACAACCCTGGCGCGGCGAGCCGGCGTCAATGTCGCCACCATGAGCCAGCACCTGACCAAGCTGCGACTGGCCGGGCTGATCAACGCACGGCGTGACGGGCGCCACCACATCTACACCGTGGACGACCCGCACATCGTGACCCTGCTGCAGCAGATCTTCGCCCACATCGCCCCGGACGGCAGCCTGGCCCCCGACCCGCCGAAAGGGTCGTGAAACTCTCCGGAAGGTCAGCCCCGCAGGGACTTTGGTCCGTGATGGCCATCACGGACCAAAGTCCCGAGATCGAGTGATCGGCACCACTTTGCGATTTTTTCCAACCAACAACTGGATAACGTCTCGAGCCATGAAAGACCCAGTGCTTATCCTTCCGGTGCTCGCCGGAATCCTCGGGCTGCTCGTCTTCGGGTTCTTGGCCCTGGAGGTCGTGTTCCACATCGGCTGATCAGCGGCACCGTCAATCGATCACTCGGCGGTGACACCCGGATACGGCAGCAACGCCATTTCCCGGGCGTTCTTGATGGCGCAGGCGACCTGGCGTTGTTGACCAACGGTGAGTCCGGTGACGCTACGTGAACGGATCTTGCCGCGCGGGGAGATGAAGATGCGCAGCGTGGCGGTGTCTTTGTAGTCGACCGCCGTCACGCCCAGCTTGGCCAGCAGGTTCGGCTTGGCGGACCTGGCCGTGCTCCGCGGAACACGCCGCGACTCTTTGGGTTTGATCGCCATCTACCAGCTCGCCTTCCGGACGCCGGGCAGCTGGCGCTCATGCGCAAGCTGGCGCACCCGCACCCGAGACAGCCCGAACTTGCGCAGGTAGCCGCGGGGACGCCCGTCGGCACTGTCGCGGTTGCGCAGCCGCACCGGGCTGGCATCGCGCGGTTGGCGAGCCAGTGCGCGCTGGGCGGCCAATCGCTGCTGCGGGCTGCTCGACGTCGAACGAATGACTTCCTTGAGCTCAGTGCGCCGCTCGGCGTAGCGGGCCACCAGCGCTCGGCGCTGCTCGTTCTTCACGATCTTGGATTTCTTGGCCATGACTCAGCGCTCCTCCCGGAAGTCGACATGGCGACGGACCACGGGGTCGTACTTGCGCAACACCAGGCGGTCGGGGTCGTTGCGCCGGTTCTTGCGGGTGACGTAGGTGTAGCCGGTGCCCGCGGTGGAGCGCAGCTTGACGATGGGACGAATGTCGGTGCGCGCCATCAGATCCGCTGCCCCGCGCTTCGCAGCCGGGCCACCACGGCCTCGATGCCGTCCCGGTCGATGACCTTGATGCCCTTCGCGCTGACCCGCAGCGTGATCCGGCGGTCCTGCGACGGCAGATAGTAAGTCCTGACCTGGATATTCGGCGACCAGCGGCGCCGGGTGCGGCGATGCGAGTGCGACACCGCATTCCCGAATCCGGGCACCCGGCCAGTGACTTGGCAGCGTGCAGACAACGGAACCCTCTTTCGACCCTTATTGAAAATCATTGTCGACAAGCGACGCGCTGGAGGCTACCGTAGGAACGGCTTTAATGACAATGATTTTCAATAGGAGGGTGATGCGGACTCCGGTGATCCTGGTGGCCGGGCAGTACGGCACCGACGCAGCGATCAACGCCTTGCAGGTCAAGGCGGGCACGGTGACCGTGGCCTACAGCCTGGATGGTCACGTGGTGGTTCGGGAAACCACCAGTACGACAGCCGATGCCACGACGCTAGCCCTGGAGTTGGCGCACGGCTGCGTGTCCTGCACGCTGCGCAACGACCTGCTGGTCCTGTTGCGCCGACTGCACCGCCGGGCCGGCGTTGAGCGCATCGTCGTCCAGTTGCCCGACTGGTTGGAGCCGCAGCCCATCTGCTGGGCGATCCGCAACGTGCGGGTCCGCGTCGGACCGGGATACATCGACGGCCCGGCCGGCCGCGATGTGACGATCGCCGCGGTCGTCACCTGTCTCGATGCCACGGCGTGGCTGTCGCAAGCACTCGGCGACGACGAACTCGACGACGGGCGCACCATCGCCCAAGTGGTGGTCGGCCAGGCCGAATCCGCCGATGCACTGGTGATTTACCACCCGGACCCGACTGCGTTGGCGGTGCTGCGCCGGTTGGCTCCGCTGGCACGCATCACCGCCGGTACCGATCGTCTTGAACAGGCGCTGACCCACCTCGACGACGGCGCCCGCCGCGGTCGCGGCGATGATCCGCACGCCCCGTTGCTGGCCGGTCAACCGCCGCTACGGGCCGAGGGCCGGGTTGAGCTGATCGAATTCCACGCCCGCCGACCGTTTCACCCGCAGCGCCTGCACGCGGCCCTCGATGCCCTGCTCGACGGCGTGATCCGGGCGCGTGGGCGGCTGTGGTTGGCCAACCGGGGGCAGCGGGCGATCTGGCTGGAGTCGGCGGGCGGCGGATTGCACACCTCGGCGGTGGGCAAGTGGCTGGCCGCGATGACGGCCGAGGAGGCCGCCCGAGTGTCCGCCGAACGCCATGCGTTCGCCGATCTGATCTGGGACCACCGCTACGGCGATCGGCACACCTCGCTGGTGATCCTGGTCTGCGGCGCCCGCCCCGAGCAGATCCGCGAGGCCCTGTCAGGCGCACTGCTCACCGACGACGAGTTACGCCGCCCGAACCAGTGGGCCGGCTACCCCGACCCGTTCGGCGATCACCACCAGGAACCGTGCGACGAAACCCCAACGGCCACCGCAGACATTTCCCTGTACCGCACCCGAGACGGAGATCAGCGATGAAACCCGGCATCCACCCCGACTACCACCCCGTCGTCTTCCAGGACGCCACCACCGGGGAGACGATCCTGACCCGCTCCACCGTGACCAGCGACCGCACCATCGAGTGGCCCACCCCGACGGGCACTCGCAGCTACCCGCTGGTGATCGTGGAGATCAGCGCGGCGTCGCACCCGTTTTGGACCGGCAACAGCCGAATCGTCGACACCGCCGGGCAGGTCGAGAAATTCCGCCGCCGCTACGGACAACGCCAGAACTGATCTAACCGGCGCGCCACACCCGCAACGCCGCGACGATCATCGGAATCTGCAACGGCAGGCGCGCGATCGTCCCCGCCCTCATCCAGGGTTTGGCCCAGAACAACCGGACCGAGTAAATATTCGCCGGGAACACCGCAACGAACAGGGCGGCCGCGGCCAGCCCGGCCCTGCGACGGGTGCGCGGGAACAACAGCAGGGCACCGATGACCAGCTCGGCGACCCCCGACACATACGTGTACATGCGGGCGCTGCCCGGCAACTCCGGCGGAACGATCGTGTCGAAAGGCTGCGGGAAGACGAAATGTCCTGCCCCTGCGCCCAACAGCAGCCCGGCCAGCCCTCGCGCAGCCGTGACGGCACTTCGCTGTCCTGACGGTGCGGCGCTCATCGGTCGATCGTAGCCAGCGAGGCGGCCCGCAGCCACCGGCCGCCGGTGCCGAAAAGTACGGCCGCCATCAGGGCATGGATCCGGGAGCGCTGTTCGTCTCGATCGTCAAAGTTAACCAGGCGTCCTATATCGACGACGAGAGCAAGGGCCGCGTGGACCCGGAACACCGCTTCGGTGTCGCCTGCGCCGACCTGACTCACCAGGTGGGCCCATTCGTCGACGTTCTGCCGCTGCAGACCGCGCAGTTCAACCCGGTCGGGTTCGGGCAGGTTGGCGAACTCGGCGAAATAGATATTGATCAGCTCGGGCGCGGCGAACGCCAGCGCGGTATAACGCTCGGCGATGCGCAGGGCCGCCTGCCGCGGGCTGGTCGATTCGGCGAGGGAATCGGTGATGGCCATCAGCACTCGGGCGCTGGCCCGATGAAAGGCGACGGCCAGCAGGGCTGCCTTACTCGGGTAGTAGCGATAGGCGCTGGAGCCGTTGAGTCCGGCGGCGGTAGCGATCTCCTCGATGCTGACTTCGTAGAAGCCCCGCTGGCCGAACATGCGGATGGCCTCGGCGAGCAGCCGTTCACGTTTGGACGTGCTGGGCAGACCCCGCTCCGGGCGTGGCGGCGGCGGACCCGAAGGCGCGGGCGGCAGCTCGACGGTGAGCACCGACCAGCACAGCTCTGCGAGCAGGTCCGCAAGTGCGGCGGCCGGCAGCCGCGTTCGGTGCGCGGAGATGCTGCCGATGACGCTCAGGGCCGCAGCGGCCAGGATCGCGGTGTCGGCCTCGGGAAGTTCCGGGCGCAGCGCCGCCAGCGGTTCGGCGATCGTGGCGTTGAGCGCGTCGTAGCCGGCTCGGATGTCCTTGCGGTCCGGCGGTTGCAGGTAGCGCCGTTCCCACCGATAGAACGCGCCCTCGCGCCGCGTCCCGATCGTGGTCTCGATCAGCGCGGCGGTGATCGCGCGCAACCGCTCCGGCGCGGGCCGGCTCGGATCGTCGGCGGATCGTGCGGCGGTCACCAGCACCCCCGCCGTGTACTGGGCGGTCGCGACCAGTAGCGCGTACTTGTTGGCGAAGTGCCGATACAGCGCGGGGCCGGAGAGACCAACCTCGGCGGCGATCTCGTCGACGCCGACCGCGTGGTAGCCGCGATCACTGAACGCACGGGCCGCGGCGCGGACGATCTGCGCCTTGCGGTCCTTGGGGCGGCGCTGCACCGCAGTCGCTGATCCCGCGGCCATGGACGCAACCATTTTCACCCCCGTGTTGACTGTTGGACCCGACGCCCATACGTTAACCACAATTTACGTTTTCATCCACGGAGGAAGTGACGTGCTGCAATCCCGGTTCATCGAAAGGCGGGTCTGACCGTGTCCGAGAACGCCAGCTCCGCCAAGCTCACCGCGACCCGCGACGGTCGGGTGCTGCGGGTGACGATTACCAATCCCGCTCGGCTCAACGCGATCGACTACGACACCATGGCGGGCCTCGGTGACGTCATCGCCGGCGCGGCCGACGACCCAGGCGTGCGGGCCATCGTCATCACCGGCGAAGGCAAGGCCTTCTGCACCGGCGCCGACCTGTCGGCCACGGCCGGCGGCGTCAGCCCCGAGGAGGTGATGGACTGCGCCTCCCGGCTGGTTACCTCGGTCGCCGAGACCCCGGTGCCGGTGATCGCGCGGATCAACGGGCCGGCCGCCGGTGTCGGCGTGGGTCTGGCGCTGGCCGCGGATCTGATCTACGCCGCCGAGAGCGCCTACTTCCTGCTGTCGTTCACCAACATCGGCCTGATGCCCGACGGCGGCACCACCGCCCTGGTTGCGGCTGGCGCCGGGCGGGCCGTGGCCAACGAGATGGCCCTGCTCGGTGGGCGCCTGTCGGCCACCGCCGCCCGCGATGCCGGCCTGATCAACGCGGTGCTCGGCGAGGCGGAGTTGGACGCCCGGGTCAACGAGGCCGCCGAGAAACTGGCCCACGGACCGCGTCGCGCCATCGAATTGACCAAGCGCGCGCTCAACGCCACCAACCTCGCCGCACTGGATGCCGCACTGGCCCGCGAGAAAGCCGGCCAGGTGGAGTTGCTGGGCTCCCCCGACTTCTTCGAAGGCGCCGCCGCGATGCTGCAGAAGCGGAAGGCGGTGTTCGGCGAATGATCGCTCAGCCGCTGCGGTCTCGCCGCAACCATTGGATGAATCAGGTGGCGAACCACGCCGCGATGCGTCCCGACGCCGTCGCCTTCCGCTGTCGTGGCAACGACACCACCTGGCAACAGCTGCACGATCGCTCCGAGCGCCTGGCCGGGGCACTGTTCCGGCGCGGCATCTCCTTCGGCGACCGCGTGCTGATCGTGATGCTCAACCACACCGAATACATCGAGGCGACCTTGGCGATCAACGCCTTGGGGGCCATCGCCGTACCGGTCAACTTCCGCCTCACCGACCCTGAGATCAGCTACATCGTCTCCGACAGTGGCGCCAAGGCTGTCATCACCGATCAACTGCTTGCACCGCTGATCGAAGCCGTCCGCAAGAACACCCCCGGACTCGATGTGGCCGTGGTGCTCGGCGACGACTACGAATCGCTGATCGCCGAGCCCGGCGACCCGCACCCGGGCAACGATGTCCCCGAAGACACCCCGGCGCTGATCATGTACACCTCGGGAACCACCGGAAGTCCCAAGGGCGCCATCCTGTCCCACTCCAACCTGCTGGCCCAGTCGCTGACCTGTATCCAGGCGCTGCAGATCAGCCCGGACAGCGTGTACTTCTGCGCCGCACCGATGTTCCACATCGCCGGCCTGGGCAGCATCGCACCCAACCTGATGCTGGGCACCAAGACGGTGATTCACCCGCTCGGTGCGTTCAACGCCAAGGACACCCTCGACGCCTGGGAGAGCGAGCGCGCCACCTCGGTGTTCCTCGTGCCGGCGCAGTGGCAGGTCATCTGCGCGGATCCGACTGTGCCGCAACGAGACCTGGCGCTCGAAGTGATCAGCTGGGGGGCGGCTCCGGCGTCCGACACCGTACTGCGGGCCATGGCGGAGACGTTCCCGGACGCGCTCAATGTCGCGGTGTTCGGCCAGACCGAGATGTCACCCATCACCTGCGTGCTCCAGGGCAGCGACGCGATCCGCAAACTCGGCTCAGTCGGCAAGGTGATCCCGACCATCTCGGCACGGGTCGTCGACGAGAACATGAACGACGTGGCGCCCGGCGAGATCGGCGAGATCGTCTACCGCGGGCCGACAATGATGCAGGGCTACTGGAACAAGCCCGACGCGACCGCTGAGGCGTTCGCCGGCGACTGGTTCCACTCCGGTGATCTGGTCCGCGTCGACGACGAGGGTTTCGTCTACGTCGTCGACCGCAAGAAGGACATGATCATCTCCGGCGGCGAGAACATCTACTGCGCCGAGGTGGAGAACGTACTGTTCGAGCACCCACTCATCCAGGAGGCCGCCGTGATCGGGCGTGCCCACGACAAGTGGGGCGAGGTCCCGGTGGCCATCGTCGCGGTAGCGGCCGGCGAGGCGCCGCTGACGTTGGAGGACCTCGAGCCCTTCCTCAACGAGCGCCTGGCCCGCTACAAGCACCCGAAGGAGCTGGTGCTGGTGGACGCCCTACCCCGCAATGCCAGCGGCAAGGTGGTCAAGCCGCAACTGCGCAAGCAGTACGGCTAGCCGGGGCCGGCGCCCGGGCAGCTCAGCTGTCGCGCAGCCCGATGGCCTGCTCGAGGTAGGCCCAGAGGCGTGCGCGGTCAGCACTGCTGTCGTGGGTGAACGGCAGATAGTGCTCGGGGCGCTGTCTCCGGTCGTGCCAGAATCGGCCGGTCGGCGGAGCGGGCTGAGTTGCAGCCAGCCAGATCGCGGTGTCAGCCCCCTGCTCTGCCGTGCGCAGCAGCGGTTTGGTGAGTTTGCGGAAAGTCGGCAGCGACGTGACCACTCCCGGCGTGTCGGACCAACCCGGGTGCATGCAATA
The DNA here is from genome assembly GCF_000455125.1 of Mycobacterium sp. UM_WGJ. Lineage (GTDB taxonomy): Bacteria > Actinomycetota > Actinomycetes > Mycobacteriales > Mycobacteriaceae > Mycobacterium. Next base: position 33,026 of record NZ_AUWR01000023.1, read on the forward strand.
CACCGAGATCCCGGCCGCCTTCCAGCGTTCGGCCAGCACCGGGGTCAGCGCCACCTGCATCCGCTTGGTGCGGGCGTAGGCGGTTGCGCCGCGGTAGGGACCGACCCGGTATTCGGGGTCGTTGACAGCCAGCGCCTGGGTATACATGCCACCCGACGACATCAGGATGACCCGCGGGTCGGCGGACGCGGCCAATGCGGGAACCAGCAGTTCGGTCATCAGCACCGGACCCAGAACATGGGTGGCCAGGGTGATCTCGTGTCCGTCGGCGGTCTCGGCCCGCGCCGCCGGCAGCAGACCGGCGTTATGGATCACCACGTCGAGGCTGGGCAGACGTGCGCCGAGGTCAGTGACGAACCGCCGCACCGCCGACAGGTCGGCCACATCACACACCTCCGCGCGCAGGTCGGCATCCGGGTGCTCGACGGCCAGCTCGGCTCGGGCGCCTTCGATGCGCTCGAGGTTTCGGCTGACCATCACCACCGTGGCACCCAGCGCCGCCAGTCCCCCGGCGATCGCCTTCCCGATGCCGCTGTTGGCCCCGGTCACCATCGCGGTCTTGCCGCGCAGGGCATGCGGCGCCGGATCACCGGACCACGCGTGCGCTCGAATCCGGTACCCGAGGCGGCTGTAGCCGGGAACCACGGCACGGTCCAGCACTGAATCGATTACCGACCCCAGATCCATCGGCCCAACCTCGTCTCAGCGCAGTGGTATCTCAACGATCATCTGCCCCGTGGGCTCGCGCGACCCCGGATCGGGCTCCACCGTGAACCCGAGCGCCGTCGAATCCCCGAGGGCAGGAATCTCCGCAGTGGTCGACGGTGACACAGCGGCGGCGTCCATCGTGCCGGCCAGCGTCGCACCGCGGGGGCTGAGCAGCCACATCTGGTACACCGTGCCGGGTTCTGGCGGGGGCACGTTGTTCATCACCAGGACTCGGGCACTGCGTTCCCGGGAGAAGAGCACCGTGGCAGTACCGGTGGCCAGCGGGGTCGACACACTCGCCACGTCAGGCGCCGCGAGCACCCGGTCCGAGACCGACTGTGGGGCAGTGGGTCTGAGCTGGCTTCCGACCCCGAACGCCGCCAGCCCCACCACCAGCGCGGCCGCCGCGGCAATAGCCGCGGTACGCCATCGAGAACGGGAGGCGGACAGCTTCGCGGCTCGGCCCAGAACCGATTCACGCAAGGCCGGCGAAGGTTGCGCCGCAGTGGTCTCCGCGATGGCTGCCATCACCTCCTGCACCGCCGACACCTCGGCGCCGAAGGCCTGCGCGATAGGCGTCGGGGCTTCGGTGGCCCCTCGCTCGATCTCGCGCCGTTCGGTGTCGGAGACGGCGTCGAGCGCATACGGCGTCGCCAGGGCGACATAGCAGTCATTCGGAGCCGCACCGCCTGCGGTCGGGTTCGTGCGGCACCTAAATTTCGACAGTCCCCGACCGGCGTGGGCCGCCGATCGCCGGCACGCTCAGATCCCCCGATCGCCGAGGCGCCGCAACTCCCCTTGAAGTCCGCGTACGCCGTCGTCGAGCAACCGGGTAACGGCTGGACGCAGCAGTGGCTCGATCCACTTCAGCCAGCCCTGAAAGGCGAATCTCACCCGATAGGTGATCAGGCAGCCGGACGGCTGCGCGGCGACCGTGATGGTGTCGCAGAAGATCACGGAGTCGTTCTCTCCACGCAGGTCGATCGAGCGACCCGGTCGCAGCGCCGTGACGACGTAGCCGATGGAGCTCACCCGTCCGGCGAACCGGGATGTGTTCCGGTAGCGGGTTCCCACCCCGCCATCGCCTGAGACCCGCACCGTCCGTATGGTTCCCGGGTCCCACCGCTGCGTGGTGGTGAAGTCGGCCAGATAGGCAAACACCGCATCTGGTGCCACGTCACTGCGCACCTCACGCTGCATGGTGATCATGCGCCATCCCTCCCCGCGCGCGGAATTCGTGGTACGCGGCCCGCGGCAACGGCGATATTGTTGGCCATGCCGGTGAATATGATGCCGTGAAACGGCAGAAGTGAATACCAGTAGAGCTGTCCGGCAAGGCCTTTGGGGAAGAAGATCGCGCGCTGGTGCAACTTCGTGGTGTGCTCACCGCACGCCTCGAGGCGCCATTCGAGCCAGGCGCCGCCGGGGGTCCGCATCTCGGCGCGGAGCCGCAGCAGGTGCGGACGCTCTATCTTTTCGACTCGCCAGAAGTCGAGCGCGTCACCGGTGTGCAGCACGTGTCGGTTGCGGCGGCCCCGAGCCAGCCCGACTCCCCCGGTGAGTCGGTCCAGCCAGCCCCGGATCGTCCAGGCGAGCGGGAAGGAGTACCAGCCGTTCTCGCCACCCACACCTTCGACGACCTGCCACAACTGCTCGACAGTGGCGTTGCATTCGACGCTGCGGTCGTCGGTGTAGACCACTTCCCCAGCCCAACTGGGATCCGAAGGCAAACTGTCAGCGGGGGCGCCGGTCGCAGATGCATCGGCCCAGGTCGTTTCCACGTCACCGCTGTCGATGCGGCGCAGTGCGAGCGCGACGGCGTCCCGGTAGCGGGTCTTGCCGCCGGAGGGCGGCGCGATCACCGCATCGATGTCGCGCTCGGACGCGATCGCGTCGGTGCTCAAGGACTCGATCAGGGCACGGCCGATCCGGGGCGGGACAGGAGTCACCAGTCCGATCCACAGTCCGGCCAGTTTCGGTGTGAGGACCGGGAGGACAAGAATTCTGCGTCGGGTCAGTCCGGCGACGTGGGCATAGATCTGCATCATCTCGCCGTAGCGCAAGACGTCGGGCCCACCGATGTCATAGGAGCGACTGCGCGGCAATGGCATGGTCGCGGCGGCCAGCAGGTAGTAGAGGACATCGCGGATCGCGATGGGCTGGATGCGGTTGTTGACCCAGCGCGGTGTGGTCATCACCGGCAGCCGATTGGTCAGGTGCCGAATCATCTCGAAGGACGCCGAGCCGGAACCGATCACCACCCCGGCCTGCAGTACCAGGGTCGGCACCCCGCAGTTGAGCAGGATCTCGCCGACCTGGCTGCGGGACCGCAGATGCGTGGACAACCGGTCCGATTCCGCATGCAGGCCGCCGAGGTAGACGATGCGCCCCACCCCGGCTCGTTGGGCCGCGGCAGCGAGATTCTGCGCGCACTGCCGCTCCGACTCGATGAATTCTCCCGGGTTGCCCATCGAGTGCACCAGGTAGTAGACGACGTCGATGTCGCGGCAGGCTTCGTCCAGGCAGTCCGGTTCGGTGAGGTCGCCGCGAACCACATCGACGGCCGCGGCCCACGGGACATCGCTGATCTTGTTGGGGTTACGGGCCAACACCCGCACCCGGTGGCCGGCTTCGACCAGGCGGGGGGCCAGCCTGCCTCCGATGGAGCCGGTGGCCCCGGTCACCAATACGTTCAATGGCTGATCTCCGCGATCCGGCTCCGTCACGCGGCCCACCCGAACCACTGATCCGCCGAGCGTGGTGTGCGCGATCGAGTCTGCCGGCCTTTTCGGGTGACGCCTCATAGTGGTGATTCGGAACCGCGGACGCCGTGGTCGGGTTCGGCGGGAGGCTCGCCGACAGCGATTGCGTAACCGGCTTCTGCCAGTAGCGTCGAGGCATGAGTGTGGACTTCTCCAGCACAGTTGCCGCGCCGCGTGCGGATGTCTTCGCATGGCATGAGAGGCCGGGTGCCTTCACCCGGCTGAGTCCGCCGTGGCAGCCGATGCATCTGGTCAGCGAGGCGGATTCACTGCGCGACGGGACGGCCGTACTGGCTCTTCCCGGCGGACTTCGGTGGGTCGCCGAGCACCAGCCCGACGGCTACGATCCGCCCGCGCGATTCGTCGATGAGCTCGGCGGACACGGCCTGGCATCGCTGCCCACCCGGGCCACCCTCAGCTGGACTCATACCCACGAGTTCGAGGATCTGGGCGACGGGCGGACACGGGTTATCGACCACGTCGACACCCCCATCCCCGGGGCGTTGCTGCGGCCGATGTTCGTCTACCGGCATCGCCAGCTCGCCGACGACCTGGCAGCGCATCGCCGTGCCGCGCAGGCGGGCCTGACGCCCCTCACCGTGGCGATCAGCGGCTCGACGGGACTGGTGGGTTCGGCTTTGGCGGCGTTCTTGAGCACCGGCGGTCACCGGGTGATTCGCCTGGTTCGCCATGCTGCCGGCAATCCCGATGAGCGGCAGTGGAATCCTGACCAGCCCGACCGTGATCTGTTGAGCGGAGTCGACGCCGTGATTCACCTGGCCGGCGCTTCCATCGCCGGACGGTTCACCGCCGAGCACCGCCGCCAGATCCGTGACAGCAGAATCGAGCCCACGCGGCGACTCGCCGAGTTGGTCGCCGGCACCACCGCGGGACCGCGCGTACTGATCTGTGCATCGGCCGTCGGCTATTACGGTTACGACCGCGGCGATGACGTGCTGACCGAGGACACCGAACGCGGCGAGGGGTTTCTCGCCGATGTGGTGGCCGACTGGGAGGACGCCCTCACGCCGGCAGAGCAGGCCGGGGCCCGCGTGGTGCGCGTTCGCACGGGCATCGTGCAATCGCCACGCGGTGGGACGTTGCGTTTGATGCGCCCCTTGTTCGCAGCTGGACTCGGCGGCCGGCTCGGCAACGGCCGGCAATGGCTGCCGTGGATCGGCATCGACGACCTGATCGACATCTATCACCGCGCCCTGTGGGACACCGGACTTAGCGGCCCGGTGAACGCGGTCGCACCCAATCCCGCGCGCAACATCGACTACACCAAGGCTCTGGGTCGCGTGCTGCACCGGCCGACCGCCCTGCCGGTACCCGGCCTGGGCCCGCGATTACTATTAGGCGCGCAAGGCGCTCGCGAACTCGCCTGCGCCAGTCAGCGGGCGCTGCCCGCACGCCTCAACGATGCCCATCACCAATTCCGCATGCCCGAACTCGAACCCCTGCTGCGGCACCTGTTGGGACGTACCGGCCCGCAGTGACTCTCACCGGCGGCGATTGAGTACCGCGATGTGTCCGGACAACACCGTGGCAAAGGTGACCCACAGCGGATACAGCACCAGAGGGACGGCCCGCACCCCCCGAACGGCGACGGCGCGGCGCGCCAGATCGGCACTGCTGGCCGCGAGCGCGGCGCTGACCGCAGTTGCCGGTCCGAGACGGCGGCGGTTGAAGAACAGCCACGACCAGCCCGCGTTGAGGACGAGGTTAAGCACCAGCGCCGCCACGTAGGAGCGGCGCTGCGCGACCTTTCCACGGTCGTTGAGTTCGTCGATGGTGGCCGCCGAGACCGCGGCGATGTCGGCGTAAAGCGCCGGCCACACTATCGGAAAGGCTTGTCGTGGTGGCTGATACGCGGGCTTCGCGAGCTCTGCATACCAGTCCGATTGCACTGCGGGGGCGGTAGCGATGCTTCCCGTGACAGAGGCCGCGGTGACTGCGGCGCCGGTGCCCAGCAGGGTGGAGATGCGCACGTGGCTCCTTCGGCTCAGTGATTCTTGGTGACAGGTACCGCAATCTCGTTGCGACGAAACATCGGAAGTGTCCATGGCGGGTCGTAGAACCACGCCTGAGGTACGCCGGCCGGCTCACACTGCATGTCTTTCAAGGCATTGAGCAGCGTGGCGGTGTGCGCTTCAACCGCACGCCGAGAACGATCGCCGGAGAAGGCATGCACCGCCACGGTTTCCGCGGGCACGCGCACCAATTGCACCGCAGCGTTGTCCGGCTCCGGCAACGATTCCAGTCCGACGCCGGTCGGCATGAAGAAGCGGATCACCCATTGGCCCGGCGCGCTGGATTGCTGGGCGACGGGCGCGGTCATCGAGATCTGCTCCCCCGCCGGAGCAGCGCGGTCCTGCGCGACGGGAGCAGTCATCGCAATCTTGGTACGCGAGTGATTGCCGCCGAAGATGTAGCCGGCCAGGCGTCGAAATCCGGTGCTGCGTGCCGCCTCCTCATCACCGGTGACGACGGTTTCCGCCGCGACACGCTCCGCGTAGCGGCGAATCTCCACATCGCGGGTTCGTTGCTCCACCGTGAAAGGAGGTTCCTCGGTTCCGTTGCGGACACCGACCACCGACCCGACGGCCTGCAGCGCGGCGCCTGCCGCCGAGAGGATTCCACTCATGTTCGCCCTCCGCCCCTGCCGTTTCTCGCCCGGCCCCGTGCTGCCGGTCGACCATCGACTGTAGCTCGATAGCGCCCACCTATTCAATAAATGAATCATTCATTTATTGAATTACTAAGGCCTTGGTAGCGACGCAGCGCCTCGGCCCGCTCGCGACCATGGTCCACCATGGGTCGGGGGTACCCCGGGGGCGGTGACGCCCGGACCAGATGGGCGTCGGCTAGTTCTGCCAGCTCTGGAACCCAACGGCGCACGTAGTCACCGTCGGGGTCGAATTTGCGGCCCTGCAACGTCGGATTGAACACCCGAAAGTAGGGGGCCGCGTCGGTGCCGCACCCCGCACACCACTGCCAACCGTGTTGGTTGTTGGCCATGTCGCCGTCAACCAGCTGATCCAGAAACCAGCGGGCGCCCCACTGCCAGGGCAGATGCAGGTCCTTGACCAGGAACGATGCCGCGATCATGCGCACCCGGTTGTGCATGAAGCCGGTCGCGCGCAGTTCCCGCATACCTGCATCGACGATGGGAAAGCCGGTTTTCCCAGCCGTCCAACGCTCGAACCGACGGCGCGCCTCGGCATCGGTATCGACCTGGATGGAGTCGAACTCATGATTCCAGTTGGCCCAGGAACTACGCGGCCAGAAGTGCAGCACCGAGGCGTAGAAATCCCGGAACGCAAGCTGGCGAAGGTACGCGGAGGCCCCGGGCCTGTCGAGTTCGAGATCGGCAGCCATGGTCCGGGGGTGGATGTTGCCGAATTTCAGGTAGACCGACATCCGGCTTCCCCCGTCCCGGTCGGGCCGGTCGCGGTCCTGCTCGTAGCGCTCCAGCCCGCTGCTGACGAACGCCTGCCAGTGTTCTGACGCTGCGGCCTCCCCGGCAGGAAACTCGAATCGACCACCGAAGTCAGGAATGTCCACGCGGTGAGCGGACTCGCCCGGCAGGTCGAGAGGGTCGATCAGGTGCGTCGGGTCAGGTCGGGACTTCGCCGGACGCCGCCATCCGTGCTCACGCCACCGCCGAAAGAACGGAGTGAAAACCCGGTAGGGAGTCCCGTCGTCTTTGACGACTCGTCCGGGCGAGGCCAAGTAGGGCGAGCCGGTGGCCACCAGCGGTATGTCACCGAGCGCAGCGCGCACCCGCGCGTCACGCCGGCGCCCGAACGGGGCGAAATCGGTTGACACATGCACCGCCGACGCACCGATCTCGGCGGCGATCCGCGGGATCCGTTCATCGGGAGGCCCGCGCGTGATCAGCAGCCGGCCGTCCAGGTCATCGCGCAGGCTGCCCAGAGACTGGCCCAGGAACTGCAGGCGGCGTTGCCCAGCCGAGGCCTCCAGCTGCGGGTCCAGCACGAAGCAGGCCAGCACCTCGGGGTCCTCGGCCAGCGCGGCCGACAGTGCCGGCAGGTCGCCGACCCGCAGATCGCGGCGGTACCACAGCAGGACCGGCATCGGACTAACCGGCCCGCAGGTCCACGGTGCGGGCCTGCCGGCACGGGCTCACGGGGTCCCCAGTTCGGAATAGAACTGTCGCATCGCTGCGGTCACGGCAGCGACAACCCGATGCGCAGTCTGCAGTTCGGCGTCGGAGAACTCGGACAGCGCGCGGTGCATGTGACCTTGCAGCGGCGTGAAAAACGCTCTGGCGGTGGCCAAGCCGAGTTCGGAGTACCGCAGCGTGACCTTACGTCGATCCGAGGCGTGAGCTTCGCGCCGCACATGACCGGACTCGATGAGACGATCGACCAGATAGGTGATGGCCGCACCCGAAAGTCCCATGCGTTGCCGCAGCTCACTGTGACTGATTGGGGACCCGGCTGTCTCAGCAACCATGATGTGCAGCAGGGCGCGGAAATCGGTCTGACGAACGTTGTTGGTACCGGCGAACCGCTGGCCGATCTGTTCGGATTGGGCGGCGAGCTGCCGCATATCGGCAGATATCAGCGACTCCAGCGCGGTTCGGGCACCAGCATCATCATCCGGTTTCATGACGGTTGACAACACTATCGCTGCGATCAGGCTGGGAACAGCGGCAGCCGTAACGCGCCGGGTGCACTCTCGGGCACGGCCGGCCGCACAGGCCGAACCGGTGCGATGCGTCGGTACGGCTGACCCAGCGGCACGCGGGGGTCCGGCTCGCCGTTGTTGGGCCACAGAGCCATCGCCCGTTCGGCCTGCGCGGTGATGGTGAACGAGGGGTTCACACCCAGATTGGCGGTGATCGCCGACCCGTCGGCAACGTGCAGACCGGGGTGCCCAAAGACCCGCTGATAGGGATCGATGACGCCGGTCTGCGCCGAGTCACCGATGGGGCAGCCGCCGATGAAGTGCGCCGTCAACGGGATGTTAAGCGCGTCCAGGTAGGTACCGCCGGCCATCCCGCCGACCTTGTCGGCCATCCGGCGCGCCACGTCGTGGGCGATCGGGATCCAGTCCGGATTAGGTTCGCCCACACCCTGTTTCGCCGTCATCCGGGTGCCGAAGAGGCCTCTTTTGCGGTAGGTGGTCAGCGAGTTGTCCAGCGACTGCATCACCAGCACGATGATCGAGTGCGCCGAGGCGTTGCGCGGGAACATACTGTGCAGCATCATCGCCGGATGGCGTGCGATGGTCAGCATGAGTCGCGCGAAACGCCACGGCCCCCCGTCGATCAGATGGGTGCCCATCATCGACAGCAGGTTCGAGCCCTTGCCGTAGCGACACACCTCGATATGGGTGTTGGCCTCCGGGTGGATTGAGGAGGTGATCGCCACGCCTTGGGCGAAGTCGTCACGATCGGGCGCGAACACCACCGGCACCTCTTCGGAATTGGTGCGGGTCAGCTCGCCCAGGCGGTCCGAGAGGTGCGGCAGTGATCCGGTGTCGCGCAGCTTGTGCAGCAGCCGCTGGGTGCCCAGCGAGGCCGCGGCGAACACCACCTGACCCGTGATGAAGTCCCGCTTGCGCTTGCGCACCCACCGGCCGGTGCGCACCGTGCTGACCACATAACCCCCGGCACCGTCGGGCCGCACATCGGTGACCATCGTCATCGGATGAATCTGGGCGCCGGCACGCTCGGCCAGGTACAGGTAGTTGGTCTCGGTGGTGTTCTTCGCGTTGTGCGGGCACCCGGTGAAGCACTGCGCGCAACCGATGCAGCCGGAGCGCTCGGGGCCGGCCCCGCCGAAGAACGGATCCGGAACCGTCGTGCCGGGCTCGTCGCCGAAAAAGACTCCGACGTTGGTAGGGTGGTAGGTGTCTTCGACACCCAGATCTCGGGCCACCGCCAGCAAGACCTCGTCGGCGGGGGTGGTGTGCGGGGTGGGTGTCACTCCCAGCATCCGTCGAGCCTGGTCGTAGTACGGCGCGAGCTCATCTCTCCAGTCGGTGATGTGCGCCCACTGCGGATCATCGAAGAACCGTTCCAACGGCTCGTAAAGGGTGTTGCCGTAGATCAACGAGCCGCCGCCGACCCCGACGGCGCTGGCGATGAACGTCTTGCCCAGCACCGTCAGCCGCTGCGGACCGAAGCAGCCCAGTTTCGGCGCCCACATGGCCTTGCGGACGTGCCAGTTGTTGGGCGGGAAATCGGCGGGTTGCCAGCGGCGCCCCATGTCCAGTACGCCGACCCGGTAGCCCTTCTCCGTCAGGCGCAGAGCGGACACGCTGCCCCCGAACCCGGAGCCGATCACCACGACGTCGTAGTCATTTGTCATGCAGGTCCTCGGAGCTGTCGCCCGGAGCGGGCGGGGCACATCACGACACCGGAATCTATCCCGCTGTGGACGTGCGTGTGGGTATAAGCAGCGCAAGCGATACCACCAGGAGCAGGCTCAGGCCGACCGCGTTCAGCACCGCGTCCCGCGGCCCGTACATGTGCAGCATGCCGAGGTGATAAATCAGGTGCAGCAGGTTGAACGTCGACCAGCTGACCCCCGTGATGACGACGACGGCGCGGTTGCGCAGGTAGTACACGGCCAGCGCGCTGAGCACGCCCAACCCCGAAAACATGCCGCCGACGTCCTTGACGAGGTGCTCGTTATAAGGGCCCAGTACCGGCAGCCAGGTCATGCCCATTCCGGGAAACGTCGTGTACCAGTGCAGCGGGGCAAAATACGCCCACAGCCCGAGGCTGAGCCCGAAGATGGTCAACACGATCAGACAGAGGCGATGCGCGGTGAGGTTCATACCCCATTGACGACGCACCGGGCGATTGTGTGACGACATGCGGCTCACCGAACAGCCGGAACGTGGGCGTCCAGCCACTCGGCGAAGGTCTGCTGGCCTCGCGGGCCCGGGTGCGCGGGCAGCAGCGCGCCGCCGGCCATGGCCTTTCCGACCGCGCCGGGCAGCCGCAGGGGGATCACCGGTCGGCGCTGCCTGAGGCGGCGCAGCAACTGCCGAGCCATGTCGACCATCGACTCCACCTGGGGGCCCGCGAGTTCGGGCGCCATCTGCTGGGGCTCACCGACGGCCAGGGTGCACAGATGCGCGGCGACTTCGCTGACGGCTATCGGCTGGCAGCGCATGGCCGGTATCACCGCGATCGGGCCGGGCACCTGCCCCAGGATCTGGTCGGCGAACTCGTGAAACTGGGTGGCACGCAGGATCGTCCACGGGACGGCACCGGCCCGGATCACTTCCTCCTGGTGCAGCTTGCCCTGGTAGTAGCCACTGGGCACCCGGTCCACGCCGACGATCGACAACGCGACGTGGTGGCGGACTCCGTTGCGCTGCGCGGCGGCCAGCAGATTCTCGGTCGCGGTTCCGAAGGACGCCCGCGCCTTCTTGGCGTTCATGGTCGCGAAGTCGACGACATCGATGATGGCCTCGACACCGTCGAGCGCGGCATCGATTCCGGCGTTTTCCAGGAGGTCGACCCCGTGTGCGCGGGCGAGGATCACCGGGTGGTGCCCCTGGCTGTCGAGATGCTCGACGACCTTGCGTCCGGTCTTGCCGGTACCGCCGGCAACCGCGATCTTCATGGGTGCACCCTTCCACGTGGCTGGACGTCAGTCGACCAAGACCACCATTTTGCCCTGAGCCTCCCCTGCTTCCATGACGCGATGCGCTTCGCGGATCTGATCGAAGCGGAAGACCCGCGAGGGCGCGGCTTTCAGGCGACCATCGCGCACTTTGTCGGCGATGTCCTGAAGCGGCACATCCGATAACGCAAAGCCGGGAGTGCCGAACACAAAGCTTCCGAAGAAGCTGAGGTTGACACCGCTGGCCATCTGCAGCAACGGGTTGAAGTCAGCGATCGGATCCAGCCCGCCGAGCCAGCCGGCCAAGCACGCCGTACCGCCCCGGCGCAGCATGTTCAAGGAGTCGAGGATCGTACTGTTGCCCACGAGGTCGAGAATGGCGTCGATGCGCTTGGCCTCGGTTATGTGTGCACTCAGATCGGGGATCTCGAGTTCGGCGCGTTCGACGCCGAGGGAAGACAGCATGCCGAACCGGTCACGGTTGCGCGTGGTGGCGATCACCCGAGCACCGGCCTCCACCGCCAGTTTTGCGGCCGCCTGGCCGAAAGACGATGTCGCCCCACGGATCACGACGGTCTGACCGGCGGTCAGATTGAGGTTGCGAAACAGACAGGTCCATGCGGTGGCATAGGTTTCCGGCAGCGCGGCCAGCTGATCCCACGGAAGATCCGCCTCTATCAGGGCGACGTTCTCAGCGCGCACCCGAGTGAACTGGGCGTAGCTGCCGTTGATGGTCCGGCCCAGCCCGCCCATCAACGCCGCGACTTTGGCACCAACCCGGAACTCACCTCCCGGGCAGGCATCGACGATGCCCACGCATTCGATACCACTGACTTCGGCGGCCTCGGCCCACTCGCCGCGGCGCATGTGCATCTCGGCGTGGTTGATGCCGAATCCCTTGACCCTGATCACCACCTCGCCATGTTTCGGCAGTGGCTTGGGGATGTCGGTGTAGGTCAAGACATCCAGATCGCCGAAGCCGTCGAGAACGATGGCCCGCATGGTGGGGCCGACCGCGGCTTCTCGCACCACCGCGGGTTCGGTTGGAATGGCTGGTGTCGGTGTGGTGGACATACGTCTCGTCTCCTATGAAGATCGTTGGTGCGTGCTATTTTTCGAAGATCTGCGCCAGTTTCCCCGCGAGATCGACGAGGTCGGCTGCGATGAAGTCAGGCTGGTGAAGCCCGTCCGCTCGCAGCGGCGCGTTGCCGGGGCGCGCGATCAACGCGCCGCTGAATCCGGCGGATTGCGCGCCGATGGTGTCCCACGCATGGGCGGCGACCATCATGCAAGCCGAGGGCCGAACTCCCAGTTCGCGAGCCGTGTGCTGATACAGCGCGGTTGCGGGCTTGAAGATCCGTAGCTCGTCCACGCTGAACTGCCGCTCGAAATAGCCGCCCAGGCCTGCACTTTCCAATGCCGTTGGGCGGCCGGGCTGTCTCGGCGAGTTGGTCAGCGCCACCAACCGGTAGCCGTCGTCGCGCAGGCGTGCCAGTCCGGACGCCGCATCGGAATGTGCCGGCATGGTGGCCATCGCGTCGGTGAGGGCCGCCACGTCGCCGTCGGCCAACTCCACACCGGATATCTCGGCGAGCATCCGCGCCGCGGCCTGCCCCAGAGCGAAGAAGTCGGTATAGCAGTCGACCAGTGTGACGGCCATCGAATACATGACCAGCTGGCCAAACCACTCCCGAAGCGCTCCGGGACGCCCGAACAGCCTGGCGAAGTACGGCTCCAGTGCCTCGATGTCGACAAGGGTCTCGTTGACGTCGAAGACCAGGACCGCAGGTCGGGCCATGCCGGCCAGGACGGCTACTTCCCGCCGACCCGGACCAAGAAGCCCTTGATCAGGGCGGCAACCTCGTCGGCAGCGGTCTCCAGCAGGAAGTGGCCGCCGTCGAGCAGATGGATCTCCGGGTCGCTGGCGTCGCGGCCGAATGCTCGGGCACCCTCAGGGCCGAAGATCGGGTCCCCTTGACCCCAGACCGCCAGCACCGGAACTCCACTGGTGCGCAGGTACTCGTGCAGAGCGGGATACATCGGCGGATTTGTGGCGTAGTCCCGGAACAGTTTGAGTTGGATTTCGTCATTACCCGGGCGAGCCAGTAGCGCGGCATCCAATGTCCAGGTGTCCGGGCTGACCAAGGACTCATCCGGGGCGCCGGTCAGATACTGCCATCTGATCGACTCGGCATCCAGCGCCGTCCGGATGGCCGCCTCGGTCTCGGGCGTCTGCTCACGCTGGTAGTCCCAGACGGTTTTCCAGAAGCCTTCGACAAAGCCCTCGTCATAACCGTTGCCGTTCTGCGTGACTATCGCGGTGATGGAGTCGGGGCGGTTCAGCGCCAGCCGCCAGCCGATCGGGGCCCCGTAGTCCTGGACATAGATCGCGTAGCGGTCCAACCCCAACTGGTCCAGCAGCGCCTGCGTGAGGTCCGCGAGATTGTCGAAGGTGTAGTCGAACTCGCTCGCCAGCGGCATGTCCGAGTAGCCGAAGCCGAGGTAGTCCGGGGCGATCACGTGGTAGTCGTCCGCCAGGCGGGTGATGAGGTCTCGAAACATGTAAGAGCTGGTCGGAAAACCGTGCAGCAGCACGACGGCGGGCGCATCGCTGCGTCCGGCTTCGCGGTAGAACAACCGGTGCCCGTCGACGGTGGCGTGGTGGAAGCTGGCCGTAGGAACCATATCTAACTCCTTAAATCATTTTTGATAGTTAGGAGTCAAGCACCCGTACTGTAACCTGTCAATAGATTTTTGGAGGTTATATGGATATCGTGGTGGCCGGACGCAGCGACGAGGCGCTGCTCTTGGACCTGCTCAACTCCACCCCCGTCATCGACGGCGTGGCACGCGATGAACTCGCGGACCCGGTGACGGCACCGGCGTGGTTGAGTTCCCGCGACCTCGGCCCGGCAAACGGACAACTCCTTCAAGAGCTCCGCGACGTCCGGGATGCATTGCAAGACATCGTGCGTGGAGACCGGACACCGCAGGACTTGCAGCCGTTCCTCGGTGGAGTCGGACTCTCGGCGACAGTCAGCGACCACGGCATCACCTGGACCCTGGACACCGGTGAGACGTCGACGGCCGCGGCGCGCGCCATCCTCGCCTGGGACGGTTTGCGAATCTCCAGCCCGGGGCGACTACGTCCCTGCGCCAATGCCGACTGCCAGCTGTTCCTGATTGATCGCAGCAAGCCCAACACGGCCCGGTGGTGCTCGATGGCCATCTGCGGCAACCGGATGAAGGCACGCCGCCACTACCAGCGAAGCAAGGCCACGACCAGCGACTGAAGCGCCCGACGCGCCCACTCGCGCACGGGGGACGCGTTCGCGTCGCCGCGAGCCCAAATGCCGCGGCGGCGGGATCGCGGACTACCATGGGACGGCCCCGCGGGTTCTCTACACCGACCGCTTTCCAGGTCCCCCGCCCCCGTAGCTCAGGGGATAGAGCACGGCTCTCCTAAAGCCGGTGTCGCAGGTTCGAATCCTGCCGGGGGCACCAGTTTTTGGGGTGTACGACTTCGGGACGGCCGCTACTTCCAGAAGGCGTTCATGGCCTGGGCGTAGGTGTCGTTGGCCGTGAGCGGGGCCAGGCCCAAGGCGTCTTCGATGGTGGCCATCAGGCTGTACTGGTTGTAATAGGCGTCGGTGGTGAAGTTGCCTGACTGCATCCCCCCGTACGTCACGGCGCCCGCACTCGGGATGACGATCATCGGAGCGTTATTGCCTTGGTTACCGAAGCCCAGTGAGAGGTTGTTGTTGTCCTCGTCCGTGGTGATGATGATGACGTCCCGCTCGTCCGGGTCGGTCCACGTCTTCGAGCTCTCGATGGTGGAGACCTCCTGCTGGACGAACTGGTCGGCGGCCGAGACGTTGTACTGATGGTCGCCGAGCTGTGTGGCGATGAACTGGAGAACGCCGCTGAGTGAGTCGACCGGGCCTTCCCCGTTGTTGTCCTCGTTGGCAGCGATCCAGGTGAATCCGGGGAACTTGCTCGGGTCAGCGAGGTCGGTGGACAACTGCGTCAGCGGAAGCAGGTGCTCCTGCAGGTAATCGGGGGTGTTGCCGTAGACGTAACTGAATTGGGTGAAGGGCAGTTCATCGGCGGAGTAGTCCCCCGATGACACGATGGCGCCCGCCGACGGCATGCTCTGCGCGTAGCCGGCCCAGCTGATGCCCGCCAGGTCCATCTCCTGCATGAGGCTCGGGGCGTTGATCGAGTTCGGGGCAGAGTTGTAGTCGATGCCGAAGTCCGAGCCGCCCAGGATCCGGAAGTAGTTCGGGTCGCTGGGGTGGCCCAACGCGTAGTAATTGTCCGCGTAGCCGTAGGTGTTGATCAGGCTGTTCATGTACGGCGCGTTGGGGCTACCGACGATGTCGGCGGCACCCTTGTTCTCCACGTAGATCACGAACACGTGATCGAGTTGGCCGACGTCTGACGTCGGTGTGGTGAGCGGCGCCGCGGTGAGGCTGGGATCGCCGACCGTGAACGACTCGTTGTCGGCGTAGGCGCCGTTGTAGTCGCCGAGGTACTGGTTTTCGTCGGTGAAGGTCGTGGTCACCTTTGCGGAGACCGCGCCGTCCGGGACTGTCCCCGTGATCTCGCGTTCCTCAAATCCGGTGAAACCCCAGCGATCCCAGACCGTGACGGGGTTGAGCGAGCCGGTGCCCACCACATTCCCGTCGGCGTCGAGGAAGCTGACCTGCACTGAGGCATAGGACGGGTTCCACGTTTGGCCACCCAGATCGGCACTGAGCGCATACGGCGTTCCGGCCGCGCCGGTGACGTCGACGGTTTGGCTGATGGTGGAGGTGCCCACCGGTCCGCCGCCGGCGAAGTTGTCGCCGCCGCCCGGCGGCGCGGTCTGCGGAAAGCCGAACAACCCCGACACCGTCGGCAACGGAAAAGCCACCGGGGACGGATATCCGACCGGGGTGCCGTAGGCGATCACGGTCGGCGTGCCGGTCTCGGTCCAGCCCGGAATGGGCACCCCGCTATAGCCGGACCCGGACGGATCGGCTGTTTCGAAGCCCGGGTTGACCAGCAGGTTCTGACTCATCAGTTGCGTGTCGGCGTGGAGCGGGGCAATCGGATCGAGACTGTTGAGCCAGCTGACGAGTTCGGTGTCCAGCTGTGGACCCAGGACCGTGGTGACCGAGTCCTGCTCCAGGAAACTTGTCATCGCATTGAGGACTTGGTCGATGAAGACGTCGAACTCATCGGCATGGGCTTCGGGCGCGGACGCCAACTGCCCCAGTCCCAGCGCCACAACCACGCTGGCCGCGCCCGTCATCCCCATCCTCAGACGCCGAAGAGCCATGGTTCCGACAATCCTCAGGCACCGCTAGGCCGTCAAGAAGCCCCAGCTAATACATTTCAGAGCCACAGGAAGTCGACAGAATCGCGCGACCGTGGGGTTAGCCGAACAGATCGGCCAGGCTGAAGCTCGGAGTGTCGGCGATCAGGTCGGACATGTTCGCCCACTGCTGGGCTGCCTGGGCACTGAGTTCGGTCGGCCAGTCGTCGTTGGCGGTCAGGATCACCGTCGCCAGGTTGTCCCGGGCATTGAGCAGTCCGGCCAAGATGCTGGTGTTGGGGTCGAACAGCAATCCGTCGATAGCGGGGATGAACAACTGGGGCATCACCACCGAGAGGGCGGTCTGCGCCAGCCCTAGTGCGATGGGCAGGTTGATGTTGCTGGCCAGCAGCGGCAGGGCGTTCCAGACCGCGGACAGGCTTTCCATCGGGTTTTCCAGGACACTGCGCACCACGGCGTCCCAATCCGGGCTGAGCGCCTCGGTGAAGCGCAGCTCCATCGGCGTGACGGGCTGGCTGGCGAAGACGGCCTCGAAGTTCTCATTGCCCATCAGGCCTTGCAGCCCGTTCATCAGGAGGTTCTGCAGCACCCAGTCGGGCTGGGCGGTCATCCGGGACATATCCAGCGCATAGCCGTAGGACAACACTCGCTGCGTCATGTCGGCGGCGAACTCCTCGGGGCTCACCGTCGGGGTGCCGTCGGGGAGGTAGTCGTTGAGCTCGCTGATCGGCACGACTTGAGCCGTCACTCCCAGTCCCAAGACGCTGTCGGGATCGGCGACGTGTTCGAAGCGCGCGAAGATCTCGCCTCGCGACAGGCCCCCGGTGTCCAGCCAGTTCGCCACGCCCGGATTGGTGGCGCTGACAACGTAATAGGTGTAGCCATCGGGGTCGTGGTAGGTCGTGGTGTGGTTCAGCGTGGATTGCGCCATGACGTAGGGCAGCGCACCGCCGTAGACGTTCATCAGTTGAATGCCGCTGTAAGCCGACTCCACGTTCGGCACCTTGATGACCAGAGCCTCATCGGAATCCAGGTCGAAGTTGCCGCCGGTGACCACCGCACTGGCCAGGCCGGCACCGTAGCTCGTCTGGGGGCCCAGGTCATGCATGGTGTTGGCGGGAATGTTCATGCCTACCGAGGCGCCGCCTTCGATTGCCCGCGTGTTGAACGGGCCGACGACCTGAGCGAAGGCACTGAAAAGGGTGGTGAGGATCGAGTCGACCGATCCGAGGCCACCGGAATCTGCCAGCGTGGTCGACACCGGGTCGTCACTGGGGAAGAACCCGCCCTCGGGGATAGCGAAGAACGGCGGGCAGTCGGCCACACATTGCACGGTGACGCTGCCCGGACCCTTCGCCCAGTCGCCGAGGATGTCCCGGATCAACAGCGACGCGGCGCCGCCGACGGTGGCGTCGGTGGTGTCCATGAAGTTCAGCGCTCCGGCCGGCGCCTCCGGTCCGATGTAGACGGTGAAGGTGCCGTCGGGATTGAGCACCAAGCCGTCGCCCAGTTCCAGGTCTTCGATCGCCTGCGCCGTGCCGCCGGTGATGGCCTGCGTGCTGATCGCGAAATGCTCCGTACCACCGCCGAGGGTGCCGTGCAGGACGTAGGTCGCACCGGGCGCCAGACCGGCGGTCACCCGGTAATAGATGTCGGGGGTGAAGAAGTCGAAATACTGCCGTGGCTCGGTGGCGTTGCCCGCGATCGCCTCTGGCGACTGAAAGAAAACGCCGTTGAACAGTTGGGTGACTCGTGAGAGGCCGGCGCTGAGCAACTGGTAGTTGGTGTTCTGCAGCATCAACATCACGTTGTCTTCGCTGCCGGGCGTCGCGTACGGCAAGGTCATGTTGAGCTCGACCAGCCGCTGCATCTCCGCGATCAGCGCATCGATCGCGGGCTGGAACCCGTACGTCGCTGTCAACGCCACCGCGGGCGGCGCGCTCGCCGCGGCCGTCACCGGCGAGCCCATCACCAGCGACAACGCGCTGCCCACCGCGGCCGCGGCGACGCCGTACCGCTGGATGCGGCTCGGCCGGCCCACTGCTCCGCTTGCGATCACGCCCACGACCACTCCCCGATCTTGTTCATGATTCTCTGGTTTAAATCACGGCGAATTTTTATTTTCCGACGATACGTCGAGGGCTTGGCGGGTGCAATAGTCGCCGCGCCCCGCCGCAACCCGTGTCGATAAACCCCTTGCCTGCATCAACCGGGACCGCCCGGTAGGTTGCGCTGCATGTCCAAGCGATGGCTTTCTGCGTGCGGAACGGTGACAGCAGCACTGGTCCTGAGCGGATGCGGGCTGACCGTGACGAAGACCGGCACCGACCCGGTCGCGAACGTGGCCCCCCGCAGCACCCCCAACGGCATGGTGTTGGTGTCGCCGGACAACTTCGTGCGGGCGGTCACCGACCAGGAATTCACCAACATCGTCAACGAGAACGGCTTCGGCCGTTTCTTCCACATGCGCGACGTCACCCCGGTCGACCGGCAGCTGGTGGTGCGGTCCAATCGGGACACCCTGTATTCGGCGGCGGTGTTCGACCTGCAAGCCAGTCCGGTCACCCTGACGCTGCCCGATCCCGGTCAGCGGTACATGTCGGCGCAGGTGATCAACCAGGACGAATACGTCACGGACATGTTCTACGGCGGCGGCGAGCACACGCTGGATCAGCAGCATGTCGGCACCCGCTATGTGGCCGTCGCCATTCGCATCCTGGCCGACCCCAACGATCCCGCCGACCTCGCCGCAGCCCACCGCCTGCAGGACGCGATCACCGCGCACCAAGACGACACCGGCAGCTTCGACGTGCCCCGGTGGGATCCGGTCAGCCAGAAGAAGGTCAGCGACGCGCTGTTGGAGCTGGCCCAAACGATCCCCGACACCCGGGGCATGTTCGGCAGCGAGGCCGAAACCGACCCGGTGCGGCATCTGATCGGGGCGGCCGCGGCGTGGGGCGGCAACTCCGAGAAGGAGGCGTTGTACCTCAATGTCACCCCGGCCCGCAACGACGGCAACACGGTATACCGCCTCACCGTCAAAGACGTTCCGGTGAAGGCGTTCTGGTCGGTCACCGTCTACAACAAGAACGGCTACTTCACGGAGAACCCGCAGCAGGCGTACTCGGTCAACAACATCACCGCGGACAAAGCGGCGGACGGATCGGTGACCGTGCAGTTCGGGGGATGTTCCGACGACAACAAAGCCAATTGCCTGCCCACCACGCCGGGCTGGAACTACCTGGTCCGGCTCTACCAGCCGGACAAGGAGATCTTGTCGGGCAAGTGGGTCTTCCCGGCGGCGCAACCCGAAGAGTCATCGAGCAGCGAGACCCGTTCTCCGGCACCGGCACCCGGTCCCGCGGCAACGCCCCCGCCGGCGCCGTCGCGGCCGGCACGCTGACCACAGGGCCGGCACCCGGCAAGCCGGTTGAGGAGGTAGCTGGTGGACAAGCAGTTTCGCTTCGGAGTGGGCCTGAACCCGATTCGGTCGGCGACCGAACTCACCGAGACCGCACGGCGGCTGGAAGGCTTTGGATTCGACGTCCTGCACGTTCCCGATCATCTTGGCGCCCCAGCCCCGTTCCCGGTTCTGGTCGCCGCTGCCGCGGCCACCTCGAGGATCCGGGTGGGCACCTACGTGCTCAACGCCTGCTTCTACAAACCGGCACTGTTGGCCCGCGACATCGCCGACACCGACGTGCTGTCGGGCGGGCGGCTCGAGGTGGGCCTGGGAGCGGGATACGTGCGCGCGGAGTTCGAGGCCGCCGAGCTGCCCTTTCCCAGCGCCGGCCGCCGCGTCGAATACCTCGAGCACGTGACGAAGTACCTGGCGACACACCAGCCGCGCGTGCCCATCCTGATCGCCGGCAGTGGTGACCGGCTACTGACCGCGGCAGCTCGCCACGCCGACATCATCGGATTGACCGGGTCGCGGGTGGACGGCGCCGACGATTCCCTGGCCGAGCGGGTCGACTTCGTCCGCGCAGCCGCCGGCAACCGCTTTGATGCCCTCGAACTGAACCTGGCCATCACGGCGATGCCGACCGACGGCTCCGGGATACCCGATCTGTCACTGACCCGCCGGTTCGCGCCGACACTGTCGGATGAGGAACTGCTGGCCTCGCCCGCGGTGCTGTCCGGGTCCGTTGACGAGATGGCCGACACGCTGCGCGAACGCCGCCACCGGTACGGGATCAGTTACTTCACCGTCCAGCAGCAACACGCCGATGCGTTCTCCGAGGTCATCGCCGCACTGCGGTGATTAGCGCCCACACCGAACAGCACAACGCACCCACGACGGCGACGGCGCCGATATAGAGCCCGTAGCCGGCGTTGATGGGTGCCGCGACGTTCAGCCGGTAGTACCAGATGCCCAGTGCGGTGATCAGCGCGGAGTCGAGCACTGCGACGACCGCGGCCAGCCGGGTGAACAGCGCCCGGGCCACCATCGCGCCGGCCACCAGCAGCACGGAGGCGAGCAGCACGATCAGCTGGCCGACCCCAAAGCGGGGCGGCAGCGCGATGGCACCGGCGCTGCCGCCGATCGCACTGGCATGCCCGCCACCCTCGGCCGAGGTGGTCAGCCACGGCAGCCAGGCACTGCCCGACAGCAGGGCCGCGCACAGCGCAATCAGCCAACCGGGACGGTAGCGAGTCATGTTGTGACACTAGCTCGCATCGACCAGCACTCCGCTGCGCGGCATCGACAACGTTCTGCTCAGGCCGAGCCGTCCCAGGAACTCGTCGTCGTGACTCACCACGATGAAGGCTCCGCGATAGCCGCTCAGCGCGTCGACGAGCTGACCGACGCTGTCCCGGTCGAGGTTGTTGGTCGGCTCGTCGAGCAACAACAACTGCGGCGGTGGATCGGCGAGCAGTAGTTGTGCCAGCGCGACGCGGAATCGCTCACCACCGGACAGGGTGCCGACCGGCCGGGCCACCCGGTCCTCGGTCAGCAGGAATCGGGCCAGTTGGGCGCGCACCGCCTGCGGCTGCCCGCCGGAGACCGCCGACACCGCGTCGAACGCGGACACGGTGTCGGCCAGGTGGTCCAGGCGTTGCGGCAGGTATCCGACCCGGTCGGTCAGCAGTCGCCCGGCATCACCGCTCAGCAGTGCTTCCAGCAGCGTCGTCTTGCCCACCCCGTTCGGGCCGTCCAGGGCGATGCGCTCCGGTCCCTGCACCAAGACCGGTCCGTCGGCTCCGGGCAGCTCGGCCAGCCGGCGGCTGTTGGGCACCTCCGGATCCGGCAGATCCACGCGAATGTGTTCCTCGCGACGAACCCGGGCGGAGGCGGCCTCCAAGTCGGCTTGGGCATCACGAACCCGACCGTCCAGATGCCCGCGCAGCTTGCCCGCCGAGACCTGGGCATTGGCGGCGTTCTGGTTCATCACGATCTTGGCGGCACGCTTGTTCTGGTGGGCGACCTGGGCCGCCCGGTTGCGTCGAGCGAGTTTGGTCTCGGCTTCCACCCGCTGGCGCTTCTCCACCTTGACCACCTGCCCAGCGGTGCGGGCCGCCGCCCGGGCGGCGGCCTGCTCGGCGTGCAGGTGCGCCCGCCAGGCGCTGTAGGGGCCGCCGAACGTGGTGAGTCGTCCGTCGTAAAGCTCAGCGGTGCAGTCCATCTGCTCCAGCAGCGCGGTGTCGTGGCTGGCCACAATGAGCGAGCCGGGCCATGTGTCGACCAGCCGCGCCAACCCGGTGCGCGCGGCGCGGTCCAGGTTGTTGGTCGGCTCATCGAGCAGGGTGATCGGGGCGGCCGCCAGCCGCAGCCCGGTCAACGCCACCAGCATGGCCTCCCCGCCGGACAGTTCGGCGACTCGGCGATCGAGGTCGCCCGATCCAAATCCGATGTCGCGCAGTGCCGCATCGGCGCGGGATTCGATGTCCCAGTCGTCACCGACCACTTCGAAATGGGCCTCGGCGGCGTCTCCGCCTTCGATCGCCCGCAGCGCGGCGAGGCGGTCGGAGACACCGAGCAGCTCGGCGATCGAGGCGTCGGTATCGAGGGTGAGCAGCTGCGGCAGGTAGGCCACCTGCCCGACCGTGGTGATGTGCCCGGTGGTCGGCCGCAGTTCGCCGACGATGAGCCGAAGCAGGGTGGATTTGCCGGTGCCGTTGGCGCCCACCAGGCCGGTACGGCCGATACCGAACGAGCCGGTGACGCCGGCCAGCGCGGCACTGCCGTCGGGCCAGGTGAAGCCGACATCGGTCAGGGTGACGCCAGCGCGGGCGTCATAAAAAGGGAGGGACATGCGGTCTCCGGGAAGGTCAGCGGGAGCGCTGACAACCGGGACCGGACTACGGCAACTCGGCGGTGATCAGCGCGCGGACGGCGGCGTGAGACCGACGATGCCTGTCATTCCATGACCTCCTGTGCAGGGACGCCCGCCACAGTAGCGGCGGGATGGCGCGGCGTGCAACCGATTAACTCGGCGCGAAAACCGTGACGAACTTGCGCAGCGACTCGTTGATGTCGCTCTTTAGTGCGGCGGCCACCAGCATGCCGATCGGGCCGAACAGGGCCGGACCGCCCAGGTGCACGTCGAAACTGACCTTGGAGCCATCGCCCTGCGGGGCGACCTTGGCCAGTAACTTGATCTTGACCCCGCCCTTACCGTCGCCGTTGAGCGTCATCCCGGCGGGTGGCTTGTAGTTCACGATCGTCCAGCTGATCTTGTTGAGCATGCCCTTGACCTCGACGATCGACTCCAAGGTGGTGCCCTTGTCGAGGGTTTCGGGCAGCACACTGCGCCATACCCGGTGAATGGTCAGCCACTCTTTGTAGCGGGACAGATCCGAGGCGTACGCCCAGGCCTCTTCGGGAGGCAGCGGAACGTCGATGGATCCGGAGAGCTTGGCCATGTCGTGCTTTCCCCTAGTGTCGCGGTTTATCGCTGGGTCATTGTGGTCGTTGCCGACCCCCGCCACAACTTCGGCCGCTCACCGAGCATGCCGCCCCGGGCCCACCACAGCGCCTCGATGGCGGCTGCGCCGAGCGCGCCGATGCCGAGCGCCAGCAACGTCAGTGCCGTGTTGGAGGGGTCCAGCAGGAACTTCTCCCGGGTCAGCGGCATCGCGAAGATCGCCACGTAGGCCAGCCCGCAGCTGATCACCAACAGCAGCCGCCACCATTGATAGGGCCGAGCCACCACGGCCAGCACCCATCCCGCGGTGGTCAGCAAAGTGATCAGCGCGCTGGTGGAGGCCTGGATCTGCTGGACCGCGGTGGCTTCGCTGCCGCGGTAGGCCACCAGGTAGGACGCGAAGGTGGCGATGCCCACCACCACGCCGGCCGGCAGCGCCCCGCTCATCACCCGGCGAACGAAACCGGGGTGCGCCCGCTCATTGTTCGGCGCGAGCGACAGGATGAATGCCGGGATGCCGATGGTGAACCACGCCGCGACCGTGACGTGGATCGGCTGGAACGGATACAGCAACGGTTTGGTGCCGAACAGGGCCGACGCCAGTCCCACCAGGCCCACCAGCAGCGCGAGCAGCACGGAATACACCGTCTTGGTCAAAAACAGGTTCGCCACCCGCTCGATGTTGCCGATCACCCGACGCCCCTCCCCCACCACGTAGGGCAGGGTGGCGAACTTGTTGTCCAGCAAGACGATCTGGGCCACCGAGCGAGCCGCTGAGCTGCCCGCCCCCATCGCGACACCGATGTCGGCATCCTTGAGCGCCAGCACATCGTTGACGCCATCGCCGGTCATCGCCACCGTGTGGTTGCGGGCCTGCAAGGCGTGCACCATGGCTCGCTTCTGATCGGGGCGCACCCGGCCGAACACGGTGTGTTCCTCCAGCGCACCGGCCAGTCGGTCCGGCTCATCGGGTAGCTTGCGGGCGTCCATCGCGTCTCCGGACAATCCCAGCTCGGCGGCCACCGCACCCACCGAGACCGCGTTATCGCCAGAGATGACTTTTACCGAAACTTCCTGCGCGGCAAAGTAATCCAATGTTTCTCGGGCGTCCGGCCGCACCTTCTGCTCCAGCACCACCAGCGCCGCCGGAGTCACCGGCCCCGGCGCTTCGGGATGGTCGACGGGCCGGCCGCAGACCCCCAGCAACAAGACACGCAGGCCGCGCGCCCCGATCCGTTCGGCTTGCTCGGCGGCCGCCGAGGACGGTTCGAGCAGCACGTCGGGCGCCCCGATCACCCAGTTCCCGTGCTCGGGGAATGAGACGCCGCTCCATTTGGTGGACGACTTGAACGGCGCGCAGGCGCTCGAGGTCCAACCCGGCGATGTCGGGAACGCCTCGGCGATGGCCTGGATACTGGCATTGGGGCGGGCGTCTTCGGCGGCCAGCGCGGCCAGCGCTTGGTGTACCGGGAGTCCTTCGGCGCCCTCGAGTTCGGTGATCTCCGACACCCGCATCCCGTTCTCGGTGAGAGTGCCGGTCTTGTCGGCGCAGACCACGTCCACGCGGGCCAGTCCTTCGATCGCGGGCAGTTCCTGCACCAGGCACTGCCGCTGGCCCAGTCGCACGACCCCGAGCGCGAACGCCAGCGACGTCATCAGCACCAGGCCCTCGGGAACCATCGGCACCAGGGCGCCCACCATCGCCAGTACCGATGCCCGCCAGCCCGCGTCGGTGGTGAACAACTGCGTGTAGATGATCAGCAGTCCGGCCGGGATCAACAGGTAGGTGATGAATTTCAGGATCTGGTTGATACCGCTGCGCAGTTCGGACTTCACCAGGGTGAACTTGCTGGCCTCCTCGGCCAGTTTGGCCGCGTACGCCTCGCGACCCACCCGGGCGGCCCGGTAGGCACCGCTGCCCGAGACCACAAAGCTGCCCGACATCACCTGATCGCCGCGATCCTTGCCGATCGGGTCGGCTTCACCGGTGAGCAGCGACTCATCGACCTCTAAGTCGGAGGACTCCATGACCTCGCCGTCCACGACGATCTGGTCGCCGGGGCCGAGCTCGATGATGTCGTCGAGCACCACCCGACCCGGCGGGAGCTGCTGCGTCCCGGACTGCCTGCGCACCAACGGTTTCGCCTGGCCGATGATGGCCAGCTTGTCCAGCGTCTGTTTGGCCCGGATCTCCTGCACCATGCCGATGACGCTGTTGAAGACGATGAGCAATCCAAACAGCCCGTTGATCAGTGAGCCGGTGGTGAGCACGATGGCCAACAGCACACCCAGGATCGCGTTGATCCGGGTGAAGACGTTGGCGCGGATGATCTCGCGGACGCTGCGGGCGGCGCGGGCCGGGATGTCGTTGGTCTGGCCTCGCGAAACCCGCTCGGCGACTTCCGCGTCAGTGAGTCCAGCGGTTCGCGCGGTCGTCAACGGGTGAACCTTCCCAGCTTGTCGTGATCGAAGTACTCCAGCTCCACCGCGCCCTTGGTGAAGGTCGCCTTGGATATCGTTCCGTCCGGAGCGTTCTCGCCCTGTAGGGCGAAGGTGAAGGTATCACCGTCGTAGTGGCTCAACCGGAATCGCTGGTGCTGCGGTCCGAGCGTCACGTCGAGTGCACCCTGGTCCTCGGTGACGGTGGCCGGGCCCCAGTAGGGGTTGGCGTACTCCCCGAGGTATTCCGACAGCGGCCGGGCGGGAGCCGGATGGGCCGGAGGCCGGGCGCCCAGCAGCGCGCCTTCGGGCTGCGACATCGGCGCCAGCGCCTGACGGTACAGCGTCGGCCAGTTCTCGCGGATCTCGCCGTACTGGACCAGGTCCAGAAATTGGGCGATCAAGGTCTCCGGGACCCCGATCGGGGTGGCGTTGGTCAGCACGACGATTCCGACGTCCTGCGACGGGAGTGCCGAGAACGCGGTCGCGGCGCCCAGCAGGAAGGCGCCCGAGTGGCCGTATTGGGTGCGCCCCGATGAGGTGATCGACACGTTGAAGCCCTCGCCGTAGAACCCCGGCCGGGCGGTGCCGACGCCGGCCGGGGCACTGATCACCTGCGGCGTGATCGCGGGCAGCAACGCTTCGGACGCGATGAGCTGGGTGCCGTTGTGGCTGCCGTTGGCCAGCACCAAGGTCAGCCACCGGGCCATGTCGTTGACCGAGGAACTGACCCCGCCGGCCGGTGACTGGGCGTCCGGATTGCGTTGGTAGCGCGGCTGGTAACCATCGTCGGTCTTGATGTGGGTGAGCGCGCGGTTGGGCCGGGCGAGAAAGTCCGCGTAACGGGAACTGGTCGAGGCCATCCCCAGCGGCCGGTACAGCACGTCGGCCGACAGCTGCTCCCAGGGCATGCCGGCGGCGGTGGCAACCGCCTCGGCGGCGGCGGTCAGCCCGAAGTTGGTGTAGTCGTAGTTGTTGCGGAACGGGGCCAACGGCAGGTGTCTGAGCCGCTGCAGCACTTCCCGGCGGTCGTAGCCGAGGTCTTCGAGTCGGTCGCCGGCATGATCGGGCAACCCGGACCGATGGGCGTACAGATCGGCGATGGTGAGGTGGTCGGTGACGTAGGGGTCCGACAGCGCGAACCAGGGAAGTTGCGTCACCACCGGGGTGTCCCAGGCGATGGTCCCCGCGCTGATCTGCTGCGCCACCACGGTCGCGCCGACCGGTTTGGACATCGAAGCCAGCTGGAACACCGTATCGGCGTTGACCGCATTGTCCGGTCCATCACCATTGCGGATATCGCGCACACCAAAGCCTTTGGCGTACAGGGTTTTACCGCCATGTACGACCGCGACGGCCAGCCCGGGAATTCCCGTGCTGGTCATCAGTTCCTGCGCCAGGCCATCGAGTTTGGCGACCGCGGCATCGACGCGACCCGCGGGGATGTCCACGCCGGACACCTCGTTGGGCGGGGTGTCGTGCTGCGCGGCCGGAGTCCCCGCCGGAGCGCACGCGCTCAACGCAACGGCCAGCACAGTGGCCCCGGCCGTAGCCGCCCACCTGGTCATGGCGCTAGAGCCTCCACCACGCAGTGGGCGCGGCGACGTCGAGCCTCACTGAAC